>NZ_QWUA01000005.1 GCF_003576525.1 Rummeliibacillus sp. POC4 | reverse complement strand
TTTTGTCCTTGCTTTTAACAAAAGTTAAAAAACAAAGTTTATTGATTAACATCTTGCTTGTTCAGTTTTCAAGGTTCATATCTTGTCGTCATCTTAACGACTTTTATATCTTATCATCTAACTTATTCAATGTCAATAACTTTTTTAAAAAAGTTTTTCAGAAGATTAAGTTGTGATTTAATTAGTATGTCTTAACGACATTTAATATAATACAATAATTACTTTGAATATGTCAACACTTTTTTTTCTAAAAAACTTTTTTATTCTATATAAAAGCATCGTATTTACTATACAACTAAATTGACGTTTGTTCAATCTTATAATATCTGTGGAAAATTCGGTTACCTTTCGTTTCTACTTTTTCTACAAAAATATATCCTTTACTAATTAAAAACTCAACAAACACTTCCAAGTCAACAGAGTAATTCTTTAGTTCTTCTTGTTCGTGTAATTCTTGAATAGTCCAGTATTCTTTTTTAGACATTACACTTATGATATGACGAGCCCCATCAGCAGTACGAGAATGGATTAAGAATTCACTAGCCAAGAACAAAAGCTCTAATCTCTTTTGAATAGATTCTTCACTTGTTATTAGTTCTTCATATAATTTATAAATTTCTGGATCAATCTGTTTTACTTGTGACCATACTGTTACTTCAGGATATAGCCCTTTATCTAAAACAGCTAACCGTGCCAAATGGTGCAAAGATTCAACCATGTGATTGTATGCGTCTAAGAAATTAGTGTCTTCAAAACAAACTTTTCCCTCTAAATAATGACGAATCAGTTTTGCAAATTCAATACCCATTTTAATGTTTCTTCCATAGAAGGGAAAGTCCTTTAGATTTTGTTTTAGATCACTAATATATTCATTTCGATCAAATACGATTTTACCAAATAAAATCCAATCGATTAGTTTCTTATTAGTTCCAACTAATAGCCATTTATGTAATTGTTTTTCCGTAATAATGTGCATCGCTGCTTTTTTACTTTCATACGTATAATGTTTTGTATATACTGGTACTTTGTTTTCTTTTGTGACAATTAAAAGAATGGTATCAAATGTGTCAGTAATAGGACTAACATCTTCTCTTTTTTCTACTATAATGATTCCTAATGTGTTAGGTTGACTGGCACGCTCTTGGTATATCGGACGAAGTAGTTGTTCCATAATGATCCTCCTAGAATAAAATCTTTCTATAAATAATCTTTCGACAGCGGATTTTAGATTCCTCTTAGAAGTTTCAATTCATATTGCCTTACTTTACCGTTTTTAGTATGCTTTAGGTTAGGAGGCTTACAAATGAAATCTAATAAGAAACCTTATAAAAGTAAAATCAATAAAATTCGTACATTTGCTTTATCTTTGATCTTTATTGGCTTTATCGTCATGTATGGCGCTATTATATTTAGAGACCATAAATGGGTGGCCATGATTTTCATAGCTATAGGCATGCTTTGCATTATTGCTAGTACAGTAGTTTACGCTTGGATTGGATTATTATCAACACAAGCTGTTATGGTTGAATGTCCAAATTGTCATAAACATACTAAGATGCTAGGCCGTGTAGATATGTGCATGTTTTGCAACGAGCCCTTAACACTGGACAAGTCTTTAGAAGGAAAAGAATTCAACCAAGATTATAACAATAAAACAAAACAACATAAAAAAGATAGTAAAGAATAGCGAAGAACCTCGTTTCTACTTGAGACGAGGTTTTTCAATACCAAAATTGTTCAACACTTCACACAGAAAAAAAGCTATACAACAGCTAACCACTGCGTATAGCTTACTAAATGCTAATTATCATTCTTCTGTTTTAGCTTCTTTCTCAGCGCACTCTGGACATGTACCATATACTTCCAAACGGTGAGAATTGACCTTAAAACCAGTCACGTGAGCCGCAAGATGTTCAACCTCATCAAGACCAGGATAATGAAAGTCTACAATTTTCCCACAGGACTCACAAATTATATGATAATGTTTGCTTGTAACGAAATCGAAACGACTAGCATTATCACCATACGTCAATTCGCGTACAAGACCTGATTCTCGGAAAACACGTAAATTGTTATATACAGTAGCAACACTCATATTAGGAAATCTATGTTCTAATGCTTTATATATATCATCAGCAGTCGGATGTGACATTGATTCGATTAAGTACTCAAGAATCGCATGACGTTGCGGAGTGATCCTTACGCCAGTTGTCTTTAGCGTGTCGAGAGCGTTTTTCAATTGCATTTCAGACATCGCCATGCACCTCACTTCATAAGTATTATTTATTTGTAATCGTTATAATTAGTTTACTTAATAAGTGGTGTAAATGTCAACATTTCTACCTATTGCTACCGTATTTTGTTTGTTTATAGGCATATATAATTTAAATTTGCAAAAAAAGAGCAGACGAAATCCACTATGTAAAAGCATCCGTTTTCTCAACAAAATTCTCAATTAGTGAGTTGGAAATGATAGTTATTCAATTATTATATTTCTTTTTTAATAACCTTTATAAGGGTCAATTATATTTTCTAATTGTTTATCTCCATTTAGCCATTTCCTTAGATTAGGTTTAAAGATTTCGAAACTGCGTTCAAGGTAACGGGAAGAATGACTCGAAACATGTGGCGATACCGTAATATTATCCATGTTCCAAAACGGATGATTTTGAGGCAATGGCTCTTCTTCAAATACATCACATATAGCAAAAGCAATCTCTTTCTGTAATAGCGCCTCTTTTAAAATATTCGTCTCGACTAAATCACCGCGTCCGAAATTCATGAAGATAGCACTATCTTTCATCGCTTTAAAGTGTTCAGCTTTTAACAAATGATGTGTTTCTTGAGTGCTAGGTAATATTGAGATTATAATATCTACGGTTGGTAACACCTTGAGTAAGTCGTCAAATGTTGTCATCTTATCCATGTAGTCAGCTTTTTTACCTGAGCGATTGCAGCCGATTGTTTTCACACCAAAACATTGTAATAATCGCCCAATTTCTCCCCCAATAGCTCCAGGCCCTAAGATTAGAGCCGTAGAATCTCGCAATTCTTTCGATTTAGACTTACGATTCCATTCAGCATTTCTTTCTTTTTCGTAAATCCATGGTAAAGACCTTTTGTTCGCAAGTAAATGTGCCATCACAGATTCCGCCATAGGTACTTTATGAATTCCTCGCACATTTGAAACAGTAATATTTCGCTCTGCTATTTTTTGTAAAGGCATTTTTTCAAGGCCTGCTGAAACTACCATAATCCATTGTAAATTATCAGCAATTTCAATATGGTCTTCTGTTAAGTCTTCACCGTAAGTCACAAGAATATCAGCAATTTTTAAATACTTTTCTTCTACCTTATTTTCGAATATAAACTCCTGGTCCGGAAAATCTCGTAACAAATCATCTTTTAAATCTGGTCGTGGATCAAAAGTAAAGTATATCATCAGCTTCTATTCCCCTTTGTTACGAAGATAATTTAATACTTCTTCAATATGATTTTTAACACGTACTTTACGCCATTCTTTTTCCACAATGCCATCTTTGTTGATCAAAAATGTTGAGCGTTCAATCCCCATATATTCGCGACCATACATTTTTTTTAATTTCCACACACCATATGCTTCAGCCACTTTATGATCTGTGTCTACAAGTAAAGAAAATGGTAACCCGTGTTTTTCGATAAATTTTACATGCTTACTTTCATCATCCGGGCTTACCCCTAAAATTACTGCATCTAAATTTGAAAAATCATTATGAGCATCACGAAAATCACATGCTTCCGTCGTACAACCAGGCGTCATATCTTTCGGATAAAAGTAGAGTACTACAGATTTCTCCCCTTTATAATCAGATAAAGATACCACCTCTCCTTTTTCATTTTGTAACGAAAACATAGGTGCTTGTAATCCTTCCAACATTGACATGTTATCTCCTCCACTTCATATACTTTCTAATATTGTAACAATTTCTTTGGCACTTTGTAGAATATTTGACTACAATTAAGTAATACAATCCGATGAAACACATTCTCACATTTGTTTTACATAAAAATTAAGAAAGTGAGGTTACTCATTTCCCATATGAAATTAGGTGCCCGAATATTAAAAACAGGAGTTGCCATTGTATTAGCTTTGTTTGTAGCAAAAGCCTTACATTGTCCATCTCCCATATTTGCAGGAATCGCTGCTATTTTCGCAATGCAGCCTTCTCTTTATCGCTCTTACAGAACAATTATTGAACAAATACAAGGGAATATTATCGGTGCCATTGTAGCTGTTGCATTCGGCTCCATATTTGGTCATGAATTTGTAGCTGTTGGATTAGCTGCTATTGTAACACTCGCTATTATGATCAAATTCAAACTGGAAGATAGTATTTCTCTAGCTCTTGTTACTATGATTGTTATTATGGAAGTTCAAGGCGAACAATTCATGATATTTGGTCTTATTCGTTTTGCTACAGTAATGATTGGAGTGTTAGCAGCTTTTGTTGTCAACCTCTTATTCTTACCACCAAAATATGAAACGAGATTATTTGCTTCCATCAATATACTACAAGATGATATCATTCGTTGGATTCGTCTAGCTGTACGCCAAGCTTCCGAGCATACTTCTACAAAACAGTCATTGCGATCTTTGAAAGCGCGCTATGAACGTATCAAAACATTAAATAAGTTATATAAAGAAGAACGTGTATACTTTGGAAAAAAGAAATATATCAAAGCACGTAAGTTAGTCATCTATCGACAAATGATTTTAACAACGAAGAAAAGCATAGAGGTTCTAAATCGTCTACATTTACATGAAAATGAAATGGCCAATTTGCCAGAACGTTTCCGAATAATGATACAAGAACGTTTAGATTATCTATTAACATATCATGAACAATTATTTTTAAAATATACCGGCAAACTGAAACACGAACATACAACTTGGGTAGGAAAGGAAGAGTATCTACAACGTAATGAGGTTATGGACATCTTCGCAAAGCATATTGTATTAGCCCATGAAGATGAAAAGGAAGAGGAATTTTCAAGCTATCATCTGCTGCATATTCTTTCTCGTATTTTAGATTATGAAGAAAACCTTGAACATTTAGATACTCTTATTATGTGCTACCAAAACCATCATTCTCATGAAATACTTAAAGTAGATATAGAAGATCGAGTTTTATAAGATCATATAAAAAAACTGCAATTATCTTTAGTTTAAAAGATAATTGCAGTTTTTATTAGTTCTTCATCTTTGGATCAAGTGCATCACGTAACCCATCTCCCATAAGGTTAAAACCTAGTACAGTTAGCATAATCGCTAAACCTGGGAAGATCATCGTCCAAGGTGCATTGACTAAGTATACTCTTGCATCAGATAACATTTTTCCCCATTCTGGTTGTGGTGCTTGTGCGCCTAAACCTAAAAAGCCAAGTGCTGCGGCCTCAATAATGGCTGTAGCAATCGCCAGTGTCCCTTGTACAATTACTGGGGTCATTGAATTCGGCAAAATATGAGCAAATAATAATCGAAAATCACTCATTCCTATTGCCTTTGCGGCTATAATATATTCTTCTTGTTTAATACTTAATACTTTTGACCTGATAAGCCGACCAAAGTTTGGAATGTTAATAATTGCAATAGCTATAAGGGCATTCGTTAGTGAAGGACCTAAAACTGAAACAATCGCAATCGCTAGTAAAATACTAGGAAACGCTAGTAAAATATCAAATATACGTGAAATAATCGCATCGATAAAACGCCCATAATAACCTGCAATAATTCCTAAAGCACTCCCAATTACAACTGAGCCAATTACCGAAAGAAAACCAACCATTAAAGAAAGCCTTGCTCCATGAACAATTCGTGAAAAGATATCTCGTCCAAAGTCATCTGTCCCAAACCAATGATCTGTGGATGGTGCTTTCAATCGTTCACTTAACTGTTGCTCATTAATACCTTGAGGTGCGATTAGTGGACCAAATAAAGCTAAAATAATGAAGAAGGCCACAATAATTGCACCAACTAGCGCAATTTTATTTTTCTTAAAACTACGCCATGCTTCTTTCCATGGACCAGATGATTTTTCTTGCTGTGCTTCGACATTTGAGGGTAAGTTTGGCGCCATTTGAGACATATTGGACTCCTCCTTTTAGTTATACTTAATCCTTGGATCAATAATACTGTACAAAATATCTACTAATAAATTAATCATGATGAACATAAAAGCAACCACTAATATACCAGACTGTATAACTGGATAGTCACGGAAACCAATTGCATCATAGATATATCGTCCAATACCTGGCCAACTAAAAATAGTTTCTGTCAAAATAGCTCCCCCAAGTAACATACCCATTTGTAGACCGATTACTGTTAATACTGGAATGATTGCATTTTTTAAAGCATGCTTGTACACAACCCAAAACATTTTTTGACCTTTTGCACGTGCTGTACGTACATAATCAGAACGCATTACTTCAAGCATACTCGAACGAGTCATACGAGCGATAATAGCCATCGGTATCGTTGCTAAAGCAATCGCTGGCAATATTAAATGTTGTATAACGACAACCAATTGATCAAAGCGTCCTTGGATAATGGTGTCAATAATATATAAATAAGTGATTGGATTGACTGGATTTCGTGCATCGTCACGACCAGATGTCGGCAGCATGTCCAATTGAATACCGAATATCCATTGTTCCATTAAACCTAACCAGAAAATTGGCATCGATACACCTATTAAAGCGATGATCATTGCAGCATAGTCAAACCACGAATTTTGAAACCAAGCAGAAATGATTCCTGCGTTGACACCAATAATAACTGCTAAAATGATGGCACATAGCGATAACTCCAATGTTGCTCCTAAATATGGCCAAAGCTCACTTGCTACCGGCACTTTTGTACGCATGGACTCCCCTAAATCACCTGTTAATAAATCACCTAAATAGTGAAAATACTGAATATACCAAGGATTATCTAATCCCAAACTTGCTCGTAATGCTGCGACAGCTTCTTTCGTTGCCTGTTGTCCTAATATAACTTGCGCTGGATCTCCCGGAATCGCACGAATTATCAAAAATACGATAAATGTCATTCCGAGCAAAACTGGAATCAGCTGTAAAAGCCTTCTACCGATATAGTGAAGCATACTTTCACTCCTCCTCCTTTCACTTAAAAAACTAGCCTTCTACCAAAAAAGTAAAAGGCGATTTCATTCCATTTATTTTAAATTATTTAAAATCTATTTTTGACAAGATATCAGAACCAGTTGGATGCGGTTTGAAGTCTACGATATCTGCTTTACCTGCTAACAATGGTGTAGAGTGAGCAAGTGGGACCCATGGTGCCTCTTCTGCCAAAATAACTTGTGCTTTTTTGTATAATTCGTTACGTTTTGCTTCATCTGTTTCTGTTTGTGCTTCTAATAGTAATTTATGAGTTTCTTTGTTTTTGAAGAACGTATAATTATTACTTCCGATATTACTTTCATCTAGTAAAGTGTATAAGAAGTTATCAGCATCCCCGTTATCACCTGTCCAGCCAAGTAAGAAGGCATCTGCTTCTCCTTTAGCTGCTTTATCAAGATAAGTAGCCCATTCATAAGAAACGATTTTCGATTTCATCCCTACATCAGCTAAGTTCTTTTGAATTGCTTCTGCCACTTTTTGTCCATCCGGCATATATGGACGTGGTACAGGCATTGCCCAAAGTTCAATTTGTTTCCCATCATAGCCTGCTTCTTTTAATAGTGCTTTCGCTTTTTCAGGATTATAATCGTAGCCCTTTACATCATCGTTATATCCTTCAATAACTGAAGGCATTGGATTTTTCGCTATTTCAGCTTTTCCTTCAAAGAATGCATCGATAATTGCTTGTTTATCGATTGCATGGTTTACAGCTTGTCGAACCTTTACATTATCGAATGGTGGACGAGTAACAGTTAAACCTAGGTAACCAACATTCATAGATGGTCGTTCAAAGATTTGTAATTTCGAATTACTTTGGATTGAAGCTGCATCTGATGGAATAATGCCATCAGCTAAATCGATTTCACCAGTATTTAAAGCATTTAATCGTGCTGAGTTATCTGGAATTGAACGGAAAATGACTTTATCTAGTTTTGGAAGTCCTTCTTTCCAATAATCCTTGTTTTTCTCAATTGTCACAGAATCATTACGTTTCCAAGATACAAATTTGAATGGTCCAGTACCTACTGGATTATCCCCAAATTTATCCCCTTCCTTTTCAAATGCAGTAGGACTCGCAATACCGAATGGGCTCATAGCTAAGTTTTTTAAGAATGGAGCTTGGGCACGATTTAAAGTGATTACTACTTTATAATCTCCATCTGCTTTTACTTCTTTAATCACTGCTTCTTTGTCACCTTTGAATCCACCGAACATGGATGCAAAATAAGGGAATTTTTCTGCATCTCCACTCATCCAGCGTTCAAAATTTTTCACAACAGCTTCGGCATTGAAGTCTGTTCCATCATGGAATTTAACCCCTTCTTGAAGTTCGAACGTATAAGTTAAACCATCTTCAGAAGCTTCCCATTTTGTTGCAAGATTTGGTTGTAATTTTGTATCTTGCTCACCAAAGTTAATCAGTGTTTCAAAAACATTTTGCGTTACTTTAAATGATTCGCCATCTGTAACTGTAATCGGATCCAGTGATACAGAGTCTCCCCCACGACCGAACACGAGTATTTTTTCTTTTTTGCTATCACCAGAATCTTTGTTGCCAGTTGCATCATCTTTTTTATCAGATGAACAAGCAGCTAGAATAGTGGATAGTACTAAAACTAATAGCAAACCTAAAGACAATAACCTCTTTTTCTTCATTCAATAACCCCCATGTTTGAATAATTTATATATCATTGTTGAACCGTTCATCGTAAAGATGACAGGCAACAGAATGACCTTTCTCCACTTCCACTAACCCCGGCACTTCGGATGTACAGGCATCCATTTTGAATGGACAACGCGTATGGAAAGTACAACCCCTTGGTGGGTTAGAGGGGCTAGGAATATCCCCAGTTAGTAAAATTTGTTCTCTTTTAAAATCCGGATCTGGTACAGGCACTGCAGAAAGTAACCCTTTCGAATAAGGATGTAACGGCTGATTATATAGTTGTTCACTTTCTGCTAGTTCTACCATCTTCCCTAGATACATTACTCCTACGCGATCACTAATATGTCGCACCACTCCTAAATCATGTGCGATAAAGATATACGTAAGCTTTAAATCTTGCTGTAAATCTTGCATTAAATTTAGAACTTGCGCTTGAATAGATACATCTAAAGCTGATACGGGCTCATCGGCAATAATCAGTTTTGGATTCGTCATAAGGGCACGAGCTATTCCAACACGTTGTCTTTGTCCTCCACTAAATTGATGAGGATAACGTTTTGCATGATAACTAGATAGGCCTACTATTTCTAATAACTCATTTACTCGTCTTTTTCTTTCTTTTGAATCCCCCAGCCCATGAACAATCAAAGGCTCCTCTAAAATTTTTCCAATAGAATGTCGGGGGTTTAAAGAAGCATAAGGATCTTGAAAGACCATTTGAATTTCTCGTCTAGCCTTACGCATTTCTGCATTTGATAATTTGGCTAAATCCTTACCTTCAAATTCAATCGATCCTTCTGTTGGATCTAGTAATCTCATAATCATTCTGCCAGTAGTTGATTTCCCACAACCTGACTCTCCTACTATTCCTAACGTTTCTCCCTCGTTCACATAGAAGGAAACATCGTCTACTGCTTTAATACTTCCTTGTTCTCTTCCAAGGATTCCTTTTCGGATAGGAAAATATTTTTTTAAATTATTTACTTTCAATAGCGGTTCTGTCATCCAAAGACGCCTCCTTTCCTTCCTTCAAGAAGCATCTTGTTTTATGTTGTTCGGCTGTTTGGTATAAATTAGGATTTTCTTGTTGGCAACGATCAAATGCATATTCACAGCGTGCAGCAAAACGGCATCCCTGTTTAACAGTTCCAGGCTTCGGTACATTTCCCGAAATTGAAAAGAGACGTTGTTTTTTAAATCGCATATCCGGGACAGAGTGGATAAGTCCTTTTGTATATGGATGTTCAGGATTTTTGAAAATAAGTTCAACAGGTCCCTCTTCTACAATTTGTCCATTGTACATAACAATCACTCGTTCACAAGTCTCCGCAACTACGCCCAAATCATGAGTGATAAGCATGACAGCTGTATTTAGTCTCACATTTAAATCCTTCATCAGTTGCAAAATTTGCGCTTGAATCGTTACATCTAGTGCAGTCGTTGGCTCATCTGCGATTAAAATTTTCGGATCGCATACGAGCGCCATTGCAATCATGACTCGTTGACGCATACCTCCCGACAATTGGTGAGGATATTCTTTTAATAATTCCTCAGCTCTTGGAAGACCGACTAATTTCATCATTTCAACTGCACGTGCAGAAGCTTTTTTCTTTGACCAACTTTTATGATGAATTAATATCGCCTCTGTTAACTGATTACCAATGGTAAATAGAGGATTCAATGATGTCATAGGCTCTTGAAAAATCATGGCGATTTCTTGTCCTCTAATTTTGCGCATCTCTTTTTGTGATAACTTTGTTAGGTCTTTACCATCTAGTAGAATCTCCCCGCTTGTAATTTTTCCTGGAGGCGATGGGACAAGCCCCATAATAGATAGAGATGTTACACTTTTCCCACATCCAGACTCGCCTACAATACCTAGAATCTCTCCTTCTTTAAGGGAAAAGCTAATATGATCAACAGCTGGTATGGCTCCATCATCTGTAAAAAACGTTGTTTCAAGTTCCCTAACTTGCAAAAGTTCTTTTCGAGAATTCACGTTTTCCCTCCTTCAAAGGCAA
The DNA here is from genome assembly GCF_003576525.1 of Rummeliibacillus sp. POC4. Lineage (GTDB taxonomy): Bacteria > Bacillota > Bacilli > Bacillales_A > Planococcaceae > Rummeliibacillus. The sequence continues at coordinate 144,765 of NZ_QWUA01000005.1, read as the reverse complement.
ATATTCTATTAAAATCACTTTTTATCATTCTATTATTATTCAACTATATATTGCAACATTTTTCTACAATGTAATAAATTGTATGTATTAATCGTAAAATTAAAGGCTTCTCTAAAAGAGAAGCCTTTTGAATGTTGTAATATATGATATTTAATTTAATCTAACTTTTGCACTTGAAATAAGTTATGATAAATACCGTTTTGACTCATCAACGAATCATGGGTACCTTGCTCTTTCAGTTCACCATGGTCAATGACGAAGATTTGATCTGCATGTGTAATCGTTGAAAGGCGATGAGCGACAATTATAGTTGTACGATTATGTGCCAGATGATCTAATGATTCTTGGATCAAAGCCTCGCTTTCTAAATCGAGTGCTGATGTTGCTTCATCTAAAATAAGGATTGGCGGATTCTTAAGAAATACTCGTGCAATGGCAACACGTTGTTTTTGTCCTCCAGAAAGTTTCACACCACGTTCCCCAACTTTTGTATCATATCCTTCTGGTAATGACATGATGAAGTCATGTGCATTTGCAGCTTTTGCAGCCTCTATAATTTCTTCATCTGTTGCATTTGGGTTTCCCATTAATATATTAGATTTGACCGAATCACTAAATAAAATATTATCTTGTAAGACAATTCCAACTTGCGAGCGTATAGATTCCACTGTTGAATGACGTACATCTACATCATCAATTTTTACGGCTCCTTTAATAACATCATAAAATCGAGGTATTAAACTAATAATTGTAGATTTTCCCCCGCCGCTCATTCCAACGAGTGCAACTGTTTGACCAGGAGAGACATGAAGATTAATATTCTTCAATACATCTCTTCCATTTTCTCCATAGTTGAACGTTACATTTTCAAAATCTATTTTCCCCTTCACATGTTGTAATGGTTTTGCATCTTTTGCATCTTCAATATCGTATTTTTCATCAAATAATTCAAACATGCGATCCATTGAAGCTACGGATTGCGTTAAAGTAGTGGATGAGTTTACAAGTCGTCGAAGTGGATTATATAAACTATCAATATAAGCAACAAATGCTGCCATTGTTCCGACGGATAGATGACCATGTATAACTTGATACCCTGCATATCCTACTACAATAAGTGGTGCAATACCTGTAATTGTATTGACAACCGCAAAAGTTTTGGCATTCCAACGTGTTTGGTTTATTGCTTTATCCAAAAATTCACCATTGGTTTCACCAAATATTTTTTGTTCGTGTTTTTCAAGTGTAAAACTTTTGATAATACTCATACCTTGTACACGTTCATGTAAATAACTTTGAACTCCGGCTAAAGCTTTGGAACGTTCTCTCGTTAACATTCTTAATCGTCTAAAGAAATAACGTACGCTGATTGCATAAAACGGAAATGCAATCAGTGAAACGAGTGTTAGCTTCACATCAAGCTTTAGCATAATTCCAATAGCTATTAATATAGTACACAAGTCAATCCAAACATTCATGAGTCCCGTCATGACAAACTCTTTAGTTTGTTCTACATCATTAATCGTACGAGAAATAATATCTCCTACACGATTGTTTGAATAGTATTTCAACCCTAGTTTTTGTATATGTGCGTATAACTTCTGGCGAATATCAAATAGGATTGTATTACTTACTTTTTGGGCTATATATTGGCGGTAATATTCAACTGGTGGTCTAATAACAAAGAAAAGAATTGCTGTGCCACCGAGCCATAGTAGTAATTCTTTTGTTTTTTCATCGTTACTTAAATCTTTTGCACCTATAATGTCATCGATTACAATCTTAATCAATACAGGTGTGAAGAGAGGAATCGCAAATTTAATAACACCTATTATAAAGGTTATGAAAATTTGAAATCGATAAGGTCTAACAAAGCGCAGATACCGTTTCATACTCCCCATTTTAGTCACTGTCCTTTCAAATGGAGTTCTATATTAGGATGGATTCAATTTCAAAAATAATTATAATACAAATAAAAAAGTTGCCCTATAATTCGACTGGGCAACTCCACTACAATCTTTGATTTATAAAGGATTACATTCTTGTCAAATATTTTATTTCTTACAATTCTTCGCTATTTTCATGTAATTGTCGTTGGAATTCATAACGGCTTGTCCATGCTTCTATAAAATCAGGGGCAAAAGGTCCTCTTCTTTGTTGAATCCAACTTATTAGTTTATCAACATTGGATTTTAAAATATGGTCAATAACTGGTGGATAGCCCATTGCTTTTTTATGTTGCTCATATTCATCTTCGTCAAGTAGCGTGTAAGACATATCCGGAAAAACTTTAACATCTAAATCATAGTCAATATATTTCACTGCATTATGATCGAATACAAAAGGCGAACTCATATTACAGTAGTAATATACTCCATCTTCTCTTAACATACAAATGATATTAAACCAATGTTCTGCATGGAAATAACAAATAGAAGGTTCTCTCGTAATCCAGGTACGTCCATCTGATTCAATAACTAATGTCCGTTCGTTCGCACCGATGATGATATTCTTTGTAGCTTTTAATACCATTGTTTCTTGCCAAACTCGGTGGATATTACCATTGTGCTTATAGCTATGTATTTGTATGATTTCTCCCTCTGACGGTATTGCCATTATAAGCCCACCTTTTTTAACAAACACTCCCTTATGAGCGCTCTTTTGTAACATTATAACAATCCTAGCGGAAAACTTGTAGCAAAAAATTGGTGAAGGTATAATTCCTTCACCAATTTTCTGAAATTATGATTGCTGGCTTGAACCAAAGGTATTACCAGAAGCTTGTTGTTTTTTAGCCTCGGCTTGTTGATTTGCCTTTTTAACTGCTTGCACGTCAGTTTCAGCACCAAACTCCTCTGTGTTTTGTTGACCAAAACGACCAGAAGCTTGTTGCTTGTTAGACTCGGCTTGTTGGTTTAATTGTTTTACTTTTTGCACATCTGTTTTGCCAGAAAATTTCTTTTGCATCTTAATCACCTCCATGCATTATAACTTGTGCATAGAGGCGTTTTTTATACTTATATCATGTTCATAGGTTTAGGTTAAATTTTTGCCAAATCTTTTGCATTGGAACTGGCATCGGTAATTCCTTCATCTCTTCTATTGAAAACCAATTGCTATTGTCAGGAGCATCACCAATTTGTTGTGCACTAATAACATAACTATCCATATGCCACACAAGATGGGAGAAAACATGTTTGAAAGACATTAATTGATCGCGATTGATCAGTTCTAGTTTATAAATATCTGCTAGTTTTGCTTCATTTGTATGTTCCTCTATGTCTGTTTGTTCGAGCATAGGAAATTGCCACATATTCGCTAGTAATCCTTTTTCAGGTCTCTTTTCTAATAAAAATTGATCTTTTTCATTTTGGACTACAAATACATCATAATGGAGATTTTTTGTTTTTACTTTTTTAGTTTTAACAGGGAGTTCCTCAGGATTTCCTTCATTAAATGCAGTACAGTATTCTCTTACAGGGCAAAGTAAACATTTTGGTGATGTTGGCGTACAAACTAGAGCACCTAATTCCATTAAACCTTGATTAAATTGTGATGGATGTTCGGTATCGATTAACTCCATAACTGCTTGTTCAAAAGTCTTTTTGTTTTTGGTATTGCAATATCTTCATCTATTAAAAGAACTCGACTTAATACTCTCATAACATTTCCATCGACTGCATGTTCAGCTTTATTATAGGCAATACTTAATACTGCACCAGCAGTATAAGGACCGACTCCTTTAAGTTTTGAAATTTCGGGGCGATTATCAGGAACTTTTCCTCCATAAGTTTCTACAACTTCACGGACTCCGTCCTGTAAATTACGTGCCCTAGAATAATATCCTAAACCTTCCCATTGTTTTAACAGCTTTTCCTCTGGGGCTTTTGCTAGTGCTTCAGGTGTAGGAAACTCCTGCATAAAACGGTTATAGTATGGGATTACAGTGTCAACTCTTGTTTGTTGAAGCATTACTTCTGAAACCCAAATTTTATAAGGATCTTTTGTTTTTCTCCATGGTAAATCTCTTTTTTCTTGTTCAAACCACTCGACTAATGCTTGTTGAAATTGTTTTTTATATTGATAATACACGTTATTCTCCTAGTAATTTCGTTTTTATTTCACATAAATAATGGGTATTATAGTGTAAACTATTTACAAAGATACTAATTCTCACTTTTACCTCTCTCCCACAATAGAAGGAGTTGATCATCTTGGATTCAGGTACACATCTAGTTATGGGAATTGCTTTAGGCGGACTGGCATTGGTTGACCCAGTAGTTGCTAACCATTCATCAACAACTACGGCCGTCATTACTGGCATGATTGTTGGCTCACAAGCTCCCGATGTTGATACAATTTTAAAATTACGTAGCAATGCTATCTATATTCGTCACCATAGAGGTATTACCCATTCAATACCAGCCGTCATTTTATGGCCTATATTGATAACATTAGTTCTTTCTATTATATTCCCTGGGGCGAATCTTTTACATCTTTGGTTATGGACTTTTTTTGCTGTCTTTTTACATGTTTTTGTAGATATTTTCAATGCCTATGGGACGCAAGCATTAAGACCATTTTCAAACCAATGGGTAGCGCTGGGATGGATTAATACATTTGATCCGATTATTTTTTCATTGCATGTTATTGCTTTAATGTTTTGGGCATTTGGTGCAAACCCTGTTCCGACAATGTTTACATTGTACGGAATCATAGTTGTCTATTATATTGTTCGGTATTTTCTTCAAAAATCTGTGAAGCATGCAGTTCGTAATACAATACCTGACGCAGAACTCATTATTTTGTCGCCAACATCTCATTTTTTCCAATATCGAGTGGCCGCAAACTCTTCTACACATCATTATGTTGGTCGGGCATACGGACGTTCCATTACCATTTATGATAAGTTTTTAATCGAACCTTTGCCAGATTCTCCAGAAATTAAAGCAGTTATGGAAGATCCAAATTTTAAAACGTTTGTCTCCTTTTCACCGTTATATAGATGGGAAATCTCAGAAATTGAGGATGATTTAATCGAGGTAAGACTTATTGATTTGAGATATCGTAGTAATAATCGATACCCATTTGTGGCTATCGCTCACCTTACACAAGATTATGAAATCATGAAATCCTTTACCGGCTGGATTTTCAGCGAAGACAAACTACAAAAAAAATTAGTTGTATAAACCTAAATGCTGAATGCGCTTGTTTAGCCCCGAAAAGCGTTGGAAGGCCCGGCTCGAAAGCATCTCTTCAGCTTTCGACAAAGGGACTGAAACGTCTCGAGGGGCTTGCGCATGATGCTGGATATCTTTAAATGCTGAATGCGCTCGTTCAGCCCCGAATAGCGTTGGAAGGCCTGACTCGAAAGTATCTTTCCCACTTTCGACCAAAGGACTGAAACATCTCGAGGGGCTTGCGCATGATGCTGGATATTTTTAAATGCTGAATGCGCTCGTTCAACAAATACAATGACCGCTCCAAATCTGGAACGGTCATTTTTTAATCTACTTCATCTAACAAATGTGCATATTTGGGATTACGACCTGCAAATTCATGCAACTGTTCGCCGTAACTTTCAATCCATTGTAAAATAATTTTCTCGGTCATTTCAGCACCCCGATATTGATACCCAGCTTTAGCATAAGTAGATTCAAAATCTGACCAAAGAAGTTCTATCCAAACTCGTGCTTTTTCTTCAGAAACTGCTGGATTTTTAGCACATAATTTAGAAACTAATTCGTTAATCTTTTGTTCCACTAAAATGCCTCCTTGATCGGAGTTAACATTGAAATTGGTAAAGCCTCTTCATAATGATCCCCGCCTAAACGATAACCCCAAGCATATACACCTTTTAAGTAATCTACTTGGAAGAACATTCCTGGATCACTTTCGATTCTGTATATTTCACCCGGTTTGAAATCATCTGGATTTAATAAGAACGCTTGCGCCAATATTGCTTTTCGTTCATAAACTGCAAATTCGTTTAAAACACCGAGTTGTTCAGCTTTACGTGCTTTTTCTTTTAATGTTGCGATTGTTTCTCGTAGTTCAGTTGGTGTCATTTCGCTAAATTTCTTGTCCATTTTCTTGCTCCTTTTGTTCTATATAAATTTCAATTTTCTCGATTGGAAATCCCTTTTGATAAAGGGCTTGTTTAACACGCATCTTCAATTCATAATCAACGTATTTATGCGCATACTTACGCCAAACTTTATCTCCTTGTTGTTGAATCATTTCAGTCCATTCATCATCATTCTTTGATAATTCTATTTTGTCTAGAACTTGTTCAACAATTGAAAAAGTATAGCCCTTTCGCGTCAAAATTTCTTGAACCTTTTGTTTCATCTGACTAGGCGTTTTTCGTCGCTCATTACGGACAGCTTTTTCAGCTAACTGAATAGCTAATTCTAGTTGTTCCTCTTCTGAAAACGAATGTAACACTTTTTGTTGGAGGTTTTTATCGATACCCTTTTTCTCTAAATCCTTCTGTATAGCTCTAGGACCTTTTTTCGCTGTTTTCTTTTTCGTTTCTAACAAAGCTTTTGAATAACTTTCATCATTTAGAAATCCAAGCTTTTTTAACTTTTGAAGCGCTTCTTGAATCACCGCTTCGCCGAATTCTAAACCCTTTAACTTTTCATGTACCTCATGTTCACTACGCATTTGATAACTCAAATAGGATAGCGCTCGATTGAATGCTCTTTGAATTTCATCATCAAAGGCAATTTCATCTACCGTTAAATCGTCTAAAACTTTACCTTTTGTAAGACTAAATTGTATTAAAATAGCCTCATCTACACTAAAAGCATATTCTTCATTTAGATATATATTATATCGTTCCTGATTACGTTTTTGACGGCTAATTTTGGTAATTACTCGAGACATCTAATTCCTCCTTTGATAAGCTTAGTATACAACTTTTCGATTATAACATCATGTAAAGTACTCCAATAGTATATAAAGAGGTGTTGTTATGAAAATAGCTATAACAGGTGGTACAGGACTAGTAGGAAAACAGTTAGTCCAACAATTACAATTAGCCGGGGCTGAGATCTTTGTTTTGACTCGAAATCAAAGTCACTTTTCCAATGGGGTTCACTATATTCAATGGCTATCCGACAAATCGTTCCCAGAAAAGCATTTGGAAGGAATTAACGCAATCATCAACTTGGCTGGTACATCATTGAATAATGGAAGATGGTCAAAAACACTTAAAGAGGAGATCTATTCAAGTCGTATAACAGCGACAAAGGAAGTTCTAAGAATTATAAAAGCTCTCAAAACTCCTCCAGAAGTTTTAATAAATGCAAGCGCTATCGGTATTTACCCTTCTTCTAACAAATCGAAATATACAGAAACTTCAACAGAAACAGCGCATGATTTTCTTGCAAATACAGTTCGAGATTGGGAAGATACAGCAAAAAGGGCTGAAGATTTGGGTGTTCGTGTCGTCTTAACTCGTTTTGGTGTAATCTTAGGAAAAAATGGAGGGGCACTTCCAATGATGGTCATGCCTTATAAGCTTTACATTGGAGGGACAGTAGGGACAGGGACTCAATGGGTGTCCTGGATTCACTTGGAGGATGTTGTTGAAGCAATCATTTTTTCCATCAATCAAGAGAATATTAACGGGATTGTAAACTTCACATCTCCAAATCCAGTAACTATGAAGGAATTCGGCAAAACCATAGGAGAGGTATTACATAGGCCACATTGGTTTCCTGTTCCTTCTATTTTGATGAAATTAGCTCTAGGAGAAAAGAGTCAACTAGTACTAGAAGGTCAGAATGTACATCCAAGCTCTTTGCTAAAGGCTAACTATCAATTTAAATACCCTACTCTTAAATACGCGTTAGAAAATTTGTTATAACGCATAAATCCATAAAAACAACGCAACCTATCAAAAAAAGAAAGGTTGGGTTTAAAATGATAAAACAACATGCTACAGGTATTATAATCGCAATGTCAATTATCATCACTGGTATTATTGCAAACCCATTCACTGCTTCCGCTCAACAATTTAGTTGGGGATTTAAAAAGGCTCAAAATGAAGTGCCTCCAGAGGCCGGCGCAACTTTTGACAAAATGCTAGAAAAATACGGAGCAGTTTATAAAGGTAAAAACGATGATAAAGTTATGTATCTGACATTCGACTGTGGTTACGAAAATGGCTATACCGAATCCATTTTAAATACATTGAAAAAGGAGAATATCCAAGCAACGTTTTTCTTAACTGGTCACTATTTAACTAGTGCAACTCCTTTAGTAAAACGTATGGTAAATGAAGGTCATGAAATTGGAAACCATTCAGATAAGCACCCGAATATGGCTAGACTAACAGAACAACAAATGATTGATGAATGGCAAAGATTCGACAAAAAGTTGGCTGAAATTACAGATGTAGAAAGAACAGTTTATGCTAGACCTCCAGAAGGTGTATTTAGCGAAGATTTATTAAGAGTTGGTCAAGAAGCAGGCTATCGCCATATTTTCTGGTCTGTTGCATTTAAAGATTGGCTAAAAGACAAACCACAAGGTTGGGAATATGCTTATAATAATTTAATGTCCCAAATGCATCCTGGAGCTATTATTCTAATGCACACAGTTTCTCCTGATAACGCTGAAGCACTGCCAAAGTTTATCAAAGATGCTGAGAAAAAAGGCTATCGCTTTGACTCCATTAACAACCTTATCAACGCAGTACCTTTCTTCGTTGATAACAAAAAGATTGGCTGATTCTTTCCTTACACGGAACCGTTCGCTATAATGATAAGATGAAGTGAAAAAGGACGTGTAAGTTTTGCAACAACAACCTACAATGACATTGGGGCAAAAAATCCCCCTTACTATAAAAAAGCTTGGCATTAACGGCGAAGGAATAGGCTACTATAAACGAAATGTCGTATTCGTAAAAGGAGCACTTCCAGGAGAAGACATTTATGCTGAGCTAACAAAGATTAATCGTAATTTCGCAGAAGCAAAAATTATAAAGATCCATAAAAAAGCGAAGGCTCGTCAAATTCCACCATGCCGAATTTACGAAAAATGTGGGGGCTGTCAGTTACAACATATGAAATATCCATATCAACTTGCTGCTAAACGAGATGTAATTGTACAAGCCCTCCATAAATATGTAAAATCAGCAGCGAAAAACATTCAAATTCGCCAAACAATTGGTATGGAAAATCCATGGCAATATCGAAATAAGAGTCAATTTCAAGTTCGAAAACCTGGCAAACAAATACTTGCTGGTCTCTATTCTGAAAATAGCCATAAACTATTGAATATTGAAGAATGTCTTGTCCAACATCCTATGACGACAAAAATAACAAATGCAGCAAAAAAAGTAATCGATGACTTGAACATTCCTGTTTACGATGGTCATTCTTTGAAAGGAATCATTCGAACAATTGTTGTACGTGTTGGTATACAAACTGGAGAAATTCAACTTGTCATTATTACAACACGTAAAAGCTTTCCCAAAAAAGAACTACTCGTAGAAAAGTTGAAAAAAATTGACCATGCCATTGTCTCTATCGTACAAAATATTAATCAAGATAAGACTTCTTTAATTTTTGGAGATCAATCTATTGTTCTTAATGGTAAGGAAACAATTCATGAGGAACTTGGAGAATTAGCGTTTGATCTATCAGCGCGTGCATTCTTCCAGTTAAATCCACAGCAGACTGTACACCTTTACAATCAAATCAAAAAAGCTGCTGCTCTAACAGGAAAAGAAACTGTCGTAGATGCATATTGTGGTGTTGGAACAATTGGATTATGGCTTGCAAATGACGCCAAAGAAGTTCGTGGTATGGATATCATTCCTGAAAGTATTCATGATGCAAAAGAAAATGCTAAAAAGCATGGATTTACACATACCAAGTATGTAACTGGTACTGCAGAAAAATGGTTAGACACTTGGCAAAAAGAAGGCTTTGTACCAGATGTATTAACAGTTGACCCACCTCGTACAGGCTTGGCTGCTAGTCTTATTAAAACAATTTTAACTGTAAAACCTAAAAGAGTTGTATACACTTCTTGTAACCCATCTACATTAGCAAAAGATTTGCAAGAACTAACTAAGATTTACCATGTAGAATATATTCAACCGATGGATATGTTCCCCCAAACAGCACACGTTGAATCAGTATCATTATTAACTTTAAAATAAGAATAATGGTTACCTTATAAAAAACAAAGGGTCCTAGCTATCATAAAACAGCTAGGACTCTTTTTATACTAATTGACTTGTAGGTCTCTTTCCAAAATACCAACTGATTAAAAATACAATTAGTAATCCAATTGATACGAGTAATAAGAAACTAAAATGATGGACATATTGCAAATATAGGCCTCCCAAAAGCGGTCCTGTTAAACTCCCTACACTAAAGAAAATACTACACATTAAATTTCCTGTTGGTAGCAACTCTCTTGGCGTCATATCACTCATATAGGAAATACCCAATGAAAACAATGATCCACAGAACATTCCTGCAAGCCCAAAGCAAATTGCAACCATCCATTGGTATGATTCCACAATGCTGCCTAATCCAAAAATTATTCCCCCACCTAGCAACGAAGTTAACACAATTTTCCTTCGTCCAATCTTATCTCCTAATATGCCAAGTGGAATTTGTGTTAGGATTCCACCGATTGAAAATGCCGCTAGGATAAAGGAAACCATTGAAACTTCAAAATGATTTCTTAATGCATAAACAGGAAACAATGAATTTAATGTTGACTCTAAAAAGCCATAACAAAGCGAAGGCAAACATGCTACCCAAGCGAATTTTAAAGTGACAACATATCGTTTAAAGATATTATCCACAACACTTTTAGTTTGTATTGGTTCTGGTCTTTCATTTTTTAGGAAGAAAACAAGTGACCATGCTGCTAGACAAAGCATTGAGGAAATGATAAATGGAAATGCTTCAGAGATTTCTGTTAATGGAACAAATAATGGGCCCACAGCAAATCCTATTCCAAATGACAATCCATAAATTGCAATATTTTTACCTAGACGATTCTCTGGTGATGAACTCGTAATCCACGTTTGAGTTGAATAGTGAAGTGAATGGTCACCTATCCCAATTAGTAAGCGAAGAATAAACCAAAACAACACATGCTTCCATAATGGAAATAACATTAAAGCAAAAAATACAACAGCTCCTCCTGTTAAAATGATAGGTTTATACCCAAATTTTCTTAATGGTTGTTCAATAAACGGTGATATTAGTAGCGTTCCAATATAAAGTGCTGTTGCGTTTAATCCATTAAGGGATGATGAAACACCATCTTTTTCGAAGATAACCGAAATTAAAGGCATCAACATACCTTGTGAAAATCCCGAAATAGATACAATCATAACTAAAATCCAAAACCTTTTTTGCTCAAAACTAATCTTAAATTCCACATCTGCCTCCATTTTAGTAAAAATTACTTTTTTCATTATGTATTTTAATACTTGTAACATCTTATCATAATCTAATTCCACCTGTGAATTACCGAAAAGCACAAAAAAAGACTCAGCCACAAAAATTCAAAGTGCACTGAGTCTTTTAACGATCTGTTATTATCATATGTTGTTACATTAAACCCATTATCGGCCTAACCTTGACCGAGAACCTGTTTAACTCCCTCCTTTAAACTACTTATTCTAAGGCTCCTATTCCGTTCCCATTTACAGCGAAAACCTTTTATACTCCTTCCTTATTATTATGAAGTGAAGACTTTCTTTTCGCCCTTCATGTAAATTGCCAACTTTTTTTACATGAGTTGCTGCATTGATGGGCATCTTAAAAAGGAAGAGGATTTTCCTACGAAAGAACCGACATTCAAGTGATTACTCACTTCTCCTCCTTCCTTCTAGGTTAAAATCATGTTAACATATTACATTAATTTTGTAAATTTTCTAAACTTACAGAAATATAAAATACCCATTTTGGCCTATTTTTTCGAATTTCCAATTGAAAAATTTGATTAAATCGTATACGATGATGATGATGAAATGAGGTGTTACGATGAGCAAATCAATTACGGATAAAGAACAACAAGTCAATTATTTAAAAGAACGTCTACAAATTTTTGTTGAAGTATTAGATGCTATTGACCCAGAAACTGCAGATTTACAAGATATCGATCGCCTTATTGCCATGATGGACGATTTAGAAGATAAAATGGAACAATTTAAAAACCGCCCTGAAATGTAATTAATAAATTTTTAACAATCTTCTTATTTATTCATATAATTTCTACAAGAGCACAATTTTGTGCTCTTTTTTTTATACTTTGGACAGGTTATAATAAGGTGTAATTTAAAAATAACCTTTTTGAGGGGGCTATTTCCATGAATCTAGAAACACTAGAACAAAGTATTTACGATTTGGTAAGCGAAACTTCTACTAACTTACCAAAAGACGTTCGTCGTGCTATAAAAAAAGCGAAGGATGCAGAAAATGCTGGGACTCGTGCAGCGATGAGCTTAGATACAATCGCAAATAATATCTTCATGGCAGATGATCAAGTTTCACCTATTTGCCAAGATACTGGTCTTCCTACTTTCAAGATTAAAACTCCTGTTGGTGTAAACCAACTTGAAATCAAAGAAGTAATAAAAAAAGCTATCGTTCAAGCTACAAAGGATGCAAAACTTCGTCCTAACTCGGTAGATTCTTTAACGGGTAAAAACAGTGGCGACAATTTAGGTGCAGGTGTACCTGTTATAAAATTTGAACAATGGGAAAAAGAATATATAGAAGTAAAACTAATCCTTAAAGGTGGTGGCTGTGAAAACAAGAATATTCAATACAGTTTACCATGTGAACTTGAAGGACTTGGACGTGCAGGTCGTGATTTGGATGGTATCCGAAAATGTATACTTCACTCTGTTTATCAAGCACAAGGCCAAGGATGTTCTGCTGGGTTCATCGGTGTTGGAATCGGAGGAGATCGTTCTTCTGGATATGATTTAGCAAAAGAACAATTATTCCGCCACGTGGAAGATACTAACCCAAATCCAGACCTTGCAAAATTAGAAGCCTACATATTAGAGAAAGCAAATACGTTAGGTATTGGAACAATGGGCTTTGGTGGTGAAGCAACATTACTAGGCTGTAAAATCGGTGTTATGAACCGCATTCCAGCTTCTTTCTTTGTATCAGTAGCTTATAACTGTTGGGCATACCGACGAATGGCTATTGATATTGATGCAGAAACAGGAGAAATTAGAAAATGGCATTACCAAGAAGGAGAAAAAATAGCCTTCGATGATGCCGTTGCAGCAACGCAAGAAGAACCAAAAAAAGAAATTATTGAACTTCATGCACCTATTTCTGAAGAACAAATACGTGCACTGCATGTCGGTGATGTCGTCAAAATTTCAGGTCGTATGTATACTGGCCGTGATGCAATTCATCATCACTTAATAAGCCATGATGCCCCAGTCGATCTAAATGGCCAAATTATTTATCACTGCGGACCCGTAATGGCAAAAGACGAAGATGGCAATTGGACAGTTAAAGCAGCTGGTCCTACTACTTCCATTCGTGAAGAACCATATCAAGGTGATATTATGAAGAAATTCGGTATTCGAGCTGTAATGGGTAAAGGCGGTATGGGACCTAAAACGCTAAAAGTATTAGAAGAACATGGTGGGGTTTACTTAAATGCAATAGGTGGAGCTGCGCAATACTATGCCGATTGTATTAAATCAGTTGATGGAGTAGATTTAATAGAGTTTGGTATACCAGAGGCAATGTGGCATCTTAGTGTCCAAGACTTCACTGCTGTTGTTACAATGGATTCTCATGGAAACTCTTTACACGCAGATGTCCAAAAATCTTCTTTAGAAAAATTAGCTATGCATGCAGAAAGAGTATTTTAAAATAAGTAAAAGAAAAACCTCTCCAAAGTTTGGAAAGGTTTTTCTTTTTACTAAATTATTCTATTTATTTCACCAATAATTTATTATTACACTTCCATCCCCCTATCCTCTATGTTATAATAATTCTAAATTAAAAATAACTATAAAGATAATACAAAAAGGCAATTAGACACCCATATTTATTGTTATATAAACGTTTTGATATTGATTATTATTATCAGGAGGTCATGTGAATGGAAATCGTAAAAGAGAATAATTATCATCTAATTGAGAAAATAAGAGAACATATTGAACTTATTGCTGCACTTCTATCAGGCATTTTGATATTAACTGCTTGGTTGTTAGGGAAAGACGGCGAAACTACTATTTCAATAGTTTTCTATATATTAGCTTTTTTAATTGGTGGTTTTGCGAAAGCAAAAGAAGGCGTTGAAGAAACAATTGCAAATAAAGAGCTAAATGTTGAGTTTTTAATGATCATAGCTGCTATCGGTTCAGCAATCATTGGATATTGGACGGAGGGAGCTATTCTAATCTTCATCTTCGCTGTCAGTGGTGCACTTGAAACTTATGCAATGAAGAAAAGTCATAAAGAAATTTCAGCTCTGATGAATTTACAACCTGAAGAAGCATGGCTAATAAAACAAAATGGTGAAATAGAACGCGTTGCTGTTTCTTCTTTGAACTTAGGTGACCATTTACTTATTAAACCAGGTGAACTAATTCCAGCTGATGGAGTTATTGTGGAAGGCTCTACCTCAATTGATGAAGCTGCAATAACTGGTGAATCTATTCCGGTAACAAAATTAGTCGGTGCAGATGTATTTGCAGGAACGGTCAATATGACTGGTGCTGTAACAATGGAAATGACTAAACCAAGTTCTGAGTCATTATTTCAAAAGATTATTAACCTTGTACAATCTGCACAAAGTGAAAAATCACCTTCACAACAATTTATAGAACGTTTTGAAGGAGCCTATGTAAAATTTGTACTTATTGCAGTTGGCCTTATGATGTTTGTCCCACATTTCTTACTTGATTGGAGTTGGAATACAACATTTTATCGAGCAATGGTATTATTAGTAGTTGCTTCTCCTTGTGCACTTGTTGCTTCTATTATGCCTGCAACATTATCTGCTATTTCAAACGGTGCGCGTAATGGTGTTTTGTTCAAAGGTGGATTACATATTGAACACTTAAGCGTGTTAAGAGCAATTGCCTTTGATAAAACAGGTACGCTTACTCAAGGAAAACCTGTTGTAACAGATTTTGTTGTGCGTAATGATGTGGACGAATTACAAATGTTATCAATAATTGCCGGTATTGAAGCAAAGTCAAATCACCCACTTGCACAAGCAATTATCGCTTATGCTACTAATCGTGGACTTAAGACTTTCTCTCAAGCTCAAATAGAAGATGTGCCTGGTTGGGGCCTAAAAGCAATGGTTGATAATCAATCTTACAAAGTTGGAAAAATGGATTTCGTAGGTCGGGATGCTGCCTACAAATTTGCTGAAGGCATTGCTCCTAAACTTGCAGAACAAGGTAAAACTGTTATCTTCTTAGCTGATGAAGAAGGAATTGTTGCTCTTGCTGCGATGAAAGATACAGTTCGTGAAGAAGCTAAAAAAGCGATTGCTTTATTGAAAAACTTAGGTATTCACACCATCATGTTAACTGGTGACAATGAAAAAACTGCTAAAGTAATCGCTAAAGAAGCCGGTGTAGATGCTTATATTGCAGAATGCTTACCTGAAACAAAAGTAAATCACATTAAAGAGTTGATGAAAACATACAGTCATGTTGGTATGGTAGGTGACGGTATTAACGATGCACCTGCACTTGCTACTGCAACAACCGGAATTGCAATGGGTGAAGGAACTGACGTTGCTCTTGAAACTGCTGATGTAGTATTAATGAAAAACGACCTTTCTAAAATTTCTTACGCAGTTAATCTATCACGTAAGATGCAAAAAATTGTCAAACAAAATATTACCTTCTCCATCTCCGTAATCGTATTGTTAATCATCTCTAACTTTTTACAAGCAGTAGATTTACCACTTGGAGTAGTTGGACACGAAGGAAGTACAATTTTAGTTATTTTAAACGGTTTAAGAATGTTGAAAAACCATTAATAATCATCTTCCTTGTTACTAGAAAAAGGGGCTAACCCGTAAGTTTTAACTTATGGGTTAGTCCCCTTTATTTTGCTCTATTCTTTCTGTCTAGCTTTTCCCTTCTTTGCTGCATAATAGCATTAAGTTGCCCTCCTACTATTAGGAGAATGCCTGTCAAATACAGCCACAACATTAATATGATAATACCCCCGATACTCCCGTATGTAGCTGAGTAATTTACAAAATTATCAATATAGTAAGAAAAGGCATATGACACTAATAACCATGAAATTGTAGCAAAGAGTGCTCCAATTAATACACTCTTTAGATATAATTTAATATTTGGCAAAATCCAATACATTAAAGTCAAAACAGAAAAAATCAATATTGGAGGCAATAGTGTTCGAAATTTGTTCCAAACAACTAGAAAATCAGCCTCTAAACCAAATGTTGAAAATAGAAAAAGTCCAATTTGTTTACCAAACACAGGTAAAACTAAAGCGACAACGATTAAAAATATTAACAATAAAGTAAAAACTACAGATACAAATCTAGCAACTAAAAATGGCCTTGTTTCTTCTTTATTGTATGAACGATTTAACGATTTTATCAAGGCATTGACACCATTTGAAGCTGACCAAATTGTACCGATGATCCCAATAGATAATAATCCACTGTTACGTTTTTCAAGAACTTCTACAATCGTTCCCTCAATCATTGTATATACTTGTTCTGGCATTAAATCTTCTAAAACTATATATACAAGAGCTGGTGGGAAATTCAAATAAGGTAACAAAGTCAATAAGAAAATCAGCAATGGAAATAATGCTAGTAAAAAGAAATACGCTAATTGTGCACCAAACCCTGTAATATCAGCATCCTTCAAACGTTTTAGAAATGCTAATATAAATCCTTTTAGTTTAGTGACATCATAATGGTCATCCAATGTATCCTTCTTCTCTATTTGCATTAACTTCATCTTATTGAACATTTCAGATGACTTACCGCTTGTAGTATTCTTTGCTTTTTTGGAGCTTCTTAAAAGCTTATATTTTTTCACTTTTCTACGCTTTTTCATACTTGCTCCCCCTTTATCGGGAACTTATAAGTGAATAACAGATTCTGTTGGAACTTCTTTTTCTTTTGCTTTTTCAATTCCTGCTGTTAAGACTTCTTTTGTTTCCAAAACAATGTCCTTTACTTGAGGAGTTAACTCTTGAATTTCATTTATTTTTTCAAGATAGAAATCCTTGTCTTTCATAAAAGTACTATACATAGACTGAACTGAGCTAGCTGTAGATTGAAGTTTATCAACTATTTCTTGACGATTAGATGCATAATATTGCACATCAATCATAAAATGTTTTACCTTTCTAACTGTAGTTTCGCGAGTGTGTCGATCCAACATACTTAATGCTGCTCCTGTAACAGCTCCTAATGCGATACCTGTAACTAATTTGTTAGACATATTAATCCTCCTCCAAACATCTATATATATTATTATACCCCACTACTTTATATGTAAAACAGTTTCAATATTATATACATTCTATTTCACATGCACTAATTACTTAAAATCCTCAATAAAAGGAGGAGCAAAGGAATATTTCTTATATAACTTAAATTGACTTTAAGAATTCATCGTGAAATGATACTGTAGTATATGAATGTAATAAAAAGTAGGAGGAATCCCTTTGAATTTAACTCAACCATCTACAGAGAATGTAACTTTTATGATTGAAGGTATAAAAGATAAACTTCGTATGGTCAATGCAGATGCGATGAAACCTGAACATTTTGATACTGATAACTATGAGGACTTAGTTTTTTTATACGAAATGGTCATGAAACGTAATGCATTTAGCCCAAGTGAAATGCAAGCTATTGTAGCAGAGCTTGGATCCTTACGTAAATAAATATTAAAACAATTGCTTTATTTGCTTTCTCTAAGTCAAAAAGGTATGCCTCTATCCGGAGACATACCTTTTTTGTATTTATTCATTTGAATTATTTGTTGATGTGCCATCTTTTTTCACTAATGGTTGAATAAGTACTTCAACTCGACGGTTCTTTGCACGGCCCTTTTCTGTTTTGTTTGATGCTATTGGGTTATTTTCTCCGTATCCCTTCGCGCTAAAGTACGAGGAATCTACTTTCGGATTATTATTAACGATCAATGTTAAGAAATTAACCGCTCGCATAACACTTAGTTCCCAGTTAGATGAAAATTCCCCATTATTCATCGGAATATTATCAGTATATCCAGTAATTGTTACACTTCTTTTTGGTTTAAAAACTAGAATTTTTGATAATTCCTTTGCAGTTTCTTTATATTCTTCTTTTACATCTGCTTTACCAGGATCAAATAGCACACTATCTCGAATCGTAATTAAAAGACCATCATCGGTCATCTTTGTTTCGAATTGCTTTTCTAATTCATTCACGGCAATAAAGTCATCAACTTTACCCTTAATTTTTGAAAGGGACTTTTGATCTTCTAAGTAAGCCGTATTTTTGTTTAGTGAGTCACTTTTAGGATCGGTTGGTTCTACTGGAGATGGATTTTCCATTACGCCACTTCCTCCATCGAACACTGCATTAAACACAGAAGATAGCTGAGCTAATTTATGAGCATCTACTGTACTTGATGCAAATAGTACGATAAACAATGCTAATAATAATGTTAGTAAATCGGAATATGGTAGCAACCATGACTCTGGGATTTCACCTGGTTCTTTTTTACGCTTCTTAGATTTCCTTGCCAAGGCCGCTCGCCCCGCTTTCACCCATAATTTGTTTGCGTTCTTCTTTTGTTAAGTACGAAGCAAGCTTTTGTTCGATTACGCGAGGAGCCTCCCCTTCTAAAACTGAAAGAATTCCTTCAATCATCATCATCTTTTGACGTGCTTCTATACTTGATTTACGTCTAAGTTTATTTGCAAATGGATGCCATAATACATACCCAGTGAAAATCCCTAATAGTGTTGCGATAAAGGCTGCTGAAATGGCATGTCCTAATGCATCAATATCATTCATATTTTTTAAAGCTGCGATTAAACCAACTACCGCACCTAGTACCCCTAACGTAGGGGCATATGTACCTGCTTGCGTGAAAATTTGCGCTCCTGCTGTATGGCGCTCTTCCATTGCTTCTACTTCTTCAGTCAATACATCACGAATATAATCTGCATTTTGTCCATCTATCGCTAAAGTTAGACCATTCTTTAAGAAGGGATCATCAATTTCAGAAACTTTCCCCTCTAATGCTAATAGCCCTTCACGACGTGCTAAATCCGCCCAGCTAGAAAATAATTTAATAATTTCAACATCACTTACTAGCTTTTGCTCTGTAAATAAAATCTTGAATAATTTTGGAACTTTCTTCAATTCACTTTTAGGAAATGCAATAGTTACAGCTGCGATTGTTCCTAAAATAATGATTAAAATAGCCGCTGGGTTAAGCAAATTATCAGGGGTTACACCTTTTAAGGTCATCCCAACGAATACTGCGATTAACCCCAGTATTAGACCAACAATCGATGATAAATCCATTTTAGTACCCTCCATAGTGTCATTCTTGTTATTATTTCGGTTATTTTTCTGCAATGTTAATAATTCAATATCGAACAACATAAGATATTTGATGAAAACATAATAGTGATATGTAATAGTTATCGACTAGAAGCAATACAATCTATTTTATCCAGTTTATTTAAATACGTGTTATAATAATAGTGTTCTATAATTCTTAAAAGAGTTTTATAGAATTTTTAATTTCTCTTTATCTTCGAATCATGTATAATTATTATTAATGAATAATTCCATATATAGGGAGGGTTATCGATAATGGCTTCATTTATCGCTACAGTTGTTGGATTCTTTGGTATACTTTTAGTATCAGGTGCGATGTTTGTCCACTATTTAAGAGAAGGCCTAGATTCTTCATCTGCTAATATCGTAGATCCAAAACCAAAAACTAAATTTTAGTAAAAAAAAGCTACTTGCTAGTCGCAAGTAGCTTTTTTTACATTTTTCTAACAATTTATTGACGAATTTATAACATTTAAGGTTTATCGCACTATATAATTTCTAAAATTCGTATATTAATGTCACCTTTCTATTTACACTCCTATGAAATGATTGTTATATACCATAAAATAACATGCTATTTAAAAGAAATATATTTTATACTAATGTAACCTAAGGTATTTTGAGGAGGAATTTTACGTATGTTTTCGACAACAGCAGTTGGAATCGATTTAGGCACAGCCAATACGTTAGTATATACAAAAAATAAAGGTATTATTTTAAATGAACCATCCGTTGTAGCTTATAATATTAATACAAATGAAATTGTTGCAACCGGTAAAGAAGCAAAAGAAATGGTAGGGAAAACACCCCAAAGTATTCGAGCAATCCGTCCTCTTAAAGATGGTGTAATTGCAGATTTTGATATGACCGCTGCCATGATTAAATCTATGATGGAAAAAGTGGCAAAGAAAATGGGATCTTCCTTACGTAAACCAAATGTTGTCGTTTGTACACCATCTGGCGCTACTTCTGTTGAACGACTAGCAATTCAAGACGTCGTGAAACAATGTGGAGCCAAAGAAGTTCACCTAATAGAGGAACCCGTTGCTGCAGCAATTGGTGCAGAATTACCAGTTAGTGATCCAATTGCAAGTGTGATTGTTGATATTGGTGGGGGTACAACAGAAGTTGGTATTATTTCATTTGGTGGGATTGTTACATCTAATACCATGAAACTAGGTGGCGACCATATGAATGAAGAGATTATTCAATTCGCCCGCAAAGAGTTTAATGTTTTAATAGGAGAACCAACAGCAGAAAAAATCAAACAAGAAATTGGGTATGCATTAATAGAACACCCTTCTGAAATAATTGAAGTATGTGGTCGCGATATCGTAACAGGTCTTCCAAAAACTATTGCAGTATCATCATTGCAAATTCAAAATTGTTTAAAAGAAAATCTATTATCTATTTTAGAGTTAATCAGTAGATCTTTAGAAAGTTGTCCCCCAGAATTATCTGGTGATATCGTAGATCGCGGTATTGTTCTAACTGGCGGAGGTTCTCTATTAAAAGGAATGGCTGAATGGCTTTCTAAAAAATTAGATGTTCCCGTTCATTTAGCTCCTGAACCATTAGAATCCGTTGTAATAGGAACAGGAAAAGCATTAGATACGATTCATTTACTAAAAAAATAAAATTTTCAGTATTTCCTTTTTCTAAGTAGTTATTTTACAATTAGAAAGAGGAGGAGATACAGTTATGTCTATTTTAAACGAAGTCATTACATTCAATAAATCGTTCGTAGAAGAAAAACGATATGAACCTTATATTACTAGTAAATATCCTGATAAACATTTTGTTATTCTAACTTGTATGGATACACGGCTTGTCGAATTATTGCCAAAAGCGATGAATCTTCGCAATGGTGATGTTAAGATAATTAAAAGTGCTGGTGCAACACTCAATCATCCGTTTGGCGGTATTATGCGAAGCTTGCTTGTTGCAATATACGAACTTCAAGCAGATGAAGTTTTTGTAATCGGGCATTATGACTGTGGTATGAGTGCAGTAAACCCAGATAAAATGCTTCAAAAGATGATAGATCGTGGAATTACACAAGATACACTCGATTTGCTTACTTATTCAGGTGTCGATTTAAAACAATGGTTACATGGGTTTGAGGATGTACAAGAAAATGTTCAACATAGCGTTGAAATGATAAAAAACCATCCATTAGTATTGGACTCAATCCCCGTTCACGGTTTAGTCATTGATCCTAAGACGGGTAAATTAGATATAATTGTAGACGGCTCAAAGATATAAAAAACAGCGATTTCCTTATGAGGAAATCGCTGTTTTTGTATTTATCTCATCACTATAAATATTATTTAAGAAATACATCATACAGTAAAAGCACAAGTTTTTAATAATTCGACAGATTTCCCGGGAAATCTTCAATATCATTTATATTACATTCCATTGAATAATCTATGGAATTTGGTCCTCCATCTCCGCCAAGCGGCCTTACCCTTTCAATAGTCCTCTTCCATTAGTGCATATAAATAATGGTCTTGCCATTTCCCATTAATATAAAGTAGTTTACGCAATAACCCTTCCCTTAAATAACCTGCTTTTTCTAATACGCGGACAGATGCTACATTTTTGGGAGAAACATATGCCTCCAATCGATGAATACAAAGATCTTCAAATGCAAATTTTGAAACAAGTGAAAGTGCTTCGGATACAATCCCTTTTCCCGTATGTGCCTCATCCATTGAATAGCCTACAAAAGCACTGGAGAAAGGGAGACGTCTAATCGAATATATAGAAATATGCCCTATTATCTCCGTACTCCCAGAAGCGAAAATACCAAAACTATATTCCCGATTCGCGCGCATTTGCCTTATAGACTCTTGAATTTTCTTTATTTGGACTTTTTCAGTGTAGTATTCAGGTGGATGTAATGGCTCATGGATTGACCAGTAATGCATATTACGTGCAACCATTTGAGTATATGGTGTTACATCCGCTAACTCTAAAGTACGCAAATAACAACGTTGTCCCTCTAAAAATACCATACAGTATTATCCATCCTTTTCGATATATTGAAGATATCATTTGAATATTGTAAAAGGTCGTTTAACAAGAGATTCAGAATTCCATACTTAAACACTGAAGTAAATATAAAATTCATGCATAAAATTAAGTGACAAAGTCTCTTTCAACTAGAACCAAAATAAATTTTTCTTTTACTATTTTGTTTATCTATGATAAAACTATGTAAACTTAAATATTATACTTCTTTAGTTAAAGATTCTGTAGGATCTGTAACTTGCAAGCCCTGACGTTCGCATTCTTTTTTTACATGTTTTATCGTCTCTTTAAGAACTTGTATACGTGCGTATTTTTTATCATTGCCCTCGATTAAAATCCAAGGTGCATTCTTTTGATCTGTTTTATCGAACATATCATTAGCAGCCTCAATATATAAAGGCCATTTATCTCGATTACGCCAATCTTCATCCGTAAGCTTCCACTTTTTATAAGGATCTTCTTGACGCTCTTTAAATCTATTTAACTGTTCTTCATTTGATACTTGTATCCAGAATTTCAATACAATGTAATGATCATCTGTTAACAATTTTTCGAATTGATTGATTTCTTCATAAGCACGTCCCCATTCGTCTTTTGAAGCAAATCCTTCAATTCTTTCAACAAGTACTCGTCCATACCACGTACGATCGAAAATACCTATCTGTCCTCTTGCAGGAAGTCGTTTCCAAAATCGATGAAGATGATTATACTTTAACTCTTCTTGAGTAGGAGCAGCTATAGGATGTACTATATATCCCCTTGGATCTAAGCGCTGTGTTAATCTCTTAATAGCGCCGCCCTTCCCTGCTGCATCCATCCCTTCAAAGCCTATTATCAATCCAATATTATGCTTAAATAGGAATTGTTGAATGTTCAGCATTTCAAATTGGAGCTTTTTTAGTTCTTTCTTATAGGAGATTTTATCGTCTAGCTTTTTATTTAAATCCAGCTTTTCAATATGTGTAGTCACTTTATCCACTCCTTTTTATATCTTTATAATATTTTACCGCAATGTTCACTAAAATGGTATTTGTTGTTACACTAAAACGATTGTATACTATAGAGTGACTAATTATTTATGGAATTTGATGTACATCATATCAATTATTAGATTGTTTCACTAATCTAATCAGAAAGGAGAGATTGTATTGGGCAGACTATTGATCGTAACCATTATATATTTGGCCATGGTTACATTTAGCATAGCTGCTAACATTATTCCACTTAATGGCCATACAACAAGTGAGATCTCCAATAGCTATACTGTCCTATTTAGTCCTGCAGGGTACGTTAATATTATTCGGGTATTTATCTATATTATTTTGACCTATTGGATTTATCTTTTGTGGAAAAATCGTCGTACCGAATACCATATAACATTTATGCAAACTGTTTATTTTGTCACGAGTTCGGTACTTAATATTTTATGGATTTACTTATGGCATTATGAATATTTTACCTGGTCAGTTATCATTATTATTTTAATGTTATTATCCTTGATAGGTTTGTATTTTACCTATCCCGTTTGGAATCGGTCATGGGTAGGACGCTTACCCATTTCTATATACCTTGCATGGGAAAGTATTGTTACTTTTATGAACATCGCTTTCCTGTTTACCCATAATCATTGGAGCTTCTTAGATTTAAGCGAACCTTTATGGGCAGTAATTATGCTTACATTTGGAGCAGCAATTGCATTACATGTCAGATTTCATTATGAAGATATCCTTTTCCCTATTATTTATATTTGGACTTTTATTGGAATTGCATTTAAGAATGGTTTTGAAGAATTACTTGTTACAACTGCTGCTCTTTTCTTGAGTGGTGTACTTGTTGTAGGAATTATTTTTATCAAAAAACAAAAGCCCTCTGAATAAATTCAGAGAGCTTGAATAAGTGGCTTAATGGTTTCAAACTTTTAAGCTGCTTTTTATTTTAACTTTTTCTAGTCAATTTTTGTTGTAATAATTGGTTCGCCTTTTGTAACAATGATTGTATGTTCAAGTTGAGCGACTAAAGATTTATCTGGTGTAATAAAAGTCCAGCCATCACCAGCTTCTACAATATGCTCAGCTTTTTGTGAGATAAATGGTTCTACTGCTAATACCATTCCTTCTTTAAGAATTGTACGATCCCAAGCATCAAAGTAATTTAACACATATTGTGGTTCTTCATGTAGAGAGTGTCCAACACCATGTCCAGTTAAATTCATAATAACTGATAACCCATTATCATGAGCTTCTCGTTCTACTGCTTTACCAATTTGGCTTAAACGAGAACCAGCTTTAACCTTTTTCATAGCACGATCAAATGCACTTTGTGCTACATCACAAATTTTTTGAACTTCTGGTTTTTCAACATCTCCAACGATAAATGAAATACCTGTATCTGCATAATAACCGTTAACATGGCCTGACACATCAATATTAATCAAGTCACCGGCTTTAAGTTTATGATGGTTTGGAATACCATGTGCTACTTGTTCGTTAACACTAATACAAGTGTAACCTGGGAAATCATATTCTGCTTTTGGTCCTGAAACAGCACCTTTTTCTTCGAATAATTTACCAGCTAAATCGTCTAATTCTTTTGTTGTAACACCTGGTTTTGTTGCAGCTTTCATCGCTTCACGAATTTCAGCCATCGCACGGCCTGCTTTCATCAAAGCATCTATTTCTTCTTTCGTTTTTGCAATCATTTGTAACGATCCCTTCTCATTTTATCTACATTTAACTATACCACAATTTAAGAAATGCGGTTTTAGAAAACACCCTGACGGTCTAAACTTATAGCTATCATATTATAGATACAGTAAAAGTTTACTTATACATACAAATCTCCTTAACATCATAAAAATGAAAAAAATTTATCAAATAAAATAACCTAGTTCCTATTAATATAGAAAACTAGGCCAATTGCTTTTTATTAAGCGTCTATTCTTTTTATCTCTTATGCTCTAATAATTTTGGTGCTGTAGTAAAGAGAAGAGATGCTACAATGATTGTTAATATAATGGCAGGTATCATATACGACCCATTATAAATAATTGAGTATAAATACACGTTTTGTTTTCCTGCATATTCAGCAAAGAATACAATTCCTGCCACTGTGTGTGCAATATAGCGTAATAACCCACCTATAAAAGTGCCAAGTGTAATATACGCCACCACTTGCTTTTTCTTTCCTTCCTTACTAGCCTTAAGTAATTGACGTCGGACGATTCCGGCTAAACCTACAACTGTAAACGCAAAGAAATAATCGATAAAGCCTTGTAATGGGGTTAAAATATAACCTCCCATTATTACTTGTAATGTTCCTATTAGGAAACCCGTTACAAGCCCTGGTACTGTTCCCCAACGAAAAGCCATCAACACAATTGGTACCATCACAAGACTAATAGAGCCTCCCTGAGCCCACAATCTAAATGAAAGCTGATCTAAAACTAAACCAATTGCTGCAAAAATCGCAATTTCAATCATCATTAATAATTTCTTATTGTTCAATTTTCATCCTCCTTAGTTCAGATGCAGATCACATAAGTCTAAAGCTTATTCTGGTATTGCCAGAATTAGATATTCACCATAAAAAAAACGACGTCAGGATAGTCCTGACATCGAATAAGTCGGTTTTCTATCCACATTCCTACGCAAGCATTAACTTACAGGTTCAAAGGGTTAGAACTTCGGGTTCACTCTCAGCCGTCCTTTACGGCTCCCCTTGTGGTCGATACATCATTAAATTTTTTTGAACATATTCATTGTACTTAACTTAAGTTGGAAATTCAATAGAGAATAATTCTTTGGCTATTGTAAAACATATGAATCTTTTATCCGCTTTTATACGTAGGATATATATGAATGTTTGAATGGAGGTGATGAATGTGAATAATAATCGTGTATTATCATCGCTTTGTTATTTTAGTGTCTTTTTTGCAGGATTTATTTTACCATTAATCGTGTTCTTTGTAGCAACTGAACCTGAAGTTAAAAGACATGCAAAACGAGCTTTCTTCTCTCACCTATTGTTAATCATACCTACTATTATCGGCGTTATTATCTTCATAGCTGTTATCATAAACTTTGGTTTTGAATCGACTAGTTATGAGTCAATTGGTTTAAATTCAAATGGTTTGTCATACTCATCAAGTGGTGATACATTTATCATGATTGCATGGCTAATATTTATTGTCTTTGAAGTCATTTTATCCCTTGCAGTGTTTATATGGAATATTGTTCAAGGTATAAAAGTTCTTAAAGCTTAGATATTATCTATATGAGGATTTATCATGTCGAAATACAGAAGATCCAAAGAATGGAGTGCTTATTATGCAAGTAAGAAAAGTTGTAAAAGCTGCTATAAAAATCGCACCAATCGTTTATCCAATCATCATAAAAGCCATTGACGCTAGAAAGAAGAAAAACCCTTTAAAAAAATAATGATCATTCCACAATGTATTACTAGAGATAAAAAACCCTTCAATAAATAAGCCATACGTACTTATAGGCTTTCGTTGAAGGGTTTTTATCTTGTTCAGCAATGCAGTTTAGAATGCCCAACTTCCTTTTCTAAAGATAGGCTCTACAGTTCCATCAGGTAGAACACCATCAATATCCATCTCTCCACTACCTACCATGAAGTCCTCATGCGTAATGGAAGTATTGATGCCTTTTTCTTCAAGTTGCTCTTTTGAAAGCGCGCTCCCACCTTCATAGCATGTTGGATAAGCTTCACCGATTGCTAAGTGGTTGGATGCATTTTCGTCAAATAATGTATTGTAATATAGGATGTTCGATGCTGAAATTGGTGATTCATGTGGTACAAGTGCTACCTCACCGAGATATCGTGATCCTTCATCTGCTTTTGTTAGTTCTTGAAGAAGTTCTGCACCTACTCTAGCTTCTGTTTTTACAATCTTACCGTTTTCAAAAGTAATTTTAAAATGATCGATAATATTACCTTGGAAAGCAAGTGGTTTGGTATTTGACACATAGCCATTAACACCATATTTTGATGGCATTGTATATACTTCTTCAGTTGGCATATTAGCGACAAACGATGTACCTTCTGGTGTGTAGCTTGCCCCTGTGCACCAAATATGCTTATCAGGTAATTCGACTGTTAAATCTGTTCCTGGTGCTGTGTAATGTAATTTTGCATATCGTTTTTTATTTAATATAGCTGCGCGTTCATCTAAATTTTTTAAATGTTGTTCCCAATTATCGATTACATTTCCTTCACCGATATGTACTGTTTTAAAAATAGCTTCCCATAAAGCTGGTACTTGTTCTTCTTCTTTTAGATTTGGAAATACCTTTGCAGCCCATTTTTTAGAAGGTACAGCAATAATTGACCAAGCTATTTTATCATTCATAACAGCATCACGATAGTTTTCTAAAGCTTTGCCAGATGCTTTTTGATGAGCAGATAATTTTTCAACTGGAACACCTGTTAAATTATCTGGATCTGCTGCGTCAATCCAAAGTAATGCCCCTTTTCGCTCAATTAGTTCATCTCGTTGTTCACTAATCCAACGAGGAAATTTTGCGAACTCAGCATCTGGTGCATTATCAAAAAACTGACGGTTTATCACATCATCCGAAAAATTAACTGTTACACGAGCTGCTCCTACTTCGTAAGCTTTTTTAACAACTAACCTTGTAAATTCGACAGTATCTGTAGTTGTATTAATAAGGAGTGTTTGACCTTTTTGAACATTGGCACCCACTTTAACAGTTAACTCAGCAAATTGCTCTAACTTCTCTTCAAATGTCATTAATCAGTTACCTCACTTTTTTTTATTGTTTAGACGGTTCTTTTTGCTAAAAAACTTTTTGTTTTCCTGTTTTTTAAAAGAATTTCCAAATGAGCTACTTTCACTTTTCTTTTTAGAATATGAGCCTGAAGATTTATTATTCCCTCTCTTTTGTTTAGGAGGTTTTACTTCCGCATGTCCTTCGATTAATTGACCATTAGACCAAATTTTTTCAACTGGTTTAATAGATAATTCTCGCATACGTTTATGATAGGCTTGTTCTTCATGATAAGCTAATAATGTAATAACCTCACCGTCAGCTCCAGCACGACCAGTACGTCCTGAACGATGCACATATTGTTCTTTTGTATATGGAACATCCACATGGATAACATGTGTTAACCCTTTAATATCTAAACCACGTGCCGCAATATCTGTTGCAATTAGGACTCGTGCTTCTCCTTTACGGAAACTATCTAATGAGGTTTTTCTTTCTTCCTTCTTCATCTCAGAATGTAGTGCAACGATTGGTGCATTACGGAAATCCAGTTTAGATTTTTTCATTAGTAGTTGATCTAAATTATTTATAAAAGCAAGGGCTCTCACGCCTGATATATGTGAAATTTTACGAAGAAACTCTGTTTTATCTCGTTGTTCAAGCTTTACAAAAGAATGTACTACCTTGCTATCACCTAGTAAGTCTTTTTCAACCTCTACTTGAAGTCTGATTGGATCATGAAGCATACGTTTTGCAACTAACTCAATTTCATCTGTTATTGTAGCTGATACAACCGCTACTTGGCGATTATGATCAGCACCATCGATAAAAGATTTTACAATTACTCGATAGTCCCTACTTAGTAACTGATCACCTTCATCTAAAATGATTGTAGTCAGTTCATGCAGTTTCAACTTTCTTTCATTAACAAGCTCATTTAATCTTCCTGGTGTACCAACTGCAATTGTTGGTTTCTTTTTTAACTTTTCAATTTGTCTTTGTGGATTTGCTCCACCAATTAAAGGGACAACAGTAATAGGTGTGCCAGCAATCCATTCACGAATAACCTCTACAATTTGCATACATAATTCTTGAGATGGCGCTATGATTAAAGCTTGAGTTGCTTTTTTTGTTCCATCTACTTTTTGAAGTAACGGTAATAAGTAAGCTAATGTTTTACCTGTACCTGTTGGAGATTCAGCTACAACATCCTTACCTTCTATAAGTGCTGGAATCATTTGATCTTGTATTGGCATAGTGGATGGGAAGCTCCACTTTTTTTGTAAGTCTTCATTTAATAAATTTAGGAATGTCATTGTTTCCCACACCTTCTCTCAGTGTAATTTTATGATGATTTGTTTCATATATAATGAAATTGATTTATTTAAAAAGTATTTAAGTAAAAACCTGCCCTCCGAAAAGGACAGGTGTTTCAATTTAGTCTAATAGTTCATATCCACAACTAGTAATTGCAGTGTCTGCTAATACAATTAGTGCATCGATATATAAATTACTATCTAGAGATAAATCACGATTCACAACAGATAGTTCTGTGCATCCTAATATAATATAGTCACAACCTGCTTTTATCATAGCCGTCTCAATGGGTTGCCATTGTTCTTTTGAGATTTTCTTTCCTGCTTTTACATAGTCATAGATCACTGACATAAGGTCTTTTTGCATTTCTTTGTCTGGTACAATTGGTTCTATTCCTTCATCGAGTAAAGCCTCTTGATATAAGTTAGAAGTCAAAGTACCGATTGTTGCAAGA
The DNA here is from genome assembly GCF_003576525.1 of Rummeliibacillus sp. POC4. Taxonomy (GTDB): domain Bacteria; phylum Bacillota; class Bacilli; order Bacillales_A; family Planococcaceae; genus Rummeliibacillus. The sequence continues at coordinate 114,609 of NZ_QWUA01000005.1, read as the reverse complement.
ATCCCCACACGTTTTGCATTCAATAGGTGTGCTTTCTTTGCAGTTTCTCGAATCATATGCAGAACGGGAACAGGTGAACCTTCTTGTAAACCTTCATAAAATCTATGCGCTGTATTACAAGGAATACATATCATATCTGCTCCTGCGTTTGCAAGCTTATGAGCATCTTCTACCATCACTGGTAGTGGATTTGGTTTAGAGTGATCTAAGATGTAATCTGTTCTATCAGGAATACGTGTATCATTATCAATGATAAAGTGCATATGTTCTTGATCTCTAAACGCAAAAGTTCTTCGGACAATTGTTTCGCCTAGGAGCATTGTTGCTAAAGGTCCAACTCCGCCAATAATGCCAAGTACTTTCTTTTTCATAACTTAAGACAGACCTTTATTGTTAAAATATTTTTTGTATTTACGGTAATAATTTAAGCTATTTAATGTTAGCTTGTACCAACGTTTGAAATTCATATCTTCTTTATAGAATAATGAGTTTGTTGCTTTTCCTTCTTTAATAAGCTTACGTGCTTTTGCTTTTAACTCTTTATTTTGTGCATATTTAAATAATACGCCATTTGGAATGATACTCCACAAATGTTCGTTATTCGCATAGGTACATTCTTGTTGAATGTGCAACATACGGTCATCAGCAACATATTGCATTAAGTTATAGCCTGCAGCCGTTACATAATAGCTACTACGTCCATTACGTAGATTAATCTCGAATAATTTATACTTACCGTCACGGTAGTCATATTTCATATCGAAGTTTGCAATACCTGTAAAACCTATGTCTTCTAGGAAGAAACGAACTTGGTCCATCAAGTCTTTATCATAAGTAGTAATGATTGCAGCATAACTACCTATACCTTCTGGAGAGTGTTCTTCAAGAATTGGGTTACCTAGGCACATTAGCTTCACTTTACCATCTGTTGCAACATATGCATTCAATACACGCATATATGAGTCATCTCCAGGGATAAACTCTTGAATGATTAAGTGATCTTTATAAGAAGAACTATAGATTGCTTTTAATATAGCATCTTTTTCAGCTTCATCATGAGCAACGAATACTTTCTTCTTACCAGGGAATTTACATGCCCAATAAGCAACGGAGTTAGATGCCTTAATAATGATTGGGTAGTCAAATTTCACTTGGAAGTTTTCATATGTCTCAAACGTACAAGTGTCTGTTTTAGGATAACTGAAGTTATATTTTTCGCACATTTTATAGAAATTTTCTTTTAGTAAAATGCGATCCATCAAAGATTCATCAATGTATGGAACTGTGAAATATTGTTCTAGGGCTGGTTTGTTCTTAATAATGAGTTTGACATAATCATCGCCACAACCCATTAATAGTAAATCTTTATTTTCGTATTCTTTTGCTAATTTTTTCATTTCTTCTACAAAGTTTTCTTTTAAGTTTGGAACTTGTTTGAAGTGTAGAATACGACTATTTTGTGTTGCTGTTAAATGTGCTCGTCCAACTACGATTGCTTTAATGCCATAAGCTTCATAAAAAGCTCGTGCCATACCATATGCATTCATATCTGATCCGATTAATATTGGTAAAAATGGTTGTTCTGCCATTTCTGATCATCTCACTTATTTGTACTTATTTTAATGCCATTAGTTTATCATATTTTGCGTTTATAAACGAACAATGTCTTAAATTGTTATAGTTTATTTTTCTATCGAAATTGCTTGTGAACCCATTTCTTTGTAGCTTTTGAAAAATTTTGTCGTATCATGAGAAACGTAGCCATGAAGTGGATCCATAACGATAACTTTATCATCCTCATACCCAGTTAGCACTACTACATGTAAATTTCTATACATTTTAGGTTTACGGTCGGTCCCTTTAATATACCAGCCTTCTTTTTTCTTTGGCTTTGATAAATCCAATGTTACCCACATCATCACCGGTATACCTTGTTGAACAGTTTCTATTATTTTCTTTTTGCTAGCACCAGTAAGATTCGTCACTTGAAGATTTGATTTATAATCTCTTGCTACTTTTTTTGCAGTTTTTGTGATCGCTGGAGCAAAAATATATGTACCTGTTAACTTGTCTGCAGGATTTCCTGCGTATGCTTTGTTTGGATCTGGACCTATTCGTTTTCCATTTTTATCAACAATCTCTTCTGTCGGCAAATATTTCTTAGCCATCTTCATCTTAGAAAGATTTAAACCGTAATAGTTAAATGCAGCTGTCATTGCTGTTATTTCACAACCGTGTGGAAGTTGGGGATTTTGCAGTACAACAGGAACTTCAATACGCTGATTTTCCTTTTGATAGTAGGTTTCAAGAACGACATAGGAAGTATCTTTTTTTACTTTTACTATCTTTGCTACACTATTAGTTTTTTTTACAAGCCCTAAGTCATCATTAGAAGATGGTACAAATAAATAACGTCTACCGGCTTTTAAATGAGGGAGTTTCACTTGCCCCTCAGAATCACTAGTAGCAGTAGTAACTAATTCATCTGTCTCTATATCTCTTACGCTAACTTTCATATTAGGAATAGGTTCTCTGCTTCCAAATGCGACAATTAGTACTTTAATGCCTTCATCTATTTTCTCTTCTTTTGCTGGTAAAATACTTGAACATCCACTTGTCATAATTGCAAAAAGCATTATAAAGCAAAAGAGGAGCAAATGCCGAGGCATTATACTTCTCTTCACCATGGTCGACAATCTCCTTTTAAGCTAAAGGAATTATTAGCCGAAGTATTTTTTATACCATACTAAGAACATGTAAATTGTCCACACTTTACGTTGGTTTTTCGCTTTACCTTCGTAGTGATCTGTTAATAATTTAACAATTGCTCGTTGATCGAAGAATTGAGCAGCTTCAGGTGATTCAAATGTAGCTTTAATTTGGTTAAAGTATTTATCTTCTTTTAACCAAAGTCTGATAGGTACAGGGAAACCAATTTTTTTACGATGTGCCCATTCATCTGGTAGCGCTCTTTGTGACGCTTGACGGAATGCATATTTTGTATCTTTTTCGTTCACTCGATAATGTGATGGAACTTTAGAAGCTACTTTCATAATTTCGCGGTCAAGGAATGGAACACGTAACTCAATTGAATGAGCCATACTCATTTTATCTGCTTTTAATAGAATGTCATCTACTAACCAAAGATTTAAATCTAGAATTTGTTTTTTAGTTAAGTCATCTTCACCAGCTGCCTTTTTGTAAATTGGCATTACAATATCTGCAACAGATGGCGCATGATTGTACTTATCTGTTAAAATGTCAGTCGCTTCATGTTCTTCGAAAATATGAGCTTGTCCAATAAATGTTTGTTCTACAGGAAGACCACCGCGCATTAGGAAGTGTTTTCCGCGCATTTCTGGAAGAGCTTTAGCTACTTCTGCGATTGGACGACGGATAAATTGTGGGATTTTTTTGTATTTACGCATTGTAGGAAGTTCATCGTATTCTGCGTAACCTCCAAATAATTCATCTGCACCTTCACCTGAAAGTACAACTTTAACATGTTTGCGAGCAAGTTCTGCTAAGAAATATAAAGGAACAATAGATGGATTTGAGTGTGGTTCATCCATCATATATTGAATCTCATCTAATTTGTTGAAGCATACCTCTGGGTCTAGTACTTCATTTACATTTTCAATACCTAATTCTTTTGATAATTCTTTTGCATTATCAATTTCTGAGAATTTTTCTGCTGCGAAACCAACAGAGAATGTTTTGTCTGGTTTTAATACTGAAGCTACATAACTTGAGTCAACACCAGATGATAAGAATGAACCTACAAGAACGTCAGGATCTGAGAACTCATGAGCTTTAATAGATTCACGAACTGTTGAGTCAATTTCTTCTACGATTTCATCAAGAGGACGTTCTTCTGGGTTGAATTTAGGTTCCCAATATCGAGTGATTTCCAATTTACCATCTTCATATGTTAAGTAATGAGCTGCTGGTAATTTAAATACACCTTTAAAGAATGTTTCTTTTAAAACTGGGAATTGGAATGTTAAATAAGGTTTTAATGCTTTTTCATTTAAAACTTTTTCAAAATGTGGGTGTGGTAAGAAACTTTTAATTTCTGAACCAAATAGTAATGTTCCGTTCATTTTAGCATAATAGAATGGTTTAATACCGAACATATCACGAGCTGCAAATAAACGTTTTTTATTACGATCCCAAATAACGAATGCGAACATACCACGCAATTTTTGTACTAATTTAGTGCCATATTCTTCATATCCATGAAGTAAAACTTCACTGTCTGTATCTGTTTTAAAAATATGACCTGCTGCAAGTAGATCTTTTCTAATTTCCTTGAAATTATAAATTTCACCGTTGAAGATTAATACTAATGATTGATCTTCGTTATAGAGTGGTTGACTCCCATTTGCTAAGTCAATAATACTTAAACGACGGAAACCAAGTGCTGCTTGACCATCTGTAAATTTCCCTGCTGAGTCTGGTCCACGGTGAATGATTTGGTTCATCATATTCTCTAACACTACGTCAGAGTTTGAAACCTCACCAACAAATCCTGTAAATCCACACATATTTTTTATCTCCTATCTTATTTTCATCTATTTAATTGATACATAATATACATTTTACTGTATTTTTCCTTGATTCGACATCATTTCATTATACTCTTTTTTTCACTTGACATATACCGAAAAAGATTGCCACAATGTAGCAATCTGTTAATTTATATGCTTTTTGTATTCTTTCATCAATTCTTCCAAAGATACTTGATATAATTGCTTATCATTTACTTTAAATACACCAAGATTCATTAGATGATCGATGATATGATTTTTTTTTCGCTCTTCAGCTGTTATTTTCTTGTTGTTCAAAAAATCCCCTTCTTGCCTTACCGTTAGTGACTATTTTCTGATACTCCTCTAAACAAATACTTTAAATCTATTTCTTAAATTAGGTATTTGTTTTACTAAGTACTTATAGATGGCAAAACCGATTATGGCGCCTAATGTGTTCAACCATAAATCATCCACGTCTGTACTTCTATACTGAGGTAGTTGCATTATTTCTATAAACAATGACAATCCTAGTCCAGTAACTAATACAATGAAGAATCTCTCCATTTTACGCCAAAGTAAAGGAAGTAAAAAACCAATTGGCATAAAAATTGCTATGTTACCAAGAAAGTTAATGAAAAACGGTTGCCATAAGTCTAAATAATGAATGGCATTGTACACATCCGTAAAAACACGAAACAAATGAAAGTTTATTCCTAGTGAATCTAGATTTTGAAGTCTCATTTCTGCATATTGAAAACTAACGCCATTTTTCGGAACAATCGTTTCATAAAATAAACCGATTAAGTACACCCATAAAGTCATTATTCCAAATTCATGCCATCGATTGATTAGGACTTTGCTCTTTTTTTCTCTTGATTTAAAGCGTATATACACAACAAATGGAATTGCAATAATCATGACAATCATCATATCAAGTGTATATTGAAGTATATAAGACAACTTCGTCACTCATTTCTTCTTTCTATAATAACAGGACAAATTATATAACAATAAGTTGCAAAAAAACATTAAATTTCTTTTACAACTTCATTTTATCCTCTATAAACATATAAAAGCTTCTATTAAGTAAAGTTTAACTTAATATACTGTCCTATTTATTTTCTACGATACCACATTATTTGTAGCTTCGTACAAAGACTATTTTCCCTTTTCCTATAATTTTTATCGGGATACCTACACAGTATTCAAATAGGTCAGAATCATGTTGAATATCTTCTATATAAAAAGAACCATTACACGTTAGCGAATACTCACATGTAAGGGTCTTATAAATTCACTTTAAAGTTCTACTGTAGATAAGGCTCTTTAGACGAAATAATGATTTCTTTTAATCTTGTTAACTTTTCAATGACAATTTTAGAATACATTTCTACTTCAACTAAATACTTTTCAGCTAATTCTATATTTCCGTCGTTATATGCTTGTACCGCTTGTCTTGCTACTTCATGAACAAGTTGATGGGGTTCCTCGATTTCTTTAAAAACAGGTTCATCACCATATAACTTTTTTCCTTGGGTATAATACCATTTTCCAAGATGAGAATCTCTATAGGATGTAATATCAGCGACTGTCATCTTTTCAAAACCTAGTAAAAGATTATAAATACGCCATCTCCATAAAAGATGATCTGTAATAGTCAAAGATACGATATCTTCCTGACTTATAATAAAGTTCTTTGAAATAGTGTTAATACGGTAATTATTAATCATTTTACTTAGAGTGTATATTGCTTCACCTGTATCATTTGAAATTTTTCTACTTCTTTTTGCATTTTCGGCAATATTTTGGTTCCTTGTCGTGATATCATTTGCAGCAGCAGCCTGTTGCTGTGATGCGGCTGCAATTTGTTCAATACTTTCTCCTTGATGCTGTAAAGTCTCATTTACTAACGATAAGGTAGTCGTTACTTCCGCTGTTTTCTTAACACTTTTATGTAAGTCTTCTGAAGTTTCATTTGTAAGCGAACTAATATTTTTTGTAATGACCAGAAGACGTTGAATATCTTCGTGAATGGATTGTGCAGATGATTTTGCATTATCAGCTAATTTTCTTACTTCCTCTGCTACAACAGCAAAACCTTTTCCTGCTTCTCCAGCACGAGCAGCTTCAATTGAAGCATTTAATGCTAATAAGTTGGTTTGTTCTGCTATTTCTTTGATAAATTCGACTAATTGTTCAACGTTGTTTACTCTATTTACTAATTCATTAACATTTAACTTTACATTTTCGTGGCCTTGATTTGTTTCTTTTAAGATATCATTGATCGCTTGAAGGGATAATGTTCCATCGCTTAATTCCTCCAATGAATTTTGAGTATTCTTTGATAAATCTATTATTGAAGCTGAAACCTCTTCAATACTTGTTTCAAGCTGTTCCATTGAAACACCAGCCGATATAACATCAAGCTTTTGCTGCTCTTCAAACTGTATTAAATTTTTTATCTGATCTAGTTGTGTGTTATAGGCAATAATTTCTCCCAGTCCGTTTATAATTGAACCTGCTTGGATTTCAATATACGTTTCTACAATAATTTGTTGATCGATACTTACAAGAGTTTCATAAGCGAGAAGGACATCCAACATTTTCGAACGATCATGTTTATACTTTTCTGCGATTAACGGTATAAACACCTGATTTATAATTGTATAGGCTGAAATCATCCAGTCTGGCAATACTCCGATCTTTGCATGTGTATAAGCAATTTTCCGCCGATCAAATATATACTGTAAATCTAATTTACTATCAAATAAGCTCTTTAAATGTTGATCAAAGGTTATCTTCAATCGGTCTACATTAGAATATTGATTGATCACGCTACTAAATTTAGTAAATGCCATCAAACGATTGTAGAAGGTATCTAATATTTCTTTATTGTGTGTTTCATATAATTTTTTTAAATTCTGCACAGCTGCTCTTCTAATAGAAGATAACCCAAGAAAGTCTAATTTCAGTTGAAAACGTTCATTTGCGTCAATATCCGATTCTAACTTCTCTGAATAATATTGATAGTGTTTTTTTGCCTTTGTAAACATCTCTACTTCCTCCTATAACCTTCTCTATAGTTCACACATATCCGACTATATATATTATCCAACAATTGTAAAATTCAATACGATTTATTTATTATAATACACACAAAAACACTTTTATGCACCTTTTAATTTAATTCATTTTAACTATGTATATAGTACTTTATTCATATTATTACCAAAAAAAATCATTTAAATAATAAATGTTTTTGACTTAAAAATAAAAAAGAGCTTCATTAGGAGCGGTCAGATAGGGATTTATAATTCCTGAAAAATTTGGCATAGTCGTTGAAATTCGGCTATGCCGTTTTTCGTTTATTTTGGTAAGTCGATAGCGCCAATGCAGTTATAGAAAATTTGAATCCGCTGGGTTCTGCGGCCATCTACCTTTTCAGCCTTGAATACTATAATTTTGTCAATGAACTCTCGTATAATCTCTGCATCCAATTCTGTAATTTCTGTGTACTTTTTAACTAGTGCCAAAAAGCGGTCGGTATTGATGGACTGTTCATTTGCTGTATCAATGGTATGTTTTAATTCAGTTATCTTTTCTTCCAGGGCCTTCTGCTCGGCTTCATATTCAGCTGACATCTTGTAAAAACGCTCTTCGGGAATTTTGCCCATCACATTATCCTCATATAGCTTTCGAATGATTTTGTCTATGTCAGCAATGCGAGTCTGTGCTTGTTCATACTCCTTTTGACTTTGGCGGAGTTCTTTGGCAAGTTCCTTTTCTGAATTATTCATAACTATACGGATGAATTCCTGTTCATGGTCTTTGGCAAAGGAGGTTACACGTCTTAAGTCTTCTAGCAAAAGCTGTTCCACTACAACATTACGTATCTGATGTGAACTGCACATACCCTTTTTCTTGCGGTAAGTAGCACAAACGAAATATTCCTTATCGTGTGTCCATCCCTTGCCTCTAACCTGATACAGCTTTGCCCCACAGTCGGCACAAAACATCATGCCAGAAAGCATTCCCATTTCACCTAATCGTGATGGTCTTCGCTTGCCATCTCTGATTTTCTGCACTGTTTCCCAAGTGCCCTCATCGATAATTGCTTCATGGGTATTTTTGAAAACCAGCCATTCTTCTGGATTGTTCATTATCTTGACTTTGCTCTTGTAGGACTTTTTAGAAGTCTTGAAATTCACTGTGTGACCTAGATATTCCATTTTAGCCAGAATATCTGCTACGGTACGAGCCGACCAAGCATATGGGTTTTCAGGCGGTCTTGCTGGAGTGTTAATACCCATTTTGCGAAGATGAACCGTAGGTGTATCAATGCATCGCTTTTCAAGTTGCTTTGCTATCTGCGTAGGTCCAAAGCCAGCCATGCACAGTCGGAAAATATCTCTGACCACCTCGGCGGCTTTCTCATCTATAATCCAGTGCAACTTATCCTCAGGGTCTTTAATATAACCGTAAGGCGGATTGGTGCAGAGCGGCTTACCGGACTGTCCCTTGGATTTGAACACAGCACGGATTTTCTTGCTAGTATCCTTAGCATACCATTCATTAATAATGTTAAGAAACGGTGTAAAGTCACTGTCTGCTTGGTTTGCACTATCAATACCGTTGTTAATAGCAATGAATCGTACATCTGCTTCAGGAAACATAATCTCTGTGTAATAGCCTACTTTGAGGTAATCCCTGCCGAAGCGGGACATATCCTTGATAATAATCGTTCCGATTCTACCGGACTCTACATCTGCAATCATGCGGTTAAAGTCTGGTCTATCAAAAGTTGTACCGCTGACCCCATCATCCACATAAAATTCGATGTTGCGAAAACCGTTGTCCTCAGCATACTTTTTTAGAATTGCCTTCTGGTTTACTATACTATTACTGTCTCCTGCAAGCTCATCATCACGGGAAAGCCTGCAGTAAAGAGCAGTAATTTTCGCTTCTTCAAATGCTAATGTTGATTTACGTATAGTGCTAAATGTTGACTGTCTATTCATTTTTATCCTCCATTTCCGACAGTCTTCAAGCGGTTTAGCACTATGTATATTACCGTACTACCTTGAAGAGGTCGAGTTGATTTCCGTGGGTTTATATGAACTATCTGATAACTTTGAAAGGTTTTTTGCGTTGACCGTAATCAGCCGTTTCAACTTGGAATATGCACTTTCCTTTGCTGAATCACTTACTCGTGATTCCACCACATAGACCGTACCTCCGATATCGGATTTGGTTGTGCGGCTGTTACTTTGGTTTTCCATATCGTGACCTCCTGTCCGAAAGTTTTGAAGGAATGGCACTGAGCTGAATTGATGACTCAGTGCCTAATCCATCATTTAAGCTTTTATTTGTAATATTTTCAGAGCATCCGGTTGAATTAGCTTGCCATCCAATCTCTCGTAAGCAGAAAATCCAATTTGCCCCTGCAATGCATATAACTCATTTAATTTTTTTATTGTTATTGGCTGACGCTCAATCAGCCAGTAATAAGATAAATCTCCAATTACAATGCTTTTTGCTCCTGCTGATACTGTAGGCATATATGGAGAGGTAACTACAGGCTTTCCGAAGATGGTGTTATCTGAAGGATTCCACAGATAACTGCCGCTTGTATCCTTAAGGGTTCTAAGAAGCATAGCTGTATTATCGTGCATGATAAACACAGCGTTATTTCGGTATTCAGCTTTTAATGAAAAATACAGAGAGATAATCTCATCAAAAGAGATGGTAGCACTATCTGCTGTAGTTACATCTCCATCTGCTGTAAGGATACCTGTTGGCTGTGTTGTGCCATTTCCATTAAGTAATGCATTTTCCTCAGCCTTGCCAAAACGCTTCGCAAAATCACCCATCAGATATTTTTCAAGATTAAAGTTCATATCGGTGACGAATGAGCGGTTTAGCTTGACAAGAGATGCCAGCTTGTATGATTTCACCAGAAACTGTGTAAATGTATCGGCACTTTCGGGGATTGGATCTCCGTCTTCAACCCAATCTGCTGTCCCCGTTGAGGATACCGCTTGAATTTTACCTTCTGCAGAAGATAGATTGATAACAGTAGCAAATCTGCGGAATATATTCTCCTTTGCCAAAGCAGTGTTAAAGCCTTCTCGGAACTCGTCTGGTACGACATAGGCTCCTGCATTATCAAAGCCCTCGCTTAGATTTTGATTATTTTCTTCTTTTCCTTTCATAACATTCCAAAACGCTCTATTATAAGTTGTTGATGTTGCCATAAGCCTTTACCTCCTAAATTAAAATTGATTGTGGGGTATATATCCCGTTTGAAACCGCGTTTTTTTACGCGTTGCCCCACGCCCGTTGTCCAAATGAAAAGGTGTGGAGATTTGACCTCCCCTTAGGGGTTGTTATCAACACATTAAGTTGTATCCAGTGTTTTCAGTGGTATTAAGCTTTGTAGCAAGATGTAGCAGGTAAAAACTAAACTCTCTATACGAGAGCGATTTTTTATATAACCTGTTTTTCTTGCTACAAGCTGCTACACTGTGTTTAAATAAGAAAAAATTCTTCTTCTGTCAGCTTATATCCGATAAGCATTGTGGTCATTCCACCACCAGAACGTGGTCGTTTCCGTTCTACACGGGCGATAGCTGTTAAGGCTTGTTTGAAGTTTCTTGCATTCTCCGAATAACATCCATTGGCACTGCACCAACGCTGATACCGGGCATACACTTCGGATGTGCGCACCTCACTGTTGGGACTTTCCTCCAAGGCATCCTCGAAAAATAATGCTATTTTGTCGCTGTCACGTTTATAAGCCTCCGTTGCTGTCTTAACGGAATCAGGTAAAGTCAAGCCTTCCTTCTTTAACAACTGATAGCCTTCAATTAGCCAGTTGAGGATAGCACTCTGATTTTTCGCTTTGGCGAATTCACGTTTTAAGTTTTTATCCTGCTCGCTTTCATCGAAGTGTCGTTCAAAAGGGATAATTACCACTCTGCCACTGGAAAACAACGTCATATCCGTAATAACGGGCAGATAATTGGTGTTGATATACAGCTTAAACTTTGGTGAAAAGTCAAAAGAATTCTCATGTAGAAACCTTGCGTTGATGGTGTCACCACCCGTCATGCTTTTTACCTGTGCAGCATTTAGGACAAGTCCTCTGCTAGGTTCGGAGATATTCACAAAGCGTACTCCTGCAAGCCGGGCAATATCTTCACTTGGACTTGAACTGTTATTGTTCTTTTTCAGACTGATAGTCTCCGGCCTTGCGGTACAGCCATAACTGCCTAATACCTTAAGAACGCTCTCACATAGCGTACCTTTACCGTTTCGAGTTGTAGCACCATAGAGAACAAACAGGCATTCATACCGAGTGTCTCCGCTGATACTGTAGCCAAAGGCTTTTTGGAGGAATTTTGCCTTTTCCTCATCTCCGCTCATAATCTCATGAATAAATCTATCCCATCGCTCACTTTTTGCTTCCGGGTCATATTTAACACCAGATATCTTTGTGAGTCTGTCCTCGCTGTTGTGGGGACGAAAATCCATAGACATTAAAAACAATGTCCCATTGGCACAGTTGAGCATAAGCGGGTCTTGGTCAAATTCAGCCATTGATATGGGATATACGCTCTGTGCATCCTTAAGCACCGTTTCTCGGTATCTTCTTGACTGCCACTTTCGGCAATAGTCAATGTATGCCTTTCTTTGATGTTCATCCTGAATAGTCAAAGCATAGGTTAGCAGTTGATTAGCCAATGATTTACACATTTCCATTACTTTTAGATTACCGACATCAGGAATCCAAATGCCATTCGCATAGCAAAACCACATTTTCCTTTCAGGAACATAGCGGGCAAAAAATTTATAATAATCAGCAAACAGCCTGCTTGCCCCAATATCCGTCCAAGGGTAGCGATCGTTACTCTCAGGCTTAAAGTCAGTAAGAGAACATTCACTAAAATCTTCTGTAGCTGATGAATGCTTGCCACCTGGTTTGTATATTTCGGTAACATTTGCGATTGCTTTTTCTATGGTTATCATTCCATAAGTACTACCGGACTGTGGTCTATTCCATTTATCCCGCATTAGGCCGCTTTTTCGGAAAAGTCTGTCCATCTGCCCAATATCCCTGCCACACCAAAATGCCAGCATACCGCAAAGTGCCAAATCAGCTTCACTGGCAGAAGCATAACCAGATGTATCTCCCTGCCATAATGCTTTGAACCTTTCTCTGTTTGCCGATTTTAAAGCCTTCTCAATAACAGACTTGTCAGACAAATAGGATTGACTTTCTGCATCCAGAATTTGCTTCACAGGGGTAGGACGCAACATATACTTGTCTAGTATCATCTGTAATTCATACGATTTCTCCGCTATATCACCATCTGCAAACATATTTCCCGTTACGGTAACAAATCGGTTTGTTGCCCCTGATACATAGATCTCAACTCCTAGCTTTCTGTTGTTGACATAGTATTTTGCTTTGTCGAAGTCATAGCCTGTGGCCTTAAAGAAAATATGAAGCCCTTTTTCAGATGGACTGTGTTCCATATAGCAACCACTAAAAGCCTCTACAACATTTTGGGTAACAGGCTTAAGCTTACCACCACTATCAAAGCAATCATCTAAGTCGATAACACATATGTCATTACCCACCAAAAATCCGATACCATCATAATCACTTATAGCAGCTACCGCCGAACTAAAATCTTTAAATGTACCATGTTGATTTGGTTTTGCCCTTTTTCCTGTTACCGGGTTATAGGGAACTTTGGTTTTTCTACCACTTCGCTCTTCATATTTCCAACAGCAAAACTGTGGCTTACTTTTGAGTATCTGTGGCAAGTTATCATATTGTGGTTTCAGTTATTTCACCTCCTTGCCTGTTATAAATAACCCAAAACGCTACTGTTCCAGAAGATTTGCCTTGTTTGACACAACCTCGTTATCTTTCAAGGAATACGCTCGGAATTATCGTCATGGCATATTCTGCTTGAAGTATCTCTTGCGTTTCGGGGTATTCAGTTGTCAAGGAGCAGTGAGAGAAAAACTATGCTTTCGTTGGGGGATTATTTTTCCTCTCACCTTATAGCCACGGTAGGGCACATTAGTTGAGGATTTTCCAAAAATAATTTTCTTCCTCATCCATAAGCGAAGAATTCTATTGATTCGAACCCCTTAAAATAAAAAAACAGCCTGTCTTTTTTCTAAGGTAAAGACGGCTGTAATGCTTATGCTTTTGCTCAAATTTGAGCGGAAGTGATATTTAGTTTAAGAAGGATTAATGTTATAACTTTGCCTTTGGTTTTACAAATAGACTTACAGACTTTTTTGTCTAAAAGTATTTATTCGAATAAAAGCGAAAAAGAAAGGCATACACAACGGTCATTATTTTTGTTAATATTGTAAAATTCCTTCACAAACGCAGAATTATCATGTTATGTTTGAAGAAAATGTGCTATAATGGAAAAAAGATATAAAGAGGTGACCAAGATGACCGTTAGCTATAAAAAGCTTTGGAAATTATTGATTGACCGCGATATGAAGAAGAAAGATTTACAAGCTGTTGCGGGAATAAGTCCATCGTCAATTTCAAAGCTTTCTAAAAACGAATATGTCAGTATGGACGTTCTTGTAAAGGTTTGTACGGCGCTTGGCGTTGATTTTAAAGATATCATGGAATTAGTGCCTAATATGGTTGAAGAAAGGAAGTAGAGTTATGGAGAATAACAGAAAAGAACAGGAACGGGCGGAATTACACCGCACGATATGGAATATGGCAAATGATCTAAGAGGCAGTGTAGATGGATGGGACTTTAAGCAATATGTTCTAGGTATGCTGTTTTACCGCTACATATCTGAAAATATTACTGCCTATATTAACGCCGGAGAATGGGAAGCTGGCAATACGGAATTTGATTATGCCAAGCTATCCGACGAAGAAGCAGAACAGGCACGAGAGGATTTAGTTAAGACAAAAGGCTTCTTTATCTTACCCAGCGAGCTTTTTGAAAATGTCCGAGCTCGTGCAAAGGACGATGAAAACTTAAATGAAACACTAGAGCAGATTTTCAGTAATATAGAAGCATCTGCCCAAGGAACAGAGAGTGAAGACAATTTCAAAGGTCTGTTTGATGATATTGATGTTAACAGCAATAAGCTAGGTAACACTGTAGTAAAGCGTAATGAAAAGCTGGTTAAGCTAATGAATTCTGTTGGAGAAATGAAGCTGGGAGATTACAAAGACAATACCATAGATGCATTCGGTGATGCTTATGAATTTTTAATGGGTATGTATGCATCCAATGCAGGAAAAAGTGGTGGTGAATACTATACTCCGCAGGAGATTTCTGAACTCCTTACCCACTTAACATTAGTAGGAAAAACTGAAGTCAACAAGGTATATGACCCCGCTTGCGGTTCTGGCTCTCTACTGCTAAAGTTTGCAAAAATCTTAGGAAAAGAAAATGTACGTCAAGGTTTCTTCGGTCAAGAAATCAACATTACAACCTACAACCTGTGCAGAATTAATATGTTCCTGCACGATATTGATTATGACAAATTTGATATTGCCCTTGGTGACACGCTAACAGATCCGCAACATTGGGATGATGAGCCTTTTGAAGCCATTGTATCAAATCCACCTTACTCCATTAAATGGAAGGGCGACAATGATCCTATTTTGATTAACGATCCCCGTTTTTCTCCAGCGGGAGTATTGGCTCCTAAATCCAAGGCAGACCTTGCTTTTATTATGCATAGTCTCTCATGGCTTGCAACAAACGGAACAGCGGCTATTGTATGTTTCCCCGGTGTAATGTACCGCGGAGGCGCTGAAAAGAAAATCAGACAATACCTAATTGACAATAACTATATCGACTGTATCATTCAGTTACCAGATAACTTGTTCTATGGTACCAGCATTGCTACCTGCATTATGGTGCTGAAGAAGTCCAAATCAGAAAATAGTACATTATTTATCGATGCATCAAAGGAATTTGTCAAGGTTACGAATAACAACAAACTAACACAGGAAAATATTGAGACCATTCTTAACGCATTCAAAGATAGAAAAGATATTGAGCATTTTGCTAGGCTTGTGCCAAACAGCGAAATTGCTGAAGAGGATTATAACCTGTCTGTTTCAACATATGTGGAACAAGAGGATACGAGAGAAAAGATTGATATTGTTGCCCTCAATGCTGAGATAGAAAAGATTGTGGCGAGAGAGCAGATTTTGAGGGAAGAAATAGATAAGATTATTGCGGAAATTGAGGTGGGCAAATGAGTAGGTTAGATGAATTGATTGCTGAACTTTGTCCAGATGGAGTGGAGTTTGTAACAGTGGAAGAAATTTGTGACATTACACGTGGGAGAGTAATGTCCAAAAACTATCTAAGAGAAAATACTGGTGCTTATCCCGTTTATTCATCACAAACAGCAAATAACGGCATTTTTGGCTACATAAATACTTTTGACTATGACTGCGAATCGGTAACATGGACAACAGATGGAGCAAACGCTGGTTCTGTTTTTTATCATATTAACGAAAAATTTAGTATAACAAATATTTGTGGATTATTAAGGGTTAAAAATAATGAACTGGTAAGTACTAAGTTTCTATTTTATGTTTTGCAAGTATATGCAAAAAAATATGTTAATGATGGTATGGGTAACCCAAAATTGATGAGCAACGTCATGGCAAGGATTTCTGTTCCCCTTCCCCCTCTGCCTGTGCAGCAGGAAATTGTCCGTATTCTGGACAATTTCACAGAGCTTACAACAGAGCTTACAACAGAGCTTACAGCAAGAAGAAAACAGTATGAGTATTATAGGGATTTGCTGCTTACGTTTGGCGATGATGTGCCAAGACTTGCTATAAGTGATCTTTTAATACGTACAAAGGGAACAAATATAACAGCACAAAAAATGAGACAATTACATAAAGAGAATGGTGAAGTACGAATATTTGCTGGTGGTAAAACTTATGCGGATGTTGATTTTAAAGATATCCCAAAAAAAGATATTAATTTTAACCCTTCTATAATTGTTAAGTCACGTGGAATTATTGAATTTGAGTATTATGATAAGCCATTTAGCCATAAAAATGAATTCTGGTCATATTATAGTGAAAATAAAAATGTCAATATTAAATTTGTATACTATTATCTTTCAAGAAATGTGAACTATTTTCAACGTATAGCTAATAATATGCAAATGCCACAAATATCAATTCCTGTAACAGATAAATATAAAGTTCCCCTCCCTCCTATAAAAGAGCAGGAACGCATCGTTAGCATCCTTGATCGCTTTGACGCTCTCTGCAACGACTTAACCAGAGGCATTCCGGCCGAAATCGAAGCACGTCAAAAGCAATATGAATATTACAGGGATAAACTGTTATCTTTCAGGGAGGTGAAGGCATGAGTATATACAATATCGTTGCAAGTACTGACGAAGCAACGGTTGTTGCTGAATATGCAGCTGAATATAATGTCAGACCTGAAAAGTATCAGAGCGAGGCAGAACTTGAGCGGGAGTTTATCAGCCAGCTGACTTCCCAAGGATATGAATATATTTCAGTGCACAATGAAGCTTCATTGATAGAAAATCTCCGAAAACAACTTGAACTGCTTAATGACTTCACTTTTACTGATAGCGAATGGGATAGATTTTTCACAGAATGTATTGCCAATACAAATGAGGGTATTGTTGAAAAAACTAGAAAGATTCAAGATGACCATATACAGGTTCTAAAACGTGAAGATGGAACAACAAAGAACGTGTATCTTTTGGATAAAAAGAATATCCATAACAATCGCCTGCAGGTTATTAATCAATACGAAGAAGCAGGCGGCAAGCATGAAACTCGATATGATGTAACAATCCTTGTAAATGGACTTCCACTAGTTCATGTGGAGTTAAAGCGTCGTGGTGTTGCTATCCGTGAAGCCTTCAACCAGATAAAACGATACCAACGTGACAGTTTTTGGGCGGCTTCTGGTTTATTTGAGTATGTGCAAATATTTGTAATCTCCAATGGCACACATACAAAGTATTATAGTAACACCACAAGAAATGCTCATATCAAGGAGCAAAGCAGCAGTGAACGTCGAAGAAGCAAAAAAACAAGCAACAGCTTTGAGTTTACCAGCTTTTGGGCAGATGCAAATAACAAAATTATTCCTGACCTTGTGGACTTTACTAAAACATTTTTTGCCAAGCATACCCTCTTAAATATACTAACAAAATATTGTATTTTTACATCTGAAGACCTGCTTCTTGTAATGCGACCATATCAAATTGCTGCTGCAGAACGTATATTATCACGTATTGTAGTATCAACCAACTACAAGAAGATGGGCACAACTGCAGCTGGAGGATATATTTGGCATACAACAGGCTCTGGTAAGACATTGACCAGTTTTAAGACAGCCCAATTAGCTTCTGCCCTGCCTTACATAGATAAGGTACTGTTCGTTGTTGACCGTAAAGATCTGGATTATCAGACCATGAAAGAATATGACCGTTTTGAAAAGGGAGCTGCTAATGGTAATACGTCCACAAGAGTTCTTCAAAGACAATTGGAAGACAGGGATGAAAAAGGAAATCCTCATGAATACAAAATCATTGTAACCACTATTCAGAAGTTGGATATATTTATCCGTAAAAACAAACAGCATGATATTTATAAGAAACACGTGGTGCTGATTTTTGATGAGTGCCACCGTTCCCAATTTGGTGAAATGCATCAAGCTATTACGAAGAGCTTTAAGAACTACCATATCTTCGGCTTTACGGGAACTCCGATTTTTGCTGCTAATGCTAGTTCAGGAGGCAACCCACTGCTTCGTACAACCGAGCAGGCCTTTGGAGAAAAGCTACATACCTATACCATTGTGGATGCCATCAATGATGGGAATGTTCTGCCTTTTAGAATAGATTTTATTAATACCATCAAAATGCCTGATTACGTTAATGATAAAAAAGTCTATAGCATAGATAGAGAAAAAGCCTTAGCAGATCCACAGCGAATCAGTGAAATTGTTTCTTACGTTCTTGAACACTTTGATCAGAAGACGAAGCGCAATAGTTATTACACATTCTCTGCGAAATGGGAAGAAGCAGATAAGCACAACCCTAAAAAGATGATAGAAAAGCGTGAACCAAGGCGAGTTGCCGGTTTCAACTCCATATTTGCTGCTGCATCCATCCCGATGGCAATCAGATACTATAATGAGTTTAAGAAGCAGATAGCGGAAAAGAACCGTAACCTTACCATTGCAACTATTTTCAGTTTTAGTGCAAATGAGGAGGAGCCAGATGGATTGCTTCCTGAAGAGGATTTTAATATGGAAAACCTTGACCAGAGCTCTAGAGATTTTCTTGAGGCGGCTATCCGAGATTACAATTCCACATTTAGCACAAATTACGATACTTCCTCGGATAAGTTCCAGAATTATTATAAAGACCTCTCTCTTCGCGTAAAGAATCGGGAGATTGATATATTGATTGTTGTCAATATGTTCCTGACAGGCTTTGATGCAACAACCCTGAATACACTATGGGTAGACAAAAATCTGCGGCAGCATGGACTGATTCAGGCTTTTTCAAGAACTAACCGCATCTTAAACAGCGTTAAGACCTATGGTAATATCGTTTGCTTTAGAGATTTGAAAGAAGAAACAGACAAAGCTATTGCACTATTCGGCAATAAGGATGCTGGCGGTATTGTACTGTTAAAAACATACGAAGAATACTATAACGGCTATGATGATAAAGGTGAGTATAAGCCGGGCTATGCTGAACTGATTGCAACTCTTACAACACAGTATCCCCTTGGCCAACCTATTCTTGGAGAAGAAGCAGAAAAAGACTTTATCCGGTTATATGGAGCAATACTCAGGCTCAGAAATATTCTAACTTCCTTCGATGACTTTGAAGGAAACGAGATTTTATCTGAAAGGGATTTTCAGGACTATCAGAGCATTTATATTGACCTGTATCAGGAATATAGAAAAGGAGCTGATGGTGATAAGGAGACTATTAATGATGACATAGTTTTCGAGATTGAACTGGTCAAACAGATAGAGGTAAATATTGACTACATCCTTATGCTTGTAGCCAAATATCAACAATCCAACTGTAAGGATAAAACCATTCTTACGACCATTGATAAGGCTATCAATTCGAGTATTGAACTTCGAAGTAAGAAAGAACTTATCGAGCGTTTTATTGAGCAAGTCAATGTATCGACCAAAGTGGATGAGGATTGGCGTAAATTCCTCCATGAGCGTAAGGAAGCGGATATTACAGCAATTATAGAAGAAGAAAGATTAAAGCCTGAAGAAACCCGCCGATTCATCGACAATGCTTTCCGAGACGGAATGCTTAAAACAACCGGTACAGCTATAGATAAAATCATGCCACCTGTATCTCGCTTTGGCGGAGGCAGGGCTGCGAAAAAGCAAGGAATTATCGAAAAACTAATGATATTCTTTGAGAAGTATTTAGGGTTGGTGTAGTCTATACCGTATGATAAAGGAGCATTTTGAATGGGAAAGATTATTGAACATGATTTACTTCCGAAACAAAAACCAAGAAAAAGCAACTTAAAAGTAAAAGTTGATTTATACAATTATGCAACTGAGCTATATAATGAATTATCAAAAATTGGTATTATTCAGCGCCTAAAAGATACCCCTCAGCTTGGTGTTATTAGAGTTCCCAAAAATCTAAGGAAATCTCGATTTGACTATACTGTATTACAATTATATTTTCATCAGCTAATAAAGAAAAATTTACAGACCAAGCTCGAGCTAACATATAATAACCCTGTGAAGGGTAAGGAATTTGGGGATAATATGCAATATATATCAGAAAAAGAAAATCCAACTGTGGGGGATATGTTGCAAATCCTTACAATTGCTTATAATCTAGGACATTTTTATAATACCTTTACTGCTTCGCGAGCAGTTGTAATGCTTGCAGAGGAAAATGTGGATTTTAGAAATAAACTATTGAATAGTTCTAATAGCCATCGATTTAGAGTAGCTGCAGAGTCTTTATTGAGTGAGCAAAATTATCATAGGCTACATTTATTGAATTCATTACTTGTCCTTGAACGTTGTGATCAGAGCAAACAATCTGTCATATTGGCACAGGAACTTATATATGCATATCTTAATGAAAACTCAATTAGTGATAGTAGTAAACTGCATTTTATATTTAAAGTTTTTCGCTCTGTTCGCAATGTTTCCTATATCGCTTATGACTTACAAATTGCAAATATGCCCATTACAATTGACTTGTGCAATAAAGAAGCGGTTCTTATCCTATTTCATGAGTTATTATCAATTTATAATGATCAATTACCTGCAAATCGATTAATTACTTCTATTGGGAAAATGCTTGATGACACAGTTTATAATGAGAATTCAAACGCTATTTGCTACTATAGAATATCACGAAAAATCGTCAATACTTTATCTAAAGATGAGAGTATTAAGTATAAAGAATACTATTCTGATTTTTGGTTATGTTCAAAAAGCATTTTTAATAAACAACATCGCCAAACACGTGATTATTCACCAGATGCTATTCTGAAATTAACATTTACTGCTGAGGACAAAAAATTATCACAAGGATTGTTGTTGGAATTGGAACGTATAAATAACTCAAGAGTAGGATACTACGATCGAAATTCTGGAGAACGAACAATACTTGTTTCAATAAAAAAGAATTGCCAGAATAAAGCTCTTACATCGTTTAGAGTATTAAAATCTACAATTAAATATTTGCGCCGAGTTGCGCACCCATCAAATGCAGACATACGATATTTACTCGCCAGTAAATTTTTTCTCTATTATTTATTTGGCGAAAATCCAGTCGTAATTAAAGCAACAGTTGACCCTGAAATTTGTGTGTTATGCACACGAGGTAAGAGGCAACGCACTGCTGAAATTAAATCCCTTTTAGCAAAAGGGAATGGAAATACCGATGAACGTCATGAAGTGGAATTTATGCTTGACTGTCTAATACAAGATGACATTAATGATACGAGTATTACAATACCTTCAAGCATATTAATTTATCAAAAAGATTTGCCTGGAAAGAAATTAAGTGAATTTGATGGGATGGTTATTCATCCAATGAGAAAGTCAGAACAAATTATGTTACTAGAAGCAAAAAACACTGATAGCAATCCTTCGTATGCTAAAAAATGCTTATCAGATAAACTTGATAAACTGAATTTTGACTACAACAAAAATGCTATTAAAATTCATAACTATGATGCCTTGCTCAAGGTATCCATTTAGAAATGATAATCGATCAAAAAGACCAGCCGCTTCAAGCATTCATGCCTGATTGTGGCTGGTCTTTTACTTTTGCCCCGCTTGAAGCTGTTCACTTTAGTTTTTTCTTCAATCCCTAAGTGAACGCTTCTTTAAGAAGCCCTTTTTCATCTTAAAATATATAATTATTATTTCACTATAAAAATTACTGTAGGAACAAAAGATAAAGCGAAGAATAATGCATACCAGCATGAAACTCTTTTTAATGAGAAGGAGCGTCTTTTTTTCTCAGCATAAAAGGCATCAAAGAAAATAGCGCATACCATTGGAATGCTCATACATGCAATGGCTACTAAAAGTATATCAGTATAATTCATTTGGCATCCCCCTTTACATCTGCTTTTAAATGTGACAATTTTATGTCATTATCATACAGCACTTGGACACAAAATGTCAACATTTTATTCACATTTTGGACAAATTTGTTCAAATCATTCCCAATAGTGTAAAGGTTAAGCCATTATTTATAGCTAAGATGTAAAATCAATCAATTCCTTATTGAATTTCTTACGTTCCTCCCAAAAGAGTCCATGACCACTATACTCAAATGGGATAAGCTTTGACCCCTTAATCTTGTCATTTAAAATTTCCGCTTGTGAAAAGGGAATTACTTTATCATGGACTCCATGAACGATTAATGTAGGAACTGTTATCATAGAGAGTTCGGTATCAAATTTCTCATCTCTTAACGTTTTAATAATTGCAGCTGTAGACCAACTCGCCGCATCTAGACCCATTTGGAAAAACCAATCCGAAAAAGGCTTCGTGATATATTGGAAGAAGAATGTGTCTGTGATCTCTCTCATCATATTTGGTCGATCATTATAAGTTTCCGTTAGAAACTTTCTAGCTGTTTCTGATGTAAAACCAGTTGGAGCAGCCGCATCTATAAGAACAAGTTTTGACACTCCATATTCCTTATATCTTGTCATGTAACGAAGAGCTATTGCTCCACCAGTAGAATGCCCCACTAAAATAATATGATCTAGCTGAAGTGTAGATATAACCATAGCAATATCATCTGCTAATCTATTAAAATCATATCCTTCCAACGGCTTATCCGATTGACCAAAACCTCTCCAATCGATTCCTATACAACGAAATCCCATTGAAGGAAGAACATTAAATTGATACTCGAATTGTTTATAATTTAACGGCCATCCGTGCAAAAATACAATTGTCTTATCACCTGTTGGATTAATATCTTCTATATATAGTTTGATATCCGTTTCAACAGTTACAAAATACCCCAACCTATTCCACCGTCCTTCTTTTGTTTCTTCCATACTTTATTCATAAATGATGAACATGGTGAATAAGCATTTAACGCTTCAATCTTTTCAATAAAAAAAGCTATCCAGACGTTTCTGGATAACTTTTTTATAGTTAATTGGTTACTCTTTATAAAATTTATAAATTAGTTTCAACTAAACCTGTGAAATCTGGTTTTTCCTTTAGGAATTTTAAGTCATAAGAAGATTGACCAAATTTTTGAATTACATCTTCATCAACATCAGAAGTAAAAGTAATATTACTCATAGCCTTTTTAACAATCTCTTGATCCATATCTTGTTTTGTAAGATCCTTGATTGACTTAATGGCTATTTTTTGTGCTTCATCTGGATTATTGTTGATAAAATCTACTGCTTCTTTTTCAGCTTTAGCAATTCCTTGAGCAATTTCTTTATTATCTTTGATCAATTTATCACTTGTTACTAATACTGTATTAGGTAGTGTTTTACCATAAGCAATTTTATCTGTACTAATAATAACTTTTGCCCCGTTTTTAACAAGAATTGAGGCCCATGGTTCTGGAACCGCAGCTAAGTCTACTTTGCCTGTTTCAAACATTCCTTGATAATTTGCAGGATTTCCTGTGACATGTTTTAATGTTCCACCGATACGAGATGAAGTTAACTTTTTAATAGCTTGATCTTCTAAAGATGTTTCGAATTGTACATCATGCGTACAACCAATTCCTGGTGTGATAAATGTTTTACCAGCTACATCTGATAAATTATCTATGCCGCTTTTTTTACTTGCTACAACAACCGTTCCCCCTACAGATGCACCCCCGATAATTTTTACGTCAGCTCCGCTGAAATAATTATTAATAACAGGACCAGGTCCAACCAGACCCGCGTCAATATCTCCAGATTTTAAAGCAGTCATAAAAGTACCGCCATCAGGGAATGTACGATATTCAACATCCACTTTATCTCCAAGTGCTTTTTCGTAAAAACCTTTTTCACGCGCTACCATGGCTGGTGCATGATCGATATTTGGAAAATAGCCGATAACAACTTTTTCTTTTGTACTTTTCCCATCATTACTTGCCTTTTCATCAGAATTACTTCCACAAGCAGCAAGAACTCCAATCACCAATAGTAAAGTTAGAGACAATATCCATTTTTTCATTTCTTTCATTCCTTTCTTTTATGCTTGTTGCTCGAGTCCCCATTTATCCATGACCCGTTGCTCTATTTTTTGGAATATCAATACATCTACAATTACACCAATCACACCAATGACAACCATAATTGCTATAACCATATCCATTCTTCCAAAATCAGAAGCGTATTTTAATGTGTAACCAAGTCCGGGACCGGCACTTAACAATTCACCTGCCATCAATGCTCGCCATGCAAAAGCCCAAGCAAGTCGAGCGCCAGTTACAGCATAAGGAATAGATGCGGGTAAAATTACTCTAATAAATAAGCTCACCCCTCCTACTCCCATAGTCTGAGCAGCTTTTATATAGAGCGGTGTGACATTTTTAATACCTGTTCTCATATTCACTGTCATCACAATGGCTGCTCCAAGTACAATAATGAAAATAACTGATTTTTCATTTAATCCAAACCACATGATTGCTAAAGGAAGCCACACAATACTCGGAATACTTTGTAAAGCAATGATTAATGATCCTAAAGTTTCGTCAGCTGTTTTGACTTTTGCAAGAAATATCCCTAGTAAAACGCCTATAAGTAGAGCAACAATAAGGCCAATTACTAGTCTAGTAAAACTTGCACCTAAATCTTTTAAAAGAGATCCATCATTAATACTTTCTTTTAAACTCGATAATACATCCATTGGCGAAGGTAAAATAACTGCAGGAATCTCAAATAATTTAATCGCCAATTCCCAAATTACGAAAATCAATAGATAAAAAATAATTCTTTTAATGGCTAGCTTCATATTGTAATTCCTCTTCTACGACTTTATCAATCTCAGCTTTCAATAATTCCATAATCATTTGTTCATATTGAACCATCTCTTCCAGATGCCTATCTCGTGGTCTTTCAATATCAACATGAATATCTTTTAAAATAGTTCCAGGATGTGTCCCCATTACAATAATTCGATCAGACAACTTTACAGCCTCTTGAATGCTATGTGTCACAAATAAGACTGTTTTTTTCGTTTCTAACCAAATATTTTCTAACACATCATGTAATCGAGTTCTAGTTTGTTCATCAAGTGCCCCAAATGGTTCATCCATCAGTAATACTCTGGGGTTCATAGCAAGTGCCCTTGCAATAGAAACCCTTTGCTGCATACCACCAGAGAGTTCATGTGGAGAATGTTTTGCATATGGACTTAACTGAACGAGCTTTAAATACTTTTGTGCAACTACCTTTGCTTCTTTTTTGCTCATTTCCTTGCGAAAAGGAAACATAACATTCTCTTCGACTGACAACCACGGAAACAATGCTGCTTGCTGAAACACCATACCGCGATCCTTCCCAGGCTTCGTTATTCTTTTGCTATCTAGGAAGACATCTCCTGAGCTTGGGGAAAGTAATCCTGCAACAATATTAAGCAAAGTAGATTTTCCACATCCAGAAGGGCCTAAAAGTGAGATAAACTCCCCTTCCTCAACTTTCAAGTTAATATCTTGTAATACTTGTTCCTTGTTTCCACGGTTTTCAAAGCTCTTTTGAACATCTTGTATATTAAGAAACATGAGTATCTACACCTTCTCCTCATCATCCTTATAATTCATAGTTATATAATAGGAATTATAAATTTAATTATATATTCAGCTTTTAAAATGTCAATCAATTTTTCAGAATTATTTTATTATAAAATTTTTCCTGTTTGATTTATTCTTAGGGTCAGCTATAATAAAATCATTACAAACCAACTATTCTTATATAAATCATAGATTATATATGAATAATGCTCGTAGGCAGGAATATATCTTTGAAAAATAATTACCTATTGAAATGGATTTAAAAAATGGAAGGTGACAATAATGAAATACTACAATTCAATCATTGATCTAATCGGTAAAACACCGATTGTAAAATTAAACAAAATACCAGATTCAAACGGTGCGAATGTCTTTATAAAATTAGAATCTTTTAACCCTGGAGGAAGTGTAAAAGACCGTGCAGCTTTGAACATGATTGAACAAGCTGAAAAAGAGGGAAAACTAATTCCAGGTAAAAGTACGATTATCGAGCCAACGTCTGGAAATACAGGGATTGGCCTAGCTATGGTATGCGCAACTAGAGGATATCGTTGCATTATTACAATGCCAGATAATGCTACTAAAGAACGTATCAAAATTATGAAAGCATATGGAGCTGAAGTTCATCTAACACCATCTGCATTACGTATGCAAGGTTCAATCGATGAAGCAAAACGAATTGCAAAAGATATACCAAACCATTTTATCCCGATGCAATTTGAAAACCCTGCTAATGCTGATGCTCACCGCGGAACAACAGCGGTAGAAATTTTAGACACTTTTGATGGGCAATTAGATGCATTCGTATTAACTGCCGGTACTGGCGGTACTGTAACAGGTACTGGTGAAGAGTTAAAAAAACATATCCCAAATTTAAAAATCTATGTAGTTGAGCCAGCAGGATCTCCTGTACTATCTGGCGGTGAACCAGGACCACATAAAATTCCAGGTACAGGTCCTGGATTTATCCCTTCAATCTTAAATAGAAATATTTATGATGAGATTCTTCATATTGAAGATGATGATGCACAAGTAATGGCACGTCGACTTGCTGCTGAGGAAGGGATCTTTGTCGGAGCATCTGGTGCTGCTTCTGCACATATGGCAATCCAAGTAGCAAAGAACCTTCCTTCAACTGCAAATGTTTTATGTTTAGCTCCAGATACAGGTGAGCGTTACCTTTCATCTGATTTATTTGCAGAATAACAACAAAACTTACACTAAAAAGCCTAGTCCAACATAGACTAGGCTTTTTAATATTATTTAGCTATATAAAACATCTGATGGAGATAGAGTTCCCCCTTTCTTTTTACAATCATTTAGCCTTTCAGAGGCTCAAAACTTCCCTCCTTTTAGAGTTATACACTTCTTGACTCTACCAATTTGGTTAAGTAATATTGTTCCTCCCTTGCCATATGATCTGCCATCGACGCAGTGAACGTCCCTAACACTTCAGCACTTAACTCCAATTCTTCTAATTCGAGCAAGAAACTCTTAAACAACTTCATCTCTACATCGACATCATCATTAAATCTGTTTAATGCAGGAAATGTTTGAAGATTCGTACGCAAGTAACCAGTAAGTTCTAATGCTTTAAGGTAAAATTGATCAAAATGTTGTGTAAACGTATGACTCTTTTCTTTTAGCCTTTTTTCCACCCCATCCAAATTATCATTAATTGTACCCGCATGACCTGAGGCATCATTCAACCACAATAAATGGTGATGCAATTCATGAAAAATTGGTGGTACTTCGCCTTTTCTTAAATAATTTAATACATTCTGATACTCTTCCAATTCATTTACCATGTGATTGATAAATGTAGGAGGTAGATGAATACCTATTTTTCCTACAAGTTGCCTTCTAATAATGGATAATTTAAATTGCTTAAGTTCTTCTACCGTTTCAGTAACTTTTTCAGCAAAGGATATAGCGTTCGTTTCGTCCAATAAACTTACTTCTTTATGAAGTTTGTTAAAACTATCTGCAAACGACTGCGCCTTTTCAATATCCTCCTTTTCTGAAATTGGGTACAATGAATCTCGAATAAATTGGCCATGATTCATCAAGATTTCAAGCCAAAAAAGATGTTCAAATTTTGCACTTTTTAAGTAATCTTCTTGCAAACAGCTTACATCTCCTTTTTCGAGTCATCACTAAAATGTATTCAACTATGGATTGTCCTATTAGAAACTTTTAAAAAATAAAAATGTGCAGGACAATGTACAAAAATCGCGTACAAGTCTGTATATTATTTAAGATCAAAAAAAATCCAACGAAAAATGAGTTTCGTTGGATCTCTTTGTTATAAAAATGTCACTATAGAACTTCAGCCAATCTTCTGATACCCTCTTCAATTGTTTCTGGCTCTGAGTTTGTATAATTAAGTCGTAGTGTACTTGCACCTTTCACATTCGTATAGAATGGATCCCCTGGTACAAACGCAACTTTATTTTTAACAGCACGATTAAAGACTTCTACGGATGAAACACCTTCTCCAAGATCAACCCAAAGGAACATGCCACCCTCTGGTTTTGTAAAAGTAACATGAGCAGGTAAATATTTTTCCATAGCGGAGATCATTGCATTACATTGTTTCTTATAAAGCTCTGTAATTTGGCTAATATGTTTTTCGTAATCATTATTCGCTAAATAGTCATAAATCGCATATTGTGAAATGACATTTGTATGCAAATCTGAAGCTTGTTTTGCTGCGATTAAATGTCCCATTAGTTCTTTATTGGTTGTACATAGATACCCAACTCGCATACCAGGTGATAATGTTTTAGAGAAAGAGCCAAATAATACACTATTATCAGATTTACCACCAGCAATATATGGTAAGGATTCCCCTTCAAAACGAAGTTCGCCGTAAGGATCATCTTCGATTAAAATCGTATTTGTTCTTTTGATGATTTCATAGATTGCTTCTCGTTTCTCTTTTGAATATGTTAAGCCTGTAGGGTTTTGGAAATTAGGAACCATATATAATAATTTTACATCATCATTTTTTAACGTTTCCTCTAATTCTTCTAAATTTAAACCATCATCTTCAAGACTAATTGGCAAGAATTGTGGTTCGAAAAGCGAAAATGTTTGAATAGCAGCAAGATAACATGGACTTTCTACAGCCACTTTATCACCTTGGTTGATCAATACTTTCCCCATTAAATCTAAACCTTGTTGTGAACCTGTTGTGATTAAAATATCATCAGCCGTTACATCCATATCGAATCTTTTTTTATAACGGTCTGCAATCCATTGACGTAAAGGCAAATATCCTTGAGTACCAGAGTATTGGAATACTTTTTCACCAGATGTTTGCAGTACACGATTCATAGATTCCTGAAATTCTGCTATCGGGAAAGAAATTGGATTAGGTAACCCTCCTGCGAAAGATATAATATCTTTTGCTTCAGTTAATCTCATAACTTCTGCAATAAATGAGCTATCTGTTTTTAACATTCTATCAGAAAAAATTTGTACCATAATCCATTCTCCTTCTTTGCTACATTCATATATTTTATAATATATCAAATCACAAATTATTAGGAATTGTCAATATTATTAAGAAAATTTAGGTAAATTAAAATCTTATACGTAAATGAAAACGCTGAGAATTAGCATAGATCTCTCTATTTAAAATCATTTCTTATAAGTTTCTACTATATTATAGATAGAATTGCTATTTTGGTTTATTCGAATATCTTTCGCCTCATTTTCACATTATTTAACAAGATCAATATATCAAAAAAGCTATTGTATTTTACTATCAAATGATGTTATAGTTTTATTAACCTAGTAGTTTGCTAACACACTAGTGAACTAAAGCGGAAAATTTACAATAATATAAGGTGGTTTTATATATGAAACGTTTTGCGATCATAACTATGTTCGTAGTGTCTATATTAGGCATTTTAGCTGGATGCTCCTCTAACAACTCTGCATCAAAAGACGACAAAACTTTAGTTATTGGTGTTGATGATTCTTTTGCTCCAATGGGATTCCGCGATAAGGATAATAATATCGTTGGCTTTGACATTGACTATGCAAAAGCAGCAGCTAAAGAAATGGGTTACAAAGTAAAGATTCAACCTATTGAATGGAAAACAAAAGAATCCGAATTAAGTAGTGGTCGAATTGATTTAATTTGGAACGGATATACTATAACAGATGACCGTAAGAAAAAAGTTAACTTTACTAAACCTTACTTAAAAAATGCTCAAGTAGTTGTAACACTTGCAGATTCAAAACTTTCAAAGTTAAATGATTTAAATGGTAAAGTAGTTGGTTTACAAGCTCAATCTTCAGCAGCTGATGCACTAAACGCAAATGCTATTAAATCTAAATTAAAGAATATCAGTGAGTATTCTGATAATGTTATGGCACTAAATGATTTAAAAAATGGACGTACAGATGCTGTAGTAATTGATGAAGTTGTCATTGATTATTACATGTCAAAAGAAAAAGGCACTTTCAAAATTCTTGATGAATCTTTAGCACCTGAAGAATATGGCGTTGGTGTTAAAAAAGGTAATGAAGAATTACTAAACAAATTGCAAAAAGCACTTGATAAGATGAATGAAGACGGCAAAGCAGCTGAAATTTCTAAAAAATGGTTTGGCGAAAATAAAGTATTAAAGTAAAATAAGTAACAGACAAAATCGGGTTTCCTTTTTTGGAAACCTGTTTTGTTTTTAATATGTAGGATTGAAATTCCATTTTCTTTTAAATTATCGTGATTGATAAGTAAATGGTGAATTTCATTAGGAGGAACGCTTGTATGAGCTTTGACTATTTCATTTCGATTCTTAAGCCGATGCTCCAAGGATCTCAAATGACTATACTATTATTTATAATTGCCATTGTATTGTCTATACCTTTTGGTTTTTTATTGACATTGGCAGTAAAGAGTAGTTTTAAACCACTGTCCTGGTTAGCACAAGCCTATATTTATGTAATGCGTGGGACACCACTTTTACTACAATTATTGATCATCTGTTTTGGACTACCTATGATTCCTGGAATTGGTCAGTATCTAGTATTAGATCGTTTTACTGCAGCATGCATTGGATTCATCCTTAACTATGCTGCTTACTTTGCGGAAATTTTCCGTGGTGGTCTACTAGCGATTGATAAAGGACAATATGAAGCAGCACAAGTGCTTGGACTAAACAAATTCCAAACAACTACTCGTGTTATTCTTCCACAAATGTTCCGAATCGCTATTCCATCTTTGGCAAACGAATCAGTAACATTAGTAAAAGATACAGCATTATTATATGCCGTGGCTGTTCCTGAACTACTACACTATGCAGAAACTGCAGTAAACCGCGACTTCACGATTTTCCCATTCTTTGTTGCAGGTGCTATCTATTTAATCATGACACTTGTTCTTACACTAATCTTTAAATGGATTGAACGTCGTTTTACATTTGAATAGAGAGGAGTGATCGATTTGGCTATTATTGAAGTATCCAAACTAAAAAAATCATTTGGTAAACTAGATGTATTAAAACAAATTACTTTTGATGTAAACAAAAATGATGTTGTAGCAGTTATCGGTCCCTCTGGATCTGGTAAAAGTACGATGCTTAGAAGTCTTGTTCATCTTGAAGATATTAATGGCGGAAGTATTGCGGTTGCGGGCGACTATCTTGTGAAGGACGGTATTTATGGGAAACCACAAGAGATTAAACAAGTGACATCTAAAATGGGAATGGTTTTTCAACATTTTAATCTATTCCCCCATCTCACTGTCAAAGATAATCTCGAAATGGCTCCTCGTCTTTTAAAAAAGGAATCGTCCAAAGAAATTAGTAATCGTAGTATGGAACTATTAGAAAAAGTTGGACTTGCTAACAAAGCTTCAGCATACCCTGCTAATCTTTCAGGTGGTCAAAAACAACGTGTTGCGATAGCACGAGCACTTATGATGGATCCTGAAATTATGTTATTCGATGAACCAACTTCGGCACTTGACCCTGAGTTAACAGGAGAAGTACTACAAGTTATGAAGGATTTAGCAGAAGAACATATGACAATGATTGTTGTCACACATGAAATGGGATTTGCTAGAGAGGTTGCCAACCGTGTTCTATTTATGGACAATGGTGAAATTCTTGAATCTGGAACGCCTCAAGAATTGTTCGACAACCCTAAATTTGAACGTACAAAAGCTTTCTTAAATCGTAGCTTGAAATAATCTATTTTCAAGGACATGTCAAAAAGGGATAGCCCATAAGTTTTCGACTTATGCGGCTATCCCTTTTCCTATTTATCAAAAGAATTGAAGAAAAAATCTTATTTCTATGGTCTTACTACTAGAACATCACATTTTGCTGAACGAACAATCCCTGTAGTAACACTACCGATTAAAAATCTTTCCACTGCATTAAGACCAGTAGCACCACAAATTATTAAATCAGCTTCTACTTGTTTCGCAATATCTTTTGTTATTGCTGATTTTGGAGAACCATATTCTACGACAATATTGATATTTTCTAAACCTTCAGCTTTCGCATTCTTATAACTTTCTAATAAGTTTGTAGCAAATTCTTCGGCACGTTTCTTTTCTTCTGTAAAATTATATGCTTCAAGCGCTGAATATACACGGGAATCAATGACATTTACTAAATGTAGTGTTGCATTGTTTCGCTTTGCAATTTCAACCCCTCTTTTGAAAGCTGCTTCAGCTTCTTTAGAACCATCAATACCAACAATAATATTTTTATAATTTAATGTCATAACTTTATACCTCCCTTTAATAAGTAAATTATATCATTCCAACATTTACAGAAGTTGGTCCTAATTTGTGAACATTAGGTTTACAATTATTACAATTTAAATATATTTTTTCAATAATGTTAAGAATATTTCAATTTATATCTATCTTTTGAATCAGAAATAAACTATAATGGTATTTATTAACATAAAGAAACTCTAATAATATAGTAGTTTCTAATAGGAGGAATTTTGTGAAATCGATATCAAAAAAATTCGTAGCTGCTAGTTTGACCTGTGCACTAGCCATTACACCGATCAGTAGTATATCAGCTTCCGCTAAAACAGGTTCTGCTTCAACAATACTTCAAAAGCTTGGAGAGCAAGATCAAAGTTCAAACAAAAGAACAGCCAATTATAGTGAAGACACTCTTATTATCAAATATTCAAGCCCCTTGACTCAAACAGAACACCAAAAAGCTGGAGGTACTGTTTTAAAACAAATTTCCGGTTTAAAATATGTAGCTATTAAGGTTAAAAACAAGAAAAAACTTCAAAAAACTATCCAAAACTATCAAAAGAATAAGAAAGTTGTTTCTGTTGGTCTAAGTCCAAAATACAAACTAACCGGTACAGTAGATCCAAAAGTAAGTGAGCAATATATGCATAGCATACTAAAAACTTCAAATGCTCAAAAACTTGCTGGTAAACATCAAGTAAAAGTAGCTGTAATTGATACTGGACTTGATAAAAAACATCCTGAGATTAAAAGTTCTATTATTAAAAGTACAAATATTATCGATCCGATGAATCCTACTACCCCAGATACTCATGGAACTCATGTTGCTGGCATTATTGCAGGTAAAAAAGATAACGGCATTGGTGGTTACGGAGTAGATCCGGCAGCGAAAATTCTTTCATTAGACGTATTTGGCGGTGATGCTTGGACTTTTGATTATACAATTGCGAATGCTATCTTAGAAGCGGTCAATCAAGGTGCGGATGTCATTAACATGAGCTTAGGTGGATCATTCCCTTCAGAGGTTTTAAAAGAAGCTGTCGATAAAGCTATTAGCAAAGGTGTTATTATCGTGGCAGCAGCTGGTAATGACGCATCTGATATGGATTTCTACCCAGCTAAATATGAGGGAGTAATAAGTGTAGGTTCTATTAATAAGGATAAAAAACTAAGTTATTATTCAAATTATGGTCCTGCAACCGATGTAGTTGCACCTGGTGAAGATGTATATTCTTCTTATTACGATACGAAAAAAGGATCTACTTTTACAAAGTTAAGTGGAACATCTATGGCATCTCCTGTTGTGGCTGGTACTGTCGCTTTACTATTATCAAAGCATCCAAATTTAAAACCTGCAGAGGTCGAATATATTCTTGAAAAGACGGCAACTGATTTAGGTGAAAAGGGTTTTGATAATAAGTATGGTAATGGTTTAGTAAATCCTGTTGCCGCACTAAAATTTGATGTCAAAAAGATTCCTTCTTTAGTAACTTCAACTTGGGGTGAAAAAGAAATATTAAATAATGCAGAAACAGTTGGATCCCCTGCAGAAGTCACACATAACTTCACTAAACCATCGGAGCAAAAATGGGTGAAACTTCCTGTTGAAAAAGGCCAATATATTCAAGCTTCTTTATCTGGGTCTTCAAAATATGACTACAAAATGAGCATTCAGTTCTTTGGTGACAGTCAACAACAAAAAACAGATGTCAATGATGTTACTGAAGGAAAAACGGAAGGAAAACTAATTCAAGCTCCATTTAGTGGAACCGTTGCAATTGGCATAAAAGATGTCAATGGTAGCTATGATGATTCAAGTGCAAAACAGTCCCATGCTACGCTAAAAGTTCAAAAGCTCGATCAATTACCTGATGATGAATCGACAATTAGCGAACCTATCGCTATCGAAAGTTTACCTTTTAGTAAAGATGGTCTCTATTTGACTGATGAAAAAGGTGATGAAGATTACTTCCACTTTACATCAAAAGATGCACAATTTATGAAGTTTAGCACAACAGGCATCCCAGGAGTTGATATTGGACTAGCTGTTTATGAAAAAGAACAATTATTCCCTCCAGTTACTGATGATAACGGGAATCCGCTCCCTTCTGGCGAAACTGAAGAAGTAAATCCAGAAGATGTGTCACCACTAAGTTCAAGCAATACAGGTGGATATGGGGCAAGCGAGACGGTAACATTCCAAACAGAGCCTAACAAAGAATATTATTTAAAAGTTACTAGCAAATCTTCTTTCGCAGATATGGATATTTTCCAATTATTCAGCGGATTTTATGGAAGTGAACCAAGACAATCAGCACTACCATATGGCGTAAACTTAGTTGGCAAAACAATTCCAGAAGATGAAGATAATTTTAGTGGTTACGAATCATCAGATGATGATTTAGTATCCGTTATCAATACGAATACAGGTTCAAAGATATCAATAATTTCAGCTTTAGAAAGTTTGGATGATTCTGATCTAATTAGCCAATTAGAAACAGTTGCATTACCGTATCAATTGGGTGGTTCAGCACAAGGATATCTACAAAATACAGAGGACCAAGACTGGTTCAAAGTAAATCTAACTACAAATGGTGTCTACAAGTTTAATATACCAACGCCTACTAGTAACATTCCATATGTTACATTATTTGAAGTAGTCAAGGATAAAGACGAAAATGGTAAAGAATATCAATTTCTTTCAACAGTAGCAACTAATGAGGATTGGTATTCATGGGATGAGTGGATTACAAACAATTTTATGGCTAGCCTAGAAAAAGATAAAACTTATTACATGTCCATTAGCCCTAACCCAGAAACAGGGCAAATCCCATACGATGGCTATCAAATTACGTCAAAACTTTTAGCTGAAAATCCTGGAGATAAATATGAAAATAATAATGGTCCAGAAAACGCGAAAGACTTCCCGAAAAATGGTGTAACAGCAAACTTTGGAACAACAAATGATGTAGACAGCTATTATTTCACTGCACCGCAAAGCGCTGTATACGGAGTAAAATTCTCTAGAACTACATTAACTTCAGCACTAAAAGCGAAGTATCCAAAAGAACTTTTAGCTCCATTCTATGGATATATTGAAATTTCAGAGGATGTTAACAATAACCGTAAACTAGATGAACAAGATATGGATCGTACTTCGTACATTTTGAATATGACAGAAGATGGTACAACTACAGGTTCCTTTGAAGCTAAAAAAGGAAAATCATATTTCGTTACGACTTATGCTTCTATTGATTCAATGGCAGGATTAACACTATGGCCATATCAATTAAAAATCAATGCAGTCAACAAAGTAGATGAAGACGCTAAATCTAAAATCACTAAAAACAAACCATCTAAGCCATTAAAACTAAAGAAAAATAGTAGTAAGTCTTACTCAGCTACTGGTTATTTCAATGCAGGTTATGAAAATGGTGATTCAGACTGGTACGTTTATAAATCTACAAAAACTAATCAAGTAACACTTTCGCTTGATGCAGGAAAAGAAATAGATGGTGTCATTGAAGTTTATCGTAATGGTAAAAGAGTGGCAAAATCTGATATCTACGAACAAGGAGATAAAGAAATCCTTAACTTAAAGATGAAAAAAGGAACTTACTATGTGAAAGTTCGAGACTCAAAAGGAAGAGCTTCTATTGATTCTTACAAATTATCTTTAAAACTTAAATAATCATTTAGAGAAGCCCCAAAAGCTCTATACGCTTTTGGGGCTTTTTTTGTTCTCCTATTTGAAATTGCTTCAATTTTAATCCCCCTTCTAAATCGATCTTACTTCTTAGTGATTTAGACAATCGAATTACAATGTAGTTTTCGTATAGGAAAAAGAATAGCTAGCTATACTAAAAATGACAGACTATACGACAAAACTTTACTGATTTTCACATGGAATTACTGCTGAAAATACAATCGGATTGGTAGGAGGAATTACTATTGGATAAGACAAAAGATTTATTATCTATTTATGCCTTAGGCGGTATCAACGAAATTGGTAAAAATATGTACGCAATTCAATATGCTGATGATATTTTACTTGTTGACTGTGGTGGGAAATTTCCGGATGAGAGTCTATTAGGGATTGATCTAATCATACCTGATATCACTTACTTGCTCGAAAACAAAGAAAAAGTTCGTGCACTAATTGTTACTCATGGACATGAAGACCATATTGGAGGTATTCCTTATTTTCTAAAAAAATTAAATATCCCTATTTATGCGACTCGTTTCACATTAGGGTTGATTGAAATAAAATTAAAAGAGCATAAAATTCTAAGAGAGACGAACCTTATAAAAATCCATGCTGAATCTAAATTACATTTTGGCCCAATTTCAATCACATTTTTTAGAACAAGTCATAGTATTCCTGATTGTCTTGGTATTGTTTTTCATACGCCAGAAGGAGTCGTTGTACATACAGGCGATTTCAAATTTGACCTAACGCCTGTTAATGATCAGGTTTCTGATATTCATAAAATGGCTAAAATCGGGTCAGATGGTGTGTTAGCACTAATATCTGAAAGTACAAACGCAGAACGACCGGGCTCAACACCATCGGAAAAAGAAGTTAAAAAACATATAGAAGATGCCTTTTTAAGTGCTCATCGAAAAATCATCATTTCTACTTTTGCTTCTAATGTAAATCGTATTCAACAAATTGTTGAAGCAACAAAAGTAACTAATCGTAAGCTTGCGCTACTTGGAAGAAGTATGGTGAATGTTGTTTCTGTCGCAATCGAAAGAGGGTATTTGAACATTCCTCCTGATATGCTAATTGATGCACGTAAAGTCATGCAACTCCCTCCAGAGGAAGTGGTTGTTCTTTGTACAGGTAGCCAAGGTGAACCTCTTGCAGCACTTTCCCGCATGTCCAATTCTGATAATCGAGATGTTCAAATTCTGCCTGATGATACTGTTATTTTATCTGCTTCCCCTATTCCTGGAAATGAAAATGATGTATCTCGCGTTGTGGACAACTTATTCCAACTCGGAGCTAAGGTTATCTATGGCTCGTCAAGTGTGACCGGTATGCATGTTTCTGGTCATGGATACCAAGAAGATTTAAAATTGATGATTACGTTGATGAAACCAAAATACTTTATCCCCATTCATGGCGAATTTAGAATGCTATACCTGCATCGTGAATTAGCTGAATCTGTAGGTGTAGAAAGGGATCATACTTTCATTATCAAAAATGGCGATGTAGTTGATATTGAAAATGGTGAAGCTAGGCAAACTCGTAAAATCCCTGCTGGAGACACATATGTGGATAGTGTAGATATCGGAGAAGTTGGAGAAATTGTGTTACGTGACAGAAAGCAACTCTCAGAAGATGGTATGCTTGTCATTGTTCTAACCATTAGTAAAACAGATGGAACAATCATTTCTCAACCTGATACCATTTCTCGTGGATTTGTCTATGCCAAGGATTTTGAAAATTTACTGAGAAACGTAAATCGTCTAGTTGTAGCAACAGTACAAGACATTCAAGAGGAAGAAGCAAAACAGTGGAATGTTGTCAAAAGGAAAGTAAAAAAAGCTGTTGGACAATATCTATTTACACAAACAAGAAGAAAACCAATGATTTTACCTATTATTATTGAAATTTAAATTTTTGCCAATATAAAAGCAGCCGATAAAAGCATTTTTTGCTTTTTATCGACTGCTTTTCCTATGCAAAATCTAATTTTGAATCTTGAGCTTAATAAATCGAAGTTAACTAGTTAATACTTACTTACAATTATTTCTTCACAGTTACTTTTTTTGCTTTACTTGTATTACCAGCTTTATCTTTCGCTGTTACATATAATACCGTACCTGCTTTTTGTTTTTTGATTTTCACTGAAAAGCTGCCCTTACTATTGACTTTTGCTTTTCCGATTGTTTTACTTTTTACTTTTACTGTTACTGTAGAACCTTTTTCAGCTTTCCCTTTAACAGTTGTTGATTTACTTGTTACTGTATTGACCTTCGGTGTAGATGGCGCAATTTTATCTTTTACAGTAACTTTTACAATTTTACTTGAGCGCTTTGCAGAATCGACTGCAGTAATATATAGCTTAGCACCTGCTTTTTGTTTTTTAATCTTTATTTTAAATTGGCCTTTGCTATTTACTTTGTCTTGACCAATTACTTTTTTGGATGCATTTTTGACCACTACCGTTAACTTAGCCTTAGCTGTTCCAGTTACATATGTTGTCTTGTTACTGATTGAATTTACTTTTGGTGCTTTTGGAGATTTGTCTTTTTCAACATAAATGTTTAGTACTGATTTGATCGTACCTGTTGAGTCTTTTATCGTTACTTGAAGTTTTTGATCTTTTTTCTGTGCTGGGATTTTAATAGTAAATGTTCCTTTAGAAGAAGCCGTTGCTTTTCCAATCACACTTTTACCCTTTTTCACTTCAACTTTTGCACCTTTTACAGCTGAACCAGATAGAGTTGTCTTCTTTTCAATTACTGGATTGATCTTTACTTTTAAATCAACTGTGCTATATGCATTGTAAGCATTTAAACGACCGTAACCTGAAACAAGATCCTTACCTACAGGTAGATCAAAATCATCAAACTCACTCATAGCACTTCCGATGATATCCATAAGGCTTTCACTTGCATCTTCATTATCTTTTTCTTTAAATGTAACATTGTCAGCACTTTGGTGTAAAAGTGTTCGGATGTCAGATACCTTCAATTTTGAATTTCCGGATAATAGTAGTCCTGCTATAGCTGTTACGTGAGGAGTTGCCATTGACGTACCACTCATATAAGTAACATTTCCATTTGGTACAAGACTAGGAATATTCGTCCCTGGTGCAACTATATCTAGTTTTTCTCCATAATTAGAGTAATCTGAGACAATATCAAAGTTATTAGTAGCTCCTACTGAAATAACATATTGAGAACTTGCAGGATAAGATAAACCAAATTGTCCATCATTTCCACTTGCAGCAATTATCACAACATTTTTAGATGCTGCGTATTTTAATGCGTACTCTATTGTTCGGCTATATTCTCCACCAAGACTTAAGTTGATCACTTTTGCCCCATGGTTAGCAGCATATACAATACCATTGGCGATTTGTTCACTATCTCCTGAACCATCAGCATCTAAAACTTTTACTGGCATAATTTTAGTATGTTGATTGATACCTTCCATCGAATAGCCATTGTTAGATTCTGCTGCAATAATACCAGTAACATGTGTACCATGGCCATTATCATCTAACGGAAGTGAATCTTGACTTACATAGTTTTTCCCGATATCCATACGAACATGATGTTTCAAATCTGCAAGCGAGTTATCAACACCTGTATCAACGACCGCAATTGTTGTATCTTTTATAGTTCTTTTCCCTAGTAGCTGTTGCAGTTTTTCATTTCGAATATCAGCACCTTTTACACCTACATCTCCTCCAAGGTTTTTTAATGACCATTGGTAAGAAGTTTGAACATCATTTGATGTAGCACGATATGTTTTGACAGGTTCAACAAATTCAACTTCTGGGAGTTTTTCAACTTGTTCAACTGTTGCTTTAAGGTTTTTAGCTTGAGCTTTAGCACTCATACTAGAGTTCTTGTCACTATCTAAATTAACTACATATATGTTATCTACTATTTCATCGTTTGAATCTATAGATGATAATGTTGATAATGTATTGTTACCACTAATTTTGTCTTGTACTGATTTTAATGATTTGCCGTCTTTTAATTTAAGAATATATTTATTAGTATTATTTGTGTTAGGAAGTGTATTGACTACTCTTTTTGTAACATCTACTAGTCGTTCACCAGCAAGATTAGATGACATTCCTGCTTTCTTCGATAGAGTGTTCATTTGAGTTTGTAATTTAGTTGGTACTGCATTATTAACAATATTAAATAGTTCGTTGATTGCATTTGCTTCTGTTTTACTAATCACTCTTGAACTACTTCCACCGTTTTTGTTCAGTTCAGTTATAAGCGGTTGTATTACAACTAAATTTTCATATAGATCTTGCTTGATGTTTTTGTTAAAAGCCATTTTTGCTAAGATAAACGGTGTTGCTTTGTAATATAAAGATGATAATGCTTGTCCCTCTTTTGTCTTTGAAAGTATACCATCGCGGAAAAGGCGAATATCTTTTAGCATTTCTTTTGCACTTTTCTTACCTTCAACACTAGCCTCAATTGCACAATTAGAACCTGTTGCATCTAGTGTAGTTGGCGGTAATTTTACTGATTCTGACTTAAGAGTATAGCTTGCAGAACCTAAGTCTGAGTTTTCTACTGATTCTGTATTAAGACTCACATCTGGCATTGAGTAATCAGTCAAATCATCCACCATACCGTTGTATTCTACTTTTATGTAGTAGGGACCATCCCAGGCATATGGAAACTGAATAGTAGTAGCTTCTCCAGGTATTGTTCCGGTCGTATATTGTTCAAATGTATCATCTGCTAGTGCTTTTTCTTTACTAGAATAAACAGATAAATTGATCACTTGATCGCTATTTAACGTTAATTTTATATGTGAATATTTTGAAATTTGTTCTTTAGTTGGTGTGATTTTATACCAATGGATTCCAGGTGATTCAAAAACCCCATCAATCTGGTTACTATCTGTTACGGATGTTGCATCTTCAATTGAAGTTGTTGGAAGTGTATCTGCATAATATTTTTGTGGTAATGTAAAGCCAAATACTAATGCAAATATAAGCATCCAAATTGCTATTTTACTTGTATTTTTCATCTTCACTTAAATACCTCCTTTTCTTTTTTAAGGAAATTGCTTTCTACTCTATCATAACGAGAATTCTCTAATACTTCAAAGTAATATTATAGTTATAAAATAATCTGTACTATATTCTCAGAAAATATCATTATAATTTACTAAAAATTAACTGATTAGTTCTTTTCCTTATATAACATACTCCCTACGATAAAGTGAAATCCCTATCAATAGAGATATTACTACGTACGAATTTCCCATTTATGATAGATTTGATTCTTTAATAGATTTATGCTTGACTAGTCGGATATTATGCATTATTTTTCTCTTTATTTCACTTTTGCTCGTTATCTATAAAAATCTGAACTGATATGAAAATAATTTTTGCAAAATTAATTTTACAGCACACTAAAGCCCATGAAGCTAATTATTCATGGGCTTTTCATCATAAATACTTCTTAGTATTCTTTTTTCCATCATAAGAATAGAGTACAAATTTGTCCTCTACAACTGTTCTTATATGAACAGGACGTCCCCATAATTGATAAATGTATGGTAAGACATGATCTAAATAATGTGGATCAAGTTCCATACCTTCATATCCATGCACTAAATATAATTCACCGTTACGTAAATAATCGCCATTTTCGACAAAGATATATGGAAAACCACCATTTACTCGCATTGACACTAATTGATCTCTAATTTCCTCGTAGTCCTTAGTTGTAATTCGATAATCTGATCCTTGTTTACTAAACAAGTAGAGATCCTCTTGTTTAACTAAATCCTTTGTTAAATAGTTTCGTATAAATGACATATCTGACTCTACTTCTCGCA
Source organism: Rummeliibacillus sp. POC4 (assembly GCF_003576525.1). Taxonomy (GTDB): domain Bacteria; phylum Bacillota; class Bacilli; order Bacillales_A; family Planococcaceae; genus Rummeliibacillus. Next base: position 72,458 of record NZ_QWUA01000005.1, on the reverse strand, counting down.
CTTCAAAGATTTTTTCTCTACCTGAGTTTGGTTTGATACCTGCTCTTTTCATTTCCTCTGTTGGATTGTCGTATCGTTGTTCAATATCTTCGAATATTTTGATGCCTAAATAATATGGGTTAATAGATGTTTTAGAAGGCTGAACAACACCTGCATTTAATTTGGCATATTCTATTGTTTCTTCTGTTTTTAAATTAAGTTCTCTCATAATACGTTGATGCCAGTACGAAGCCCAGCCCTCATTCATGATTTTAGTTTCTAATTGTGGCCAGAAATAGAGCATCTCTTCTCTCATCATCGTTAATATATCTCTCTGCCAATCCTCTAATTCCGTGCTGTACATTTCGATAAAAAGTAGTAAATCCTTTTCTGGTTTTGGAGGGAACTTTTTCTTTTTATATCTGATTTTACTTTCCTTCTTAGGTTGATCTAAACTCCATAGTCCATCATATGGGGTCTTTGCAGTTGTTAGTTCATCATCTTCCTCTTCTTCATATTCGTTGTACATTAATTTTGGACGTAAAATTGAGGGGTCGATATGCTCTTGTATAGATAAGACTGCATCTAAAAATTGCTCTACTTCGTCTTTTCCATAAAGCATTTCATAATGAGCAATTCGCTCTGCAGTTGCTGTCATACTTTCAACCATATCTCTTCTTGTATTAGAGAAACGCACATTATTTTTGAAAAAGTCACAATGTGCTAAAACGTGGGCAATGATTAACTTATTTTGCGTAAGTGTGTTTGTATCAAGCAAAAATGCATAACACGGGTTTGAATTAATAACAAGTTCATAGATTTGGCTTAAACCTAAATCATATTGTAGCTTCATCTTATGAAATTGTTTTCCAAAGCTCCAATGTGAAAAACGAGTAGGCATACCATATGCCCCGAATGTATAGATAATATCGGCCGGGCATATTTCATAGCGCATTGGGTAGAAGTCTAATCCAAACCCCAACGCAACTTCTGTAATTTCATCTATTGCTTTATGAAGTTCCTTTTCCATTTATGGAATCCCTCCGCACCATTTTTTAAAATAGGCTCCGTTGAACAATACTGTTGAGTTTTGAAAGGCTAGTAATATCCTAGACTTTTCGTTAAAAAACGAAGATAGATTATTTTGCAGTAGCTTCAGGTTGTTCTTTTTGGAAAAAGCATTTTAATGCTTCATACACGTCGCTTTTACTTTTCAAAACATAATGTCTAAATTTCTTATTTTCAATTTTTTTATAGTTATACATAAGGGTTGAAAAACGATTATGTGGGTTTACTTCACCATAGCCAAACATACTTGAAACCTTCATCAATTCTTGAACTAAACGAACACAAATCTCATTGTCTGTTGACATATTTTCACCATCTGAAAAATGAACGGGATAAATATTATATCTTGCTGGATTATATTTTTCCTGTATCAATTCCAATGCTTTTGAATAAGCAGATGAACAAATCGTCCCTCCACTTTCTCCTTTTGTAAAAAACTCTTCTTCCGTTACCACTTTGGCCATTGTATGATGCGCTATAAATTCAATTTCAACCGTTTCATACTTCGAACGTAAAAATCTTGTCATCCAAAAGAAGAAACTTCTTGCACAATATTTTTCAAAACTTCCCATCGATCCACTTGTATCCATCATAGCCAATACTACTGCTCTAGATTCAGGCTTTACTACCTCATCCCATGTCTTGAAACGTAAATCATCATTATGAATAGGAGCAATGGACGCATTTCCTTTCATCGCATTACGTTTAATGGCGTTTAAAATTGTTCGCTTTTTATCGATATTTCCCATAAGCCCTTTTTTGCGAATATCATTGAATTCTATTTTTTCAGTTGTAATATCCGCTTTTTCTTTCTCTTGTAAGTTCGGTAACTCTAATTCTTTAAATAGCACATTTTGGACTTCTTCAATGCTCACTTCTGCTTCATAATAATCTTCGCCGGCAGCATCGCCTGCTTTTTTTCCTCTTCCTGGTCCTTGTTGTTTCTCTCCGCTGCCATCACGGGCTACAACATCACCAATCTTGCTATCCCCTTTTCCTTGGCCAACGTGCTTCGACTTACCGTAGTTATAGCGAATTTTATATTCATCTAAGGAACGAATTGGTATTTTGATAACATCGCGCCCGTTTGACATAATAATGTTTTCTTCACTAACTATGTCAGGTAAATTATTTTGAATGGCTTCTTTTACTTTTTCCATATGACGTTGTTGATCTTGGTGTCCTTTACGATGAAGAGACCAATTTTCCTGAGATATGACAAATTGCTTATTCGAATTTTCAGTCATTTTCATCCTCACCTATCTATTATTAAAAAATTTTTTACTCACATATTCATCATCTAGAAAGCTATCATTTTAATCCTAGTTGTAGAAAAAATCCTTTTCTTATACTATGCTAACTTTTATAATTATTTAACTTTTTAAGATAAAAAAATGGAGTGTCCTAAAAATTATGTGGACACTCCTATTCGGTGCTTAACGATTCAATAAGCTACCTACATATTGTAACAATTCGTTAGCTGAAGTTGAGTTATACCCATGTTCATCGATTAATGTAGCAACAACCTCATTGATCTTCTTAAGTTGTGTTTCATCTGGTGTTTTTGAAGAAGTTGTAATCTTCACAACATCTTTCAAATCGGCAAACAATTTCTTTTGTATAGCTTCTCTTAATCTTTCATGAGAATTATACTCAAAACGTTTTCCTTTTCTTGCATAAGCGGATATACGTATAAGGATTTCTTCGCGGAATCCTTTTTTCGCGTTCTCTGAAATGCCTATTTGCTCTTCAATCGAACGCATTAACTTTTCATCAGGATTCATCTCTTCACCAGTAAGAGGATCGCGCAATTTGTTTTTGTTACAGAAGGCTTCGACATTATCAAGATAATTATTCATCAGTGTTTTTGCAGATTCTTCATAGGAATAAACAAATGCTTTTTGTACCTCATTTTTCGCAATTTCATCATATTCTCTTCTTGCAACAGCAATGTAATTCATATATTTTTCTTTATCTTCTTGGCTAATAGATGCATGTTGGTCAAGCCCATCCTTAAGTGACAGTAATACATCTAATGCATTGATAGATGGAACTTTCTTACGAATAATTGCAGAAGAAATTCGATTAATAATATAACGTGGATCGATTCCATTCATACCTTCATTTGGATATTCCTTTTTTAAATCATCCACATCCACTGAGTTATATCCCTCAACACTTTCTCCATCGTATAGACGCATTTTCTTAACTAAATCGATACCTTGCTTTTTCGGAATTTCAAGTCGAGTTAATACTGAGAAAATTGCTGCAGCTTTTAGCGCATGAGGTGCGATATGAATATGCTTCATGTCACTTTCTCTAATCATTTTTTCATAAATTTTTTCTTCTTGACTGACTTTTAAGTTATAAGGTATAGGCATGACAATAATTCTCGAATGCAGTGCTTCGTTCTTTTTATTGGAGATAAACGAGCGATATTCTGTTTCGTTTGTATGAGCAACAATCAGTTCGTCTGCACTAATTAATGCAAATCTTCCTGCTTTAAAGTTACCTTCTTGGGTGAGAGATAAAAGGTTCCATAAGAATTTTTCGTCTAATTTCAGCATTTCTTGGAATTCCATCATACCTCGGTTAGCTTTGTTTAACTCCCCATCGAAACGGTAAGCGCGTGGATCTGATTCAGAGCCAAACTCTGCAATTGTAGAAAAATCGATACTACCTGTTAAGTCGGCTATGTCTTGCGATTTAGGATCAGATGGTGTGAATGTTCCAATACCAACACGTTTGTCTTCAGAGAAGAAAATCCTTTCAACCATCACATCTTCAATGCGTCCCCCATACTCTTGCTCAAGTCGCATTGTGTTCAATGGAGATAAATTCCCCTCTATACGAATACCAAATTCGTCAAAGAAATCATCTCGCAGGTGATGAGGAATAAGGTGCAGTGGATCTTCATGCATCGGACATCCCTTAATGGCATAAACGGCTCCCTCATCTGTTCGTGAATATTGCTCCAATCCTCTTTTTAGTAATGTCACAATTGTCGATTTACCACCACTTACTGGTCCCATTAATAATAAAATCCGTTTACGCACATCTAATCTTCTAGCTGCTGGATGAAAATATTCCTCAACCAGTCTTTCAATTGCTGATTCAAGCCCAAAAATTTCTTTTCCAAAAAATTGATATAACTTTTTCCCGTCTTTTTCCTCTAAACCAGAACTTTTAATCATATTGTACACGCGCGAATGTGCTGTTTGAGCTACTTCAGGTCTTTCTTTTACAATATTTAAATACTCAGCAAAAGTCCCTTCCCATCTAAGCCTGTTTTCTTCTTCACGATAACTCTTAAACTTGTTTAAGATGTCTATAGCTTTTCCCTCCATTCAGGCCTGTTTTATTTCATAGTATGAAATTGGAGGGTTAATGATAACCATTACTATTTTTTTGATGAATTTTATTTAGAGAAAAACTACTCTTTATGGTAAAAATCTTTTTTCTTTGTGATGAAAATTGTTTTGCTTTATTTAACTAGTCATCATTTGTTAATCAAAAAAGACTTGAACCTATATCAATAGGATAGACAAACTGATAAACAATATGTAATTTTTGCTCATGGAAAATGAATTTTCGGATATTCTAATTGATATGGAAAGGAGGATGTATAAATTTGCCCAGGAATTTACTTTCTGTAATAACTTGTATCATGATATTTAGCACATTATTCTCTTTGGATGCATACGCAAAAGGAACCACTCCTTCAAGAGAAGAGATTTTGAAGCAGCGGATGAACCATTACGTACAATATGAACGTTTACTTGTTCCTTGGTATTTTTTGGCTGCCGTTGATCAATATGAGCGGAATATACAATTAGTTCGAAAAGATATCCCCAAACGTAATAGCGTCATCGCTATTCAATTTTCGGACGAATTCTGGGCTGGTCCATTCAATCCTTTAATCCAAGATACTTCACCAGCAACGATTAATTATTTTGGCGGAATGGGGCTTGACGGAAATAAGGATGGTATTGCAAACTCTGATGATGATAAAGATGTCATGTTTACAATGGCAACATATCTAAGTCAATTTGGTCCTACCCTAAATGACTTCAAATTAGCATTATGGGATTATTACAAAGACGATAAAGTAGTAAACCAAATCTTAACTAATGCAAAATTATTTGAGCATTTTAATACCCTCAACTTGGACAAGCATTCATTTCCGATTACACTTGGCTACGATTACAGCTATAGAGGAACTTGGGGAGCCAACCGCGGATGGGGTGGAAGAAGAATTCACGAAGGAACAGATGTATTTGCTGGGTATGGAACTCCTGTACTCTCTGCTTCCTATGGTGTAGTTGAAACAAAAGGATGGAATCAGTTTGGCGGATGGCGAATTGGTATAAGGGATCAAAATAATTCTTATCATTACTATGCCCATTTATCTTCATACAGCAAAGACATTCAAGTAGGCGATATTGTAGAGCCTGGAAAAGTTATCGGATTTGTCGGTAGTTCTGGATATGGAAAAGAAGGTACATCAGGTAAATTCCCACCACATCTCCATTACGGCATTTATAAATTTAATGGTCGTACTGAATGGGCGTTTGATCCTTACCCATCCCTTTTACTATGGGAAAGACAAACAAAAGAAGCGAAACAAAAGCAAAATGGTTAATCTTATTCAAGAAAAAGCAGTTGGAGGATGATACCTCTTCCAACTGTTTTTTTATGATTATTATATGTAATTTAGCCCTTTTAAACAGACGTTTAACAATTTATTAAAATCTGTTGTTATTTTTAATTTAATAGAATAAATCTATAACTTTTTAGACATACTAATAGAAAACTAATAATGGAAGGATGATTTTGTTTGAATCATTTGGAGCAGCACATTACAAATAATAATAACCTTGTATATGAAGACGTTAGAAATAAAATAACATCTATTATTTATAGCCTCCATTTTGACTGTTGTTATCATGTTGAAGACTGTATTATCGATTTACATAAACTACTATTAACATTAGACGATTTGGAAGGCTCTCTATAGTAATAAAAGAAGCCAACAAATTTGTTGGCTTCTCCGTATTTCTATTATTAATCAATATATAATTCAGTCACTTGCACATGAGGTGGAAGTAAAGGGTGAGTTTTAATCATATTTACATTAGATTTCAACGTTTCTACTATATTATTAGTGTTTTGTAGCCATTCGCTAACACTATTTCCTGCAAATTCAGGCTTACAAGTTTTAAATAAATAATCTAGCTCTTGTATTTTATCTTTCATTTTTTTATTCTCATATATTCTACTTACTACTTCTTTTGTATTCCGTGCATATTTTTTTGAAGCAACTACAAAAATTTCTTCAATATTTTCTTTATAAACAACTATAATTATTTCTCTCATTATCTCATCAAAATATTGTGAAATTAATGCCCCATTATTTTCTACTACTACTAAATTTTCAGGGTCCATAATATTAGCCTGTTTCATCAAAAATTCCAATTTGTATTCGCCATCTATTATGAATAGAGTTTTCTTTTTTCCATTTCTACACATTAACTTCACCTCAATTTTTGTCTAGGATAATTTACTTTGCAAATCAGCTGAAAGTTTAAACAGCATTACACGTTCTCCAGTTTTAGTACTAAGGTCGGTGTGAAAACTTACTACTTCTTCACCTGTAATATCTAGAATGATTTGTTTTAATTCATCCAAACCTGATTCTACCAAGCTATTACGGTGTTCTTTTACTGATAGTAGTCCTTCCTTATTTTTGCACACGGAGTATTCAGCTTTTGTCAGGATCCCACGTAAATCTACAATAATCATATCGCGTAATATATCAGACTTAACTGAAACTGATCCCCGTCCTAGATAACTCTTTTCCCAATGAGTTAATGCTTTACTTATTTCTGATTCCATAGTTCCTTTTGTTTTATCCATTGTTCCTATCCCCTATAAATAATCATTTTGTGATAACAGTTATAATACCATAACATCAAAGTAAATGATTATGACCAGCTTATCCATGTGCCATCAGAATCAATTGATGATAATCGAATCCAACCATGGTGTATTTTTTGAAGAAATGCTGGATTACTTTCTAATAGCCTTTGGATATGTTTTTTGGGGGCTTGAATCACTACCAATAAGCGCAAAGGTTCATGATAGGCCTCATCATCCGATTTCATAACAGACTGCCATGGAAGACCAAATAATAGATCACTTGCATTCCCCTGCATAACTCCTGCACCTGCAGTTATAGTTTGAGTAGTCTTGTTGCCACTTCCGTAATAATGAGGTGCTACAGTAGATGCAAAATATTGCAGGTTAATCCATTGTGCAACTTTAGCTGGTCCTGCAATAATTTTGGCCAGTATTTCACCATTCTCATCATACTTCCAATTATAATTATGAAGGAAAGCCCTACCTTCCAAATCACATGCTTCAGTAAGTTTACGTTCCCCAATGATAAATGCTGCATTACGGGACAATCCCCATTCCGGGCGTACCTCACTCCAGTCCTCTGCAAAACGTTGAATCTCTTCACTCGGATTTTTGCAATTTGTTTCTAAAGTAGGTAATTGAACGATTCTTTCTGCATTAGCTTCTTTTCGAACTTCTGGCAATTTTGTTTGTACATACTCTAATGATTCTTGTGCTTCTTCAGTAAGTTCTGGAACATAAACAAAATGAAGCTCATCGAGTGATGTGATATGCTCAGCTGCTACAAAAATAGTATCTTGAGGAATAACTATATGATCTTGTTTTAACATTTCTCTTACTTTCGGGAGATTACATAAAGTTGCTAATACACGTGCATTAAATGCACTAGAAGCTCCCCCACATGCACCACAATCTAGAGAAGAAGAATACGGATTATTTGTACTATGACTAGCATGACCACAAATAACAACTAATGGTGCAAAGTGATCTGTCAGCCCCATCATTTTCAAAGCTTGTCGTGCATAAAATAGTTGCTCTTTTTCAGAAAATCCTACTGGTAACTCAGCGTCAATTGTATGCATATGGTCAAGTGAAAGTTTTGTAGCTGGCTTGTGTAACCATTTTTCTCTCATCTTACGTATTGCTTTGCCAGCTTTCTGTGGCACAAAACTTCTCGCTAAGGTTTGTAAGCTTAGCCAAGGGCCACTAATCTCTGGCAATAATAAGTTTGTAAACATGTTATGTTTCATCATATGGAATGTATAGTTCAGAGAATTAGCTGTATTTTCACGTTCCTTATATTGTTTTAAGTCGGTATCAGATGCTGCTTCAACTACTTTATACTGAGGTTTAAACATAATAGGTAAAGATTCATGACTATGCTTACTTCCGAGTTTTGTTGTTTCAATCGGTAAACCGAAAAAGCCAGCAGTTCCAAATGTTTCGAAAGGACCAACTTTTTCTAGTTGTCGACGGAAAGGTTCTGATCGCACATCAATACAAAAAGCAAATTGTGCCTTAATAGAATCTGTTTGTACTTTTACTTTTCTTTGCTGTGATGAGATCATTTCTTTTATTTGAGCTTCATATGTTTTCTCCCACGCCTCTAACCAAAGTCGACTGCAAACAAATTCATCAAAACGGTCAGCAAGTAACAAACGCGCTCTTGTTTCTGTAGCTGTTAATTTTGACCAATCAGAAATTTGCATATTGCCCCATCTAGTCCAATTGAGTAGCAATGACTCAATAGATACTTCCTCATCTTTTTGAGATTGTAGTGGGAGAAATGATTGAACCATTGCATACTCCATAGATACTCGAACTGCTAAATATTCTAATAATAGTTTTTCTTCTTGAGTAGATTGTTGAGAACGCCAAAGCATCATCCCAGCCCAACCTGGTAAAGCAAGTAAATGAGCTTCTAGATAATCTTGTCTTTGAGATTCAGGAACTTTTAAATCAATTAGCATATCCCTTAAAGCGTGTTCTGCATCTTCAGGTAAATGCTTCAATTGTTTACGCAAATGGTGATTTAGTGCTGGATCATATGGAACTATTTCCTTCCAAGCTTTATAAAACCCCTGTTCTCGATTAGGCATAGACCACACAGCTTGTGATTCATCCAAATACAATTTACACCATTTAATCATGTGTATATTTAGTTCCTCGGCTATTTTTTCTTTCCCCATCTTTTCGATACGTTGACTAATTGTAAGAACTGTATAATTTCGAGGGATTTGTGGTTTATAATGATTGAGTTCTAATGCTAATTTTTTTAATTCATCTTGTGAAAAATGATCATTTTGCTGATGAATCTTAAGTGCGTGAAGGCAGTATTGCTCAGCAACGCTTCTTGGTAATTCTAAACCTTGTCGATCAAGCCAAGCTGACACTCCTGCTTCTAAATATTTTGGATCAATCTTATCTTTTTCATATGCAGAAAATAGCATTTCTTTATTTGGGTAAATGTCTACATCACATGTATCTTTTAATCGACGCGCTACTTGTTCAAAGGTTTGGTGTTCTAATTCTGACCAAGGACTACGAGCTGCGAATTGGTTGATGTTTCCTAACGGTACGATTGTATCACTAGCGGCTTTCACTAAATCATTAATATCAAAACTAAGGTAATTATTTTCCTTTTCAAAGTTTAAATTTAATGCTGTACTCAATGTACGTTACCTCCTCGAGATAGTAATTGTGTCAGATATTTTGGGTGACTTTCTACTAAATTACCTTTCGGTTCACCTAAACGTATTAACCAAAGATAAATAGTAATTGATGTCTTGGAATTTTTACGAATTGACCATATTCCAATGACACTTGCAACGATTAAAATGCTTAAAAGTAAAATCCCCATAAAAATAGATTGTGTAGTTTCGCTCGGGATGACACCATACAAAAGACTATGGAATCCTGTATGCACTAATTGGAATATAATTGCCGCTCCAACAAATAAAATCGCTCCTACGATTCTTCCAATATGTCCAGCCCCAAAAGCAACAAGTTGTGTCCAAGCAAGAGCTACAGACCACCCTAAAATAATTGCACTTACGAATTGATACCCATCAGTAGGAGAAGTAAGCCAAAATGCAATGCCTAAACCTAATCCTAATACCCCACCGAATATCATCCAGATCACTGAAGAAAGTTGGCGTTTATGAACTATTGGTTCTCTTCGTTTAGCAGCTGAACCAGCTTGTAAGAATAACGTCGACTTAAACAGGCCATGTAATACTGCATGAGTAATTGCAGCTAAATATGCTCCTAAAGCACATTCGATTAACATGAATCCCATTTGTGCTATTGTAGAACCTACAAGTTGGCGTTTATAGTCAACTTGTACGAGCATAATCCCTGTTCCAACTAACACGGAAACACTAGATAGAATAAGTAAAACAACTTGTACTGAATCACCATTAAAAAGTGGTGCAAAACGTGTCAGCATGATACTTCCTGCATTTACAATACCTGCATGCATAACAGCTGAAATAGGTGTCGGAGCAACTACTGAGTCTAGCAACCACCGTTGGAAAGGCCATTGTGCTGCAGGAATAAAAATTGATAACAACAGTAAAAGATTAATCGATGTTTTCTCCCAAGTTTTGAATTGTTCGAGGCTTTCTTGACTTAGTATTTGCGACAAATGCCAATGCCCCGTAACTTGCTCAATCCATACAATTGCGATTAATAAGATCAACCAACTGATGGCAAAATATCTACTCGAAATCTTAGAAGCATGCCGAGCAACTTTCCATTCCTTCCTCATGCCGATTAGCAATACTAATCCAAGAAGTGTAACACCCCATCCAAGCATAAGTAATCGCAAATCATCACTTAACCATGCGAGAGAATCTGCAATTGTCATGACTGTTAATAATGCAAAATACTTTCGATAAGCCCGATTTCCAAATAAATAATGCACCGAATAACGTTGAACGATTAACCCAATGGTTAAAACAAATGTTGACCATAGCCATGATAAAGAATCAAAATGCCAAGGCCCTATTATCACGCTCTCATTATTAAAAACTAATGCCAATAAAGCAATAATTGGTGGTAATGCAATAATACCTATATGAACGCGTATATAACTTACAGGAATTCTTGGTACTAACAAGATTAATGCACTAACTACGGAAACAGCTAACAATATAAAAAATATTGTTATCCATGGAATCATCTCAAAAAAATTCAACATCCAACATCCTCCCCTTGAATGGATGAAAGGCAAATAAAATTCGCCAGTTATTCCTATTTTTAAAGAATAAAATATTTGATAAAACAAAAACCGATAATCTCTAAATTCAACGGATTACACCATTGAATTTTGGAAATTATCGGTTTACTTTTAACTAGCCCAAAAGGGTTTTTAATAGCCTACCTAATATTTATTAAGCTTCCTATTATTCTGGAAACTTTAAAATCTATTGTCGTATTGTTAGTATATAGATTAACTTTTTCAAATAGCCATATCAGATATAACTCTTTGCTAAAGCTCTATATATTTGAAGAAAACATCTTGTAAATGACTTCTTGAAAAAATGATACTATTAATGAAAGATTCTGTCAAGTTAAAGTATAAGACAGTTAGATGAAATACTTTTTGTTATACTACAGAAATGAGCTCATACATTTTTTCATATTTCCACACTATATTTATGTATGAAAATGATAATTATTATCAATACTATTTATAACAAAAGGGCATGTCTGAAAAAACCTTTTGAGACACGCCCTTTGCTATGAATGTTTGAAAGTAGGGCTGTCCTGTGGATTTCACTTAGACACCCAAGATATACCAAAATTACTTTCTTGGTTTAAATGTTTTACAATCTGTCTCCTCAGTAGTAGAGGCCTGTCCCCCTCTATTGCTGACTACATAAATTTCATGTGCAGTGCATTGATTTCCTTTTTGCCAAAAAGTACAGTTACTTACTTCACAAAGAACATCTTTTGCCATCGTACAACACCTCCTTCAAAGACTAGTATTGACAGGAATCACTATGATGATACTATATGCAATTGACGAAATTTCTCAATCTTCTTTCCTTCCATAAAAAAAACACAAAAAGACCTTTTGAGTCTTTTTGTGCTTTAAATACTTTTTCATTTCAAGTTATACTACTGCAACCCTCTTAATATTTCAAAGGAAAAAAGCTTAAACAAATATTATCCCATGCCTGGAATCCAACCAGGTCTATTTAACATTTTCCACATTGGATCTGGTATAACAAGTTCTTTCTGTTTTGTTTGATCCATTTCAGTTGAAATATTGTGATCACCAGCTTCGGCTTTTTTGACCCAATCTGGTTCGATCAAAAGTTCTCGCCCAAGTGCAAGTAAATCGATTCCTGATTCACTTGCCTTTTCAGCATCTTCCAACGAATAAATAGAGCCAACTCCTATAAATGGAGTACGTCCATTAATCGTTTCCAACAAAATTTCAACACGTGATTTATTTTTATCTCCACTAAAGCGATGAGGTTTTGTAAAGAATTCTGTTTGTGAAACATGTAAATACGTTAATCCCTTATCTGCTAATGCATCAACTAGTTTCACAGTTTGGTCCATCGTGATTCCCGTTTCTTCTTCCTCTTCTGGTGAGAATCTGTAACCAACGATAAACGGTTTTGTCGCGTATTTTTCAACAACACGTTTTACTTCATCCACAATCTCTAATGGGAATCGCATACGGTTTTCGATAGAACCACCGTATTCATCTGTCCGACGATTGGTATAACCTGAGAAAAATTGTTGAAGTAAATACGTATTTGCTCCATGAATTTCAACTCCATCATACCCAGCTTCAATTGCGCGACGAGTAGTTTCTCCATACGCATTAATAATTTCTTTAATCTCTTCTATTGTTAAGGGACGTGGTGTCACATTGCCAGGAAAAGCAACGTCACTCGCACTTACAAGTTCGCCATTCGGTACTTCTTCTGGAATAGAACGTCTACCACCATGATAAATTTGTAATACTGCCTTTGCTCCACCTTCATGAATAGCATCAGCCACGCGTTTTAAACTTGGTATAAATTGATCAGCATATCCTGCAAACTGACCAGGGAAACCTTTTCCATTTTCTGCGACATATGTACAAGCAGTCACTACCATGCCAACACCATTCGAACGTCGTGCATAGTATGCCACTTCTTCATCTGATACTGTACCATCGGCATTACTAGAATAATTGGTCATTGGTGCCATAACAATTCGATTTCTTAAAGAGATACCATTTGGAAATGTATAGTTTTCAAACAAATTCATCAATTATCAGCTCCTCAATATAATATCTATAGGGATTCTTCAACCCTTTTATCCTTTCACCTTAAAGGCAATTGTTTACTTATATAATTTCAACATGGATAATATTTACTTATATCGTATCCATATAGATTTTATGTGTCAAAGAATTGGATTGGTTGTATCTTTTATAATCCAATCAGCTGCACTAAGTAAGTCTGAAAATACGGCATCAGCAAGAGAGTCACTTTCCCCAAGGAATATCCCTTTAGTTCCAGCTTTTTTTCCTGCCATTATATCTGTATCAGTGTCACCGACCATATAGGATTTGGTCAAATCCACATCATATTTGTAAGCAAGATCTTCAATCAGCTTGCTGTTTGGTTTTCGACAAGCGCAACCTTCTTTTGGCTTATGAGGACAATATACAACTTCGTCTATGATTGCGCCTTTCTTCTTTAACTCCTTTATCATATAATCATGAATCTGGATCAGTTGCTTTTCTTTCATAAATCCCAATCCTACTCCACCTTGGTTCGTTACGACAAATATGTAGTCAAAATAACCATTCAAATTTTTTATAGCCTCCGGAACACCTGGTAGAAAATATAAATCCTTTGGTTTATTCACAAATTTTACTCTCTTCGTTAAAACTTCATTGATCACTCCATCTCTATCGAGAAATACTGCTTTTTTCATCTACATCACACCCTTAATATTCTCTGGAGCTTAGTATTACCAGTAATATTGTTTTTAATAAATATGTGTCGTTATTGTTATGGAATGCTTTTAGGACCCAAATCATATAAAGTTCTGCTGTATTCACTCAACTAGTAGAATTTGTTAAAATATACTTAAATCAAGTCTCTGAAGGAAGATATGGATGGATCAATTACAAACACCGTTATTTGATGCTTTAGAAAAATTTAATAAGCTTACTAAAGTTTCCTATCATGTTCCGGGCCATAAAAACGGACAAGTCTTTTTAAAAAGAGGAAGCGAATTATATAATTCTGTGCTTTCAGTAGATGCGACAGAGTTGACAGGATTAGACGATTTGCATGCTCCTGAGGGGCCTATATTTGAGGCTGAGGCGCTCCTTGCAGATTTATATCATGCGAAAAAAAGTTACTTTCTCGTCAACGGATCGACCGTTGGAAATCTTGCGATGATTTTAGCAACTTGCACTGATGGAGATACGGTTATTGTCCAACGAAACTGCCATAAGTCCATTCTCCATGGACTTATGCTAGCAAATGTGAAACCTGTCTTTATTACCCCTAGCTATGAGGAAAAATGGGGAATTGCTAGTGGAATTGATGCCAAAGTAGTAAGGGATGCCTTAACATTGTATCCCGAAACCAAGGCAATAATTTTGACTTATCCCAATTATTACGGGTTTGCTGGGGATTTATCCGAAATTGTCACATTGGCCCATGAAAGAGATATACCTTTATTAGTTGATGAAGCACACGGTGCACATTTCATACTAGGAGATTCTTTTCCTAATAGTGCACTGACTTTTGGGGCAGATTTAGTTGTTCAGTCTGCTCATAAAACTTTACCTGCCATGACAATGGGTTCTTATTTGCATGCCAATAGTTCATTGATAGATGTACAAAAAGTTGAATTCTATTTGCAAATGTTGCAATCGAGTAGCCCCTCTTATCCAATCATGGGATCACTTGATTTGGCACGGGCCTATTTAGCTTCCTATACGAAAATAGATCAACAATTATTAATTAAAAAGATTGCTTTATTTAAGGAAAGCCTAGCTACTATTCAGGAAATTGAACTATTAGCACCATCAGCACAATTTAATGCAGATCCTTTGAAAGTGACGATTCAGTCAAAAAAAGGCATCTCCGGATTTGAACTACAATCCTTACTTGAAGAAAAAGGAATCTATACAGAATTAGCAGATGCTCGAAATGTCTTATTTGTTTTGCCTTTGTTAAAAAAAGACGCAGATTACCCTTTTCGCCAAACTGTTGACTTAATCGAAAATGCAGTAAAAGGACAAGTTGGAAGTAATATAGAATTTCCGATTGATAAAAATTCAAATAAAATTACAGCACTATCTATGTCATATGCCAAGATGAAGCAGACTATAACAAAACAAGTGTCCTTTTATGAAGCCATTGGCAAGATTTCAAGTGAAATGGTCATACCCTATCCTCCTGGTATTCCACTAATTATGGCTGGTGAGCTTATCACTGAAGACAAAATAAATTCTTTAATGAATTTATTAGCACTTCATGGCCACTTTCATGGTGGAACGTTTTTAAAAGAGGGCAAACTGATTGTATATCATGAAAGCTAAAAAACTCCTTTGCAGCATTTGAACTGCAAGGAGTTTTTCATTTAATCATAGACCTAACCTATTTTAAGTTACCAGGTACTGATTTCATAATTCGTCCAGATTTCACTTTACTTACTGGAGAAGTTGCAGGGCGTAGAACGCGCATCCCCTTCACCTCCTTTCTATAAAGAGGACAATTTTTCTGGTTAATCATAAATTTAAAATCTACTTCTTAAAAATCTTATTGAATTGTTTGTAGACTATTTTTCCAAACAAGATTTAATACCTTTTTAATATTTTTCTTCTCTGAAGGACAAGGTCTTTCGCCAGATACTACACGATACCACGGGCAGTGATTACCTTGACACGCTGGGCGATAGAAGCACGATTGACATACAGAGTCCGTTTCTTCTCCAGACATTACCCAAGATGCGATCTTATCATAATCAAGATCCATCGTACCATCTGCATGAAGATGCCCAACTTTGTTGACTTCTTCATCTAAAACGGTAGTACATTTGTATAATTGACCATTTGAACCAATGACCATAGCATTCGGCTTCGCTGCATAACAAACGGAAGCTGTTGGCATAAGTGAGCCCGTAATCATATTACTCATGCTAAGTCCTTCACCCATAGCTGTTTCAGTGAATTCCCAGATTTTCTTATTAGCAGTAATATGAGTGCATGTAGGGATTTCATCATTATGTTCCCCACCCCATCTACCAACTGGACGGAAGAATAGCCCAAACCGTTTATCATCTGCGAAATATTCTTTTAAAAATTGAATGAGATCGCCAGTTTCTTGTAGATTATCTTCATCGAAGTTGACACGAATGGTCATATCAAATTGTCCATCTACTTCTCTTATTGTTTTTAGGTTTTCAATAATCCTTTCAAATGTACCTTGACCGCCAGCCATATGACGACGACGATCATGAACTGCTTGAACACCATCAATTGTCACCATGTATTGGCGTACTTCCCAAGAAAGTAACTTTTCAAACACGTCTTTTGTTAAAAAGAAACCATTTGTAACGATATCAGCCGAATAATCAATTTTATATTCTTTTGCTTCAGCCATGAACGTATTTGATAATTCTTCTATAATCCCTAATTCGAGGAGCGGTTCACCACCGAACCAGCTAATATGTAAATTATTTAATGTATTTGCTCGTTCCTTTACTAGAGCTTTTACGCCGTTTTTCGTTTCATCTGTCATTTTTCCACGTGCAAATGTTTCATAACAATACGTACAACGGAAGTTACATTGTTCTGTTGTCATCAGAATAAGGTGCAACATATCAGTACGGTGCATCGATTGGTGCAAATATTCAGCTCTTCTTTTTTCATCTACGTTTTCTGGAACGATAAATCCATTTTCGAATAAAGCATTCTTCACATCACTATCTAAAGAATCTGTACCAGACCTTTTTAAGGACTCCATAACCTCTGCTTTTTCTTTATCTGTAAAATCAACAATAGCACCCGTATAGCTATTGTATAAAATCACACCACCATCATCAGTTTTAGACAATGCATTAAACTTTGATGGTACATATTTGTTGTTATTCTCCAAAATTCACAACCCCCTTGTTCAATCATTTTTATTCTTTTTCTAACACTTCTATTCCCAAGATGTACTATTATTTTTTCTTTAAAAATAGCAAGATATTAGAATTATAAAAATGAACAGTAAATGTAAAAACTACTTCATCATTAAAATTAGGAGCAGTTAATAATATCTTACCATAAAACTAGATATCAGCAATTCCAAATTGTTTTAAATGTTAGTAATGCTTCATTTATTAGAAAGATTCAAACGATTCAAGCTAAAACTTTGCAAAATTCAGAAGCAAGATATTATTAATAAGGCCAATCTTATTTTATGATTCCCCTTGAAAAGTCCTTTCTCTTATGACTGCCCCAAATCTCTTTTAATTCAAAAATTTGGTGTAAAAAATAGTAAGGTACCATCTCTCCATCTTCAACCATTTGCATTAGTTCCTGCTGTTCTACCCATTTAACAGCCTGTACTTCTTCTTCCTGTAATTGTAGTTCTTCAATGTTTACATCTTGGGTAATCATATAATAATCATCAAATCCATTAGGGAAATTTATCGTAAATCGTGGTCTTTCATTTGATAGGTTAATAACTAGTCCTAATTCTTCCTTTACTTCCCTTTCTGCCGCATTTTGACTAGTATCTCCCGCTACTGCAGAACCAGCAGCTGATAAATCCCACATATTTGGCCACCCTTTTTTCCAAGGCTGTCTTTGCTGAATCAATAACTGATTTTCGCTATTAAAAATACAGACATGGACTACCAGATGATAGTCTCCTTCATCCATTTGATCCCCTCTTCTATGTAATCTTCCGGTTAGTCTACGATCTTGATCATAAACATCCCATAATTCATCTTCATTTTCATCTCTTGTCATAGTGCATCCTCCTTTAGAAATTAAATTCCTTATGCAAAAAATTTTATTAACCAAACAATACTATAAATTAGGATACTAACTAAAATAAATCCTGCCATAAAATATGAAAAACTTTTTAGCAAACATTTACCTACTTCGTAAATAGTTGTTGCTAATTCATCAACTATTCTTCTCATCCCCATATCCCTCCCTAGCTAAGTATATCGTAAGGTCTTATATATTTTATAATTACCTGTTATAACACAACTAATATTTATGACATTGCAATCCTGTAAAAAAAGTGGTATCATTCCATTAAATTAAATATTCACTTATTTCAATATTTTCTTTGAAGTAAGGATAGAGGAGCAAAAACCATTAGTACACAATTGGAGGATAATGAGATCCGTTGATGATTGTGAAAAGGGGGATTTGCCGAAGTGGAGAGAACCTCATTTTTCTCGAAGCTGGTTCTGTTGTTGAATAAATACAGAACTGTCATGTAGTTATCTATATGGAGGGCTATCATACGCACAGAAATGAAACTGTTTCTACTGCAACAACGTAGCCTCGTTGTTGCTTTTTTGCGTTAACTTACTAATTGCCCTTCTCCCTCTAGTTTATTTATATAAAATAATGAAGGATGTGGAGAAGTATGAATTTTGGACAAATTTTAACGGCTATGGTGACACCATTTGATCAGAAAGGTGAAATCGATTTTCCTGCTGCAGAAAACTTGATAAATCATTTAATCGCAAATGGCACAGATGGGATTGTAGTGGCTGGAACAACAGGTGAATCTCCTACACTATCTACAGAGGAAAAAGTAGAATTATTTAAATTTGTTGTGAGAATAGTGGACGGAAGAGTTCCTGTTGTAGCGGGTACAGGATCTAATAATACAAGTGCTTCAATTGAATTGACAAAACAAGCTGAAAATGCTGGTGTCGATGCAATTATGCTAGTCGTTCCTTACTATAACAAACCTTCTCAAGAAGGATTATATCAACACTTTAAAGCCATCGCTGAAGAAACAACACTGCCAATCATTTTATATAATATTCCTGGCCGCAGCGTGATTAATATGGCAGTCGATACAACTGTACGCCTAGCTCAAATTCCTAATATCGTTGCGATTAAAGATGCTAGTGGTAACTTAGATGCAATGGCTGAAACCATTAGCCGAACACCCGAAGATTTTGCAGTATATTCTGGTGATGACAGTTTAACATTACCTGCACTATCAATTGGTGCCACAGGTGTCATTTCCGTTGCATCACACATTATTGGCAACGAAATGCAAGCAATGATTTCAAAATTCAAAAATGGCAATACAACAGAAGCTGCTCAAGATCATCGTAAGCTTCTACCAATTTTCAAAGGATTATTTGCCGCTCCAAACCCATCACCGGTGAAAGCAGCATTGAATATTAAAGGAGTCCCAGTTGGTGGCGTTCGCTTACCTATTATTCCTTTAAATGATGAAGAGACATGCGCTTTACAAGAAGTATTGAAAGTAGTGGATGAAAAAGAAGAAATAACATTATAAGTAAATCTTCATTTACTATCAGTATTTATATTCAACAAAGCTCACGCATATCAAATAAGATAAGCGTGAGTTTTTTATTTGGAGTTTCAAAGTTCGAAAGCATCGATGAAACTTATTCTCTTGTATTTACATTCCTTTTATTGCTTGCCACTTACCACCTTCAGACATCTGTCACACTTTTCAAATTGACGAATATACTGATGATGGAAGCCTAAGAAAAGGATTGATAAAAATGCAAAATAACTATAATTGGTATCCATGTACACATTGCTATTCACAAACCCATGGTTATTATAATTGGTATCCATCACCTCATGGGTATCAACCTGTTGCTATGCCATACCCACAAACTTCTACGCCTCAACTAGTAAGTACACCTATGAATAATAATGAGTCAATGTTGTTGAGAGATTATGGAAAGAATCCTTTCGCTATCAATATAGCAAGCGCTACTAAACTAAACAATACGTATCGTACTGCCCTTTGGACAGGTAAACATTTACAACTAACACTTATGAGTATTGAGGTTGGTGATGATATAGGATTGGAAATCCATCCTCATATTGACCAATTTGTAAGAATCGAAGATGGGCAAGGTGTTATTGTAATGGGCGATAGTAAAGATCAACTAACTTTCCGTAGAGAAGTTCATGGTGATGATGCTTTTATCATACCTGCAGGAAAATGGCATAACCTCATTAACACAGGCAACAAACCTATTAAACTATATTCAATCTATGCTCCTGTTCAACATCCGTATGGCACAGTTCAACAAACTAAAGATATTGCGAAAGCTCAAGAGAAGCATTAAAAGGCAGTTGGAAGAGTTAAACATCTTCCAACTGTTTTTTTCGTATTCATTTTTCGATAAATCTATCCTTCAGCCTACGAATAGTGACATGTACAAAGTATTTCACTACAATGAACATATAGAGATTGCAGGAGGCAAATAATGCATTCATTAATAGATATTGGTTTAAATTTAACAGAAAAAAGTTTCGCAAAGGATTCAAACGAAGTAGTAGACCGTGCAATTCAAAGCGGGGTTGGACAGATGATTCTAACAGGTTCAAGCGTTGGCGGAAGTGAGAAGAGTCTTGCAATAGCAAGACAATATCCCAACATTCTCTTTTCTACTGCAGGAATTCACCCACATGAAGCTAGTGAATTTACACAAGATTCGATTCTAAGCTTAAAGCAATTAGCCCAACATCCTGAAGTGGTAGCAATCGGTGAATGCGGACTAGATTTCAATCGGATGTATTCTTCGCAACAAATCCAAGAAGAATGTTTTGAAGCCCAATTAGAATTAGCAAGAGAGTTGGACATGCCAATTTTCTTACACGTTCGCGATGCACACGAACGATTCGTAGAAATCATGGAGAACCATTCAGATCTTATCGAAAAAGCAGTAGTCCATTGTTTTACTGGAAATACAACTGAAGTCAAAAAATATGTATCGATGGGTTTCCATATTGGGGTAACAGGCTGGATATGTGATGAAAGACGTGGACTAGATCTACAAGAAGCAGTGAAATATATTCCTCTCAATCGTTTGATGGTCGAAACGGATGCCCCTTATCTAACACCAAGGACTCTTCGTCCAAAGCCAAAACACGGACGTAACGAACCTGCTTTCTTACCCTATATTGCTGGTGAAATCGCTAAATATATGGGTGTATCCGCTGAAGATATAGCAAAACATTCCGTTGAAAATACTAAACGATTCTTTCAACTGTAAATAAAAAAGCCTCCATTTGGGGGCTTTTTGTATCTTAATCTACATCTCGGTATCTTACAGTTAAACCTTTTAAAAACTTCCGTGCAAAATTATCGCCGCATTCTTTATAATTTCGATGTCCAGGTTTTCTTAAAATAGCACCTAATTCACCTTTTGATACTGCAATACCGCCATCATCAAGAATATCTAGCATATCTTCTGTCTTTAGTTGTAACGCCACTTTTAGTTTCTTTAATAGCATATTATTAACATGATCTTTCGCATTGTTCGTAGGAACTGTATTGGTTGATTGGCCTGGTTTTGATTGTTGAGGTCCTCTTTTAAAAGTGATAAACCCATTCAAAAATGATTCTAACATTCGATCATTGCATTTAAGATAATCTTCTGTTTCTTCAATTTCCTCTTCTGTCAATTTAGTAAGAATTTTTTTCACTTGTTCCTTTGTAAGTTGTACACCACCAAGTTTAAAAATTTCCACCATATCTACATCTTTAATATCAAGGGCATATCTTAGTCTAATTAAAATATCGTTATTTTCCATTTAAAAACCTCCTATAAAACATATCGCCATTTTTTCAGCAGAACATACTAGTATTTGTTCTAATAATCAAGTATTATAAAATAAAATGTTGGAAATAAAATCCAAAAGATGGTGAATAAATAATGTCCCAAATAGAAGTTTATCATTATGATGCCTTTACTACAAAGCCAG
Organism: Rummeliibacillus sp. POC4; assembly: GCF_003576525.1. Taxonomy (GTDB): domain Bacteria; phylum Bacillota; class Bacilli; order Bacillales_A; family Planococcaceae; genus Rummeliibacillus. Next base: position 50,518 of record NZ_QWUA01000005.1, on the reverse strand, counting down.
GTAAAGGAAATCCCGCTGGAATTATATTAAATTCCGAGACATTAACAACAGAAGAAATGCAATCAATTGCAAAATCAATAGGTTTTAATGAATGTGCCTTTACCTTATCATCTGATATTGCAGATGTTAGGATTCGATATTTTACACCTGGTCACGAAACACCTTTATGTGGACATGCCACAATGGCCAGTATCGTAGCTTTATTGGAACAGGAGAGACTTATAAAGAAAGATTCCTATACGATAGAAACTCTTGCTGGTATTTTATCGATTCATGTGTCGAAAAACACTTCATATTATCAAGTATATATGGAACATATAGCTCCGCAGTTCGCTGAATTTAGAGGTTCCAAAAAAGATTTGGCAAATGCATTAAATATTACGGAAAATGAGATAGATGCTCGTTACCCCGTTGTTTATGGAAACACTGGGCAATGGACACTTTGCATCCCAATTGCACATATCAAATCCTTTGAAAAGATGAAACCCAATACAGAAGCATTTCCTAACATTTTAAAAGAAATGCCAAAAGCATCTGTTCATCCTTTTAGTTTTTCTGCCTTTGCTTCAGATGCCGATATGCATGCAAGACACTTTTCATCTCCATTCTCTGGAACAATTGAAGATCCTGTAACAGGTACTGGCTCTGGGGTAATGGGTGCATATTATGCAACATTCGTAGAACCCGCACGAAAAGAAAATTATGATTTAATAGTAGAACAAGGGCAAGAATTAAAAAAAGATGGCCGTGTCATTGTTCATATTCAACATCAGGATGATTTAAAAATAGCTATTACAGGCACTGCTGTTTTTGTAAAAAAATTTATGATTGATGTTGAATAAGCTATTGATACTATGAAGCTTCAGATATATGTTTCACATATAAAAAATGTACACTACTAAATTTGGACTTTAGCTGTGTACATTTTTCTTTATTTGGATTGTAGGTTCTATGCTACATGTCAGATGGAAATCTACGTAAGCCACTTCAAAAGTATGCAATTTTGATTTTTGGAAAGCGGATGCAATTACTTTAAACAGCTGGTGCTTTGTTTAGCACAACTCGGGCTTCCTTTTGCACAACTCAGATTCATCCCATCAAGACAATCATTAGCTTCTTAACATAAAGGTTTTAACTGGCTCATATTTTGGCTCTTTGTCTAAATTTGTTTGATATAAAACAATTCGATCAGCTATAAATGATAAAGAGTTATCATGGAAAGGATTATTTTTTTCTAGAAGTGCGGAATTAAATTCTTGGTCCCCTCCCCATCTTTTTGCCAAAGTAATGTGAGGGTTATAGGGTCGACTATCTAAAATAAATCCTGCATCACAGCATGATTGCTGGATAATTGATTGAAGTTTAAATAATGCATCTTCATGCTGAACAGCGCCCCAAAAAATCCGTGGTGATTTTGGATTCCCGAAAATATTAATACCTTGAATAGTAAGATTAAAAGCTTTTTCTTCCTTAATCGAGTTACCTACTAGATTGATTATAGTATGTTGCTTTTGCTCGTCCATCGCTCCGAGAAAAGCAAGGGTAATATGATAATCACTCTTGTGTACCCACCTTTTAAAGGCGAAATTTTGTTTAAGACTTTGCAGCTTATCTTGAATACTCTGTTTAATATCATCAGGCAATTGAACCGCCCAAAAATAATGTTTACTATTTTCCACTTCATCACGCTTCTTTTTATAATATAGTGTGAGAACTTAAAAAGTAATTGTTATCAACTAGCATGTACTTGTAAAAATGGCTTCATTCAAATAATGACAAAACTTTTGTGCATCCATTCATCCCCAATATCAATTATGAACCTTGCTCTCTAATTTCTTTTCGTGTTTAAATGCTGGCTTTACTTCGGCAATAATTATTGCTATTAAGATGATGAAGCTACCGATAATCATTCGGCTTGTTAGGATTTCATGTAAGATAATCACTGAGAAAATTGTTCCAAAAAGTGCTTCCGTAGATAAAATAAGAGCTGATTTTGTTGGGTCCGCATATTGCATGCCGATATTTTGACATACGTACGCAATAGTAGTACAAACTATGCCTAAGTATAAAATAACAGAAACTTCCTCTGATGAAATTGTTGTTGGTACTTCTCCTAATACAATGACAGCAATTATACTCAATACCGCTGCGGTGAATAGTTGAACAATTGTTAATGCAAGGGCATCCTCAGTCTTCACAAACATATTTGTATAAAAAATATCAAAAGCAAATCCTATTGCACTTGCGAGGGATAGGAAATCTCCTATATTCATCTGCATCGAGCCTTGTAGGGAAAGGAAGCCAATTCCTATAATCGCTAACAAAGCTGCTAACATTTCAAAGCCATCAAACTTTCGCTTATATATAACAAAGGCGATCAAAGGAACAATCATTACATTTACTGCAGTTAGAAATGCGTTTTTGGATGGCGTTGTATAGTCAAGCCCTATCGTTTGCACAGTAAATGCTAAAAATAGAATTACACCAAGTATGATTCCCTTCCATAAGACTCGCTTCGTAATAAGTTTCACATTTTTATGGAAAATTATAGTTAAAAATATAGTTGCAAGGGCAAAACGACCGGCCATTATTTGAAAGACAGTTAAATGTGCTAACCCTACTTTCATACCAATATAGCCACTCCCCCAAATAATAGCTGTTAAAAGCAAAAGTATTTCTCCTATGTATTTCTTCATGTTAGTCCTTCTTTCTACAATCGTACTTAAACTGAGTCAGTTCTGATTTTATTTAATAGGTGTTTGCCCATTAGCATAGCACAGGAAAGCTATATAGGTTGGACAAAATCTAAAATGAAAACCACGAAATTTTACAATCAGTAAAATTTTCGTGGCTTTATTTTTAGCCTATGCTATGGACATTTACCGTCATCTAATAGAAGTGCGCTAACGGCTTTCAAATAAATCGTTCATTATTCTTGATTAAACCAAAGAGGATCTTTATCATCGACATCACCATTATAATTGATAAAAATTTCTTCTCCAGCTTTTATATCTGTGTGAGCATAGAAGTCAAATGTTTGATTTCTAAAATTAATCTCATAAGTTGCATTTGGTTCATAAGAATGGTTAAACAGCATTCCATATCCTAGAAGGATAGCGGAGCGACCAATTCCATACTCAAAAGCATAATCTGCTAATAAGGTTTGCTCAATATATTGATGTTGTTCGTTTGGATAAGCAATGACTGGAGCTTCGTGTAGAATCTCACCTTTTTTGATATCACGTGTAGCAAAGACGCCTCTATTAAATTCTCCATCACTTATTGGAGATGTTTTTACCTCGATCATATTTTTACCTACTCACTTTTATATTTTTTCTTTTAACTGTACCATTATTTTGCCCATTAAGCTCTTTTTATTTTGAAAAATTATTTTACATGTTATAAAAACAACCATGTTATGAACAGAAACATCTAGGTTGCATAAAATAGTTATACAATCTATTTCCAAAAAGGATGATATAAAATGTCATTGACTATTTTACTAGCAAGACCGGATACTCATCCTAATAACGAAGAGACATCTGAGATATTGGACGACTATGGATGGGATATTGATCGTTGGGAGAATGACGGTGGAAAGTGTTGATACAAGATAAATGCTAAAAAAGTGTGAAGAGGCTCACACTTTTTTAGTGATTATTTTTAGCAATGTTTAACTCAGTAGAAAGTGAGAAAGTAATATTACTTGTTTTTGGAGTATGACGAGACCAATAGATAGCCACAAAGAGACCTGATACAATGTGCCAAGTGCCCCAAATAGCGGCAACAATTGCCATACCACCAAGTCCATCAAAAAAGTTAAAGACTAATATAAGTCCAAGACCTGAGTTTTGAATACCGGTTTCTATGGCAATCGCTCGTCGATCCACTTCTTCTACGCGTAGCAAACGTGCAGCCATATAACCTATAAAAATAGCTGACGCATTATGAATCACCACGATTATTAACACACTTCCAATATATTCAATAAAGGCATGAAAGTTATTTGTTACCATGATAACGATGAAAATTAAAAATACTGTAATTGAAAACTTCTTCATAAAACCAATCATTTTTAAGGCCCAACTTTGGAAAAAGCGTCGAACAAGCATACCTAGTGCTAATGGAAATGCTAGCATAAATAAAATTGCCGAGAACATATCCCAAACCCCAATACTAAATGAATTAATTAAGTCTGCTGTCGGTTTATACATAGATGCCCATAGCATCGTATTAAATGGTGTCATAAAAATAGCTGCTACAGTAGAAATCGCTGACATACTAATTGACAAAGGCGTATTTCCTTTTGCTAAATATGTAAGGAAATTAGATAAATTCCCACCAGGACAAGCAGCCACTAAAAATAAACCAAGTGCAATACTAGGATGAGGTTGCACAATAGAGACAAGTACGAATGTCATTGCAGGCAACAATACGAATTGTGCTGTTAAACCAATAAGCACGGGTTTTGGGTTAGTTAGAGTACGTTTAAAATCAGAAACCTGTAAATCTAATGCTACACCGAACATAACAAATGCAATAACAATATTCATAATTATAAGAGAAGACTCACTAAAATTGATTTGAAGATGATCAATCCCCATGTAATACCTCCGTTTCATTTGATTTTCTAGATCAGATGCTCTTTTACCTTGTTACTTTGTCTTGGCTAGGTTGAACAGGCTTGGCAAGGCCTAAATGCTCACGTAATGTGCTACCCGTATAGTCTGTACGGAATAAGCCACGACGTTGTAGTTCTGGTATTACTTCATCGACAATTAAGTTTAAATCTTCTGGGAAAGTAGGCGGAATGACGTTAAATCCATCTGCTGCACCTTCTTTAAACCAAAGTTCTAGTTGATCTACAACTTGCTCCACTGTTCCTGTTACTTCCCAATGCCCACGTGCTGAAGAAATACGCTCATATACATCCCTTAAAGTCTTCAACCCCTCTCTTTTAGCGATAGTTGAAATGATTTTATAACGAATGCGTGGATTCGTTGAGTCATCTTCATATGAATCATAATCTGGAAACTCTGCGTCTGGATCTTGCCCCCTGAAATCGATTTGTGTAAATTCAGATAGTTGCTGTAAACCTGCACTTGGCATGATCAATGAATTTAGATAAGCACGTTTTTGATAAGCCTCTTCTTCCGTCTTACCAACTGTAATATAAACTCCAGGCATAATTTTGACATCATCGGGCTGGCGATTATATTTAGCTAGACGACTTTTTACATTTTGATAAAAAGCTTGCCCTTGCTGTAATGATAAACAAGCAGTAAATACAACATCAGCCGTTCTGGCAGCTAATTCAACGCCCGCTTCAGATGAGCCTGCTTGCACTATAACAGGATATATTTGAGGTGGAGCAGGTGAGTCTAAATAGCCTGAGACTTTAAAGTATTTTCCTTCATGTTGAAATGGATGTACTTTTTCCATATCTAAGAAATGGCCACTTTCTTTATTGGCGATTACAGCATCTGTTTCTATTGAGTCCCAAAATTTTTTAGTGACATCTAGAAACTCCTCTGCGCGTTCATAACGATCGGCATGAGATAAATGTTTTTCCTTTCCGTAAACTGTCGCCTCTAAATCATTCGCAGAGGTGACAACGTTCCAACCTGCACGACCTTTTGAAAGGTGATCTAAACTGCTAAACTTGCGAGCAATATGGAATGGCTCATTGTATGTTGTACTAGCCGTAACTGTTAAGCCAATCTTTTTTGTTACGGTACTTAAAGCTGCCATGATTAATAGAGGATCTAGTTTTAATTCTGAATATGAATGGGCATCTAATGGGCGCATTACTGAATCTGCGATAAATAATGTATCAAACTTACCCCTTTCCGCATTTTGAGCTATCTCTGTTAGCCACTCAATATCGTAGTTGCGTGAAGATTGTGAGGCAGGATGACGCCAGCTTGCTAAATGCTGCCCCGGTAACTGAATAAATAATCCTAGATTCATTTGTTTTGTCATGTTAATTCCCCCTATTTAAAGTAGCAAAATTAATTTATTAGGCAAAAAAAGACCTTTCATTGCAAAATGTGCAATGAAAGGTCTCTAGTATGTCTAGTCAACCTAATACCTAGTTAATTAATAAGTATTATATTGATTCGAGAGATAAGTGTCAACTTTATTCGATAAACAAATTTAAAGTTCATCCTAGGTTTATAATATAGAATGCATTAAGTTTAAAGTATTCGACTTTGCAGCTTTATAGAATTGCAAAATCTAGTTATTTCTATAGATTCCCAAAAATCAGCAAAAGTATTATTTGAACGCATATAGAAATTATTAAGTTTAATAAAAAAACGAATCCCACATTAAAGGGATTCGTTTTTTGCATTCAATATTAACGTTTTTCTTCTTCATCGTCCCAACATTCGACATCGCCAATATTCGGTACATCTTTTTTATAAAATACTGGGTCTTTACCTTGTTTACGTTGAGCCAAATAATTGTTGATAACAGGTTTTGCCACTTTCCATAGTAACAAAATAGCAAGCAAGTTTATAAGCGCCATAATAGCCATAAATAGATCTGCTAAATCCCATACAACTTGTACTTTTGATACTGAGCCAAACATTACAAAGGCTACCACCAAAATGCGGAATATCAATAGAGCCGTTTTCGATTCCTTGATAAACCCTATATTTATTTCACCATAATAGTAATTACCAATTACCGTACTAAATGCAAACATAAATATAGCAATTGCTAAGAATACGCCTGCCCAATCACCTAGAATTCCAACTAACGATGCTTGAGTTAAGTTTACCGAAGCTGCATTTGTTTGTAGATATGCATCACTAAGTAATACAATCGCTGCAGTTGAAGTACAAACTAATAAAGTATCAATAAACACTCCTAATGTTTGGATCAGACCTTGTTTTACTGGGTGAGTAACTGATGCTGTTGCAGCTGCATTCGGTGCAGAACCCATACCAGCTTCATTGGAGAATAAACCACGTTTAACTCCATTCATGATTGCTGCTCCTAACATTCCCGCGAATGCTTCTTGTAATCCAAATGCAGACTTAACAATAAGAATAATCACATTGGGAAGTTCTTTAAAATTGATCAATACAACTAAAAGTGCAATAACGATATATGCAATCGCCATAACGGGCACAATAATTTGAGTCACACTGACAATACGTTTCAATCCGCCAAATACAATAACTGCTGTTAAAACGGATAATATTATACCGACTAGTAATCGATTTGTACCAAAACTTTCTTTAAAAGCAATTGTAATCGTATTTGCTTGTACAGCGTTAAAAACAAAACCATAAGTTAATGTAATAACAATGGCAAAAAGTACACCCATCCATCTTTTATTTAAACCTTTTTCCATATAATAAGCAGGGCCACCACGGAACATTCCTGTACTATGGTCTTTAACTTTGTATACCTGTGCCAATGTACTTTCGACTAGTGCAGATGCGCCACCGATAAGTGCAACAATCCACATCCAAAATACAGCACCTGGTCCTCCAATTGCTATTGCTGTTGCAACACCTGCAATGTTCCCAGTACCAATACGAGAAGCAGCTGAAACCGTAAAAGCTTGGAAAGAAGATATACCTCTTTTTCCTGATTTGTCTTTTGGAGCTTTTTCAGTAAGAAGTTTAAACATATCAGGAATCAATCGAAATTGAATAAATTTTGTTTTAAAGGTAAAAAACAATCCAGCTCCAATTAACAATATTATTAATAAATACGAATATAAAAATGTATTTACTTCATTTAATACACTATCGAACCAATCCATAATTTTATAATTTCTCCTCCTACAGCTTGTTCTAGTCCCTTAAGACTAAAATCACATCTTTTAAAATATGAATCTTGAAAACTGATAACAAACCAAATATAAAGTAAAATAATAGTTATTTCTTTTTATTTCACTCTTTATTAATTATATCATTATAACTAAACTTCAATTATTGTTATATTACTTACTCAAAAGTCAATATTCTAAACTATCAGTCATTATATAAAGCTATCATCAGTTCGAATATCAATCTAAAGTTACCCGTCCAGAATTTATACTCCTTATTAATTTTACTGAAACCGTTGCTAATTTATCTTCTTCAAATAAGAATTGCCATAAAAATATACAGTTAACACTTCCTCTTTTTGAAAAGCCTAGTATGTAATTTTCAACAGTGTACAAAACCAATATTTTTAATTTTTACTTACCAATTAGTGTATTAATGTTATGAAATTGAGAAAACATAAGCATGAGGACAGTATCTGAACAGGAGTTATAAAATGAGCAATTCTTCATTTGAAAAAAGCTATCTTGAAAAAAGTTTGGAAGATAATATTCAAACCATAAAAAAGATCCTTGGAAGCCCAGCTGACTTAATTATCCGAAAAAGTAGCATTGGAATTATTGAACATAAATTTGCCATGATTTATATGAAAGGACTTGTAAACGAGGAGCAAGTAAATAATAACATCTTAAGAATTCTTGAGCTGAATAAAAAGGACATTCAAGGAAATTTGTTTGATACGGTTTACGAAGAAATGATCGCACTAACTGAAATAAAAAAATCCCAAAAACTCGAGCAAGTGATTAAAACCTTATTAAGCGGAGATACAGTTGTTCTCTTAGATAATTGTGACCTAGCTATTCAGTTAGGGACGAGTGGTGGTGAATTTCGTGCCATTGAGGAACCACAGTCTGAAGCTGTTATACGCGGTTCTAGGTCCGGTTTTGTGGAAAATTTAAAATTTAATCTCGCGCTTCTACGAAGGGAAATCAAAGACCCAAATCTTCGTATTAATATGATGGAAGTTGGAAAACATTCTAATCAAAAGGTTGCGATTTGTCATATTGAGGGACAAGTTAAACAAGAAATAGTAGATGAAGTCGTTCAGCGATTAAAAACAATTAATGTTGATTTTGCCCCAGATTCAGGATTTATTGAACAATGGATTGAGGACAGTAATTTATCGCCATTTCCACAAATACTTGATACAGAAAGGCCTGACAGAGTTGCCTATAATTTATTAAAGGGAAAAGTTAGCATTATCGTAGAAGGTTCCCCCTTCGCTCTTCTTATGCCAATAACGATTGGAGATTCCCTTAAAACTATTGAAGATTACAACCAAAGATGGCTGATAAGTACATTATTACGATTTTTGCGATTTGTTTCCTTCTATATGACACTTTTTTTACCGGCCCTTTATGTAGCACTCGTATCCTATCATCCTGAATTGATACCGACGCAGTTGTTATTTACCATTGCTGCCTCAAGAGAAGGTGTTCCTTTCCCTTCTTTAGTTGAAGCATTATTAATTGCATTATTTTACGAAATATTGCAAGAGGCTGGGACAAGATTACCTAGAAAAATTGGTCAAACCATTGGGATTGTAGGCGGTATTGTTATTGGTGAAATTGCTGTTCAAGCAGGTATTGTAACTCCCTTAATGGTCATTGCCATATCCCTTACGGCAATTTCGGCATTTACGCTTCCAAATTACAGTCTTTCTATAGGGCTTAGAGTAATACGTTTTGGAGCCATTTTTGCTGCTACTTTACTTGGATTATATGGAATCATCCTAGTCTTTATAATGATTCATATTCACTTGGCAAATTTAAAAAGCATTGGAATCCCTTATTCAGCACCTTTTGCTCCAAATCACTTATGGGATTTAAAAAATGTTGTCATCCGAGCGCCCATTACCACACTTACAAAGCGGCAACCTCAGCCATTTTTAGAACCTATGAAAAGCAAGCAAAAGACTAATGGAGGAAAAGGTAAATCATGACACTTTATAAAGAGCCAAAAGAATTCATCAATGATAAAGACATTATGTTTGCCGTAGCCTCAAATATTGCTAGTATTACCATTTTGTTTTTACCACGTCATATTGCTGAAAATACAGTTTCTGCGGATGGCTGGCTTACTATTTTATTAGGTGGCCTTATTGCAATTGTTTTAGCATGGTTCCTTGCAAAAATCGCAAGTTCCTTTCCAAATCAATCATTTCTTTCTTTTGCATCTTATTTAGTTTCGAAACCAGTTGCCACTATGTTGAGCATTGTTTTTATCATACAGTATATTGCCATTTCGTCTTTTCAAATTAGAGAAATTGCAACATTATCCCATGAATATTTATTTGATCGCACACCATTAGAAGTAGTGTGTTTAGCCTTTATTCTCGTAGTTATCTATGCTGCCAGCGGTTCGCGCGCAGCTATTTTCCGTCTGAACATTCTTTTTTTCCCTTTGTTATAGGTGGGCTCTTATTACTGATTTTCTTTCCTCTTGGAGCGATGAAACTTGAAAATTTACTTCCTATTTTTGAGACGGATTTAAAAGGAATCGTTCAAGGAACAACTTCTAGTTTACATGCCTTTTTAGGTTTTAGTATCGTGCTATTTTACATTTCTCTTGTCAAAAAGCCGCAACATACACCTAAGATGACTGTGTTAGGGATCTTATGGCCATTTTTCTTCTATATTGTTATTTTTATTGTGTGCATTGGTATTTTTGGAAATGCTACTACAAATAATCTTTACTATCCGGTATTTGAATTGTCAAAAATAGTATCAAGTCCAGGAAACTTCATTGAACGATTCGATTTTATTTATTATTTGGACGATTATCGTTTTTACAACAAGCTTAATGGCCTTTGATATTGCTGTATTGTTACTTAATTTGATTTTTAAAAATGCCAACAAACAGACTATTATTTTTATTTTATCTCCAATTATTTTCTTTTTAGCTATGCTGCCGAAAAATTATATCGAAGTCAATAAGATTGCAAATTATATGGTATATATAGAAATTGGCTTTTTAGTTTTTGTTACTTTTCTTCTTGGATTTATGTTACTGATCAAGGGTGTGAAGATGAATGATTAAAATAAGGAGCATTATTTTTTTATTATTTTGTCCGCTACTTCTTTCTGCTTGCTGGGATAAAAATGAGGTAGAAGAAAGAGGATTCGTATCCGGGATTGCCGTCGATCTTGCTAATAGTCCTAGCATGATAAATATTAATGAACACCCACAACCGCAAGAAAATGGGAAAATGCAATTACAGCAAGACGAAGAAATATTAAATCAAAACGTTGATGGAGATTTTACTCAAAATAACAATGATAAATTCAAATTAACACAGCAACTAATTGTACCTTCTGGGCTTGGACAGGCTCAAAACAGTGGAGGTAATACGATGCCGGCCTTTCGGAATTTAACTCAAACTGGCAATACTATTATTGAAATGAATCGAGATATGATTAAACAAGCAGGCCGAATTACAAATGTGACACATCTAAATGTTGTCCTATTTTCTGAGGCAGTTGCATCAGAAAAGGGAGTATTTGCAGATTTAATGGATATTTTCTTACGCGAGAAAGAAATGTTACGTAGCGTAAAAGTTGCCATTACAAAAGATCATGCTGGGGATTACCTATACATTCTCCCTGAAAATGAGAAGATACCAGGTATGTATATTTCGAAACTATTAGAGAATAAGTCCAATTTAGAAATTGCACAACCACTCACAGTTGGAGATGTACAATCTTTACTTCTATCGAAAAAGAGTTTCGCAATTCCAATATTAAATATTGTAAATACTTCAACGATCAATTATTCTGGGCTGTCAATCTACAACGGAAATAAGAAAAAAATTGTAGGTATGTTAACAGGTGATAATGCGAAGGGATTAAATTTCATCAATTCAAAAGATCAAACAGGCACTTTGGACATTAAATTTAATAATCATGATGTAACGCTTGAAATATTAAAAATAAATAGCAAACTTTCACTAAAAAATAATGATAAGAATCATTTAAAATTCAAGAATAAGATTGATGTTCAAGCAGGCATCGCAGAGCAATACGGTTCCCTTGATATCATGAACGAACACCAATATAAAAAGTTAAAAACAGAATTAGAAAAAAAGATTACAGAAATGACTACAGATACGGTTTCTCTTTTACAGGGAAATATGCAAACAGATTTACTCGGGCTAAATACACATCTTTATAAATACCATTATTCTTTATGGTCATCCATCAAAAATGATTGGGAAAGCGGTCAACATTATTTTTCAAAAAGCAATGTCAAAATTGATGTAAAAGTAATCGAAAAACCTGGAAATATTATTAAATCACATTAAGGAAGAGGATATTCACATGTGGAATGTTATTATAGACCGATTGACTAATATAACAACAATTATTTGTACAATTTTATCCTTTGCGATACCTTTTGCTATTTATAAGATTAATAAAATCTTCCACAATAATACCAATCCCCCATGGAAAAGAAATAGTTCGAATCAATAAATTCATTTTTACTATTAAACTCCAAAGCCGCAATGTAGTTAAAAACATAAGTAAAGCTGTGCCGGAAAATCAAAAATTGTTTTCGGTACAGCTTTTTAAATACTTGTTCTTGGTGTTAGTTTATTTTCTGTCTTCTCATCCATTGTGTAGCTATCCACTTTTCTCCCTTTACAACTGGAGCTCCTCCGTGCAACGTTAATTCGTTTAACATTGGATCGTTATAAAAATATTCAAAGTACACTGCCATTCCTTTTTGCGGATTAGCAGAAAAGTTTAGTTTTGGGAAACAGGTGTTTCCACCCTCTTCCACATCATTTAAATAAATTACAAGTGTTGCAATTCGATTGTTACTCGATGCTTTGCTTGTAGAAGCAAAATAATCAAAATGTTCTTTGTACTCTTGACCGGGTTGATAATTCAGGATATGGAGTCCTTCCCCGTGTTCTGAAGGAATCCCCATAATATCAGATACCCTTTTTTCTACCCTTACAAGAATGTCATTGCTGATGTCTGTTAAAAATGCCCCACTGCTTGTTCTTATATCACTGACTTCTCGATTCCCTCCTATTTTAGATCGCTGAAGTTTGTCTTTTGCCAACTGAATTAGTACATCGCATTCTTCATCATCTAATACTGAACCTAAAACTACGACAAGCGGTTCTTCTAATCTTGCAATAATATTAATCTCTCTGTCTTCTGTTATTATTTTATTTCCATTATGATTAAAAATAGTTGACTCTTTTAAATGTGTATCTTTAGAAACCATCGTCTTCATCAACTCCTGTTTTGTTGAAATATTTACTTATTTCGACAAACAAGCTTCAATTTCCTTTCGATTGTTTACTGAGCAAAAAATTTATTTTGTCTCTTTCAAACTTATAAAGGCCATCTATTCTCATAAACACGTAAAAAGTAAAAAAGAACGAATTCCCCCTAAATTAGAATTCGTTCTTTTTCTTTAGTTTTACATTTTCAATTACAATTTTACTGGAGCTGATATCGCTGACCCTAATATTGAACATTTGCCTACTATTATAACTATAATTTTCATCGGGATTTTTCAAAGGGTTGTTGCAAACTGGAAAATATCTAATCGTAAAATAGTAGATTATTAGCGCTTGAACCAACTGTTGTTATTCAAAATGGAAAATTTATCGATAAAAATCTAAAGAAAATTCGTTTTTCTATTGATAATATTCTTCGGATGCTTAGAGAAAAGAATGTATTCGATATAAATGAAGTAGAAACTGCAATTATTGAAGGAAGTGGGGCTTTAAGCGTATTGAAGAAGTCACAAAAAAATTCAGTGACGCGAGAAGATATGAACATTGTAAATACAACATCTTCAATTTTCTTTCCAGTTATCATAGAAGGAACCATTTACTTAAAGCTTTAAGAAGTTTTAATTTAAGTGAAGCATGGTTAATACAGCAATTAATTACATGTTTCTTTAAAAAACGAAAATAACCTAACCATTCAACCTATAAAACATTAATTTGAAAGGCAATTAGAAAACGACTAATCCATTTTTTGCAGATAAGTCGTTTTCTGTAAATCTATATTGAAGCAACTAAGATTTTGATTTGGCTTTTATCGTTTACTAATGTTTCGAAACCTTCCGTAACAATCTCGTCTAATGTGATACGTTTTGTGATTAATTTGTCGGCTGGGAAGTAGCCCTTTGTCATCAGGTGCATAACAGCTGGAAAAATATCGCGGTATGCAATAATTCCTTTAACACTTCGTTCTGATAACACTATGTTGTTTGGCTGAATTGAAGCTTCCTTCTCCAAGACTGACACGATGATTGTTTCGCCTTCTAATGAAGTAAGTTTGAATTTTCGACACAGCTATTTTTCATTTATTAAACTAATTCTAACCAAGCAACCGCTTCGCAATGCGCAGTATGCGGGAACATATCAACTGGTTGTACTTCCTGTGTTTTATAACCGCCATCTTCAAGAATGCGTAAATCACGAGCCAATGTGGATGGGTTACATGATACATATACAATACGTTTTGGACGTTGTTCTAAAATGGTACTTAGTAGAGCTTCATCGCAACCTTTTCTTGGAGGGTCTACCATTAAGACATCTGCTGTTTTACCTTCTTTATACCAACGTGGAATCACTTCTTCTGCTGGACCTGCCTCAAAGTAAGTGTTGTCTAAGCCGTTAAGTTTGGCATTACGTTTGGCATCTTTAATTGCTTGTGGAACGATTTCTACACCCATGACGTATTTTGCTTTTTTCGCCATAAATAATGAGATAGTACCAATCCCACAATAAGCATCGATAACCGTTTCTTTCCCTGTTAACTGAGCATAATCAAGCGCCTGTTTGTACAATACTTCTGTTTGAATAGGATTGACTTGATAGAATGATCGTGCAGAAATTTCAAATCGTACATCGCCGATATGATCTTCAATTGTATCTTGTCCCCAAAGGTTAATGGTTTCATTGCCAAAGATAACGTTTGTAGTTTCTGAGTTAATATTTTGCATGATGGATTTAACATTTGGTACTAGCTTACGTATAAGTGCAATCGCTTCATTCGCTTGTGGGAATTTACGCTTTTTCGTAACAAGTACGACCATCACTTCATCTGTCGCAAATGCCTTACGAACAACTACATGACGAAGCATCCCTTGTTTTGTCTCTTCGTTATATGGTTTGATACCAAGTTTCCAAAGTTGTGGTTTTAGTCCTTCTAAAATAGCATCTGCTTCAGGAGTTTGAATCAGGCAACGATCCGTATCAACAATCGCATGAGATTTTGTTTTATAAAATCCTGCAATTGGTACATCTCCATTTGACCCAAATGGAATTTGAGCTTTGTTACGGTAATTCAATGGATTGTCCATCCCTTTCACCGGATGAACAGGTACATCGATTTTCCCTATTCTCGTCATCACATTACGGACCATCTTTTCTTTCCATTTCAGTTGTCCTTCGTATGAAAGGTGTTGTAATTGGCAACCTCCGCATTGCGCATAGACACCGCATTCTGGTTCAACTCGATCAGGTGAAGGCACTTCAATCTTCACAATTTTGGCGAAACCATAATTTTTTAATGTTTTTAAGACATGAACTTCTGCCTGCTCGTCAGGAAGTCCCCCTTGTATAAAGAGCGGATATCCGTCTACTTTTGCGACACCCGCGCCGTCATGTGTTAAATCTTCTATATAAACCGATAATCGATCATTTTTCTTTACTGGTGCTGTCATTCGTGCATCCTCCGTTTCAGTCCTTCTATTGTATCATGACCTACGCAAAGAAAAAATCCAAGAGACATTAATTGCCCTTGGATTTTGGTTAAATGATTTATCTCCCACTACAACAGTAGTAATAGCACGATTAGTTCAACTAAACCTCACTGAAAGTTCTCTTTATTCGTCCCTAGTAACTGCCCCATCTTTGAAAGCAACGTAAAAGCCAATGACAATTGCGACGATAACAACGATAAAAGGTGCATAGAAAATTATAAAGGTTCCCATTTGGCTTTTCCTCCTTTAAGCATGGTGGTCTTCTTTCCCTCGAACATAATCTTTATCAAACAGAAACAGTTTAAATACTAAATATAGAGATGGTATTAACAATAATAATCCCAACACAAATGCAATTACCAAAGAGATAGCCATCGTTTCATTTGTGAATGAATCATAAATCGTTAGGTGCGGATACAAAAGGTATGGATAATGTGAAATGCCATAACCGAAGAATGCAAATGCAAATTGACCGATTAACAGCCATACTGCAACACCATAATGACGTCTCATCAAAAGAATAATAATGGTAATAACGAACATTACAGCTGAGATTCCAAATAAGTACCAAAAGTCAATCATTCTGTCGAAATGAATGACATTATGTTTCCGCAGCTCTACCATAATCCCGATAACAGAAATGGCTAATGGTATTGACCAAATAAGTGCATACTTTCGTAATAAGTTGGTTGCTTCTCGATCTCCTGCCTTATTTGCATACCATGTAAGAAACGTTGCTGAAATATAAAGAACTGCTGCCAACGCTAACAAAACGATACTCCATGTAAGAGAACTAGTGAATAATGCAGCATAATCGAGCACTGGATTATCGTCAATAATAGTGATAAATCCACCTTCAGAAATTGCTAATACAACGGACAATGCCGCTGGTATTAATAAACCTGCCAAACCGTACATAAATGAATATCCTTTATGTCCCCTTGATCCATACGATTCAAATGCATAGTAACTTCCCCGAATCGCAAGTAAACCAAGTGCGATACTGACTGGAACCAATAAAGTCGTACCATAGAAATAAGCAGTTCTCGGGAAGAATCCTACAATACCTACAAAGAAAAAGACTAAAAACACATTAGTGATTTCCCAAACAGGTGATAAATAACGCTGGATAATAACTGTTAAAATACGTTTTTTTCCAACTAACAAGCTATATGCGTTAAAAAACCCTGCTCCAAAATCTATAGAAGCAATTATCAAATAGCCAAATAAAAACAACCATAATACAGAAACGCCTAGCACTTCTAAACTCATGAAATACCACCGCCCTTTTCAGCATGACGATCAGCGATTTCTCGTTCAATTGGATTTCTTTTAAACATTCGCCGAAGTACTACAACACTACCGATTCCTAGTATTAAGTAAATCAAACAGAATAGAAGTAACATTAAATCTACGTGCTGACTTGATGTTGCTGCCTCTGCTACCTTCATATAGCGAACTAAAATCCATGGCTGACGTCCAACTTCAGCTAACCACCAGCCTGCTTCTATCGCAATCATGGATAATGGTCCACCAGCAACAATCACCCACCTGAACCACTTGCTGTGTATAAATCGCCATCTTCGCAACTTTCCAATAACATAAATAGCTGACACACCAACCATAAAAAAGCCAATTGTGACCATTAAATCAAATAAGAAATGAATATATAGTGGTGGGGTTTCATCCTCAGGGAATTCGTTTAATCCAGTTACTTCTGCAAACGGATTATTATGCGCTAAAAGGCTCAATGCATATGGAATGCGAATCGCATATTTAACATCTTCACCATCTCGAATACCGAAAACTAAAAGGGATGCGCCCTTTTCCGTTTCAAAATGCCACTCTGCAGCCGCTAATTTCTCTGGTTGATACGCTACTAAATACTTTGCAGAAAAATCACCAACAACTGCTGTACCGATTGAAAATACTAACCCAAGTTTCATAAATAAGTACAATGACTTTTTATAATATATATGTTTAGAGCCTTTTAACATTCTAAAAGCAGCAATGGCAGCTAGTACAAATGCCGATGTCATATAAGCCGTTAATAAAACATGCCCAACCTTTGTAGGCATTGCTGGGTTAAACATTGCAACAATCGGTTGAATATTGACGATCTGTCCATCAACTACTTCAAATCCTCGTGGCGCATTCATAAACGCATTCACCATTGTGATAAAAACAGCAGACATGGAAGCACCGACCGCAACAGGGATTAACAATAAAAAATGTTTCTTTTGGTTTTCAAAGCGATCCCATGTATATAAGTAAATCCCTAAAAAGATAGCTTCAAAAAAGAATGCAAATGTTTCCATAAACAGCGGCAATGCAATAACATTACCCGCAAGCTGCATAAAGTTTGGCCATAGAAGGGAAAGTTGCAAACCAATTGCTGTACCAGTTACTACGCCAACTGCTACAGTGATTACAAATCCTCTAGCTATTCGTCTAGCGAGTAAAATATAATGCTCATCATTCTTTTTTATACCGATCCATTGAGCAATCATTATCATAAGCGGAACACCAACACCAATGGTTGCGTAAATAATATGAAATGTTAGCGTCAATTCTGTTAATAGTCGGCTAAAAAATACCGCATTATCATTAACCATTTTTCAAACCTCCTTAATGTCCAATAACTCTTCCTAAAATGGATATCAACATGATGATTGCAACTATAAAACTAGTCCAAATCAACACTCTTTCTTGCTTTTTATACACACCATTCTCTCCTTTGTTAATTCACATAGTACATAGTCAGTTCATCTCCTACCCCGAAAAAATAAAAACCTACCTTTTTGTTCCATGACTAAATATCACTTCAAATGTTTAAACAAAAAATAACCTTAACGTGGTAGTATTCTTACTTATTTTTATATAGAATGCCGTAGCAAAATTACACATAGTAGTAATATGTGCAATGCTTTGATAGATAATGCATATAATCGTTAAATACATAATCATTTCATCTATGATGGTATAAAAAAATACTTCATAAAAAATTAATGCAATCACAAGTATCGTATTTAAACACAAAAAAAGACTAGAAAGTATTAACGTAAACACTTTCTAGCCTTTTCTTTTTATCATTCATCTTTTAAGCTTGTATACGATCAATTTCGCGTATATCATTTATTGGCACAAACAACTCAATATGGCGTTTTAAGTTTTTAAACTCAGCTGGCACATTGCCACCATATTCACCATCCAAGTTCAATTGTACTTTTTCATCTGATGTGACTTTTATCTGACTAGCTTTAGCATAAATTAAATGGGAATCTTTCATATGCTCGCCTCGAATTGCAAGGGATACAATTTTTACAAAATCAGCGATATTGCATTTTTTTAAGATAAAGATGGAGAATAGCCCATCATTTAAACTTGCATCTGGAGCAAGTTTTTCAAACCCTCCAACGGAATTCGTCAAGGCAATCAGAAACATCATAGCTTCATCATCAAAGACTTCTCCATCATACTCAATACGCATTTTAGTTGCTTTAATAGACGGTAACATTTCAATGCCTTTTAAATAATACGCTAACTGGCCTAAAACTGTTTTCAGCTTACTAGGCACTTCGTATGTTAGCTCGGTGATTCTTCCTCCACCTGCAATGTTGATAAAATAACGATCATTTACTCGACCAACGTCGACAGGGATGCTATCTCCAGCAATGATAATATCAACTGCACGATCAATATCACGAGGAATATGCACTGCACGTGCAAAGTCATTTGTAGTTCCCATAGGAATTAAACCAATCTTTGGTCGACGTTCAAACTCACTAACTCCCGCAACGACCTCATTTAAAGTACCGTCTCCACCAACAGCAATGATAATGTCAAATTCTCTTTTAACTGCTTCTTTGGCAGCAGTAGTTGCATCTCCCGCACATGTTGTCGCATGACAAGATGTTTCGTAACCTGCAACTTCTAGCTTAGCTAATACTTCAGGCAAGTGCTTTTTAAAAATCTCACGTCCTGAAGTAGGGTTATAAATGATACGTGCTCGCTTCATTTTTTTACCTTCCTACTTTAGTTATTCTAATATCTAATATATGATAACGAATTCCTCAGGTAATAGTTTCGGAGTGTTTTGCTTTTATTAGATACTTTCCTTTTATCTAACATCCTAAATTAAAACAAGAAGAAAACAAGCTGTCTCGTTTCATTATTACAGAGGCAGCCACTTAAAAGAATTCGTTCAATTTATGAACCTTTATATATTTTATACCGAAATAGACATGTTCTGCAAATCTTTCCATTACGCAAGTGCTAATATGAGTGCTCGACTAATATCTTCATAAACCCAACCCCAGAATTGGTCATTTGTCGCATTTTCCTTTGTAATCTTTGAGAATAAGTCCTTTTGCTTCTTTGCAAATGTTGGATCATCTTGTGCTGGCAATTTACTTTTTTCCTTCAACACATATTCTTGAAGTTGTGGTGCACGTGGTCCCCATTTACCAATTACCTTTTCTTGATCATTTAAAAACAGATAAATTGGAATTGAGCGACCGCCATTTGTCAAATACCGATCCATCAGTTCTAAATTCTGATCCCGGAATACTACTCTGACATCTATATTCGCTACTTCTGCAATACGGCGAAGAATTGCATTATTCATCATCGCATCGCCACACCAATCTTCCGTAACAACTAAAATATGGGGGTTTCTTTCACTTAATAACGAAATAAAATCTTCATCTTGAGGAAATTCAAAACTATTATAAACATTAAAACAATCATCTTTGTGTACTGTCATTTGTTCCATATAATCTTCAATTGGCATACCTTCACTAAAATATTGTTGTTCTGTTTTCATATTCTATCCCTCCTGCTAATAGTGTAATCGGTTCCAATTTTTTTCGCAAAAAAACAATGTTAGAGTGAGAAAATTCGTTCATTTGTCTATTATTCATAAATTCTGTAATATTATTCATTGGATAAAGAAAGGATGGAATTCATTGAATGTACAAATTCTTTTAAAGGGTCATAACTTTTTGTTTTTTGGCTTATTAGCTCTATTCATTCCCTTTTTACCTGTATTTTTAAAAGGACAGGGTCTGTCAACGAGCGATGTGGGGCTTATTATAGGTGCAGGTGGTTTTGTTACAATCATTGCTCAACCTTTATGGGGAATGATAAGTGATAAAACGAAAACATTGAGAAAGGTTATGCTTTTTTTAATCTTCACTACTGCTATAAGTGGCTTTATCTTATTCAATATGAGCAGCTTTTGGGGACTAGTTATTATTGCCATGCTCGTTTACTTTTTCTTAATGCCACTAGATCCGTTGACGGAAAGCTTAAATTATACAATGACAGAAGCAGCTGGAACTAGTTACGGATCTGTACGTACATATGGAGCACTCGGTTATGCAGTCTTATCGTTAGTTGTAGGCTATGTGATGAAATGGTTTGGTATGAATAGTATTTCAATACTATTTGTGATTTTAGGTATCATTTGCTTCATCATCATGTGGAAGCTTCCTGATGCCCCAACCTCCTCAACTCCAGTAACAATTGACGGCTTGAAGAAACTCTTAACCAATAAAGAAATGATATTGTTTTTACTATTGATTTTTACTAGTTCTATCCCAGCACGTATGAATGATACTTTTCTAGGAATTCATATTGATGCATTAGGTGGCGATACTTCTCTTGTTGGGATTGCATTTTTTATCTCTGCGGCTTCTGAGATTGTCGTCTTTGCCTTAAGCTATTTATGGTTGCGTCAAGGAAAAGAATTACTCATTATCACAATTGCAATCTTTTGCTATGCACTTCGCTTTTTCTTATCAGGTTTAGTTGATAGCCCCGTGTTGCTAGCAATTATTCAAACTCTACAAATGCTGACATTTCCAATCTATTACACAGCTGCAATTCAGTATTTGTATCAAATTGTCCCTCGTGAATGGCGAGCAACCGGACAAACTGTTTTAGCATTATTGTTCTTTGGAATTTCGGGAATTATTTCTTCATCAGTTGGAGGATTTCTTTACAATGTTTTTGGTGGACATGTTTTCTATTACACCATCTCTGCTATTTCCTTTTTCTCTGGAATATTCGGATTCATATTACTAATCCAACATAGTAAAAAGACTTCTATATCATAATGAAATACACTTATTAACATTAAAAAATAGAGTCAACAAATTCTAAAATTTGTCGGCTCTATTTTTTGTTATTTTAAATTATCTTTTTTGAATTTCTTCTAAAAGAAGTTTGTTGACCATTTGTGGGTTAGCTTGTCCACGAGTTGCTTTCATAATTTGACCAACTAGGAAGCCAATTGCACGGTCTTTACCATTTTTGAAGTCTTCGATTGATTGAGCGTTGTTATCAAGTACTTCTGTAACCATTTTAAGAAGTGCACCTTCGTCAGAGATTTGAACAAGACCTTTTTCTTTAACGATTTTTTCAGCATCTCCACCGTTTGTCACAAGTTCTTTAAATACTTTTTTCGCAATCTTAGAAGAAATTGTGCCAGCAGAGATCAATTTAATCATACCGCCAAGACCTTCAGGAGTAAGTGCTGTTTCTGAAAGCTCTTTTTGTTCAGCATTTAAGTAAGCTGAAACTTCACCCATTAACCAGTTAGATGATAGTTTTGCATCTGCACCTGTTGCTACAGTTGCTTCGAAGAAATCAGCAGTTTCTTTTGAAAGTGTTAATACATGAGCATCATAAGCTGGTAGACCGAACTCTGCTACATAACGTTCTTTACGAGCATCAGGAAGTTCTGGAATAAGCGCTTTTTCGCGTTCTAACCATTCATCATCGATAACAATATCAACTAAGTCTGGTTCTGGGAAGTAACGATAATCATCTGTTCCTTCTTTAACACGCATTAGGATTGTTTTACCTGTTTTTTCATCGAAACGACGAGTTTCTTGTTTAATTTCGCCACCAGCATTTAATACAGCTGCTTGACGTTGTTCTTCATATTCAAGACCTTTACGTACAAAACTGAAAGAGTTTAAGTTTTTAAGTTCTGTTTTAACACCAAATTCTTTTTGACCATAAGGACGAATAGAAATGTTGGCATCACAACGTAATGATCCTTCTTCCATACGTACGTCTGAAACGCCTGTATATTGAATAATTGCTTTTAGTTTTTCAAGGTATGCATATGCTTCTTCAGGAGTACGCATATCTGGTTCTGATACGATTTCAACTAAAGGCGTACCTTGACGGTTGTAATCGACTAATGAAGAGTTTTTACCATGGAATAGTTTACCTGCATCTTCTTCCATATGGATACGAGTAATACCGATACGTTTCTTTTCACCGTTAACTTCGATTTCAATCCAACCATTTTCTCCAATTGGTTTATCAAATTGTGAAATTTGATATGCTTTCGGATTATCAGGATAGAAATAGTTTTTACGGTCAAATTTAGTATGTTGGTTGATGTGCATATTTAGCGCTAATGCTGCACGCATACCATAGTTGACTACTTCTTTGTTTACTACAGGAAGAACCCCAGGGTAACCAAGGTCAATAACAGAAGTGTTTGTATTTGGTTCTGAACCAAATTGGTTTGGAGATGGAGAGAAAATTTTAGATTTTGTTTTCAACTCAACGTGTACTTCTAAACCAATGACTGTTTCGTAGTTCATATTATTTTACCTCCCAAGTTTGAGGTGTTTTTTCGTGGAAGTCTGTAGCACGTTCAAATGCATCTGCTACACGGTATACTGTGCCTTCCTCGAAGTATTTACCAATGATTTGTAAACCAACTGGTAGACCATTATCAAAACCACATGGAATTGAAATAGCCGGAACACCAGCAAGGTTGATAGGAACAGTTAAGATATCATTTGCATAAACCGTCATCGGATCATCAATGTTTTCACCAAGTTTAAATGCAGTAGTTGGAGTTGTTGGTCCAACGATGACATCATATTCTTCAAAGACTTTATCAAAGTCTTGTTTGATCAATGTACGAACTTGTTGTGCTTTTTTGTAGTAAGCATCGTAAGTACCTGCAGATAATGAATAAGTACCTAGCATGATACGACGTTTTACTTCATCGCCAAAACCTTCCGCACGTGTTTTTGTATAAAGTTCATCTAAGTTAGCTGCTTCTGCACGATAACCATAACGGATACCATCGAAACGAGATAGGTTAGATGATGCTTCAGATGAAGATAAGATATAGTAAGCAGCTAGAGCATATTTAGAGTGAGGAAGAGATACTTCATCAACTGTTGCACCTAGTTCTTTTAGTTTTTCGATAGAAGCTAGGATTACAGAACGAACGCCTTCATTTACACCTTCTGCTAAATATTCTTTTGGTACAGCAACTTTTAAACCTTTAATGTCGCCAGTTAATTGGTCTACATAGTGAGGTACTTCTACGTTTGCTGAAGTTGAATCGTGTTCATCAACGCCTGCAATTGCTTCAAGGATTAAAGCGTTATCGCGTACGTTACGAGTGATTGGTCCAATTTGGTCTAGAGATGATGCAAATGCAACTAAACCATAACGAGATACACGACCATATGTTGGTTTCATCCCAACTACGCCGCAATATGCAGCTGGTTGACGGATCGAACCACCTGTATCTGAACCTAATGAGAATGGTACTTCTCCTGCTGATACTGCTGCTGCTGAACCACCTGAAGAGCCACCAGGTACATGGGCAAAGTTCCAAGGATTGTGAACAGGTTTAATCGCAGAGTTTTCATTTGCTGAACCCATTGCAAATTCATCCATGTTCAATTTACCGATTGTAACCATACCAGCTTCTTTTAGTTTTTCTACAACTGTTGCATTGTAAATTGGATTGAAGCCTTCTAGAATTTTAGAAGCACATGTTGTTTCTAAGCCTTCTGTTACGATATTATCTTTGACCCCAATTGGTAAACCATAAAGTGGACCACGATTTTCAAAAGGTACTTCTTCCATTTCTTTTGCTTGTGCTAAAGCGTTTTCTTTGTTTAATGCTAAAAATGCACCTACTTCGTCATCAACTGCATCAATGCGATTGTAAGCTTCTTGAGTTAAGTCAGCGATTGTAATTTCTTTGCTATGTAGTAGCTCTTGTAATTCTGCCGCTGATTTTTTGAATAGTGACATGGTTGTCCCTCCTTACTATTATTCTGTAATGATTGGTGGTACTTTGACTAAGCCATCTTGTTGTTCTTTGACGTTTTTCATCATAACTTCGCGATCTAAACCTTTAACTGCTACATCTTCGCGTAAGACATTTACTAATGGTAATACGTGAGTTGTAGGTTCTACGTTTGTTGTATCTAGTTCGTTTAATTGTTCAGCGAAGTCAGTAATTGCACCTAGTTGAGCTGCAAATTTTTCAGCTTCTTCTTCTGTAATTGCAAGACGAGCAAGATTTGCTACGTGCTTAACTTCTTCTTTTGAAAGTTTTGCCATTTTTCACACCTCCGAAATCAATAACCATACCGATAATAATATCATTGTTCTAAAGAAATGCGCAAGATACTGTTACTAACTAAAGCGCGTTTGAACACTTGAAACCAAAGGGTTTGGTATACTTCACATTGAAAATGTTGCCTAATTTCCATTATATCTAAATTTTAATAAGAAAATTGGCACTTTAAAAAAAATACAATTTATCGACATAAACAAGTTCCTGCCACATATTAAAAATAAAAAGTTGACCACCAATCATAATTCTTTGGTAGCCAACTTTTTTATCTATTTATTATAAATATGGACATATGGTTCATTTGAATTTGCTTCTTTTACAACTAATGCTTCTGGGCCATTCACTGATGTAACGTTTACTTCTATTTGAAGACCTTTAGGGAATTGATCCATTACTTCACCAGACATATATTGTGTGAAACCGATAATTTCAGAAGTACCATAAAACTTAATAGGAATTTCGATTTTTAGTTTTTGAATCTTATTATTTTGATAGAATCCTGTTCCTACGATATTAGTATAATTAGAAAAATACTTATCAATATCGTGTTTAAAATTAGTGAAGTTTTCGTTTATATCACGGTATTGATTGTTCGTATCACTTGTTGGGAAAAGTACGTATTTTTCATTTATATTTTTCCAATCTTTTATCGTCGCACTACCCTGATCAACGTCAGTATAAGCAAAGTATGTACCTGGTACAATGGATGAACGACTTAGTTGTTTAAATAATCCAATTGTAATCGGTACTTCAGCTAATCCATCGATTTGACGTAATCGTTTCACGACTTGTTTAGCTATTTTCTTACCTTCAGTTTCTAATTTAGATTGCGGAATATCTTCCTCATAAGTGGCACCGTACTGTTCTTTTTGGTAATAGTAAACAGAATTCAAAGCTAGTCCGATTGAAATACCTGCTAGTTTGACTTTGTTTTTACCTGTTTCTTGTAAATAATTTTGTTCGACGATATGAGCCAAATAGATTGGTGCATTCTTTGCACGTTCTGTTGGTGTCATATTTTTTGTTGTTCTTGGGTTTAGCCCAGCAGGATCTTGGTTACTTCTCGATAACCACGAAGTGACTGTATCCTTATCTAAATATTGTCCTTCTTGGAAGTAATATTTGGATGGATCAAAAGCTTGTTGAGATAAACGTAATAGACCGCTTTCGGCCTCTTTTACATCATATTTTGTATTAATGTTTGAAACAATCAAACCTCTACTTGCACTTTCTTTATATGGTAAAAGTGTACGATAATATTGGTCATCAATTTGCATACTAGGAATAATTGTTGTTTCTTCTTTATTTTTGGATTGGTTTGTTTGTACGACTGTTGAATCTTTTGATAAAGAAGGTAAACTACAGCCCGCTAGCATAGCTGTTACAACCATTGCTGGTAATAAGCGACGGTTCATAGTCTTGAAAGCTCCTTTACTCAGTTAGTTCTGCAATAAGGCGGTCTTCATTCCACACTTCTATACCAAGTTGTTCGGCCTTTGTGAGTTTTGAGCCTGCCTCTGCTCCGGCAATGACAAGGTCAGTCTTTTTACTTACACTACCTGTCACCTTTCCACCTAGTTCTTCTATTTTCGCCTTTGCTTCTTCACGTGTCAATTGTTCTAATTTACCAGTTAACACAATTGTTTTGCCTACAAATGCACTTACGATTTCTTCTGCATTTACTTTTTTGCCTAAGTATTTCATATTTACGCCAACTTCACGTAAACGTGCTATTAATGCCTGCACATCTTCACTATCGAAATAGGAAACAATGGAGTCTGCCATTTTTTCACCAATTTCAAATACATTGATCAGTTCTTCTTCTGTTACTGACATTAAACGATCTATCGTTTCGAACTCTTCAGCAATAAGTTTTGCAGCCTTAGCTCCTACATGGCGAATTCCTAAACCGAATAATAATCTTTCCAAAGAGTTCTTTTTAGATTCCTCAATGGCACTTACTAAGTTTGTAGCTGATTTTTCACCCATGCGCTCCAATTGAACAAGTTCTTCTACCTTTAAGTGATATAAATCAGAAACGTCTTTGACAAGTTTTGATTTTAATAATTGTTCAACAACCTTTTCCCCACAGCCATCAATATTCATCGCATTGCGGGATACAAAATGCGCCATTCCTTCTGAGATTTGAGCGAAACATTGCGGATTAACACAACGTAATGCCACTTCGCCTTCTATACGAACTAATTCGCTTTCACATACAGGACAGTGCGTAGGCATGGAAAACGGTTCACTATCGTCACTACGTTGGTCGAATAATACAGACACAACTTCTGGAATAATATCTCCAGCCTTACGAATAATGACTTTGTCCCCTATACGGATATCTTTTTCACGGATAATATCTTCATTGTGCAGTGTGGCACGTTGTACAGTAGTTCCTGCAACTTGTACAGGTTCTAAAATAGCTGTTGGTGTAACAACACCCGTACGTCCTACTGTTAGATCAATATCTAATACCTTTGTCACAACTTCTTCAGCCGGGAATTTATAAGCAATTGACCATCGAGGGACTTTCACTGTATTTCCCAGTTCTGCTTGTTGAGCATATCGATCAACTTTAATGACAATACCATCGATTTCATACGGTAATGTTGGTCGCTTTTCAGTCCATTCATCGATATAAGCCATCACTTCTTTTATATTTGCGCACTTACGACGTTCATGATTGGTTTGGAAACCTAAATGATCCATATAATCTAAAGCTTCACTATGACTTGTTAAACCAAATGCTTCACCACTTCCACCTACCGCATAGATAAACGTCGCTAAGTTCCTGCTTGCAGCAATTTTAGGATCTAGTTGACGTAAAGATCCAGCTGCAGCATTTCGTGGATTTGCAAATAGCTCTTCTCCGTTTTCTGCACGAGCTTTATTTAAATTGGTGAAAGAACGTTTTGGCATATAACATTCCCCACGTGCTTCTATTGTGACAGGCTCCGTTAAACGTAATGGTACAGAGTGTACTGTTTTTAGATTTTCTGTAATATCTTCGCCAATCGTCCCATTTCCTCGTGTAGAGCCTTGAACAAATAATCCATTTTCATACCGTAGTGAAATAGCTAAGCCATCGATTTTTAACTCACACACATAAGAGAAGTGATCACCAATAACTGATCTAACTCGGCGATCAAAATCATTCAAATCGCCTTCATTGAAAGTATTTCCTAAACTCAACATAGGATATTGATGTGTCACCTTTTGGAAGCCAGAAAGGATTTCACCGCCCACTCGTTGTGTAGGGGAATCAGGGTAGATTAAATCCGGATTTTCCTTTTCAATAGCAATTAGTTCATGTAGAAGTTGATCGTATATTGCATCTGGTACAACCGGATTATCTAATACATAATAGGCATGTCCATATTCATGAAGAAGCTTATTTAACTCTGCTACACGCTTTTCCAATTGAATTCTATCCATTTGTTTTCCTCCATTATGCTTAGACTTTTTCGATTGGAGCGAATTTCGCTAATAATCGTTTAATACCAGTTGGACTTGGGAAAGCAATATCTAATTCGGTATTTTCTCCCTCTCCTCTGACAGCAACCACTGTGCCAGTCCCCCATTTTTTATGGGCAGCTTTGTCTCCTGCCTTCCAACCGATTTGATCGCCACCTGTTTGTTTATACGTTGACGTAATAACTGTTTTATGTGTTTGCGGCGCAACATATCCAGATGTACGACGGTTCGATGAACTAAAGTAATTATTCCTTGAAGAATGCTCATTTGTAGAAACTTCTTCTAAAATTTCTGTGCCTATTTCTTGTAAGAATCTTGATGGACGATTAAAACTACTACGTCCAAAAATCGTACGTGATTGAGCACATGTCAAATATAATCGTTGTTCTGCTCGCGTAATTCCTACATAACACAAACGTCTTTCTTCTTCCATTTCATCTTCATCTTGGAGTGAACGAGAGTGTGGAAAAATATTTTCTTCCATGCCGATGATAAAAACAACCGGGAACTCTAAGCCTTTTGCAGAGTGCATTGTCATTAAGACAATAGAACCTTTGGATTCATCTTCTTTATCCAGTGTATCAATATCTGCTATTAATGCTAAGTCTGTCAAAAATGCTATTAATGATTTGTCATCACTTTGTTCTTCAAATGCTTTTGTAACTGTTAGGAATTCATCGATATTTTCTAGTCGGCTTTCTGCTTCGATTGTTTTTTCATTTTTTAACATCGTACGATATCCGGTTTTATCCAGTACTTCTTCTACTAATTCTGTAACAGACATATACTCTTGCATTTTAGTAAAGTTAGAAATCATTGTATGGAAGGCTGCTGCGGCATTTGTTGCTCTTGCAGATAACCCCATAAAGTCTACTTCATTTAATGCATCGAAGATCGAGCGATCCTGATCAATTGCATACTGAGCCATACGTTCAAATGATGTTGCACCAATGCTTCGTTTTGGTTCATTGATAATACGTGCTAATGATAAATCATCATCATTATTGGCTATTAACCGTAGATATGCGAGTAAATCTTTAATCTCCTTACGGTCATAGAACTTTGTTCCACCAACAATGGTGTAACCCATATTCGATTTCACTAGCATTTCTTCCATCACACGTGACTGAGCATTCGTACGATATAAAATAGCAAAATCATCCAACTGTCGATGTTCTGTCTCCATCAATTCTTGAATAGTCTTCACCACATATTGTGCCTCTTGCTTTTCATCATATGAACGGTAAACAAAAATTTTATCGCCCTCTTCGTTATCTGTTCGAAGCTCTTTAGGGTAACGACTAGCGTTATTCTTTATGACGTCATTTGCTGCTTGTAAGATGCGAGAAGTTGAACGATAATTTTGTTCCAACATGATAACTTTTGCTTTCGGATAATCTTTTTCAAAAGATAATATATTTTGGATATCTGCACCACGCCAACGATAAATAGATTGGTCAGAATCCCCTACTACACAAATATTTTCAAATCTTTTCGCCAACATTTTCACAAGACGATATTGTGAATGGTTCGTATCTTGGTATTCATCAACATGAATATATTGGAATCGATTTTGATAGTATTCTAAAACATCAGGTACTTCTTCAAATAAGCGAATTGTTTGCATGATTAAATCATCAAAATCTAAGCTTTGGTTTTTCCGTAAACGCTTTTGGTAGTTTTCATATACTTGTGCCACCGTACGTTCATATGGATTTGCCTCATTTACTTGTTGTTGATAAGTTTTAACATCTACGCATTCGTTTTTTGCCGAACTAATTGCATTTAACATTGAACGTGGATCAAAACGTTTTGAATCAATATTCAACTCTTTCAAAGCGTTTTTAATGACTGTTAACTGATCAGATGTATCTAAAATCGAAAAGTTTTTGTTAAAACCAATTCGATCAATATCACGGCGTAATATTCTTACACACATAGAGTGGAATGTTGAAACCCACATGCGTTCTCCTGTACCATTACCTAGCAGTCCATCGATTCGTTCTCGCATTTCGCGTGCTGCTTTGTTCGTAAATGTAATAGCTAAAATTTTAGAAGGATATACTTGTTTTTCTATAACTAAATACGCGATTCGATGTGTTAAAACGCGCGTTTTACCAGAGCCTGCACCTGCCATTATAAGTAGTGGCCCTTCTGTCGTTTTGACAGCTTCTTCTTGTTCTTTGTTCATACCTTTTAATAAATTCTTCGTAAGCTGTTCCATAACGCACCACCTTATACAAACATTTGTTCTAATTATACTCTATTATAATTTTTCTTTCACTGATTTTACTGCTAATACTGTTTTTAAGGCTGTTTTAATATTGTCATAAATGACATTACCAATAACAACTGTATCTGCATGTTCTGCCATCTCTTCAGCTTGAGCTATTGAAGTAATGCCCCCACCATAAATGAGTTGTGTTTGTTCAAGTTCTTGACTAACCGTTTTAACTAATTCTGGGTCACCATATGTGCCGCTATATTCCATATAAAAAGCCGGTAGTCTAAAGAACTTTTCAGCCAATCTTGCATATGCAATCACATCATCAACATCTAAATCTGTTTTTGCATTCGACACTTTAGCTGCCTTACAATCACTGTTTAAAATGCAGTATCCTTCTGCAATTAGTTCATCCCAAACCATTACATCACCAAATGCCTTAATAGCTTCGTGATGTAAATCTTTTACCCAAGTTGTATCATCGCTATTTAATACTGTAGGGATTAAATAATAATCGTAACCTGGTATAACTGATTCTAAATTAGAAATTTCCAATGCCACAGGAACTGTAAAACGACGAATACGAGCTAATAAATCAAGAACTCCATCAATTGTTACATCGTCGGTTCCTCCTACTATAATGGCATCTGTTCCTGATTCACACAATGCTTCAAGGTCTTCATCTGATATTTCTTTTGCCGGATCTACTTTGAACACATGCTGCCAATTTTTTATCTCCATACATTCCCCACCTAACTATATTTCTGTCTCTTAACAGTATACACAAAACATCCCTTTAGCTACTATTAGCGAAGTAGTTTATCATCTTAAAACGGAAAAAACTGAACAGAATCTGTTCAGTTTCTTAATCCTTATGTTCGTACATTCAAAAGTTGGTCTTATTTAGGAGCTTGGAAAGGCTTTTCGTCTGGATAAAGACGTCCCAACATCTCATCATAAGTATCATTTCCATAATCAAAACATCTGCGTACACGAGAAATTGTTGCAGTAGATGCACCTGTTTCTTTTTTTATCGTTTCATAAGTTTTTTTCAAACGTAATAAATGCGCCACTTCAAAACGTTGCGCTAATGATTGAATTTCACTGATTGTACATAAATCGTCAAAGAACTTATAACATTCTTCTATATTATTTAATTCTAATACAGCTTTAAATAGTTGGTCTGTTTGATGGCCTTTTATTTTCTCAATTTGCATTTACCATTTCCTCCTTCCTATTTGGGTTCCTAGCGATTTAGTCCAGGATTGGAAGGTTTAAGTTGATCCCATGATGGACAAAACATACACAAATGTTGCATGTTTTTAAGTTCGCCGCTTCCCTTAAACATCGATATATCTTATCATAAACATTTTACCATCATGTAGATGTGAATTTCAATTTAACGCTTTAAAGCACTACTATCTCATTACAGACGGAAATAGGACCTTTTTCTTCATCACATCGAAAATGCCTCTTTGTGTAATTCGAATATATGGTAAATGTGTAGATTGCAAAAATAGTAACGTATAAATCGCATCTCCATGTGGATATCCTCGTTCTGCTAATGCAACTTTTAGTGCTTTTTCTTGCTCAATTAGCTTTTCTAGAGGTTCAGCTGAAAGTCCTCCACCAATTGGTAACGGCAAGCGTTCGACGACCTCTCCATTTTCAACAATGACAATTCCGCCATCCATCTCTTTCATCACGCGGAATGCCTGTAACATTGCCTGAATATCTTTCCCTATTAATATGATATCCCCAGTGCAAGAATACGAAGATGCAAAGCCTTGTAGTTTATTTGCGAAACCTTTAATCAATGTATTAACGCGCCATTTTCCTTGACGATCGATCAACATTAAATAACATTCATCATGCTCTTCACTTAAATGTCCATCATTAGTATGCACAGATACTTTGTACGGTTTTGTAATCACATCATTTACCATTTCTATTCCGAATGGCATTGAAAACTGACAGTCTTCTTCTGTAATATCAAAATCAATATCTAAAGAACCTAATGCAGAAAAATCAGTACCATCCAAAGATTGTACCTTTTTACCATCACGTTTTAGCCATACGCCTTTTGATAAAACACTTAAAGGTACTGGATGATATTCATCTTGTAATATATTCAATGTTGCATAGCGGCCTGTTGCTATAAAGCCATGAAGATCAGTCATATTGTAATAACGAGCGACATTATATGCTGCCATTTGATACGCATCAATCGGATTAACACCCGCATCTAGTGCGATTTGGATACATTGATCCATTAGCCCGTTTTCATAAAATGATGGAGTTGCTCCATCTGTTGTCATCATCAAATGATCAAAAATATCTAAATCTTTATCTAAAATTTCTTTTAGAAGATTTGGTAAATCAGGGCGTATTGAAGAATGTCTCAATGTAACAGCATAACCATGAAGTATTCTATTCTCTACTTCTTCTAGTGTCATAGATTCATGATCCCCATCTGTTCCAAACAATTTCATACGCGCTAAAGTACGAGAAGATGCTCCAGGTAAATGTCCTTCAATCTTCTTACCATATGACTTTGCCACTTGTAACCAATAAAGCATCTGATCATCACCAGCTATTAATCTTGGCCAGCCGGTTAACTCTCCTCCTAATAACACATCTCGACGTTCCAACCATTCATGGATAGATGTAGTTGTAAATAAGTCATGTTCATGAAGTAATTCTGTTTGTGAATCGAATCGAGCCCACCAATAAAATGAAAATGGTAATTGTTTTAGTTGGTCTAAAATTGAAAACGCTTTCTTGTTGCTGATTTTTAAAAAGAATGTCATGTTGTCTGAGAAGAATGTAGTTGTTCCTAGTTGAGCAGAATAATCCGCTAATGATTGGGGATTATAAAGTTGAAATGGATGTACATGTGGTTCGATATAGCCTGGAACAATTGTTTGTCCCTTCACATTTACGATTTCTGTTCCTTTTGTATTTGCTGGCATTTTAGGACCTGCATAGACTATGCGATCTTCTAAAATCCAAATATTCCCCTGCATCCATCGTTTATACATGCTATGTAAATAACGTGCATTCGTTAACACAATGCTGGGTGCAATTTTACCATCTATAACAGCAATTTGCTGTCTAATTTCTCCAATTTTCCACGCTGGATCAATCATTTCATCCATCTCCTTTCTTAAAAGTGTGCGCTTTTTTGGCACGATTATTTTATAAATGAAAATTTCTATTTAGATGTTTTTATTATATTTTATATCGTATCATAGCACTTTGAGAAAGCCAAGTAAACAAGTAAGTTTTAATATTATTTACAAACTGGAGGTTGAGTAGATGGCTTTAGAAGAAAACTTAAGTGCAAAAGGTGCTTTTACTCGATTTGCTTGTGGTGCTACTTGTACAGCTCTAGGTATTAGCAAGCTTGTACGTAAACCTGATTGTTTAAAGGGAAGAGCTCTAATCATTTTTGGAGCGATGAAAATGGCAGAAGGTATTTCAAAATATTGCCCTACAAAGGCTGTATTAAATAATTCTATTTCTTCACTTTTGAGCGAAATGCAGACAGGACTCTCTGGCATGGCTTCAGTAGCAGGTGCAGGTTCTGGATCAAGTTCTAAATCCGGTTCAAGCTCAAGCTCTAATTCTGGTTCAAGCTCTGGTTTTGGATCTAGCTCTAATTCTTCTAGTTCCGGTTCTGGATCAAATTCTAGTTCTGGTATGGATTCTACACTTAGTGCAGTAGCTTCTGCTGTAATGGGAGGAGCTGGAACATCCTCTGGGAATAATCCATTGTCTGGTGTTACGCAAATTGTAAAAGACATAACAAACTCTGCTATGTCAAACACTTCAGGTAATTCCCAACAACAAAACAAGCAGCAAGCTAATTCTCAAAACAACTCCCAACAGTCTTCTGCTTCTAGCCAGAAAACAAATTCTAGCCAACAAGCTAGCTCTGGTCAACAAAACAAGCAAAATCAACAGGCTAATTCCAGCCAAAACAAATCAAACCAAAACCAGCAGCCTAATTCTAACCAGCAATCCAAATCAAAAGGAACGACAGGACAATCGTAAAGTGAACTGCCCGAAGTTAATTCGGGCAGTTTTTTAAACTTTTCTTTTAAGTATGAGACGAGGAGTATCTATATTCCATCGGGATTTGGTTTAATGTTTTAAAATATCATTTTCCAATATCCCATTTTATATAAAATTCTTATCGAACACTTTCTTCTTTTAAGTTTCTCCATCCAATATCTTTGCGATAGAAAAATCCATTCCAATCTTCCTTCGCTAATCCCTGATAAACGATTTGTTGAGCTTCTTTTAATGATGATGCTTTTGCTGCTACTAGTAATACACGACCACCATTCCCTATATATTGGTCATCTTGTCCTTTAGTTCCTGCATGGAAGACTAAAAAGTTTTGTGACAATTCTGTTAAATCCGGAAGTTGTTTTCCCTTTATCACTTCACCAGGATAGCCTTCAGAAGCAATTACTACCCCCAACATTGCCTCTTGTGACCATGTTAGTTCAAATGGTTGTTCATGCATTAAAGCCATCATAAATTCGCCAAAATCTGAAGTCATTCTTGGTAACACAACTTGTGTTTCAGGATCCCCAAAACGTGCATTAAACTCGATGACTTTTGGGCCTTCCTCTGTTAAAATTAGCCCGGCATACAAGATTCCCGTAAATGGCGTTCCCTCTGCAGTCATTGCTTTTACCGTAGGTTCTACAATTTCACTATAAGCGCGTTGAATTACATCATCAGAAATTTGTGGAACTGGTGAATACGCACCCATTCCCCCGGTATTTGGACCTTTATCACCGTCATATGCACGTTTATGATCTTGTGCAATAACCATTGGATAAATTTGTCCATTGTGCACAAATGACATATATGAGAATTCTTCACCCTCTAAAAATTCTTCAATCACAACACGAGAAGACGATTCTCCAAACCGTTGGTTACCAATCATATCTTGGACAGCTTCAATTGCCTCTTGTTCAGTCATCGCTACAATTACGCCCTTACCAGCAGCAAGACCATCTGCTTTTACTACAATAGGTGCCCCTATTTTTTGAATATACAAAGTTGCCTGTTCTGCATCTGTAAATGTTGCATAAGCTGCTGTTGGAATATTATATTTTTGCATTATTTCTTTTGCAAATGATTTACTACCTTCAATTCGAGCAGCAGCTTTAGTCGGCCCAAAAATTAGTAATCCTTCGGCAGTAAACGCATCAACAATTCCTTCAGCTAAAGGTTGTTCAGGACCCACAAAAGTCAAATCAATGCTATTTTTCTTTGCAAAAGTAATCAATGCATCAAAATCGGTGGAAGCAATTTTGACACAAGTAGCATCATGTACCATCCCATCATTACCTGGTGCGACAAATACATTTTGAACAGATGGAGAATGAGCAAATTGTTTTGCAATCGCATGCTCTCGACCTCCACTGCCTATAACTAAAATATTCAACTAGAGTCCCCCTTATGTAAAAGAAACACGCTCAAATTTCTGGCGTGTTCTTTTT
This sequence comes from Rummeliibacillus sp. POC4, assembly GCF_003576525.1. Lineage (GTDB taxonomy): Bacteria > Bacillota > Bacilli > Bacillales_A > Planococcaceae > Rummeliibacillus. The sequence continues at coordinate 14,302 of NZ_QWUA01000005.1, read as the reverse complement.
ATGAAATATTTGTTAAAAATCTTAAAAAATAGTCATTCTTAATAGTTTAGTGTTTAAAATGACGTACTCCTGTTGTAACCATAGCGATGCCGTATTTATTTGCTACATCGATTGAATCTTGATCGCGCTTTGATCCTCCCGGATGAATAATTGCTGTAATACCAGCCTTTGCTGCTTCTTCTACTGTATCAGGCATTGGGAAGAAAGCATCTGATGCTAAAGCTGCTCCTTTTGCTTTTTCACCTGCTTGTTCCAATGCAATTTTAGCTGAGCCTACGCGGTTCATTTGTCCAGCGCCTACTCCTAAAGTCATTTTGTCATCTGTTACCACAATTGCGTTAGATTTTACATGTTTTACGACAGACCAACCTAATTTTAAAGCTTCCCATTCTTGTTCAGTTGGTTGACGTTCAGATGTTACTGTAATTTCTGCATCATCAAATCCTTTACGATCTGGTTCTTGAACAAGCAATCCACCTTCAACAGATACTGTATTGAATTGATCACGTTTTTGTTGATCAAATGAGATTTTTAGTAGGCGAACATTTTTCTTAACAGTTAATTTTTCAATTGCTGCTTCTGTGAACCCTGGTGCAATAATAATTTCTAAGAAGATACTAGCAAGTTTTTCAGCCGTTTCTGCATCTACTTCACGGTTAAGTGCTACGATTCCACCGAATATAGATGTTGAGTCTGCTTCATAAGCTTCGTTAAATGCTTGTGCAATGGTTTCACCACTACCAACACCACAAGGATTCATATGTTTTACTGCAACAGCAGCTGGTTGTTTGAACTCTTTAATAATTTGAAGTGCAGCATTTGCATCTTGAATATTGTTATAAGAAAGTTCTTTTCCATGCAGTTGTTCAGCATATGCAATGGAGAAATCTGAACCAAGACGTTTTTGATAAAATGCTGCTTTTTGGTGAGGATTTTCGCCATAGCGAAGTGGTTGTTTTAGCTCGTATGTTAATGTTAGTTGTTCAGGGAATTCTTCACCTAAATAATCTGTTAAGTAATTTGAAATGTATGAATCATATGCAGCTGTATGGCGGAATACTTTAGCTGCTAGATGACGGCGTGTTTCAAGTGTTGTTGCCCCATTTGCTTTCAACTCTTCAAGTACTTTAGGATAATCATTAGCATCTACAATTACAGTTACGTACTTTTGGTTTTTGGCAGCTGAACGTAGCATTGTAGGACCACCAATATCGATATTTTCAATTGCATCTGCAAATTCGACATTTGGTTTTGAAATGGTTTCAACAAATGGATATAGGTTTACACATACAATTTCGATTGGTTCGATACCATGCTCTTGCATTTGAGCTTGATGCTCTGGATCGTCATATTTTGCAAGAAGTCCACCATGAATCATAGGATTTAACGTTTTGACACGTCCACCTAAGATTTCTGGGAATTTTGTTACTTCATCTACAGATGTAACTTTTACTCCGTTTTCTTGTAAGTGTTTTTTAGTTCCACCAGTCGATAAGATTTCATAGTCTAAAGCCTCTAATTCTTTTGCAAATTCTAAGATACCTGATTTATCAGAGACACTAATTAACGCACGTTTTGACACAACAATTTCCTCCTTGAGTTTAGCCAACAATATGCTGGTATGTAGATTTCGACTATAATAGCCTTATTATTTTAATAACAATTGCAATGCAGCTGAGTAAATCTCGTGTTCTACTTCATGAATCGCTTTTTCTGTTTTTACTGGATCACAGTCGATGACATTAACGGCTCTTTGCATAATAATCTTACCTGTGTCCATACCTTCATCTACAAAGTGGACTGTAACGCCTGTTACTTTTACACCGTGATTTATCGCTTGTCCAATGGCGTCTTTTCCAGGAAAAGACGGTAACAGTGATGGATGTATATTAACTATTCTGGATGGAAAAGCGGATAACAATGTCTTTCCAACCAAACGCATATACCCTGCAAGAACCAACCATTCTACTTTTAACTCTTGTAACACCTTTAAGATTTTCTTTTCATAATCTTCTTTTGTTTCGAAATTTTTTGGATTTAGTGCTAATACCGGAATACCTTTTTCTTTTGCGCGTGTTGTAACATAAGCATCTGGATGATCCGTTACTACTAATTCGATCGTAGCTTGTAATTGTCCATTTTCAATATTTTCCTGAATTGCTTGAAAATTAGAACCACTACCTGAAGCAAATACTGCAATAGATGCCTTTTTTTCCATTATACTAAACTCCCATCATGTTCACCGTTGAAAATAACCCCTTTTCCTTCAACGACACGACCGATTGTATAAGCTTTTTCACCATGCTCTTGTGCAATTGCAATGACACGATTGGATTCTGCTGCAGGTACTGCCAATACGAAGCCAATCCCCATATTGAAAACATTATATAAATCACGTTGTTGTAAATTGCCTTGTAGTTTTAAATATTCAAAGATTGGCAATACAGGCCATGAACCTAAGTCAATAGCAGTTGCAAGTCCTTCTGGCATCATACGTGGAAGATTCTCATAGAAACCTCCTCCAGTTATATGAGCCATACCATGAATATCGCACTCTTTTAACATTTGAAGAACAGGCTTAGCATAGATTTTGGTTGGTGTAAGTAACGCTTCACCAATTGGGCCAAGTTCCTCAAAACCTTCAACAACAGTATCTGGTGTTAAACCAGCATCATTGAACACAAGCTTACGTACTAGTGAATACCCATTAGAATGGACTCCACTTGAAGCAAGTCCTACTAAAACGTCACCTTCTGTAATACGCTCCCCTGTTACAATATTCTCTTTTTCAGCAGCCCCTACTGCAAAACCTGCTAAATCATATTCATGAATATCATAAAGCCCTGGCATCTCTGCTGTTTCTCCACCGATTAATGCCGCACCAGATTGTACACACCCATCAGCTACACCTTTTACTATGCTCTCAATTTTTGCAGGATCAGCTTTACCAACAGCAACGTAGTCTAAGAAATACAGTGGTTCTGCCCCTTGCGCTACGATATCATTAACGCACATGGCTACACAGTCAATACCTATCGTGTCGTGTTGATCCAACATAAAAGCAAGTTTTAGTTTTGTTCCCACACCATCTGTTCCAGAAATAAGAACTGGTTCTTTCAAGTTCAATTCAGACAAATCGAACATGCCACCGAAGCCACCAAATGTACCTAATATCCCTTTACGTGCTGTACGTTCTACATGTGATTTCATACGTTGCACAGCTTCGTAACCTGCTTCGATATTCACACCTGCTTGTTCATATGCTTTTGACATGATGTCTTCCTCCTTTGATTAATGTACCAATTCTTTTTCGTGTGGCAAGATTGTATCTGGGAAAATCTCTGTCGGATATTTTCCTGTAAAACAAGCTAGACAATGCCCGCAATTTTGACCTTCATCCGTTCTGCCAATCGCTTCGACCATTCCTTCTACTGATAAATAAGTCAATGAATCCGCTCCGATTGCTTCACGAATCTCTTCAACACTATGGTTTGATGCAATCAGCTCTTCATGTGTAGAAGTATCAATCCCGTAATAACATGGATTCGTCATAGGTGGTGAACTAATAACAACATGTACTTCTTTTGCACCGGCATCCTTTAACATATTCACAATACGTCTTGAAGTCGTACCACGTACAATCGAGTCGTCTACCATCACTACCCTCTTACCTTGGACCACTTGACGAACTGGTGAGAGTTTCATCTTAACGCCTTTTTCACGCATTTCTTGAGAAGGTTGGATAAACGTACGACCAACATAGCGGTTTTTGATCAATCCCAATTCATACGGAATGCCCGTTTCCTCTGAGAAACCGATAGCTGCTGAAATACTAGAGTCAGGAACTCCTGTTACAACGTCCGCTTCAATATTGGCCTCTTTTGCAAGTTGTTTTCCTAAACGTTTACGTGCCATATGGATGTTAATACCGTCGATATCTGAATCTGGTCGAGAGAAGTAAACGTATTCCATTGTGCAAATAGCACGTTCTGCAGGGTACGCAAACTTTTCTGACTTCAATCCTTCATCATTGATTGTTATTAGCTCACCCGGTTCAACAGAACGAATAAATTCCGCTCCAATAATGTCAAACGCACATGTTTCAGAAGCGACTACCCATGCATCATCTAGCTTTCCAAGTGATAAAGGACGCAATCCATGAGGATCTGAAGCAACTAGCATCTCATCTTCTGTCATGATTAAAAATGCATAAGCACCTTTTAGTAACGTTAGAGCATTTTTCGCCCGCTCATTCATAGAACCAAACCCACTTCGCTTCAATAAATGAGCTAATACTTCCGTATCAGAAGTTGTTTGGAATATACTTCCTTGTCTTTCTAAATGTTTTTTTAAATGATTCGCATTCACCAAATTACCATTGTGAGCAATAGAAAGACTTCCTGTAGATGACCGGAAAAGCAATGGTTGAACGTTTTCAATTCCACCACCACCAGCAGTTGCATAACGTACATGAGCAATTGCAGCTTTCCCTTCAAGCTGATCTATTTTATCTCCTGTAAACACTTCGTTAACTAAGCCTTCACCTTTTACAGCTTGCAGCTTTTCGCCATCTGTTACGACAATACCAGCACCCTCTTGACCACGGTGTTGAAGAGCGTGTAAGCCATAATAACTTATTTGAGCAGGATTTGGATGCCCCCAAATACCGAATACTCCACATTCTTCGTTTAAGCCTCTGATTTCACCAAGCATGGGATAGCTCCTTTCCAAGCATCTTGGAATTCTGATACAGAACCTTCGATTAAGATTTCGCCAACTTCATCACGAATGATTAATTGTTGTTCATTCAGTACATGACCAATTTTTACAGCATCTTGAATCGTCGCTTCAAACGCTTCTACATTTTCTTCTTTTACAGAAACTAAGAAACGAGATTGAGTTTCACTAAACAATGCTGTCACTGCAGAGCCATTTACATTTACTTCTGCACCAAGTTCTGTTCCAAATGTTGTTTCTGCTAATGCGACAGCAAGGCCACCTTCTGCTAAGTCATGAGCAGATTCAACAAGTCCTTGTTGGATAGCACTTAATAATTGTTCTTGTCTTTTTGCTTCTACGTCCAAATCAATTTCTGGTGCTAGACCGAAAATCTGTCCCTCATTAAGTAGCTTTTGAAGTTCAGAGCCACCAAATTCAGTTTTAGTTTCACCAATCAGGTAAATAAAGTCTCCGGCTGCTTTTACTTTTTGTGTAGTTGTATGTGCTAAATCTTCTACTAAACCAACCATACCGATTGTAGGAGTAGGATAAATAGCAACACCACTACGTTCGTTATAAAGGGACACGTTGCCACCTATAACTGGTGATTCTAATGCTTCACATGCTGCAGAAATACCGTCTGCTGATTTTTCAATTTGCCAGAAGATTTCAGGCTTTTCAGGATTACCGAAATTTAAGCAATCTGTAATGGCTAATGGTTTTCCTCCTGAACATACAATATTACGAGCTGCTTCAGCTACTGCAATTTTGCCTCCTACTTCAGGATCTAAATAGATATAACGAGAGTTACAATCCGTTGTCATTGCAAGGCCTTTGTTTGTACCTCTTACACGTAGTACAGCTGCATCCGATCCAGGAGCAACAACAGTCGATGTACGTACTTGGTAATCATATTGATCGTAAACCCATTCTTTCGATGCAATAGTTGTTTGTTTCAGAAGAGCTAATAATGTTTCTTTATAATTTTCAACAGTCGGTTCTTCATTTTTCATTTTCTTAAATTCTGCAAAATAAGCTGGTTCTGCAGATGGTTTATGGTAAACTGGTGCATCCTCTGCCAATGCATCTGCAGGGACATTCGCTACAACTTCACCTTTATGTATTAAGCGAAGCATTTTGTCTTCTGTGACATGACCAATTGCAACAGCATCTAAACCGTATTTAACAAATAGGTCGATAACTTCTTGTTCATGTCCTTTTTTCACGACGATTAACATACGCTCTTGTGATTCAGAAAGCATCATTTCATAAGGAGTCATGTTTGTTTCACGTTGTGGTACTAAGTCTAGATTCATCTCAATACCAAACCCTGCCTTAGAAGCCATCTCTGCTGAAGAAGATGTAAGCCCTGCAGCACCCATATCTTGAATTCCTACAAGACATTCATAGTTTACAAGTTCTAGGCATGCTTCTAATAACAATTTTTCCATAAATGGATCTCCTACCTGTACAGCTGGGCGTTTTTCTTCAGAAGATTCACTTAATTCTTCCGATGCAAATGTTGCACCATGAATGCCATCTCTACCTGTTTTAGCCCCGACATACATCACCGTATTTCCTACTCCGGAAGCAATCCCTTTTTGAATGTCCTTATGGTCGATTAAGCCAACACACATAGCATTTACTAATGGGTTTCCTTCATAACAAGGATCGAATTGAATTTCACCGCCAACTGTTGGAATCCCGATACAGTTTCCGTACCCAGCAATCCCTGCCACAACTTCTTCAAATAAATATTTTACTCGTTTAGAGGCATCTAGCTCTCCAAAACGTAAGGAGTTTAACATCGCAATAGGTCTTGCACCCATTGAAAATACATCACGAATAATACCGCCAACACCTGTAGCAGCACCTTGATAAGGCTCTATTGCAGAAGGATGATTGTGTGATTCCATTTTGAAAACAACCGCTTGTTCATCACCAATATCAACAATTCCTGCACCTTCCCCAGGTCCTTGTAATACTCGAGGCCCTTTTGTTGGAAACTTACGAAGAACAGGTTTGGAATTTTTATAAGAGCAATGTTCAGACCACATAACAGAGAATAGACCCGTTTCTGTCCAGTTTGGTGTGCGTCCTAGAATGTTTTCTACTAAGGCAAATTCTTCGTCAGATAACCCCATTTGTGCGTATAACTTTTGCTCTTTAATTTGCTCTGCTGTAGGTTCAAGCTTGGACATATGATTCCCTCCACTGTTTGACAATCGATTTGAATAAGGCAAGCCCGTCTGCGCCGCCTATTAATTCATTCACTGCTCGTTCTGGATGAGGCATCATACCTAGAACATTTCCTTTTTCATTGATAACACCAGCGATGTTTTCAATACTGCCATTAGGATTTTCACCTTCATACGTAAAGACGATTTGGTTATTGTCTTTTAGTTTTTGTAAGGTTTCACCATCACAATAGTAATTACCTTCACCGTGAGCGATTGGTATTTGAATAACTTCGTCTTGATCATATTGGTTTGTAAATAATGTGTTGTTGTTCGCTACCTTTAAATTTACTTTCCGACACATAAATTTAAGGTTTTTGTTTCGTAAAAGTGCTCCTGGCAATAACCCTACTTCAGTTAAAATCTGAAATCCGTTGCATACCCCAAGTACTGGTTTACCTGCTTCAGCTGCTTTTACTACTTCTGCCATTACATTTGAAAAACGAGCAATTGCACCACAGCGGAGATAATCTCCATAAGAGAACCCTCCTGGCAATAAAATACCGTCATACCCGCTTAAATCTGTTGCATCGTGCCATACGTATTCTACTTCTTCACCGAGTTCATCTTTAATCGCGTGATACATATCTAAATCACAGTTGGACCCCGGAAATACGAGTACTGCGAATTTCATCGTTAGTTAGCCTCCTCGATTTCATAACGGTAATCTTCTATTACTGTATTTGCTAGTAGCTTTTCACTCATTTCTTTTACAATGCCATCGATATCGCGTTCTGAAGGATCGATTTGCAATTCTAAATATTTACCAATGCGAACATCTGCCACTTCGCTATAGCCCATAGTATGTAATGAACCTTTTACTGCTGATCCTTGTGGGTCTAATACACTTTCGCGAAGCGTTACATAGATTTTCACTTTTTTCATTTAGTTACTCCTCCTAGACGAGATAATATGATTTCATACACTTCAGTTAAATCACCAAGATTACGACGGAACACATCCTTATCAAGATGTTGCTTTGTTTTTGCATCCCAAAGGCGACATGTATCAGGTGAAATTTCATCTGCTAATAATACATGACCATTTTCATCACGACCAAATTCTAATTTGAAATCTACTAAAATTACATTAATATCGTAGAAAAATGGACGTAAGATATCATTTACCATTAAGCCATTGTCGTAAAGGGCCCTCACTTCTTCTTTAGAAGCAATGCCCATTACGTCAATGTGTTCTTCCGAGATCATTGGGTCTCCAAGGTCATCATTTTTGTAATAAAATTCTACGATTGGTCGTTTTAGAGGTGTTCCTTCTTCAATCCCCAATCGTTTTGCAAGGCTACCAGCTGCGATATTACGTACTACCAATTCAATTGGAATAATATCGACTTTCTTCACAAGTTGTTCGTTATCTGAAATTTTTTCAACGAAGTGTGAATCAATACCAGCATTTTTGAGTTTTTCAAAGATCAATGATGTAATGCTGTTATTTAAAACACCTTTACCTGCTATTTCTGCTTTCTTTTCACCGTTGAATGCTGTAGCACTATCTTTGTATTCAACAAACAAAATGTTTTCATCTTCTGTTGCATACAATTTTTTTGCTTTTCCTTCATACAAAAGTTGACCTTTTTCCACTTTAAATTCCCCCGGTTAGGTTAGTTATTTAGTTTAAGCCTAGACGTTCGAAAATCATGTCTACATTTTTCAAATGGTAGTGATAATCGAAACAATCGTCTATCTCTTCTTTAGATAGATAAGATGTAATTTTCTCATCTGCTTCGACAAGTTCGCGGAATTGAATTTGTTCATCCCATGCTTTTGCAGTTAATGGTTGAACAGTATCATAAGCTTCCTCACGTACAAGACCCTTGTCGATCAACGCAAGTAACACACGTTGTGAATAAATCAAACCAAAAGTACGTCCCATATTACGTTTCATATTCTCTGGGAAGACAGTTAAATTTTTCACGATATTACCAAAACGGTTTAACATATAATTCAAACCAATTGTTGTATCAGGTAGGATGATACGTTCTGCAGATGAATGAGAAATATCACGTTCATGCCATAAAGAAACATTTTCATATGCAGTTAGCATGTGGCCACGGATTACACGTGCCATACCAACCATATTTTCAGAACCAATTGGATTACGTTTATGTGGCATTGCAGAAGATCCCTTTTGACCTTTTGCGAAGAACTCTTCAACTTCACGTGTTTCTGACTTTTGAAGTCCACGAACTTCAGTTGCAAATTTTTCAATTGATGTAGCAATTAATGCAAGAGCTGCAATATATTCAGCGTGACGATCACGTTGTAATGTTTGCGTTGAAATTGGTGCAGCTTGAAGGCCTAATTTTTCACAAACATATTGTTCTACAAATGGATTAATATTGGCGTAAGTACCAACAGCACCTGAAATTTTACCTGTTTCAATTGTTTTAGCTGCTGCTTCAAAACGTTGTAAGTTACGTTTCATTTCTTCATACCACAGAGCAAGTTTTAAACCAAAAGTAGTTGGTTCAGCATGTACACCATGAGTACGGCCCATCATGACAGTATATTTATGTTCTTTTGCCTTTTCAGCAATAATGTCGATAAAATTATGAATATCTTTTCTTAAGATTTCGTTTGCTTGTTTTAATTGATATGAAAGAGCTGTATCTACAACGTCTGTAGAAGTTAAACCGTAGTGAACCCATTTACGTTCTTCACCAAGTGATTCTGAAACGGCACGTGTAAATGCTACAACATCATGACGAGTTTGTTTTTCAATTTCTAAAATACGGTCAATATTAAATGTTGCATTTTCTCGAATTTTTGCAACATCTTCTTTTGGAATTTCACCTAATTCTGACCAAGCTTCACAAGCTAGAATCTCTACTTCTAACCATGCTTGATATCTGTTTTCATCTGTCCAAATTGCGCCCATCTCTGGACGAGTATAACGTGCTATCATGTTTGTCTCCTTCTATTCTGCCCAAATAGCAGAATCGTTAATTTCTCTAATAGTATGATCAAGATCATCCGTCATAATTGTAACATGACCCATCTTTCTATTCTTCTTTGCTTGTTTTTTTCCGTAAAGGTGAATAGACCAATTCGGATATTTTGATAATGAATTCGTTACTGGAATCACATGTTGTCCTAGAATATTGACCATAACGGAAGGACTCCATAATTTCGGCTTACGTAATGGCCAACCACATACTGCACGAACATGTTGATGGAATTGTGAAATATTACAAGCTTCAATTGAATAATGTCCAGAATTATGTGGACGTGGAGCCAATTCGTTAATCACAACCGTTCCATCTTCTAGTACGAACATTTCGACAGCTAATGTACCAACTAGTTGTAAGTTGTCTGCGATCTTTTCTGCAGCTTCAATTGCTAGTTTTGCGGTCTTTTTTTCAATTCTAGCCGGTACAATTGTTTCATGAAGTATATGGTTAACATGAATGTTCTCACCGATTGGCAAACAATAGGTTTCACCTTGACCATTTCGTTGAACAATGACCGAAATCTCTTTTAAAAACGGTACAAAGGCTTCAGCTACGCAAGCGGAATGATCAAATAATGGGGCTACAAGTTCTAAATCATCATAAGAGTAAACGGTTTGTTGCCCTTTTCCGTCATATCCGCCTCGTGCTGTTTTGACGATACAAGGATAACCTATACTTTCTATATTCTGTACTAACTCATTAAAATTCTGACATGCTATGTAATTCGCAACAGGGCACCCTGATTGAGTAATTGCTTTCTTTTCTAGGATTCTATCCTGTGTAATTTTGATAAGCTCAGCACCTTGTGGTACATAAGCAACTTCTGTTAGTCTTTTCAAACCTTCATAATCGATATTTTCAAATTCAAACGTAATAACATCACTAACTTCAGCCAATTCTTCAAGAGCTGTTTTATCGTTATAAGGTGCTACAATTCGAATATCAGCTACTTGACCACATGGTGAGTCCATTGTTGGCTCTAAGACCGCAATTTTAAAACCGGCTTCTTTTGCAGCTAGTGCCATCATACGTCCAAGCTGGCCACCACCGATAATACCGATTGTTTGACCAGGAAAAATCGTTTTTATCACTGTAATTCACCTGTGCTTTCTAAAGCCTTCATTTTCATCATTTGTCGTCTTGCTTCGATTTTTTCAGTAATATTAGAATCAGTTGTTGATAATATTTGAGCTGCTAATAATCCTGCGTTTGTTGCCCCTGCTTTCCCAATTGCCACCGTTGCTACTGGTACGCCTCCTGGCATTTGTACTATTGACAGCAAAGAATCAAGGCCATTCAAAGCCCTAGACTGTACTGGCACACCGATAACAGGTAACGTAGTTTTTGCAGCAACCATACCAGGTAGATGAGCTGCTCCCCCAGCACCAGCAATAATTACTTGTAAGCCTCTTCCTCTTGCTTCAACAGCATATTCAAACATTAAATCAGGTGTGCGATGAGCAGAAACTACCTTTTTTTCATACGAGATTTTTAATTCGTCCAAAATATCACATGTATACTTCATCGTTTCCCAATCACTTGAACTTCCCATGATGACGCCAACTCTCGGATTCATATATGTACGCCTCCTAATAAATTACGCCTCTATAAATTGATATCGAAAATTTGTTTTGTTACATCTCATTGAAGCCTTTAGCTTCTCTTACATCATGTATTAAAATAAAATTAAAAAACCCTTAGATACCCGATTCACCATAGTATTACTATGCATGAAAAGCAGATATCTAAGGATTTATAAGTCACACAGCTATGAAAGTATTAAACTAAACACTTTTAGCCTACTTATCAATTCCTATAGTCGCTTTCCCGCATAGTCCAGCATTTACGGTGCCGGGTAGAGACACTAGAGCCAATCCTCTAGCATATATGGGGATTCAATGTTTTTCTTCTCACATTTTATCAAGAGAAGGAATTTAAGTCAATAGCAAATACGAACATTGAAATTTTAGTATATAACATTGTTCGTATTTTATTGATTTTTTGATTTATTTTTCGATTAAAATGCCTTTAAATTTAATAATTTGGCGAATAGGAACAGGTTTTCCGTTCACCATTTGAAAAAGAGGCTCCTCTTTTCTTCCTACTGGCATATACCCTTGTTTCTTCATTCTTTCCAAACAGGCGTCAATTGTTTCTGTTTCGTCTACTTCAAACCATACTTGTTTTTTTGACACTTTCTCACTTCCTCATCTGAATCTGTTTATATTATAACGGTTAGCCCATTTGAGTTCTATCTAACAAGATTCCTGTATCCTAACATACAGCACAACAAAGATTCTAGTCCGATTCCATAACAAAAAGCAAAAAGTATTTTTAATAAGTATACATAAAATTTTCTGAATGTCTTTAAGTAATTGTTGAAACTTCAAAAAAGGCAATAAAAAAAGCGTAGTTTTCATACTACGCTAGATGGCATTTATACTTAAATTTCAATTTCTTTTTCTTGCTTCAATCGCGCCACTCCTGTTGAAATAGCCGCTAATTTAACTGCCTCTGCAACCGTTTCTGTAACTCTCATATCGAAGATCTCTGGGACGATGCGCCCTTCAATTAAATCCTTTTCAGTAATGATGGATGCAATTGCATTGACTGCTGCAAGCTTCATCTCCTCATTGATATCAGATGCACGAACATCTAATGCACCTCTAAAGATACCTGGAAATGCCAGCATATTGTTAATCTGATTTGGATAATCTGATCTCCCAGTAGCAATTATTCGTACTCCCCACTTAATTGCATTTTCATATGAAATTTCAGGATTTGGATTTGCTAATGCAAACACTATTGGGTTTTCTTTCATAGATTGTATCATTTCTTCAGTCAAAACATTTGCTGCTGATACACCGATAAAAATATCTGCACCTTTTAATGCATCTTCCAGTTTACCTTCAAGTCCATCTAAATTACTGAACTTTGCAATACGCTCTTTCATCGAATTCATCCCATGCTCGCGATTCCTGTGAATAATTCCATTAGAATCACAAACAATCAAATGTTCAAACCCTAAATCACGTAACAAACGTAAAACGGATATTCCTGCAGCGCCCGCTCCATTAATAACAATTCGTACATCTTTTATGTTCTTGTTAACAATTTTCAATGCGTTCAATATCCCCGCACCAACTACAATTGCCGTACCATGTTGATCGTCATGGAAAACAGGGATATTACATTCTTCTCTTAATCTTTCTTCAATAATAAAACAGCGTGGTGCTGAAATGTCCTCAAGGTTAATCGCTCCAAATGTTGGACTGATTGCTTTTACTACTTGAACAATTTCTTCTGGATCCTTTGTATCCAAACAAATAGGAAAGGCATCTACATTGGCAAAACGTTTTAAAAGAAGTGCTTTTCCCTCCATAACAGGTAATGCAGCTTCCGGCCCGATATCCCCCAAACCAAGCACCGCTGTACCATCTGTTACTACGCCTACTAGATTTCCTTTCATTGTATAATCGTAAACAGAGTTAGCATCATTCTTAATTTCAATGCAAGGCTCTGCTACACCAGGTGAATATGCTAAACTTAAATCTTCTATCGTTTCCACCTGTATTTTCGTTTGCACATCTAATTTCCCCTTCAATTCTTTGTGCAAATCTAACGCCTGTTCTCTTAAACTTTTCAATGCTCATACAACCCCTTTTAAAATAAAGTACCTTTCAGCCATCTCCTTAAAGCTTAAAATTGTTGTTCTACGTTGCATTTTAACTCGTAATAACATAATAATTATTACCGTTATAAAGATATATAATAGTAGACGATTGAAGTATTGTCAATATATTTCGAAAATTCGATATATTTTATTGATTTATCCCGATGAATTTCTTGATTTATAAAATCACTATTTATTGCACGATAAGATACCAAGAAAAAACGGAATTCTATAGAGGTTTTTCTAATCTTTATTTTAGCGTTTTATAATATTTTGTCACTTAATCGAACAAGCTGTCGAAAATCAAATTAAGAAAAAATGAAGATTGAATTTGGAAGAAGGGAGTTTTAGTTGGGATAGCGGAAAGAGTGATGATAGTCAAAGCTAGCGGTACAAGTGCTTAAATAAAAAAAGGTACTACCGATTATATCAGCAGTACCTTAATCGCCTAGCAACGTCCTACTCTCGCAGGGGGACAGCCCCCAACTACCATTGGCGCTAAAGAGCTTAACTTCTGTGTTCGGCATGGGAACAGGTGTGACCTCTTTGCCATCATTACTAGACTGTTCGGCTTCCAATATACATCGCACTACTGCGTCAATTTCGCTCATTCACATCCTCATGTACTTAAGTACATTGCGGTGTTCATTCACTCATTTCCTTGTATTGCTCGTATCTTGAAACCCTCAAATACCAAGAAAGAAT
>NZ_QWUA01000004.1 GCF_003576525.1 Rummeliibacillus sp. POC4 | reverse complement strand
CCTTTCCAAGCTTTTTTAAATACAAGTGATGTGACTTTCTAAATTTTTCGAATTTTTCTGAATAATAGTAATTCATTACACAATTATGGACAACTGAAATTGGAGGATTGCTTCTCCAATTTCAGTTGTCCTTTTAAATTCCAAATATCAAATAATGTCCTATAATATTTAGTTTTTTATTACTTTTGTAAATTTTGTACTGCATTTAGTATTGCATATTTTACATGTTCATATGTTAGTCCACCTTGTACATATGCTGTATATGGAGGACGAATTGGACCATCAGCTGACAATTCAATGCTTGCACCTTGTACGAATGTACCTGCTGCCATAATTACATCATCTTCGTAACCAGGCATTGGTGCTGGTTGGGGAGCAAATTGAGCATTGACTGGTGAATTTGCTTGAATAGATTGACAGAATTGAATCATTTGTTCTGGTGTATTAAATGAGACAGATTGTATTAAATCTGTACGTTTTGCATCATAACGTGGTGATGGTTTCATACCAATCTCTTCTAATGTAGCCGCAGTAAAGATGGCTCCTTTTAATGCTTGTGCCACTACATGAGGTGATAAGAAGAATCCTTGATACATGTCAAGTAGAGCATTTAAAGAAGGGCCGGCTTCTGCTCCAATCCCTGGTGATGTCATACGATATGAGCATTGTTCTACATATTTTGCTTTACCTGCGATGTAGCCACCAACTTTTGCAAGGCCACCGCCAGGATTTTTGATCAAGGAACCTGCCATTAAATCGGCACCAAGTTCTGTTGGTTCTACAGCATCGACAAACTCACCATAACAATTATCTACGAATATGATGACATCTTCTTTAATCGCACGAATATTTTTGATCATATCTGCAATTTGATCAATGGTAAATGAAGGGCGTGTTGCATAACCTTTTGAACGTTGAATGGCAATCACTTTTGTTTTAGCTGATACTACTTTTTTAACTTTTTCCCAATCAACATCTCGGTCGTCAATTAAATCAACATGTTGGTAACTTATATTAAAGTCTTTTAACGAACCTGTGTCTTTATCTCCACCATCAACTATGGATTGTAATGTATCATATGGTTTCCCCGTAATATAGATAAGTTCATCCCCTGGACGGAGAACACCGAAAAGACTAAGCGTAATCGCATGTGTACCTGAAATAATTTGTGGTCTTACAATAGCAGCCTCTGCCCCAAATGTTTCGGCATATACACGTTCTAATGTATCACGTCCTTCATCATCATAACCATAGCCAGTTGATGGATAGAAGTGACTTTCACTTACATTATTATTTCGAAAAGCAGAGAGTACTTTTTGTTGGTTGTAAAACGCCATTTCATCTGCCTTATCAAAGTAAGGTTTCACTTTCTCCTCTATTTTTTTGGCTAGGGCCATTGTTTCTTCTGTTAAGTTGGACATATATGCCATTTTTATCGACTCCATTTCTAAATTAAGTCCTCTTTAATCTTATCAATTCTTTCTTAAACGTCAACTATACGTACTCTTCGCTAACCCTACCCTTATGATTTACAAATATCTCAACAAATTTGGAAAGAAAAAATGCTCTTCCTCCATTTTATGGAGAAGAGCATTTTTCCCTATAATATGTGAAAAGGTAATTTAACAAAAAGTTGCAAAGTCATAAAATTAGAACTCTAATTCCCCTTGCCAAGCACTCATGCCGCCTTCCATATTAGTTACGTCATAGCCTTCACCTGATAAATACGAGCAAGCACTAAAACTACGGCCCCCTGCATGACATACAAAGATGTATGGGGTATTTTTGTCCAATTCTTCTTTTCTTTCGGGTATTTGTCCCAATGGAATATGAATCGCTCCTGGAATAACACCATTAGCTACTTCCTCATCTTCACGAACATCTACAATATGTAAATCTTCATTGGCATCTAATTTTTCTAATACTTCTTCAGGGGTAATAGTTTTCATAAGAATTCCTCCAATTTAAATATATATAAAGTATATATGGGATTTTCTAATCTTGCTAGTGACTTCTCTTTCAATGTTTGCCAAATAAACTCACAATAATTATTTCAACTAGAAAAGGGGAAGCCCCATAAGTAGAAAACTCATGGGACTTCCCCTCATTTCTATAACAAATATCTAATATGAAATATTGCTTTGCATGGTCGAATCAAGTCTACCAACCTCTACATATAGAATGGCGTGCTATTCTAGACGACGCCTTCGTACCCATAATTCAGATTATTCAGCTTCTTGTTGTTGCAAATCAACGGATTTAGATGGTGCGAACGTTGAGATTGCATGTTTGTAAATCAAATGTTGTTTCCCGTCTACCTCGAGTAATACAGTGAAATTGTCGTATGAACGAATTGTCCCTTTTAACTGAAATCCATTTAATAAGAAGACGGTAACAAATATACCGTTTTTACGCAATTGGTTTAAATACATATCTTGCAAATTCATTGACTTCATGAAGATCCCCCTTAAGCTAATAATAGTATTGTATATTCGCTTTTTTTAGTGAATTCCCTTTATTTTTGTAAAATATTATCAATTATTTTTATTGTACCCAATTGTGCGTCATACCATTCAATATTCATCTTATTACGGAAATATGTGAGTTGTCTTTTCGCATATCGACGTGAATTTTGTTTTAGTTGTTCAATAGCTTCTTGCAATGATACGTTGCCTTCTAAATAAGCATAAATCTCTTTATATCCAATTGCTTTTATAGATTGAACATCTCTTATTCCTCTATTATATAATCCTTTAACTTCTTCTAATAATCCCTTTTCCATCATTAGATCAACTCTTTTGTTAATACGCTCATATAAGCGTTCGCGGTCCATATTTAGACCAATGATTCGATGTTTATATAGTGGTCGATCTCCTAGATGTTGATTTTCATCTGATTTTTGAATTCCACTATGTTCTGCCATTTCTAACGCACGAATAACACGCCGAGTATTATTTGGGTGAATAGTAGCTGCTGTTTTAGGATCAATTGCAGCAAGTTTTTGGTGCATCGCCTCTGGTCCTATTTCTGCTAATTCTTTGTAATAATTATCTCGAATTGTTTGATCAACTTTTTCCTCTGTAAAACGATAATCAAATAAAACAGATTGAATATAAAGTCCCGTTCCACCAATAATGATTGGAAATTTACCCTTTGCCTTTATCTCGTCAATTTTTGCGCGGACTAACTTTTGATAGTCTGCAACTGAAAAAGATTCTGTTGGTTCCTTTATATCTAATAAATGGTGAGGAATTCCTTCCATTTCTTCATTTGTAATTTTCGCTGTACCAATATTCAAATCTTTATAAACCTGCATTGAATCACCATTGATAATTTCCCCGTTAATGACCTTAGCAAGTTCAATACTTAGTGCAGTTTTCCCAACAGCTGTCGGTCCTACTATTGCAATCACATCTAACTCTTGTTGTAACATTATTTTTTCTCCAACCATTTTAATATCGTTTGTATGCATAGGATTATTCATTTGCAAAATGTGTTGCATCGAATAATAATTCTTCTAATTCTTTGCGATATTGTTGTTCTTCCCCTGGTACATAGTGTAAATATTTGCTCATTAGTTGAATAACAGCGTCTTTATATTTTTTTACACTGTCTATATCAAAGAACATTCTTGAAGAACGTCGTACAAAGAAATCTGCTGGTGTATAAGCCATTTCGTATTGCATTGCATAAATTAGCTGTGCATGTAAATCTAATGGTAATTGAGTTGTTTTTTCATGAACGTTTAGTGTATGGATAATTCGATATAAATGGTCAATATTTGTGCCATATTTACGTACTAATTGATATCCTTCTTCCAAAGATAATCCATAGCGAGTACCTTCTTGAGCCTTATATTGTACATACGCATCAAAATTTTGAGAATTAATACCTTTAGCTCCTGAAAGGGCCAATTCTGCGGTTATACAAGGTCCCGCTTTTTTAAATAGCTTGCGTTTTACAATCTGATTAACAATTTTTTCAGCCATTTTACGATAACCAGTTAACTTACCTCCAGCAATTGTTAGTAGTCCTGATGGCGATTCCCATACCTCATCCTTTCTTGATATTTCGGATGGGTCTTTCCCTTCTTCATAAATAAGAGGGCGCACACCAGCCCAACATGATTCAATATCTTGTTTAGAAACTTGAACGTCAGGGAACATGTAGTGGATTGTATCAACTAAATATTCAATATCTTCATCTGTGGCAATAGGTTTAAGCGGGTTATCTTCATAAAAAGTATCCGTTGTTCCGACATACGCTTTTCCATCACGAGGAATCGCAAAAACCATTCGTTTATCAGGTGTATCAAAATAGACGGATTGTTGTAATGGGAATATTGATTGATCTATTACAATATGAACGCCTTTTGTTAAGCGTAATTTTTTGTTGTTATTAATCGTATCTTTTTGACGAATTGTATCAACCCACGGCCCAGTCGCATTGACGACTGCATTCGCTTGAATGGTCCAAGTTTTTTGAGAAATTTGATCACGTACAACTGCACCGACTACTTTTTGATCTTCATATTCAAATTCTTCGACTTTAGCATAGTTTAAGCATATTGCACCAAGTTCGACCGCTTTTTTCAATACTTCAATTGTTAATCGGGCATCATCTGTGCGGTATTCAACATAATAGCCGCCACCTTTAAGGTCTTGCTGTTTTAATAACGGCTCTTTTAGCAATGTTTCCTTAGAATTTAACATTTTACGTCTTTCAGTTTTTTTGACCCCAGCTAAATTATCATACATTTTCAATCCAATTGATGTTGACAAAGGTCCAAATGTGCCACCTTTATAAAAAGGTAATAACATCCATTGTGGTGTAGTAATATGCACACCATTCTCATAAACAATTTCTCTTTCTCTACCTGTTTCTTTTACAACATCAACTTGCAATTGTTTTAAATAACGTAAACCTCCATGCACTAGTTTTGTAGATCGACTAGATGTACCTGCAGCAAAATCTTGCATATCTACTAATGCTACTGATAACCCTCGAGATACTGCATCTAGCGCTATACCAGCACCGGTAATACCTCCACCAACAACTAAAACATCAAATGAATAATCATTTAAAGTTTGAATAACTTGATCTCTCTTTGCAGCTGAAAACATTTTGAATCCTCCTCTGACCTTTACTCATTACATTACACGTTTAAACATTTTTTCAATTTCATACGTTCTAAAATGAACAATTACTGGTCTACCATGTGGACAAGTAAATGGATTTACCCTTGTTTTTAAATCTTGTAATAATCTTTCCATTTGAGTCTTATCTAAATAGTGATTTGCTTTTATCGAACGTTTACAACTCATCATTATAGCAGCTGCTTCTCGAAGTTTTTTTATATCCGTTTTACGTTCTTTTAAGACCTGTTCGATTAATTCTTCAATAATTTCTGATTCAAAGTCTTTTGGAAACCATGTTGGATATTCACGTACTACAAATGAGTTTTGACCGAATTCTTCAAGATAAACGCCTACTTCTTCTAAAGCTTTTTTGTTTTCCTTTAATGTTAATGCTTCGTCAGCAGAATAGTGGAAAGTTAATGGCAATAAAAGTGTTTGACGCTCATCAGCATTTACCTCTCCGACCTTCTCTTTAAAATATTCATATTTTATACGTTCTTGTGCAGCATGCTGATCAATTAAATAAAAGCCATCTTCACTTTGTGCAACAATATAAGTCCCATGAATTTGCCCTACAATTTCAAGTTCTGGAAATGGATCTTTAGGTGTTTCAGTTGGGACGATTTCTTCAATTTCTTCATCCTTTGAATTTGTTGACCAAATATCTTGCGTTTCTTCGCTTATTTTATTGATCCCTTGCGACTCTTTAATTTCTTCCCAGCTTTCTTCTACTGTAAAACCTTTTTCTGATTCTGGGTGATTTATTATTTCATCTTGAAGATTAGAAGAAATGGGTTCACTTAAATTTTCGGCTTGTTTAGGTTTTTCGTTGAACTGTGGCATATTCGTCGTATTATAATTAATCGTTTTCCAGAAATTAATCTGCTCTGTAGATGGTGCAGCTTTTTTCTTTTTTTGGGCAATTTCAGGTGCTTGCATTGAATTACGAATAGCTTTATGCAAAGACTGCTCAATTAGCTGCATTAAATCCGCTTCCTTACTCAAGCGAATTTGCTGCTTTGCAGGATGTACATTGACGTCTGTCAAAAATGGATCCCCTTCAATATGAATAACTGAAATTGGGAATCTACCAATAGGTAAAAACGTATGGTAAGCATCGATAATTGCCTTTTGTATAGTGTAATGACGAACCCAACGTCCATTGACAAATATGGACATATAATTTTTGGATGCACGTGTGATTTCCGGTATAGTTGCATAGCCAGAAATCTTATAATCTTTAGACTCTCCTTCAAAATGAACCATTTTTTTGGCATTTGCAACCCCATAAATGGCTGCAAGAACATGACGTAAATCTCCACGCCCGTTTGTTTGTAAAAGTTCATGAGCATGATGTGTCAGTTTAAATGCGATATTCGGATAACAAAGCGCTAAACGATTCATCAAGTCAATAGTATGCCCAAGTTCGGTCTGAATTGTTTTCATATATTTTAAACGTGCAGGTGTATTAAAGAAGAGTTGAGAAACTGTTATATCCGTACCCTTTCGAAGAGAACCTGGTTTCTTTTCAATTACATGACCGCCTTCAAGATGAACTTCTATGCCATCTTCTCCATTCGATGTGATTAAATCTACTTTCGATACAGAGGCAATACTCGCTAATGCTTCGCCGCGGAAGCCAAGAGTTCGAATACGAAATAAATCATGTTCATTATTTATCTTACTAGTGGCATGACGTTGGAAAGATACTAAAGCATCATCTTCGTCCATACCACAGCCGTTATCTATGACTTGAATAGAAGTCATTCCAGCTTCTTCTAATACTACTTCAATAGATGTACTTCCTGCATCAATTGCATTTTCGACTAATTCTTTCACAACAGAGGAAGGGCGCTCAACCACTTCACCTGCTGCAATTTTATTGGACAAAAATTCATCCATTATATGAATATGTCCCATATTAAGCATCTCCTATTTTTGTAATAACGATTGCTGTAACGCATAAACAAGTTGTAATGCATCCATAGGTGTTGTTCCTGATATATTTAATCGTTTTAACTGATCAAGAACTTCTTTTTCGACAGTTGATAGTTCAGTCGCCAATTTTTCTTTTTTAACCGGATCCGCCTCTTCAAAAAGAGAGAGTTGTGTGGCATTTTCTTCACGGACAGTTGACTCGTGAGATTTTGGAGTTTCTTCTTTCGGTATCTCTTTTTGGATAGAAACTGTAGCCGCAACCTCTTTATGACGAATAATTGGTTCTACATCTGAAGATTCAAATTCAGCCAATAAGACTCGCGCACGGTTAATAATAGGTTTTGGTAATTGTGCTAATTCTGCAACATGGATACCATAACTTTTATCTGCAGGACCTTTTTTAACTTTGTGCAAGAACACTACTTTACCGTCTTGTTCTGCTGCTGATACATGTACATTTTGAAGTCGCTCTAACTCATTTTCTAATGCTGTTAACTCATGGTAATGTGTTGAGAATAATGTGTTTGCCCCTATTTCGTTATGAATATATTCCATCATAGATTGTGCCAATGCCATACCATCATAAGTAGATGTACCACGACCGATTTCATCGAATAGTAATAGGCTATTAGCTGTCGCATTTGTAATGGCATGTTGTGATTCTAACATTTCTACCATAAAAGTACTTTGTCCACCTGCTAAGTCATCTGCAGCCCCTATTCGTGTGAAAATTTGATCGGTGATTGGAAGCTCTGCTTCGTCTGCTGGTACATAACAGCCCATTTGCGCCATTACTGTTATTAATGCCACTTGACGCATATACGTACTTTTACCAGACATATTCGGGCCTGTAATCAGCATCATGTTTTGAGCTGTATCTAGCACACAATCATTCGGTACATATAAGTTCTTATTAATCATTTTTTCCACAACAGGGTGACGACCATTGATAATTTTTAGCGCACGACCTTCATGGAATGTTGGTTTTGTAAAATGATACTTCTCAGTAACGACTGCAAAACTAGTAAATACATCTAGCTCACTAATATCAGATGCTAATGCTTGTAGACGAGGAATGAATTGTTTTAAGTACTCACGAATTTCTGTAAACAATTGATATTCTAGTTGTAGACTTTCTTCCTCTGCATTTAAAATAATAGCTTCTTTTTCTTTTAGCTCTCCTGTAATATAACGTTCAGCATTTGCTAAAGTTTGTTTGCGTTCATATCTCGTAAGGTCAACTAAGCCAATGTTAGACTTCGTTACTTCGATATAGTATCCAAATATTCGGTTATAACCTATTTTCAAGTTTTTGATGCCTGTTACTTCTCGTTCTTTTCGCTCTAGTTGTGCAATCCAGTCTTTTCCGTTTCGTGAAGCATAGCGTAATTCATCAAGTTTTTCATTGAAACCTTCACGAATCACATCCCCCTCTTTTATAGAAATAGGCGGATGATCCGTAATTGCGTTACTTAAATAGCTTTCTACATCATCACATAAATCTAAAGCTTGACCGAGTGGTACTAAATAGTCTTTTTTTGAATTTAATAGTAGCTCTTTTATAGCTGGAACTTGTCGTAATGATTCACGTAATTGAGCTAAATCACGACCACCAACACTACCAAAAGCTACCCGTCCTGCTAAGCGTTCTAAGTCGTAGACGTTTTTAAGTAATTCTTGTAGTTCAGTGCGTATAAAATATTCTTCTAACAAATCTGTTACAATATTTAAACGTTTTTCAATTGCATTGCGATTCGCTAATGGTTGATGTAGCCATTGTTTTAATTTTCTTCCGCCCATTGCTGTTGCAGTTTCATCAAGCAGCCATAGTAAAGTCCCTTTTTGTTCTCCACGTAATGATTGAATCAGTTCTAAATTACGTTTAGAGTTTGTATCAATATTCAAGTAATTTTTCACTTCATGATAGGAAAAAGGTTGAATATGTGAGAGTGAGCGCATTTGTGTACGTTCAATATAGTGAAGTAAAATTCGACAAGCTTCATGTAATTCTTGTGGAGCTTGTTTCAAATAGACAAAGCTATTTTCTTCTGTCATTCCTTCATTTTCAAGAGAAAGTACAATTGAATAAGTTTCAGCTAATTCTTGTATTTCTTCATATAGATCATTTTTAACTACTAATTCACGAATATTAAACGCCTGCAGTTGTTGGATTAAATCTTTTTTATCTCCTTCTACAAATGTAGTCGTCGATTCTCCTGTTGACAAATCCAGATAACAAAATGCAAACTCACTTTCTTTTAGTTTTGTAGCAGAGGCGATAAAGTGATTAGATTTTCCTTCAATCGCTTTACCTTCCATTATTGTCCCAGGTGTAATTAGTTGAATAACTTCTCGTTTTACAACACCTTTCGCCAATTTCGGGTCTTCTGTTTG
This sequence comes from Rummeliibacillus sp. POC4, assembly GCF_003576525.1. Classification (GTDB taxonomy): domain Bacteria; phylum Bacillota; class Bacilli; order Bacillales_A; family Planococcaceae; genus Rummeliibacillus. Next base: position 204,180 of record NZ_QWUA01000004.1, on the reverse strand, counting down.
TTCACAAATTGCTACTTTATAGCCCTTTTGAACAAGTGTTTCGATATAATTTTGTGCTGAATGGTAAGGTACCCCACACATTGGGATGCGTTCTTTCATTCCTGCATCTCTACTTGTCAATGTTATTTCTAAAAGTTGTGATGCCTTTAAAGCATCATCAAAGAACATTTCATAAAAATCTCCTAAACGGAAAAATAAAAAAGCATCTTGATAATCTGCTTTTACTTGTAAATATTGTTGCATCATTGGAGTGTAAGCCATTATATTCCCTCTCTTATGTTCCTATATCATATCTTTATTATAACAAATCAATGTCGAAAAATCGTTTTATAATGTATGATAGATTGTATTTTGAGAAGTCTCTTTTGTAGAAAAAAATAAATAAATACAAATTATTTATGAAACTTTGTCAAATAGATGACTATTATATTATTTCATCCGAATTCCTTTTATTAATTCTTTAAGTCCAGTAATATAGTATAGTAGGAAATATTTTTTCTGAAATATAATATCCAAAAGAAAATATTTTCGATATTCATGTTTTATATAAAGGAGATTAATCTAGCAATGGGAAAAATGGCTTATTATTTAGGCGTTGATATAGGTACTACTTGCACGAAGGCAGTACTTTTTGGTAACAAAGGGCAAGTTATCAGCATGCATCATGCTGGCTATCCATTGTACAGTCCTACCCCAAATGTTGCAGAACAAGACCCTGATGAAATTTTAGTTGCCGTCAAAGAAGCTATTCGCGTAGCTATTCAAAAAAGTAAGATTGATGTAAATACATTAAGACTTGTTTCGTTTAGTGCAGCCATGCATAGTGTTATTGCTATTGATAAAAACGGTAAACCTTTGACAAATTGCATCACTTGGGCAGATACTCGTGCGACAGATTGGTCAGAAAAAATCAAAAATGAAATGAATGGTCATGAAATTTATAGACGTACTGGAACCCCTATTCATCCAATGTCTCCACTTTGTAAAATTACTTGGTTACAACATGAAAAACCAGAGATTTTCCAAAAAACATTTAAATTTATTAGTATGAAGGAATATGTATTCCATGACTTTTTCGGTCGATATCTTGTAGATCACTCTATAGCTTCTGCTACTGGAATGTTCAACCTTAAGAATAACGATTGGGATGAAACCGCTTTAGAAGTAGCCGGGATTTCGTCCGACCAATTGTCTGAGCTTGTTCCAACTACGTATTTTTTAGATGGATTAAAGGAAGAAATCGTAGAGGAAATTGGAATTCCTTCAAACATTCCTTTTGTGATTGGTGCAAATGATGGAGTCCTATCAAACCTAGGGGTCAATGCGATAGATCCTGGTGTGGTCGCCGTAACAATTGGCACAAGTGGTGCCATTCGTACTGTAACCGATCACCCTGTAACAGATCCAAAAGGACGCATATTCTGCTATGTGCTTACCGACAAACATTGGGTAGTTGGTGGCCCGGTAAATAATGGTGGTATGACTTTTAGATGGGTACGAGATGAATTGGCCGCTTCCGAAGTGGAAACTGCTAAACGCTTAGGTATCGATGCTTATGATGTTTTAACTCGCATTGCATCAAATGTAAAACCGGGATCAGATGGCTTATTATTCCATCCTTATTTAGCAGGAGAACGCGCTCCATTATGGAATGCCAATGCTCGTGGATCGTTTTTTGGATTAGGTTTACATCATAAGAAAGAACATATGATTCGTGCAGTATTGGAAGGGGTTATTTTCAATCTCTATACTGTTTTTATCGCCTTACAAGAAGTTATTGGGATACCGAACAAAATTCAAGCTACAGGTGGATTTGCACGTTCTGAACTTTGGCGTCAAATGATGGCTGATATATTCAATCAAGAAGTTTCAGTTCCAGAAAGCTTTGAAAGTTCATGTCTTGGTGCAATTGTACTTGGTATGTATGCATTAGGTGAAATTGATGACTTCTCAATCATATCTGAATGGGTCGGTTCTACTCATATACACAATCCTATTGAAGAAAATGTTAATATATATATTGAACTAATCCCTATCTTTATTCGAATTTCACGTTTACTTGAGCAAGAGTATCAGGATATTACGAAATTCCAAGAAAAATGGGTAAAATAAGGATTAATTTAAAGATATCCAAATTGGAATTAGCGATATCCTTTTTAATTGAATCTTAATACCACACTTATGTGGATATATATTAAAAGTTCTAGTTCGGATTTTTCATGCTAAAACTCAGACTAAAAACAAAGCACCGAAAATTTCACTGATCGTAAAATTTTCGATGCTTTTCATTTTTCCAAGTTAGTTTTTTCCTAACCCTTATAAATCTTAATTTAATTATTTCTTTTCAACAGCATGACCACCAAATTCGTTACGGAGTGCTGCCACTACTTTCCCAGTAAATGTGTCTTCTTCTAAAGAGCGATAACGCATCATTAAAGCAAGTGTTGTCACAGGTACAGGTGCTTTTAACTCTAGAGCTGTTTCAACTGTCCACTTTCCTTCACCAGAAGAATGCATAACCCCTTTAATTTCATCAAGTTTTGGATCTTTAGAAAAAGCATTTTGTGTTAGTTCCATTAACCAAGAACGAATAACAGATCCATGGTTCCACATTTCAGCTACTTTTTCATAGTCATAGTCAAATGGACTTTTTTCAAGCACTTCGAATCCTTCTGCAATTGCTTGCATCATACCATATTCAATTCCATTATGAATCATTTTTAAGAAATGACCACTTCCTGTTTTGCCCGCATATAAGTATCCTTTATCTACACAAATGTCTTTGATAAATGGTTCGATTACCTTAAATGCTTGTTCTTCTCCACCAATCATCATACAAGCTCCATTTAAAGCTCCTGAAGTGCCTCCACTAGTACCGATATCCATGAAAAAGATGCCTTTTTGCTTTAAATCTTCTGCAAAACTAATAGCTTCTTTGTAATGCGAATTTCCTCCATCAATTAAAATATCTCCCGCTTCAAGCATTCCCTTTAATTGTTCAATTGTACTAATTGTAATCTCACCAGCTGGTACCATTAACCATATGACACGAGGTTTTGGAAGAGCATTAACTAATTCTTGTAACGATGAAAAAGTATTTCCACCTTCAGCTGTAAAGTTTTTTGCTGCCTCCTCATTAACATCAAAAGCTGATACTGTATGTTGATGTTTCATTAAATTTAATCCAAGATTATATCCCATTTTCCCTAATCCAACTAAACCAATATTCATCTTAAACGCTCCTCTTTTTAACAAGTCTTAATCTAATTATACTAAAAATAATTTCACTTGTTAAAACAAATGAAGAAAAATTTTTTCTTATTTTTGAATATGCTATACTACAGGTACTATCATTATTTGAAAGGACTTCCTTTATGACTCAAAATACTATAAAAAAAATCAATTCTCTTTATCCTCGCTTAAGCGAAAAGGAAAAGAAAATTGCAGATTATATTCAAGAAGATCCCTCACGTATCATTAATAAGACTATTAATGAAGTTTCTGCTGATTTAAATATTGCAGATGCAACGGTTTTCCGCTTTTGTAAGCGCTTAGGTTTTAAAGGCTACCAAGCAATGAAAATTGCATTAGCCTCTGAAGTAATTACCCCAATCCAACAAATTCATGAGGAAATATCAGATCAAGATAATGAAAAAACAATCTTCGAAAAAATTTTCAAATCAAATATACAAACACTTGAAAATACAATGCATATTTTAGATGAAACTTCTATTAATAAAGCTGTAAAGTTAATGAATCAAGCAAAACATATTTATTTTTATGGTACAGGTGGTTCTTCCGTAATCGCTATGGATGCTTACCATAAATTTATAAGAACTGGTGTTAAATGTTTTGCTTTTATAGATTCACATTTCCAACTAATGTCCGCATCTCAATTATCAAAAGACGATTTAGCTATTGTAATCTCACATTCCGGCCGTAATCGAGATACACTTCAGATTGCAAAAACTGCAAAAGAAAACGGCGCTTCTGTAATCGCCATTACAGGATTTCCAAAATCACCGATTAGTCAATTAGCGCAAGTTGCACTTTATACAAGTTCAGAAGAGACTGAATATCGATCAGAAGCCTTATCTTCAAGAATTGGACAACTAAGTATCATTGATGCTCTATATGTTAACACGATGGTCCGACGAAAAGACATCGCCAACCCTGCACTAAAAAAAATGCGCCAGGCTATTTCACAAACCCGTATTTAAGAAAAAAAGGAGAAGATATTGTGTTATACACAATATCTTCTCCTTTATCTTTCTTCCATTCTATTTTTCTAATAACTTAAATGACTGCATTAATAATTAACGCACAAGCAAATGCTACAAATGAAAGAATTGTTTCTAAAGCTGTCCAAGTTTTAAAAGTTTCTTTAATAGATAATCCTAAATACTCTTTCACCATCCAGAATCCAGCATCATTAACATGTGAGAACATTAATGAGCCAGCTCCTGTAACAATTACTAATAATTCTAAATTAACATTTGTCATATTCGCAATAATTGGTGAAACGATGCCAGCAGCAGTTGTTAATGCCACTGTTGCTGATCCTGTAGCAATTCTTATCATTCCTGCAATTACAAATGCTAATACTAGCGGAGAAACCGATAAATTTTCTGCTAAGTGTCCAATTGTTTCGCCAACACCACTGTCAATAAGAACTTGTTTAAATCCACTACCAGCACCAATGATTAATACAATGGAGCCTACCGGTACTAAACAATCCTCTGTAAACTTCTTAATAGCTTTTTTATCTTGTCCAAGTCTATAACCTAGGAAATAATAAGCTGAAAAGACTGAAATAAGTAGTGCTATAATCGGACTACCGATAAATGTAAATGCATCTTTAATAGTTTTGCCAACATGCATATATGGAGCCATTGTTCCCAAAACCATTAAAAGTACAGGAAGTAAAATGGAGAAGAATGAAATAAAAGTACCAGGCATTTGATCATCGTTTTTTTCTTCTACATGCACAAATTCTGGTTCTTCTTCGGGGGCTACTCGTTTACTAATATATTTTGCATAAAGAGGTCCTCCGATAATACCTGCAGGAATTGCAATAATTAATGAATAAAGCAATACTTTACCTAAATTAGCACCGTAGATACCAATTGCAGCCACAGCACCTGGATGTGGAGGTACTAAACCATGAACAATTGATAATCCAGCGATAGCTGGTAATCCAATTAATAATATATTTTTCTTTGAAGCTTTTTGAATAGAGATAACAAGTGGCAGTAAGATTAATATTCCGACTTCGAAAAATACAGGAATACCAATAACAAATCCTGAGAAGAACATTGCCCATGGTAGTTTCTTTTCACCGAATACTTTAATAAAGAAATTGGCAATTTTCAAACCAGCTCCAGATTCTGCTAGCATCTTACCTAAAATCGCACCTAAGGCAATGATTCCAATTAGGTGTCCAAGAGTTCCGCCCACACCTGTTTCATATGCTTGAACAATTTCATCAAGTTTCATGCCGCTAAAAATCGCTAGGAAAAGACTAGCAATAAGTAGACTAATAAATGCGTGCCATTTAAAAACTGATACACCCACTATAACAATAACTATCGCTAATAATGTGATAATTAATAAATATGCGTCCATTTTATCCTCCCCTGTACTCTACAATTTATGTAAGCATTTTCATAGATTCAATTATACGAAAAAATTTTTTCTAAATCAATATTTTTTAAGAAAAAAATTTTATTTATAGATACTGTTATAATACATTTGATTTACTCTTACTTTTTGGCGTTTACTTTTGAACGTAATTTTGAGTTGTTTTTTCATTATCTAATTCTTTCTTGAAAAATTTTTCTTTTAAAAAAATGTACTGAAATAAAACATTCTCCATAAAATATAGGGGCAATCCTATTTTACGGATAGCCCCTAAAGTTGTTTATCTATGAAATGATGATGACTCTAAATCAGATAAATCTGATGATGAACTGGATGAGCTCGAACTAGATGAGCTGGATGATTTGTGAGATTTTGGCGATTTTGAAGAACTGGATGATGAACTTTCATCTTCAAAGTTCCAATCTTCTTCATACTCCATTGGGTGAATACTGATACAAATTGTTGTTTCCCCAACCACTTCCGCTAATAACTCTCTTTCAATAGTAACCACAAAAGTTTCAGCATCTGGTCCAATTACTGCTTCAATACAATTTGGTTGTTGTAATACGCGAATATGAACTTCTTCTTTTCCTGAAGACTCGTCATCGCGATAATGGAGCTTGATACGATCACGATAAGGAATCGTTTCAGAAAATACCGCTGTTTTACAATGGTTATTATATGCATACCATACATTGATCTCACACTTGCCTGATACTTCTACAAATTTTCCATTCTTCTTAGCGGAGTAAGTATGATTGATCACCCAGCAACCTAAAATACTTGATGGACTATTTGGTGGACGTAATGTTTCACAAGATTCTGTTCTCTTTTTTCCCTTTGCAATCACTGCTTTGGTCACAATATGACGTAACTGTCTCAGCATGATTCCTCCTTTATCTCCCGTTCACCACATCATATGCGCTATTAGCCTAGTGGGTGCCTAATTCGTTAAGAAAATGTCGAAAGCTATAAAAAATCAATTTATTTTGAGACATGAATATGGCTTTGGCGAAAAAAAGGATGCCTATTGTATCGGCATCCTTTTCTTGTATTTATAAATCTATAAAAATTTATTTTTATGAACAACTTCCAGGCTCAGAATTGCGAACTTTAGAGCCTGTTTCACCACGTAAAACATCGCCACCAGTTGATTCGACAATTTCATCTGTCACATTGTTAGCAATAGAATTTGCTACTAGTTGCAATAAATCATTAACGTCACCTTGAGATTGTTTAAATTCAACCACTATTGGAAGAGCATCGATTTCTTTTTCGATTTTTTCAATTTTCTCTTCGATCAATTTTAGCGCTTTTTCTTTTCCGTAATGTTGGAAATTCACCGCTTGCTTTTGTAAACTTTTTAAACTTGCGATTTTTTCTCGAACAAATTGATTTTCGTTTATTTGTGCTTCTGCACGTTTAAAAAATTCAACTTCTTCAGTATTTGCAATCATATGTGCAATTTCATGAGCTTTTTCAATAATATCATCTTTTGTGTATAGTTTTCCTGTCATTATGCTTTCACCTCTTGACTCGATACTACTTCGATAAATTCACCTTGTAAAGACCATGTTTTTGCATCAGTTATTTTAACTTTTACAAGTTCTCCAATGACTTCTTTCGGTGCTACAAAGTTAACGAGTTTATTTTTTCTTGTATATCCAGCTAATACTTCTGGGTTCTTTTTACTTTCACCCTCAACTAATACTTCAACAATTTGACCATCATATTTCTTTAAAGCTTCGGCACAATATTCATTTACTACTTTGTTTAATCGTTGAAGCCTATCCTTTTTCACTTCAAGTGGTACATTATCTTTCATCTTGGCAGCCGGTGTACCTTCACGTGGAGAATATACATAGGTATAAGCCATTTCAAATCCCACTTCTTTATATAAAGAAAGTGTTTCCTCAAACTGTTCTTCTGTTTCATTTGGGAAGCCTACAATAATATCCGTTGTAAGTGCTACATCTGGCATAACTTTTCGAATTTTTTTGACAAGTTCTAAATAACTTTCACGTGTATATTTACGTGCCATAATTTTCAACATATCACTAGATCCAGATTGTACTGGTAAGTGTATATGCTCTACTAGATTACCTTTTTTCGCTAGTACTTCGATTAAATGATCATCAAAGTCTCTCGGATGACTTGTTGTAAAACGAATACGTGGAATATCTATTAGACGTAATTCATCCATTAAATCACCAAGTCGATAATTACGATTTTCAAAGTCTTTACCATAAGCATTAACATTTTGACCTAGTAAAGTAATTTCTTTGTAACCTTGAGCTGCTAGACTACGAACTTCCTGGATAATATCTTCTGGTAAACGACTTCGTTCTTTTCCGCGTGTATATGGCACGATACAATACGTACAAAATTTGTCGCATCCATACATAATGTTAACCCATGCTTTTGTATGACCTTTTCGTACTTTAGGAAGGTTTTCAATGATGTCTCCTTCTTTAGACCATACTTCAACTACCATTTCTTTAGATAAGTATGCTTCATTTAAAATTTCTGGCAAACGGTGAATATTATGTGTTCCGAAAATCATATCTACTTGGTCATATGTTTTTAATATTTTCTTTACAACTGCTTCTTCTTGTGACATACAACCACAAACACCAATTAATAAATCGGGATTTTCACGTTTTAAAGGTTTTAAATGTCCTAGTTCACCGAAAACTCTATTTTCAGCATTTTCACGAATGGCACATGTATTCATTAAGATTACGTTGGCTTCCTTTACATCTTCTGTTGGCTCATATCCAAGCTGGATGAAAATACCTGCCATCACTTCCGTATCATGTTCATTCATTTGGCAACCATATGTGCGAATTAAAAATTTGCGTCCTGTTCCCATTCCACGGAACTTTTCATCGATTTTAAAATCCTTATGGTATTGCACTTCTTCTTTCCCACGTCTCTTTGCATCTTTTAAAGATGGCGCAGCATAAACAGATTGAAAGTACTTACTATAGTCTTTCTCTGCTGTTGACGTAGATTTTGTATTTACTTGCTGACTGGCAAGTCGTTGTTCTTCATTCATCGGTAAACCCCTTTCGTTCGAGTACCCATTACTATATTATACTGAAAGATATACTATTCTCACAAGAATTAGCATGAATTGTTAAGGAATGTACATATTAATGGTAAATTCATAAAAGAAGGCATATCTATTTACATATATAAATTAAATTTAGGAATTAACGTTTTCTTTCGTTCAAAATAATTCTTAAAAAGAAAAAATCACTCAATCATTTTCATGAATGAGTGATTTTTTTGCTAACGAAATTTAAACTAGATAAATTCTTTCATTAGTTCATTTAGTTCTTCTTCTTTAATCATGATATCAGCTTTATTTAATGGTTCTTCATGATATCCAATTACTTTTTCTTGGTAAGAAAGTTCATCATCATTTTGATAAATGATTCCAGTAACAAGACCTTCGTGTTCCATTACTGTTTTCATCGCTTCTGCACGATTTGATGAATCGTAGCCTTCAATACTTGAAAGTTTTGTAATATGTTCTTTGAACCAATCATATGTGTTCACTTTATTGTAAGTTACGCACGGGCTAAATACATTGATAAATGAGAATCCCTTATGCTTCATACCTGCTTCAATAATTGCTGTTAGTTCTTTCAAGTCTGTTGAGAAACTTTGTGCAACAAATGTAGCTCCAGAAGAAAGTGCTACTTCTAATGGTTTTAATGATGGTTCAATTGCACCACCTGGTGTTGATTTTGTGACAAAGCCAGCAGCTGAACGAGGTGATGTTTGACCTTTTGTTAATCCGTAGATTTGGTTATCCATCACGACATAAGTGATATCGATGTTGCGTCGGATTGAATGGATTGTATGTCCCATACCGATTGCAAAGCCATCTCCGTCACCACCTGTAGCAATAACGTTTAAATCACGATTTGCCATTTTTAATCCTTGTGCGATTGGTAATGCACGACCGTGGATACCGTGTAAGCCATATGAATTGATATAGCCTGATAAACGACCTGAACAACCTATGCCTGAAACTACTGCTAGTTCATGTGGTTGAATGTCAAGATTTGCTGCAGCACGTTGAATTGCTGCTTGCACTGAAAAGTCACCACATCCTGGGCACCAGTTAGGTTTAACTGTATTACGAAAATCCTTAAATGTTACCATCAGTTAGCAACTCCTTTACGCGGCCAAGTAATTCCAATGGTAGGAATGGTGTACCGTCATATTTTGTTAAGTTTATAATTTTATCGTGGTGTCCCATGTTCAATTTCATAATATTAGCTAATTGGCCAGTTGCATTATTTTCAACAACAATAACTTTTTTAGCATGATCGATTAATGGTTTCATTTCTTCAACAGGGAATGGATGGATCAATCGAATATGTGCATGATTTGTTTTAATACCTTCAGCATCTAGCATTGGGCGAATTTCTTCAATTGCACCTTTGGTAGAACCAAAACCTACTAAAAGAACATCAGCCTCTTCGTTTGGTGCATCAGTAAATACCGGTGTATCAAAATGAACATATTGTAATTTACGGAAACGTTTGTCCATTTGTTTCTTACGATTTCCAGCTGCTTCAGAAGGTTTTCCTTCTTCGTTATGTTCTACCCCTGTAACATGGTGAATACCATATTTTTGACCAGGAACTACACGTGTAGAAATACCATCTTCCGTTACTTCATATCGTTTGAAGTATTGTTTATCTTCTAATTCTGGAAGTTCATCCAAGTTTAATTTACCACGGTTAATCTTGATTTTAGAGTAATCGAACGGTTCTACTGTTTGTTTACCAAGTGAAAGTTGTAAATCTGAAAGAACAATTACTGGTAGTTGTAATTCGTCTGCAATATTGAATGCTTGAATCATATCGTAAAACGCTTCTTCACCAGTTGACGGTGCAATAACGACTTTTGGAATTTCACCATGTGTACCATACAACATAGCCATTAAGTCAGATTGTTCTTGTTTTGTTGGAAGACCAGTTGATGGACCACCACGTTGTGTATCTACAACAACAAGTGGTGTTTCTGTCATTCCTGCTAAGCCAAGCGCTTCCATCATTAATGATAAACCAGGACCTGCAGATGCTGTAAATGCACGTACACCACCGTAGCTAGCACCAATGGCCATAGTAGCAGCTGCAATTTCATCTTCTGTTTGAATCACAGTACCACCAAATTTAGGTAACTTTTTAATTAGGTATTCCATAATTTCAGAAGCTGGTGTAATAGGGTATGCACTCATTATACGAGAGCCTGCAGCTAATGCACCTAGAGCAATTGCTTCGTTACCAATCATAAATAATCTGTGTTTACCATCGCCAGGTTCAAGTTCAAATTTACCAACTTGTTCCTTTAATAACTCATTCATCATTTGATGACCTTTTGCAATTGCTTCCATATTCTTTTGAACTACTGCTTCACCTTTACGGCCAAAGATTTCGTTAACAACACTTTGGAAAACTTCATCTTTAAGGTTCATAAGGGCTGCTGTTGCACCTATTGCAACCATGTTTTTCATAAGTGAAGTTCCTAGTTCAGTTGCAATTTCAGTAAATGGAACAATATATAGTTCTGCTAGGCAATCTTCAGGTTTTACAGGTTTAAATTTAGCATCTGCTAAAATAACACCATCTTTTGTTAGTTCTTTATAGTTAACCTCGATTGTTTCTTGGTCAAATGCTACCAAAATATCTAAGTCATCTGGAATCGTATGTACAGTTGACGTACGTACGTTAATTTTATTATTCGTATGGCCACCTTTAATGCGGGAAGAAAAGTGACGATAACCATATAAGTGGTAACCTAAACGGTTCATCGCTGTAGAGAAAATTTCTCCAGTACTTTCAATACCTTCCCCTTGTTGCCCACCGACTTTCCAAGAAAGCTGATGTAACATCGATCAACATCTCCTTAATATATCACGTATAAGCTTTTTATCCTTCATAAGTTTATCACGAACATGCAGATGAAACTATTGTTATTAAATGATTTCTCCTAAAATCAGACCTTTGACGGAAAAGTTCGTTCATAAATTTTCAATAAACTACTTTCTTTTTATGTATTATTTTTAATCAAAAACAGAAAAAAATACCGAAGTAATTATCCGGTATTTTTATTTATTATTTAATTCAATTTTATCATGTAATATTTTTCATCATTTTGAACCAATGAGAATTCACATTAAGTGTATTTATGAATGCGCTTTTTAAGTAATGATCATTCTTACTATAAAATTTTTCACAATTTAGCGGCTTGCACCTCGTGTCAATTTGCTCCCTCATTCGAAAGAATAAAGGAGCTTTCGACTCAGGCAATCCAGTGCTCTTCAAATCAGAGCAAGCCGCCTTCTCTTTTATTATTTACTATCGTCCTTTTTTTTCGACGAGCAATTTTAATGCTGTACGATCTTCACCAGCTATTAAAATATCCGTAAATGCTGGTGAACATGTTAAATCAGTACCACTCGGAGCTACAAAGCCTCTCGCAATTGCGATTGCTTTCACAGCCTGATTGAGGGCACCTGCCCCAACTGCTTGCATCTCTGCATATCCTTGCTCTCTAATCACTGCCACTAATGCACCTGCTACGGAATTTGGGTTGGAGCGAGACGATACTTTCAATGAATCCACAACTATTCCTCCCTTAGTTTGAAAAATCGGGGACATTTTGATTGTCCATGAAGCATTGTATGCTCACCCTGCATAAAATAGACTAGTTTAAGGAACGAAAGGATAATCAGCATTTATATAAATACGTTCAAAGTATTTAGCTTTACCAGATTTGTTATCAAGTTCAACATAAAAGCCACTAAATACTTCTCTGCCTTGTTTTGGTACTTCAAATCGTGTTGGCATATTTGTTTTAAAACGATATATAACTTTATCTTTGTTCATGCCCAGTACTTCATCGTACGGTCCTGTCATACCTACATCAGAAATAAATGCAGTTCCCCCTGGGAAAATACGAGCATCAGCTGTTTGAACATGAGTATGTGTACCAACTACTGCTGAAGCTTTTCCGTCTAAATTCCATCCTAATGCAATTTTTTCACTAGTTGTTTCTGCATGAAAGTCTATGAAAACAAGCGGAGATATTTTTTTTGCTTCCTCTACTAATTCTTCTGCTTTAGCGAATGGATCTCCATGAGGCGGTAAAAATGTTCGACCATGCAAATTAATGACTGTTATCGTTTCGTTATTTTTTGTGACAGATACCATTCCTTTACCTGGTGCTTCATCCGAAAAATTAGCTGGTCGAATTAAATAATCTGCATCATCAATAAAGTCGAAAATTTCTTTTTGGTCCCATGTATGGTTTCCCATTGTTATTACATCTACGCCCATCATAAGTAAATCTTGATAAATTCCTTTAGTTATACCTCTACCTGCAGCTGCATTTTCACCATTTGCTATAACAACATCTACATTATATTTTCTTTTTAGGCGAGGTAAGTATGATTCAACTGCATCTAAGCCAATATCCCCTACGATGTCTCCAATAAATAGTACTTTCATTTCATCCACTCATTTCCATAACAAAAGGCTTCTCGACCGTAGTACTAAGAAGCCTTTTGTCCATTAAATTATATAAATATACAAAATCATTGATTTTGGCTTTTAAATATACAAAACTTGAAGTACTAAATTCTACTTAGCATATTCAACAGCACGAGTCTCTCGAATAACTGTAACTTTAATATGCCCTGGATAATCTAGCTCATCTTCAATTTGTTTACGAATATCACGGGCTAAGCGATGTGAAGCTAAGTCGTCAATTTGATCTGGACGTACTATAATACGAATCTCACGTCCTGCTTGAATAGCATATGACTTTTCTACGCCTTCATAAGATTCTGAAATTTCTTCCAATTTTTCCAATCGACGAATATAATTTTCTAATGTTTCACTACGTGCACCCGGTCTTGCTGCTGATAACGCATCGGCAGCAGCTACTAAAACTGCTATAACAGATGTTGGTTCTGTATCACCATGATGCGAAGCAATACTGTTAATAACTACAGGATGCTCATGGTATTTTGTTGCTAATTCTACACCAATCTCAACATGACTACCTTCTACTTCATGATCGATGGCTTTACCTATATCATGGAGTAAGCCTGCGCGTTTTGCTAAAGTTACATCTTCACCTAATTCAGCTGCCAATAGTCCTGCTAAATGAGCAACTTCTATAGAGTGTTTTAAGACATTTTGACCATAACTTGTCCGATACTTCATTCTACCAAGAATTTTCATTAAGTCTGGGTGTAAATTATGAATTCCAACTTCAAATGTAGTTTGTTCCCCAGTTTCGCGGATTTGTTCGTCTATTTCTCGACGAGATTTTTCCACCATTTCTTCAATACGAGCTGGGTGGATACGACCATCTTGTACAAGTTTTTCTAATGTAAGACGAGCAGTTTCGCGTCTAATAGGGTCAAATCCTGATAGGATAACTGCTTCTGGCGTATCATCGATTATTAAATCGATACCAGTTAATGTTTCAAGTGTGCGGATATTACGTCCTTCACGTCCTATAATTCGACCTTTCATCTCATCGTTTGGTAAGTTAACGATAGATACAGTCGTTTCTGCAACGTGGTCTGCTGCAAAGCGTTGAATGGCAAGTGATAAAACTTCCCTTGCTTTTTTATCAGCACCCTCTTTTGCACGTGTTTCAGCTTCTTTTGTCATTACGGCAATATCAGTTGATAACTCGCTTTCTACTTGTTTAAGAATAATTGCTTTTGCTTCATCACGAGATAATGCTGAAATGCGTTCAATTTCGGATTGTTGTTTAGCAACAAGTTCTTCCACTTTGCTTTCCATCTGTACAATATGCTGTTGTCTTTCAGTTAGAGCTTCTTCCTTACGCTCTAATCCTGTTTCTCTCTTATTCAGAGCGTCATCCTTGCGATCAAGATTTTCTTCTCTTTGCAATAACCGATTCTCTTGTTTAATAATTTCAGACCGGCGTTCACGGATGTCATTTTCTGCTTCAGTTCGAAGTTTGTGAGTTTCATCTTTTGCTTCAAGTAGTGCTTCTTTCTTAAGAGCTTCTGCTTCTCTCTTACCTTCTTCAATAATAAGTTCTGCAGCACTCTTTGCACCGTTCACTTTTGATTCATTCACTTTTTTCATGACGAAATAGATAACAGCGGCACCGACGATAATTCCTAGCAAAGCGGAGAAGATGATTTCCATCATACAAATACCTCCTCTTGCTGTTTTCATACTCTGTTTCAGTCGGCTTTACATTGATCATTCAATATAGTGCCAATTTCATTTCAATTTTAGAAATAATACAATTTAATTGTATAGTTGATATATTGACCTGTCAAGGATTCACAGTTTTTGGATGTATTCTAATCTATCTGTATCAACTTTTGAATCTTTATGTAGCATAAAGTTGTTATTTAAATCAATTAAAAATGTAACGGAAAATTTTAAATTATCAAACTTAAAGGAGTGCATAAAGATTTTCTTTCTAAAAAAGGTCCTTCAAATTTGAAGGACCTTTAGAAAAATCTATTCTTCATCAAATAATGTTGGATCAACTTCAGAATCTTCTAAGTTAGCGTCTGTAATCTCTCCATTTTCAGCAATACCTGATGCAACACGGATTTTCTGAGCTATTTCTTCTCTAATTTCAGGATTTTCTTTTAAGAATTGTTTTGCATTTTCACGTCCTTGACCTAGGCGTTCATCATCATAGCCATACCAAGATCCGCTTTTTTGTACAATATCCTTTTCTACACCGATATCAAGAATTTCGCCTTCTTTTGAAATCCCTTCACCATACATGATATCCACTTCTGCAGTTTTAAATGGCGGTGCTACTTTGTTTTTCACAACTTTAATCTTTGTACGGTTACCAACCATTTCGTTACCTTGTTTAATGGTTTCTGCACGACGAACTTCTAAACGTACAGATGCATAGAATTTTAGTGCACGTCCACCAGGAGTAGTTTCAGGGTTACCAAACATAACACCAATTTTCTCACGGACTTGGTTGATAAAGATTGCAATCGTATTTGACTTATTAATAATCCCTGATAGTTTTCGTAAAGCTTGTGACATTAAGCGTGCTTGAAGACCCATATGGGAATCACCCATTTCGCCTTCTATTTCTGCCTTTGGAACGAGTGCAGCAACTGAGTCGATAATAATAATATCAATCGCACCACTTCGTACTAATGCTTCTGCAATTTCTAAAGCTTGTTCACCAGTATCTGGTTGAGATAATAATAATTCATCAATATTGACGCCAAGTTTAGAAGCATAAACAGGATCAAGGGCATGTTCAGCATCTATGAATGCTGCTTGTCCTCCATTTGCTTGTACTTCTGCAATTGCATGTAATGCTACAGTAGTTTTACCTGAACTTTCAGGTCCATATATTTCAATGACACGACCACGAGGGTAACCACCAACTCCAAGTGCTGTATCAAGCGCTAAAGAACCACTTGAAGATGTAGAAACTCTACGGTCTGCCTGTTCTCCTAATTTCATAACAGACCCTTTACCAAATTGCTTTTCAATTTGCTTAAGGGCCATATCCAATGCCGCTTTACGTTCGTCCAATCTAGTTCCTCCTTTAAAATGAGTTGTCTTATATTTCTGTTTCTACTATACTTCTTTTTTGAGAAAAACACAAGAAAAAAGCGAACGTTTATTCGTCAAAATTAAATTACTATTTAAAAATGATTACTTAAAAATTCACGAAATACATATTTTAATAGTCTTTTTAATATCGAATTTATTTTTTGACATATCCTTTTTCTGCTAACAGATGGATTAAATAATGGAATGCAAATTTAACAGCACGTAGGCGATTTGTATTACGCATACCCGTCAATTGTAATTTGTAAGTAAGAGGTGGGTCTTGGTCAATCGCAATACCAATCCACACTGTTCCTGCAGGTTGATCGCCATGAGCTTCAGGTCCTGCAGCACCTGTTAAACCTACACCGATATCCGTGCTAAATTTTCCTTTAACAAGTCGTGCCATTTCTCCAGCACATTCAGCACTTACAACACCATAGTTTTCTAAAATTTCTTTTGGCATTCCTAATTGCTCTTGTTTAACCTGTTCTGTATAGGTTACCATCCCACCTAATAATGATTGGCTAATTCCCGGATTTGCAGCAAGCTCTGATTGGAATAATCCAGCTGTTAAACTTTCTGCTGCTGAAATTGTTAAATTATTCGCAATGAGCATTTCTGCTGCTTTGCTTGATAAAGAATCATCATCTTCCCCGTACAGATAATCTCCAACTCGCTCTATGATTTCATTTTTAGTTTTTTTGATCAATAACCAAGCTTGTTCTTCATTTTCAGTCTTTGCAGTAATACGCAATGTTACTTCACCATCAGATGCAAGAGGCGCAATTGTTGGATTTGATTGTTCATCTAACAAATCTTGTATACGCACTTCCAATTCTGCTTCACCAATGCCATAAAAACGCAGTACATGTGATACTATTTTGTTATCTTCATGTAGGCGCTCTGCAAGCTTTGGTTTTGCTTCGAATTGAAACATTGGCTCAATCTCTTTTGGTGGTCCTGGTAACAACATATATATTTTGTTATGAACGTCATAAATCATACCCGGAGCCATTCCGTTCTTGTTAGTCAATACTTGGCTTCCCTTTAAAACTAAAGCTTGTTTGCGGTTATTATCAGTCATAATTCGATTTTGTTTTGCAAAGAAATCTTCAATAGATTTCATCGCCTCTTCGTCTTCTACGAGATCTACATTCAAGTGTTTTGCAATTGTTTCTTTCGTTAAATCATCCTTAGTAGGTCCTAAGCCACCAGAAAAGATAAGTAGGTCTGAACGGGATTCCGCAATTTGAATCACTTCTTTTAAACGTGCTGCATTATCCCCCACAACCGTATGATAATAAACATTAATACCCAATTCTGATAATTGACTCGAAATAAAGCGCGCGTTTGTATTGACAATTTGCCCCAACAACAATTCTGATCCTACAGCAACAATTTCCGCATTCATCAATTATTCCCCCTTTTGTGTAGAAAAAAATGGCTCATTCGTTTGAATAAATCAAACGCCACAAAAGTGGTTGCGAAACGAAAATATTATCTTTCGTCATGCAAAATGAGCCAATATTACTTTATTTTGATTCTAATAAAATTTTGCGGTTTAACCAGAAGTAATCAACACCTGACCAAACTGTAAAGAATAATGCTACATATAGCATAATTGTTCCGAATGGAATACCCCACATTGCAAAGATAATGTTATCCATTAATAAGGATGCAATTGCAATGATTTGTGTCCATGTCTTAATTTTGCCGAGTTGGTTAGCGGCTACAACTTCACCTTGTTCCGCACAAATTAAACGTAAGCCTGTTACAGCAAATTCACGGCTAATAATAATGATAATGACCCATGCTGGTGAAGCGCCCATTTCTACTAATAAAATGAAAGCAGATGAAACTAGCAATTTATCTGCTAATGGATCTAAAAACTTCCCTAGGTTTGTAACTAAATTGTACTTTCGTGCATAATGTCCATCAATCCAGTCTGTTACAGAAGCGATGATAAATATCAAAGCACCTACAAAATGTTCAACTGGTAATGTAGCACCTAATATAGACATATTACCCCAGCCAAAGTCTAACACCATCATCAATACGAAAATAGGTATTAAACAAATTCGAGAGACTGTGATTCTATTAGGAATATTCATTTGTTTCACCTTTCTTAACAAAGGAAAAAGTCATCCTGTTCAGATGACTACTTTTCTTCCTCAAATTTAATAACGATATTTTGAGTATAACGTTCTGCAGGAGTTGCTGCAAATTTTATCTTTTCATCATTTACATATACTGTACCATTAGCTGAAGCTCCAAGTCTAACACGAACGCTTTTCTTACCTGTTGCATCTACGTCAATCTCGTCACCATCACTATACATTTGATCAGCCTTAAATGAGTCAGATTCACTTGAGATCTCTTTACCTGTTTCATCTTGAATACCAACCCATGTACTACCCATAACTTTTACTTTCACCTTAAAGTCTTTCGCGCCTGTAAGAGTATAAGTAGTTGTTACACTATCATTTTCTAAAACACCTTTCGAAATTTTTTGTTTAGTTTTTTCTTCTGGTGAATCAGTTTTATCGGTTGTTTTTTCTTTTGCGCTAGTTTCCGTTTTAGTAGCTTCTTTATCCTTATTACTATTTGTCTTGACGTTTGTTGATTCTACCTTAACATCTTCTTGTTTAGGCTCATCCACAACTTCACTGCTTGAATTATGTTGTTTTAAAAACCAAATTGCAGCAATAATAATGATGATAAATAAGGCAACAATGATTTTTGGCATCCAATCAGAACTTTTCTTAGCTGTCTTTTTTGCTAAAGTTCTACGTTGTTGTGGCTGTTGAATGTTAGTTGTTGCAGTTACATTTTGCACTGTATTATTGGCCGGAATTTCCGATTTAAACGTTTCTAATAATTCATTACTATCTAGTCCTACTGCTTCCGCATATTGCTTAATAAATGCACGAACATAAAATGTTCCTGGCATAATACTATAATTACCTTCTTCAATAGCTGATAAATAGCGCTTTTGAATTTTGGTAATTTCTTGTAAATCATCCAGACTATAGCCTTTTGACACTCTCGCTTCCTTTAAACGAGCTCCTAATTCTGTCAATTGTAAACACCTACCTGTTAAAAATTAAATCCTCCAAAACCACCGAAACCATCCGAATCTTGTAAAAAGCTATTATTTCGCTCTAATACTTCGTATGTAATTTCTTCATCTGGATGATGTCTTAATTCGATAATATAATCAAAGTCATCTATTGTATATTCGGAATGCTGCACAAACATATCAGGGTGCTCAATCACGATAATCGCTGGCAATTGCATAATTTCACGAACTAATTGTTGATGTCGCTCGTCCGATGAACGTCTAGTAACAACACCATCTAATATAAATACGTTATTACTATTAAATTCATCTCCAAGTAGTCTATTGCGCACTGTTTGTTTAATCATAGTTGATGATAAAAATAACCAGCGCTTATTTGCACAAACACTTGCAGCAACAATTGATTCCGTTTTTCCAACTCGAGGCATTCCACGAATTCCTATTAACTTACGACCTTCTTTTTTATAAATTTCAGCCATAAAATCGACAAGAATCCCTAGTTCATCTCGCACAAAGCGAAATGTCTTTTTTTCATCTGCTTCTCGTTGAATATATCTGCCGTGTCGAATAGCTAAACGATCTCTTGTAGTAGGTTGTCGAAATTTGGTGACTTTAATCATTTCCATTGTCGAAACAATACTTCTAAATCGTTCAATTTGTTCCTCTTTTTCAGCTCGTAGAAGCATACCTCTTCGAACTTGGTCGACACCATTTATCGTAACTATATTAACCCTAAGCATACCTAATAATGATGCGATATCACCTAATAATCCGGGGCGATTGATTTGTATTTCATATTCAAAATACCATTCTCTCACATACAACGATCCCTTCTATTATAAAACGCATAAAACATATATATGTTCCATAATAGCTGATTTTTCTATAGATGAAAAGGGAAAAAGAAACGGGATGCATTAAAAGTTTAAAAAACACTTTTAATCATTCCCGAGACTTTTATAAAGACAATTTTTTTTAACTCTTATATTAAATAAGTTTTTACTGCAAATTTTTATTTTGAACTAATTTAACGACACAATTCGCCAATGCTTCTTTCTCATTTTCAGAAGCAACGCCCCATAAATCAGAAAGTACACGTTCTTGTTCATTTTTCGGATCAACATTGTTGGCTAAGTATTCACCAATTTGTACCGCTGCTTTTTGAATTACTTGATTTGTCATACCAGATTGTTCAGCTTGAGCCACATTTTGCCCTAAAAACGATGTCCATTGTTGCCAATTAACCCCTCCTTTACACAATAAGTATGTGTAAAATCAGTTGTTATATGTACCAGCCGCCGTTAATTCTCAAGATTTGTCCTGTTATATAATCAGCCTTTCCAGATTGTAAAAAGGCTACTAGGTGTGCTACTTCTTCAGGAGATCCAGCACGTTCTAATGGAATTTCAGCCAAAAGTTCACGCATTTCTTCGTCATTTAAATGTCCATTCATTTTTGTATCGATTAATCCCGGAGCAATTGCATTTACACGGATTCCATTAAAAGATACCTCTTTTGCATAAGCTTTCACAAAAGAGTGAATGGCTCCTTTAACGGTAGAATATAGTGTTTCTCCCGCTCCACCTGCTTCACCCCATATAGAACCAATCATTGTAATATAACTTACTTGATGTTGTCTTAATTTTGCTGACAACATACCAATAATTTGTATAGGTGTCTGAACATGTACTTTCCAAAGTTCAGTCATTTCTTTAACAGTTGTATCTTCCACTAGTTTATAAAGCGCTTGACCACTAGCTATGACAATTGCTTCTAATGAAAACACAGACTGTACAATCGTAGTTGCTGCTGATTCGGATGTTAAATCTGCCTGAATAATCATGAATTCTTGTTCCGGATAAGACTGCATCATTTCTTCAAGTAGACTTTGCACAACTTCACTATGGTGATTGTACTGCAAATAGAGTGACCAACCATTTTCCGCTAGTTCACGACAAATGGCACTTCCGATTGCTCCGGAAGCGCCTAATACTAATGCAAATTTTTTCATTATGCTTTTTTACCTTCTGCCTTTGAATTGTTTTTAGTATTATTGGCTAGTGGTAAAATTTTAAAGACTGTTTGTTGAGATTCTCCTTGCAGAGATTTAAAAGCTTGTTGGACGTCAGCTAAAGTTAGTTCTTCAATTGCCGAAACAGAGTCAAACAGGTTCATATCATTGAATTTATAACGTGTAAATTGATTTGCTATATATTCAATGGAGTTAAGAGCTCTTAAATTAAAGCCTATTCTACGGCGTTTTACACGTTCCAATTCCTCTTCACCAAATGGCCATTTCTCTTCTGTTTTCTTCAATTGCTCTTTTATAGCTTGTATCAATTTGTCAGGTTGATGTGTATCTGAACCTATCATTGCAAAGCCAAATCCATGTTCTAAAGAAAAATCGTAAGAGTAAGATTCATCGATTAAACCTTCTTCATACACTTTTGTATAAAAATCTGAGGATCTTCCAAATAAGATATCCAATGTCAAACTAATTGCAAGCTCATGTTTTAACATTTCTCGTCCTGATAGATTTGTTTCCTTTGCTTTAAGTCCTACAGAAACTTTTGCTTTCGAAACATCCATATTCAATGTACGTTCAGGTATAGCAACTTCAGATGGTTCATCTACTTCAATCCGCTTAATCGGAGTAGGCTTTGCAAATTCTTTCTTATCTTGGTTTTCACGAATAACTTGCATCATTTTTTCAGGTTCTAATGAGCCAATTGCAAATAGCAACATGTTTGAAGGATGATAGAAAGTATGATAGCAAGTATATAAATGTTCTGCCGTAATTTTATCTATCGATTCGACAGTTCCTGCAATATCAATTTTTACAGGATGTTCTTTAAACATATTTTCGATAGTGCCAAAATATAAACGCCAATCAGGTTGATCGTCATACATCGTAATTTCTTGACCAATAATCCCTTTTTCTTTGTTGACGGTTTTTTCTGTAAAATAAGGTTCCTGTACAAAATTTAATAATGTCTCAGTACTTTCATAAATATGATTCGTTGAAGAAAATAGATAAGCAGTTCTTGTAAATGAAGTAAAGGCATTTGCTGATGCACCATACTCACTAAACTTTTGGAATACATCTCCATCCTCTTTTTCAAACATTTTATGTTCTAAAAAGTGTGCTATGCCATCTGGAACTGTAATTGCTTGTTGTTCACCAAGCGGAACAAAAGAACGGTCTACAGATCCATACTTAGTTGTAAATGTGACAAATGTTTTTGAGAATCCTTTTTTCGGCAAAATGTAGACGTCTAACCCATTTTCAAGCTTTTCATAATATAATGTTTCATCTAGTTGATCAAAGCGAATTGTTTCCATTATTTTTCGTCCTCCATTCCACTCAAGAAATAGACGGTTTCTTTGTGCATTTGTTTAGCCATAGCCACAACGTCTTCTTTCGTTACAGCCTGCCATTTCTTTTGCCAATCTTCTACATTGAAATCTTCATCCAAATCTTTATATTGGTCATATATTTCAATTTGACCACGTGCAGAATCTAATGCTTCTTTTAATTGGTTTTGAAGCATTGCTTTTGTTTGTGTCAGTTCCAAATCTGTTATTTCGCCATTTTGCATAGAGGCTAATTGGTCATCAATCAATTGAATCACTTTCTGCTCATTTATAGCATCAATTCCAGACGTTACATAAACTAAACCATATTGTGCAGAATATGAACTTGAACAATAATACGCCATACTTTCTTTTTCACGAACATTCATAAACAATTTAGAATGTGGATATCCTCCAAAAATACCATTAAAGATTTGCATTTTTGGAAAATCTGCATCTTTGAAAAATACCGGTATTGAATAGCCAATATGCAGTTTTCCTTGTCGCATATCTTGCTTTTCTTTCACATAATCATCAGTTGGTTCAATTTTTGGTAAATCTTTTAGTTTAAATGTTGTTTCTCGCTTTCCAAATGGTAGTACTTTTTTTAGATCCTCTACCATTTTATCTTCATCTATATCTCCCACTACGTAAATATCAATCGCATCTTCTGTAAGCATACGGTGATATGTATCAGTAAGTGATTGAGGTGTAATCGCTTCAATAGCTGGAATTGTACCATTAGCAGAAATAGATGCTGGGTGATTTGGCGCTAAAATTTTTGTTAAGCGATTTTGTGCATAGCGTGATTTATCATCAAATATAGATTGAATACGTTCCTTGACCATTTCTTTCTCACGAGAAACGATATTCTCTTTAAAAGTTCCACCTTCTAAATTCGGCTCAAATAGTACTGTATGCATTAAATCTAATACTTTACCTAGTACATCACCTTGTTTTAGGTATTGGTCATTTACCGTTTCAACATTTAAAATGACAACATGTTCGTTTCCTTTTTTACTTGTATCTAAATACAAAACTGTTCCATATAAATCATCTAAATACATACGCATACTAGCAGTAGATGGGAATTTGGCATTACTGTGTTGCAATACATTTGTTAAAACAGTTCTTTCCGCTGCCTCCTCTACCTCTAAAGGTCTTCTAAATTTCAGTGAAAAATTCACTGTTTTAAATTGATCAGTTACTCTTGTATGAATATGAACGTCTTTAGCTACTTCTATAGTGTTAAACATTCAAACCCCTCCTATCTACTTAATATAACAAACCATTACCCCAACTATACATGTCAATTGAATAAAATTGCAACTAAAGTAAAAGCAAGTCAATGCATGGCCCTTTAGACATAACAAAAAAGGCCGAGAAGTTGGCTCGGCCTTTTCATAATAATTAGTGATTGCACATGAATTGAAAGATTATCGTTTACCTTTAATATAAGGTTCACCTGATGCTTTTGGTGCTCTTGCTTTACCGATAAATCCAGCTAAAGCAAAGATTGTTAAAAGATAAGGTAAGATTAACAATATCACTTCAGGAACATCTTTGATCACAGGAATAGAAGCACCAGCAATACTCAATGATTGTGCTAATCCAAAGAATAATGCTGCACCTAGAGCACCAAGTGGATGCCATTTTCCAAAAATCATTGCTGCAATGGCAATGAAACCTTGTCCGCTAATAGTACTCTGACTAAAGTTACCTGCAATTGCTTGTGCATAAATTGCACCGCCAATACCACCAAGTGCACCAGAAATCATAACAGCTACATAACGCATTTTCGTAACGTTAACACCCATTGTATCTGCAGCCATTGGATGTTCCCCTACAGCTCGTAAACGCAAACCAAATGGTGTTTTGTAAATAATGTACCAAGCTATAAACGCAACAACAATCGCCAAAATAGACGTACCATAAACATCTGTGAAGAACATTTTCCCTAAAATTGGAATGTCTTTCAAGACTGGGATATCAAATCGTGAAAAACGTTCTGCTATAGAATCTGTTTGACCTTTGTCATAGATCATTTTCACACTAAACACTGCTACAGCTAGTCCCAACATGTTTAGAGCAACCCCAGCAACCGTTTGATCTGCTCGGAATGACACAGCTGCAACAGCTAGAATTAAAGAAAATACAATTCCGATTACCATTGCTATAACTAAACCAATCCAAGGTGTAAGTCCACCAAAAGTATCTGCAAATGTTAAGTTAAAAACGATACTACTGAAGGCTCCTATAATCATTACGCCTTCTAGCCCGATATTAACTACACCTGATCGTTCCGTGAATACCCCGCCTATTGCAGTCATAATTAATGGAGCCGCATAGAAGATAGCAGAAGGAATAATGAAATATAACACTTCTAAAAAACTCATGTTATTTTTCCTCCTTTTTTTTCTTACTTATACGTTCAAGTGCTACTCGAATGATATAACCTGAAGCAACAAAGAAAATTATCAATGCGATAACGATTGATACAATTTCTACTGGAATCCCTGCTTCGTTTGGCATATTTAGACCACCATTTTTTAATGAACCAAAAAGCATTGCTCCAAGCAATACACCAAATGGTTGGTTAGCACCAAGTAAAGCTACTGCGATTCCATCAAAACCGATACCAGTAAACGCCGTCATCTTCGAGATATTACCGAAAGTACCTAACGCTTCCATCGCGCCGCCAAGACCAGCGAAAATACCTGAAATCACCATTGCTAGAATAATATTTTTGCTAACATTCATACCCGCATACTCTGATGCATGTTGGTTAAATCCAACAGATTTTAGTTCGTAACCGCGAGTTGTCTTTTCTAATATGAACCACATGATAATAACTGCTAAAATTGCAATGATAAAACCCCAATGCAAACGGGAGTAGTCTGTAATAGATTCTAAAAATGGCGAGCGTAATGAAGCAGTCTCATGGATTTTCTCTGTTTTTTCGCCATCAGATAACGTTGCAATAGTTGCATTTACAACATGTAATGCAATATAGTTCATCATGATTGTCACGATTACTTCATGAACTTGTAATTTTGCTTTCAATAAGCCTGGGATAAATGCCCATAATCCCCCTGCAACTGCTGCCGCTAATAACGCTAGTGGGATATGAACGATCTTAGGAAGATCAAATGCATAACCAACATATGCAGCTGCTAACCAACCTACGATTAACTGTCCTTCCACACCGATATTAAATAAACCTGTGCGGAATGCAAAAGCTACTGCCAAACCAGCAAATACATATGGTGTGATTTGACGAATTGTTTCACCAATATTATAGGTGTTACCAAATACACCATTCCATAATGCAATATAACCATCTACTGGGCTAAATCCACTAATAGCCATTACAATTGCTCCAACAATAATACCCAATAAAATTGAGATAAGAGGGACTAGAATATTTGTCAATCGTTTGGACACTATTCGTCACCTACCTTTTTTGAATCTTGGTGTAATTTTTGTCCAGCCATTAATAAACCAAGATCTTGTTCTGATGTTTCGTGCGGTAGCACTCTATCAATAATTGATCCATCATGGATGACAGCAATACTGTCCGATACATTCATCACTTCATCTAATTCAAATGATATTAATAACACTGCTTTGCCTTTATCTCGTTGTTCAATAAGACGTTTATGAATAAATTCAATCGCCCCTACATCTAAACCACGAGTTGGCAATGCTGCTATTAATAATTCTGGGTCTCGCTCAATTTCACGACCGATAATTGCTTTTTGTTGATTACCACCTGACAATGCACGTGCAAGTGTCATCTCGCCTGGTGTACGCACATCATATTCATGAATAATTTTTTTTGCAAAATCATTTACTTTCTTATAATCTATAATACCTGCCTTAGAAATAGGTTTTTGATAGTACGTTTGTAAAACTATATTATGGCTAATAGGAAAATCGAGTACAAGTCCATGCTTATGTCGATCCTGAGGAATATGACCGATTCCTGCCTCTGTAATTTTACGAGGTTTGAAACCAGTTATATTCTTACCTTTTAAAGTGATTGTTCCTTTTTTCACCTTGCGAAGACCGGTAATTGCTTCGATTAGCTCTGACTGACCATTTCCGTCTATCCCAGCAATCCCAACAATTTCTCCAGCTCGAACGGTAAGATTTAAATTTTTAACTTTGTCGACACCACGATTGTCTGCAACAGTTAAATTTTGGATATTTAATACAATATCAGTCGGTTTTGCTTCCACTTTTTCAGTCTTAAATACAACTTGTCTTCCAACCATCATTTCGGCAAGCTGATCTGGATTTGTATCAGCAGTTACAACTGTACCAATCCCTTTACCTTTGCGTATTATTGTAACGCGATCTGAAACTTCCATAATTTCTTTTAATTTGTGAGTAATTAAAATGATAGATTTGCCTTCATCAATAAGACGTTTCATAATCTGCATCAATTCTGTAATTTCTTGAGGTGTTAGTGATGCTGTAGGTTCGTCGAAGATTAAAATTTCAGCGCCTCGGTATAATGTTTTTAAAATTTCCACACGTTGTTGCATACCGACTGAAATGTCTTCAATTTTAGCATTTGCATCTACATTTAAACCATATTTTTCAGATAGTTCTTGTACTTTTTTTGCCGCATCTCGAATATTGATGGAACCCATCTTCGTAGGTTCACTACCTAAAATGATATTTTCTGTCACCGTAAAATTCTCAACTAACATAAAATGTTGATGGACCATTCCGATTCCAAGATCATTGGCTTTGTTAGGGTCAGTAATCTTAACTTCCTTGCCATGAACTTTAATGGAGCCCGCTTCTGGTTGATATAAACCAAAGAGCACATTCATCAACGTCGATTTCCCTGCACCATTTTCTCCTAATAGTGCATGAATCTCTCCTTTTTTAAGCTGAAGGGTGATGTTATCATTTGCTACGAAATCCCCGAATTGTTTTCGAATTCCAAGCATTTCTATCACATATTCCAATGTGTTCACTCCCTTGGACACTATAAATTTATGGTTGTCATTAATAAATTAACAAAGGTTAAAAAAATTAACACAAGAAGGACTTAAATACACAAATAATTTTTCAGAATATTAATCCAAAACTATATTTTAGAACAACTATATATAATCATGAATAAGATGGTATATTCTAAAAATTTACTATAAATTTAAATTCCTTCGTCTGCTAATTAGAAACTAAAATACATCATAAAGACTAGCATGAGCTAGTCTTTATGATGATGTTAAACCTGATGGTTAAACCTTATTTTTCTGGTTTTTCAGGAACTGTAATTTCACCTTTAATAATTTTTTCTTTGTACTCATCGATTTTCTTTTGTGTATCACTAGTAATTACACCGTGAGAATCTGCTAAATCAACACCATTATCTTTTAAGCCCAAAGTAATAGTTTTACCGCCTGGGAATTTACCATCTTTTGATTGTTTTGCAACATCTTCTGCAGCAATATCAACACGTTTTAATACAGAAGTGAAAGTAACATTTGTTTTGTCATCTACTTTACCTTCATCGTATTGATCACGGTCAACACCGATTACCCAAACATCAGCTTTTGGATCTTTTTTCTTACGTTCTTTTGCTTCAGTGAATAAGCCATTACCTGTACCACCTGCTGCATGGAAGATAATGTCAGAACCTGAATCATACATACGTTTTGCAATTGCTTGACCTTTTGCAGCGTCGCCAAATGAACCTGCATATTGAACATCAACTTTTACTTTTGGATTTGCAGCTTTAGCACCTGCTACGAAACCAGCTTCGAATCCATCAATAATGTCACTTTCCATACCACCGATGAAACCGATTTTGCCAGTTTTAGATTGTAATGCTGCAGCAGCACCTGCTAAATAAGAAGCTTCATTTGCTTTGAACATAATAGAAGCAACATTATCTTGTCCTTCAACTACTGAGTCGATAATAGCGATTTTAGCATCTTTTTGTTGTTTAGCTACTTCAACTACTGAATCATGTAAATTGAAACCTACAGCGAATACTAAATCAAAATTACGACGAATTAAGCTATTTAGGTTAGTGTTGTAATCACTTTCAGATGCAGATTGTAAGTAATCATAACCATTATTACCTTTAGATAATCCATTATCTTTACCGAATTTTTCGATTCCTTCCCAAGTAGATTGGTTAAATGAACGGTCATCAATACCGCCAGTATCAGTTACCATTGCTACTGAGAATGACTTTTTATCATCCTTTTTAGTATCGCTTGCATTGTCGTCATTACCACATGCTGCTAATAAAGTACCAGAAGCTAGAAGTGCAGAAAGAGCTAAACCAATTTTACGCTTTTTCACTTGAAATCCCCCTAAAAAGTAAAGTTAATTTGTAGATTCGATAGCAGGAATGAGTACGTGTTTTTTCACACACGTTTTCGAACCACATGGAAACTGAATTTATCAGCTCTGAAGTAGTTACGTGAATACAGCACCACACGATCGTTATCATCATAATGGAGCTGTTTTAAAACTAAAAGCGCTGTTTCACGCCCACATTGTAATATTGGAGATACTTGATTGTGATAGCCAATTGGATCTATAAATGTAACAGCGTATGCTACATGTATATCTCCTGACTCTTCTAATGCTGAAAAAATAGAAGAATTATGTCGAGACGAGAAGTTTTTAGGCAAATATTTTGCCGGTACTTGGTCCACACAATACACAACAGGTTCTCCATTTGCTGTACGTACACGTTCAATCGATATTAAAGGTTCATCTTCATCACATTGGAAACGTTTAATATCCTCTTCTTTTGGAAGCAACTCAGTCGTACTAATATAGTTTGTACCAGGCTGCATTCCCGCCTCCTCAATCATAGAGGAGATACTTGATAGTTGTTCAATTCCAGACGTAAATAATGGTTTTGGATTTACAAATGTACCTACACCATGTCTTCGAACAATGATATTTTCTTCTTCCAACAATCTAAGTGCTTCACGAAGTGTTGCACGGCTTACTCCAAGTGATTTGGATAATTCAAATTCTGAAGGCAGTTTTTCATTTTCTTTATATACACCTTGTTCTATATCTGCTTTTAAATGATCAATCACTTGAAGATAGAGATGACGATGATCAGACTTTATTGTCATACAAACCACCACCAGAAATTAAAGATCAGACATCAGACGTAAAACATTCCTACTAATCAGAAACTACTATACCATTTTTTTTCTTTAAATAAATAACTTTTGCGAAAACTGTGTTAAAACAGATAATTTTTTTCATTGCTTGTAGTAATTTTTGATAACAGTTTAATAAATAAATGATAAATTATACTTAAGTCTCACATAATGGAATTTTTATCGTCTTCTTTAATTTCCTTTTAACCTTGTGTTTTCTTTATCCATAAAATACTTTGTTAGCGAACGATATAGTAATTATTTACCAATCAATACTTCCCTCGGCTTACTCTTTTCAGCAGGTCCAACAATACCTCTTTCCTCCATTTGATCCATAATGCGGGCAGCTCTAGCGTAACCTATTTTGAGCTTTCTTTGTAAGAAAGAAACGGAAGCCGTATCTTGTGCAGCCACTAATTGTACTGCATCTTCATATAATTCATCTGTATCATCTAAATCTGGAACTTCCTCTTCATCAGAAGGAATCATTTCTTCTTGATACTGTGCTTTTTGTTGTGCAATAACAAAATCTACTATTTGTTCAACTTCATGATCAGAGACAAATGCCCCCTGTACACGTACTGGTTTCGACTCACCAGCAGGTAAAAATAGCATGTCCCCTCTACCCAACAAACGTTCTGCGCCACCCATATCTAATATGGTACGAGAATCAATAGCAGAAGAAACAGCGAAAGCGATTCTTGATGGGATATTCGCTTTAATAATACCTGTAATAACATCAACACTTGGTCTTTGTGTAGCAATGATCAAATGAATACCTGCAGCACGAGCCATTTGTGCAAGTCTTGTAATCGAGTCTTCTACATCACTTGAAGCAACCATCATCAAATCAGCCAATTCATCTACAATTACTACGATAAATGGCATCTTCGGGTGTTTTTCTCCATTTGCTTCATTAAATCTATCAATATGCTCGTTATATCCCTCTATATTACGTGTTCCTGTATGTGAGAAAAGATCATACCGTCTTTCCATTTCTGCAACGACCTTTTTCAAAGCTTGTGATGCTTTGCGAGCATCTGTTACAACTGGAGCTAGTAAATGAGGAATGCCATTATAGACGTTTAATTCGACCATTTTAGGGTCAATCATCATCATTTTAACTTCATGTGGCTTTGCTCTCATCAAAATGCTTATAATAATTGCATTGATACAAACGGATTTACCACTACCAGTCGAACCAGCGACTAGTAAGTGCGGCATTTTGTTCAGTTTTGCCAATTTCGCGTCACCAGTAATATCTCTACCTAGACCGATTAATAGCTTTTCATCTGGTCTATTATTTTGTTTAGATTCTAATACTTCCCTCAGACTGACAATAGCGACTTCTTTATTTGGCACTTCTATTCCTACTGCAGACTTGCCTGGAATTGGCGCTTCAATACGAATATCTTTTGCTGCAAGTGCTAAAGCTAAATCATCTTGTAAGCCAACGATCTTACTAACTTTCACACCTCGATCAGGTAAAACTTCATATTCAGTAACCGCTGGGCCAAGATGAACTTGTGTGACGGTAGCTTTGACGCCAAAGGATTGAAAAGTTTGTTCCAATTTACGCGCATTTCCTTGTATTAACTCAAACTCCCCACTTTGGTCAGTGTGTGGTGGAAGTTTTAAATTGTTCATGGATGGTAATTGGTATGATTCGTTTTCGATTACATCTGATGTCATAATCGATGACGATTCTACTTGTTGGGCAATCTCCTCTTGTTCATTTGTGATTGTAGATTCAGGTTTTACATCTTCTTGTTGAATTCTTTGTGAGAATGCTGAGATGATAGGTTCTCTTCGCTCCTCTATTACTGATTCGACTGCAGTTGCAGCTTGGTGCTCTTCATCAGGAATCGAAGTTTCAGATTTTGCCTTTTTCCTATTATTACGTGTATTTTCTTTTTTCTCATTCTTTTTCTTCTTAGCTTCTTTGCGTCGACTTACCGTAGTATTTGAATCTTCCCTCATTTGTAGGATTACTTTTTTGATTGTTGGCCATTTACTAGCTATATATGGAAGAAGCGCTTTTCCGGTGATCAATACAATACCTATTAACACCATTAACCAACCTGCTATATTAGCTCCTGCAGAATCAAATAAAGCATAAAAACAAGCAAATAATAAAGCGCCTATTATCCCACCACCTAACGCATGGCTATGCTTTACTATTCCATCACTTGTGATTAAAATCCGCCAAGTTTCCTTTAACACAGAATTACTTTGAATTGCATTTCCTTTATACAACTGTTCAAACAATGCAATATGGCTAAACAAAGTTAAACCACCAGTTATTAATAAGCTTCCTATAATTAACCGATTTTTCAGACTTGGTACTGTTCTTTTGACCATTAATAATAGAGCGCTTACCACCAATAAGAATGGAACAATGACTGCCCAGTTTCCAAAGAGGAATAAGGATAACCATTGTAATAACTTCCCGACAATTCCGTATTCAAAAAATATAATGATAGCAAAACCAATTAGTATTAAACCAATAATTTCGTATTTTAAAGGATGAGTCTCCTTTTTTGCTTTTGATGTCGACGCTTTTTTTGTTTTAGCTGTCCCCTTTTTTGCTATTGTCATGACTCCACCTACTTTCTTTCGTTCTATCAAATAGCTCTGTAGAACTTCAAAGAATCTATTGAATCCCTTTCATCAAATATTTTATATATTGAAAGGAAAAAAGGATTTCCTACCAAAGAGAGGTAAGGAAATCCTTTTCGTCCGCTTAATTTTAATATTCCATAATAATAGGGATAATCATTGGGCGGCGCTTTGTTTTTTGGAATAAATAAGAGTTAAGCGTGTCACGGATTTCTTGTTTTATATTTGTCCATTCATATGATCCTTTATTCACATATTTTTCGACAACTTCTTTAACTAAATTAGAAGATTCACTTAATAACTCTTCAGATTCTCTTACATAGACAAATCCACGTGATAAAATTTCTGGGCCTGATGCAATTTTCTTAAGTTGGCGGTTAATCGTAACAACGACGATAAATATACCGTCTTGACTAAGTAACTTTCGATCACGTAATACAATGTTACCAACATCTCCAACGCCAATTCCATCTATAAGTACATTGCCAGCAGTAACTCGTCCACTCATACGCATTTTACCGCCTTTATATTCGACGATGTCTCCCTTATCAGCAATAAAGATTTGTGACTTAGATAAACCTGTTTGTTGTGCTAATTTAGAGTGAGCGATTAGCATGCGATATTCGCCTTGAATCGGGATAAAATATTTTGGCTTCATAAGATTTAACATCAATTTCAAATCTTCTTGGGCTCCATGTCCTGATACATGTACTTTTTTATCTGCAGATAATACTTTAGCGCCTAGCTTTGCAAGACTATTCATCGTATCTGCAATTTGAACTTCCATACCTGGCGAAGGTGTAAATGTTATTAAAACGGTGTCTGTAGATTTAATACGGATATCACGGTGGTGTTTACGGATAATTTTTTCTAATCCTTCTAGTGGTTCACCTTGGTTACCAGTAATTATTGCTACAATTTCATCATCTGGATAATCATTCATTTTGTTGACAGAAATAATTCGATCCTGATCTACAGAAAGATATCCTAAACGCATTCCTATTTCAAAGGCATGTTCTAAACTACGACCGACAACAGCTATTTTACGATCAGCTGCTGTAGCCTGGTCAAATACTTGTTGAATTCTTATGAAGTTTGATGCATAAAGTGCAACTAAAATTCTTCCTTCAGCTTTATGGAAAGTTTTTGCTAACTTTTCTCGAATGACAATTTCAGGAATTGTATATCCTGGTCGTTCAGCTTCAGTAGAATCAGACATTAAGATAAATACACCTTCTTCACCCAAATTAGCCATTTTAGCTATATCCGGTTTATATTTACCTTGTGCTGATTGGTCAAATTTGAATTCTCCAGTGTGTACAATCGCACCTTCTGAAGTATGGAAAGCAATACCTAATGAGTCTGGAATACTATGAGTTGTATGGAAGAATGTCACATAGGTAGATTGGAAATTCATACGACTCTTACTTGTCACTTCAAAGAATTTTACAGGATATGGTGCAGGTAAATCTTTTAAATGTTCTTTAGCTAATGCGATTGTTAACTTAGAACCGTATACAGGTGCACTAACTTTTTGTAAAAGATATGCTATTGAACCAATCGCATCTTCATGCCCATGAGTAAGGAAAATACCTTTTACACGAGATTTGTTTTCCTCTAAGTATGTCATATCAGGAATAACGTAATCTATTCCTAACATTTCATCCTCAGGAAACATAAGTCCACTATCAACGACAAATAGCTCTTCATCGATTTCAACGACATACATAGCTTTGCCGATTTCACTAACGCCACCTAGTGGAATGACGCGAATAACTTCATTTTTTGTTTTTGCCACTTGATTTCCTCCTAAAATAATCCCGAACACAAACCACTTACTCCCATTATATAGATAGTTGTGAGTTTTCACAAACAAAAAAAAAGAATGGGCTAAGTTGCCCATTCCAAAATAATTTTTCTAAAATTGTTTTTGTCTTTCCAGGTATTCATGCCATGCAAAATCGTAGGCTGCTTTTTCCTCATCAGTTAACTTAGCAATTGGTAATCTGACATATTCTGAGCCAATTCCTAATTTCGTTAATGCATATTTAAGAGTGGATGGACTCGGTGTTGCAAATAGCGCACGGATTAATGGTAATAATGCTTGGTGAATTGTAGCTGCTTTTTCAAGTTGACCTTCATGAAAAGCTTTGATCATTTTTTGCATATCATTTCCAACTATATGTGATGCAACCGAAACAACACCGTCTCCACCTATGGAGAGTAATGGTAATGTCAAACCATCATCACCTGAATACACTTGGAAGTTTTTTGGTGTATTAGATATAATTTCAGTCATCTGATCTAAACTTCCGCTCGCTTCTTTAACAACTTGGATATTTGGAATTTTACTTAACTGTATAATTGTCTGTGTTTGTATATTGACAACCGATCGGCCGGGAATATTGTATAACATGACAGGAAGTTTTGTTGAGTTGGCAATAGCTGCAAAATGCTCATACATGCCCCGTTGACTAGGTTTGTTGTAATATGGTGCAACTAACATAATGCCGTCAACACCAGCAATTTCAGCCTCTTTTGTTAAATCTATTGAAGCTTGTGTATGATTACTTCCAGTACCTGCAATAATAGTGGCTCTATTATTGACTTTCTTAACAGTAAAATCAAATATAGCTACCTTTTCATCATGTGATAATGTCGGTGATTCACCTGTCGTACCACAGACTACTATGCAATCCGTTCCATTAGCTATTAAATGTTCAATAACATCTGAAAGCATTTCAAAGCTGATAGTGCCATCTTCACGAAACGGTGTAATCATAGCAGTAGCGATATTACCAATATCCACTTATTTTGCCTCCTTAGATTAATCCATCTTCAATCATTTTTTCGGCAATTTGAATAGAGTTTAATGCTGCTCCTTTTAACAAGTTATCTGAGACAACCCAAAGATGGAACGCATTATCTTTTGCTAAATCTTTTCGGATACGTCCTACAAATACTTCATCTTCGCCTTCCGTAAAAATAGGCATTGGATATACTTGAGCTGTTATATCATCTTGTACAATGATACCAGGCGCTCCTTGAAGAACATTTTTAATATCTTCAGCAGTAACACCTGATTGTTCGATTTCAATATAAACAGACTCTGAATGTCCAGCTACTACAGGGACACGTACACAAGTTGCTGCAACTGGAAGATCTTGTGCGTGCATAATTTTTTTTGTTTCATTTATCATTTTCATCTCTTCATAGGTGAACCCGTTTTCCGTGAATACGTCAATTTGAGGGATAACATTACGAGCGATTGGATAATGTTTTTTATCACCTTTTACAGGTAGAATATGTGCTTCAACATCTTTTGGATGATCAAATTTCAAGCTTTGTTCTTTTAGTTCTTCTATTGCACTTATACCTGATCCTGATACGGCTTGATATGTAGAGACGATTAAATTTTTTAGACCATACGCTTGACGAATCGGCTCTAAGGCTGCAACCATTTGAATTGTTGAACAGTTTGGATTTGCAATAATTCCTTTATGTTCTGCAATATCTTGTGGGTTTACTTCTGGAACTACTAAAGGAACTTCCGGATCCATACGGAACGCACTTGTGTTATCTATAACAACTGCTCCACGTTCTGCTGCAGCTGGTGCTAATGCCTTTGAAACTGCTCCCCCTGCACTAAATAAAGCAATATCTACTCCTTCAAATGCTTCTGGAGTAGCTTCTTCAATAGTGTATGTTTGACCATTAAATGTTAGTTCCTTACCAGCAGAACGCTTAGATGCTAATAGTTTTAACTTACCTACTGGAAAATTACGCTTAGCAAGTTGTTCCATCATTTTTGTTCCTACTGCACCTGTAGCTCCAACTACTGCTACTGTATATTCTTTAGTCATCATACATCTCTCCTCAACTAATCTTTCGATAATGGCGCTATTGTATCACAATTTATAGAATATTTATATAATTTTTAAATTATTTAGTATATTGAATTATTAAAGGCTGTAATTGTTTCTTTTCTAAAGATGCCTTTACTGTGTCAGCTAACTGTGTAAAATCCGAAATCAACGAATTCGGCTTGTTAATAGGATCATCTTGACCAAAAGGAATAAAAAAGATATTTTTTGTATTTAACAATTTCATAACATTTACTCCATTTAAACCAAGAGCATCATTTGTCGAAATTCCTAATACTACAGGACTCCCATTTCTTAATGTTGCTTTTGCTGCCATCAATACTGGCGAATCTGTTGATGCATTTGCAAATTTACTAATAGAATTCCCAGTCATAGGTGCTATGACCATACAATCTAATGGATTTGAAGGTCCAAAAGGTTCTGCTTCTACTATACTTTTAATGACTTTATGCCCTGCTAGCGTTTCGATTTTCTCAATCCACTCGTCACCTGTTCCAAAACGTGTTGCTGCCGTTAGTACCGAATGCGTAATAATCGGTACAACCGTTGCTCCTAAATCAGTTAGCGAGGTGATTTTAGGTATAACATCAGCATAAGTACAGTGTGATGCAGTAATTCCTAGTCCTACGCGTTTTCCATCTAACATATCATCCCTCCCTTAATTCGTTGTTTTTTCGTATGATTACTTGTGCCAATAAATCCGCTGCATCCTGTGGAAAATACTTTCCTGGTAGTCCTGGTAATAATGTATAATTGATATCACTTTCTATATTTAAACATCCTGGTGCTGAAGCTAAATCAAAAATCTTAGTTTCTTCATCTAATTGTTGATGGAAATCTTCATTTAACCATTTATTTGGTATTGTATTGATTAAATAATAATGTTCTTTAATATTTTCAGGGATTAGTTGGGAAGCAACATAACCATAAGCAATTGCTTCTTGAATTTGACTATTTGAACGTGCTAAAATATGCACATTTGCGCCTAATCTGTGTAACATGAATGCGAGCATTTTAGCGACTCTTCCAAATCCCGTAATATAAAAGGATTTTCCATAAACAGAAGCGGATTCAAGTTCATAAAAAGCACAAAGCATCCCTTCTGATGTTAGTCTTGCATTTAGCCATATATAAGATTCATCTTGTAAATAATGGATAATATGTTTCTCATCTAAATATCGAAGTTCTTGCTGTAAACTTTGATTGCTTTTTCCAACGAATATCGCTGTCTCTTTTGGTAATGATTCAAAAGCAAATTTAGGTAAATCAACTGCATGGATCGGCAATACAATTCTCTCTGGCCTTTCCGTCATTATTATTTGCTGTATCTCATCATTCCATTGATCTGTATATTTATAAATAACATTATTGAAATCCAGCGAAAGTTGTAACGCTAACTCTTTAAAACGTAAATCCTTTCCTAATATCAGCCATGATTCTGTACTCATTTTGTATACCCCGATGTTAAAGGTTGCGTCTTATTAAATAAGATACGGTCTTCACCAATCAACGAAATTTCCGTCCATGGAATAAACGATTGCGCCTTAGGTTCTTTTTGTTTAAAAGGTAGTTTAACACCTTTATTTACTAATTCAAAACCATAGATTTGCCCTGTTTTCGCATTTAGTAAACATTCGGTCTCTGAGAGCAACCCACATCGTACACCATCTTTAATCTGAATCAACTCTTTCTCTGCAAGCTCTGATAAGAGCATTCAATCCCTCCTTTTTCCCGTATTAACAGTGTATGAAGTCGAAGCTTTTCCCGTGCATAAAAAAAGCTAAGGAGATAATTCTTATATCCCCTTAGCTGGTTGAATAACTGATCGAGCAAATGGTTTTGTTAAAAGCCTTTGTATCACACGATTTACACTTTCTTCATCTACTGCATATAACTCTTTTAACGTTTGCTCTACAGTTTTTTCTTCACCATAAAGCAGCTCGTTTTTAGCGTTGCGATTCATAAAGTCATTTGATGTTTCGAGCCCTAATAATAAATTACTTTCTAACTGTTCTTTAGCATACTGTATTTCGATTGGTGATACTCCGTCTTTTACCATCTTCTCTGTAATTTTTAGTATTGTTTCCTCAAGCACCGTAAGTTTTTCTGGTGAAGTCCCCCCATAAATCATAAAAGCACCTGCATGTTCATATGCAGAATAATAAGAGAAAATGGAGTATGCTAATGCTTGCTCCTCTCGAATTTGCTGAAATAATCTAGAAGATGTTGTATCACCTAAAATATTATTTACGACTAGTAAGCTTACTAAATCCGGATCTTTTACTGTTAAACCTTCAAATCCAATCGCTATATGTGATTGCTCTGTATTACTTTCTTTTTCTATATTCCCTGCTCTAAATACAGGTGGCGCTTTAAGAATTTTCGAATGATGGCTTTTGTTTTGAAATTGGTCAAATAAAGAGATGATTTTATTGACTAGATCATCTGATACATTTCCCGCAACAGAAATTACAACTTTATCTGGCGTGTAATTTTCGTACATATAAGATTCAATCTTTTCTTTCGTAAATGTTTCTAACGTTTCTTCTGTTCCAAGTATTGGTGCGCCTATTGGATGAGTAGGATACATAGTATTCCAGAGGCGTTCATCTACATCATCATCAGGTGTATCTTCCACCATTGCCATCTCTTCAAAAATAACTTGTCGTTCTTTTTCAATATCCGCATCAGTAAATTTCGAATGGAAGAACATATCTGCTAATATTGTAATAGCTTTCTCAGCATGATGATCAAGCGTTACTGCATAATAGCAAGTATTTTCTTTAGATGTAAAAGCATTTAATTGTCCTCCAATTCGATCAAAGGATTCTGCAATTTCTTTAGCTGTTCTACTATATGTACCTTTAAATAGCATATGTTCGATAAAATGGGTAAGCCCATTTTCTTCTGGGCTTTCGTTTCCAGATCCAACATTGACCCAAATCCCCATTGATACAGAACGCACATAGGGTAACTTTTCCACTAAAATACGTACACCGTTTGGACATGTATATTTTTTTACCATGTAATATCCTCCTTAATGTAAAAACGAGGCTGCAGTAGTAGAGTTCTATTACTGGCAACCTCGTGATTTTATTTTGTAATGATGATGCGATAGCTATAATATTTCCGCTATTATTTTTCTTGACGTTCTTTTTCTTCTTTAAGCACTGCTTTACGAGATAAATTAACGCGACCTTGGCGATCGATTTCGATGACTTTTACTAATAATTCATCGTCAATTTTCAATACATCTTCCACAGCTTTTGTACGTTCTTCTTGAATTTCAGAAATGTGAAGTAAACCGTCTTTTCCTGGGAAAATTTCAAGGAATGCGCCGAATTTTTCAATACGTTTTACTTTACCCATATAGTATTCGCCAACTTTTGCTTCGCGAACAATATTTTCAATGATGCCTTTTGCACGTGTAATCATTTCTTCATCTGAAGATGAGATGAATATAGTACCATCTTGTTCAGTATCAATCTTCACGCCAGTTTCTTCGATAATTTTATTGATTTGTTTACCACCAGGTCCGATAACATCGCGGATTTTATCTGGATTAATATGAATACTTTTGATTTTTGGTGCATATTTTGAAAGATGTTCTCTTGGGCCAGAAAGTGTTGCAAGCATTGAATCGAGAATAATCATACGACCACGTTTTGCTTGAACTAAAGCTTCATGGAGGATTTCACGAGAAAGTCCATCAATTTTAATATCCATTTGAAGTGCAGTTACACCTTTAGCAGTACCTGCTACTTTAAAGTCCATATCACCAAGGTGATCTTCCATACCTTGGATATCAGTTAAGATTGAATAATAATCGCCTTTTTTGACAAGTCCCATTGCAATACCAGCTACAGGCGCTTTAATTGGAACACCTGCATCCATAAGTGCAAGACATGAGCCACAAATACTTGCTTGTGAAGTAGATCCATTAGATTCCAACACTTCAGATACACAACGAATAGTGTAAGGGAAGTCTTTTTCATCTGGAATAATTGCTGATAATGCACGTTCACCTAGAGCACCATGACCAATTTCACGACGACCTGGTGCACGAATTGGACCAGTTTCACCTACAGAGAATTGTGGGAAGTTATAATGGTGCATGAATCGTTTAGACTCTTCAACTCCAAGACCATCAATAATTTGTACGTCGCTTAATGCGCCTAAAGTACAAATAGATAACGCTTGAGTTTGTCCACGAGTGAATAAGCCTGAACCATGAGCACGTGGTAGTAAGCCTACTTCAGAAGATAATGGACGAATTTCATCCAATTTACGGCCATCAGGGCGGATTTTTTCTTCTGTGATTAAACGACGAACTTCTTCTTTTACCATTTTATCTAAAATTTGATTTACTTGTTTTAAAGTATCTTCGTCTGCTTCTTGTTCTTCAAATTTCGCTACAACTTCTGCTTTAACAGCTTCAATTGCTTCATCACGAGCATGTTTTTCGTGAGTTTGGATAGCTGCATTCATTTTTTCTTCATATTCAGAAGTAATAGATGCAGTTAGTTCTGGATCTAATTCATGAAGAACTACTTCGATTTTTTCTTTACCAGCTTCAGCAGTTACTTTTTCTTGGAATGCGATCAATTTTTTGATTTCTTCATGACCGAACATGATTGCTTCAAGCATAGTTTCTTCTGGTACTTCTAACGCACCGGCTTCAACCATATTAATCGCATCTTTTGTACCTGCAACTGTCAAATTGATGACAGAGTCTTTCCATTGTTCAACTGTAGGGTTCACAATGAATTCGTCATTAATCATACCTACTTGAACGCCAGCAATTGGTCCATCAAATGGAATATCAGATACCATAAGCGCTAATGATGATCCAAGCATTGCTGCCATTTCAGTACTACAATCAGCATCTGCTGACATTACCATAGAGATTACTTGTACTTCGTTACGGAATCCGTCCGGGAAAAGAGGACGAATTGGACGGTCAATTAATCGAGATGTTAATATTGCTTTCTCAGAAGGACGTCCTTCACGTTTGATAAAGCCTCCTGGAATTTTACCAGCAGCATATAATTTTTCTTCATAGTTAACTGTTAATGGGAAGAAATCTGCTTGTTTAGGTTGTTTAGACATCGTTGCATTACATAATACAGCCGATTCTCCATAACGAACCATAACCGCCCCATTAGCTTGTTTTGCGAGCTGACCAACTTCAATTTGTAAAGGTCGTCCTGCCCATTCATAGGTAAAAACCTTTTTTTCGTCCATGTATTGAACTCCTCTCTTAAAAAGAAAACCTAATGACATATATATTTATGTTATGTAGTTACTTGTAGTTTATCAAAAATTATTATGCATTGCGAAACATTTCTCTAAATTCAACTTCTATTAGGATCTAGGAGGTTGTATTTATAGATGGAATTATAGAAGCATAAAGAAAAAGCGGGACAAGCCCGCTTTCACAAAAGTGCATTTTATCGACGTAAGCCGAGTTTTGTAATGATTTCACGGTAACGTGGTACGTCATTTTCACGTAAATATTTTAATAAGTTACGACGACGTCCAACCATTTTGAATAAACCGCGACGAGAGTGGTGGTCTTTTTTGTGAACACGTAAATGTTCGTTTAAGTTGTTAATCTCTTCCGTAAGGACAGCGATTTGAACTTCTGGTGAACCAGTATCACTTTCGTGTGTACGGAATTCAGCAATGATTTCGTTTTTACGTTCTTTTGTTAGTGCCATCCTATTCACCTCCTAAAAATTGAAATATCCCCAATTACTGAGCAACACGTTGGTGATTCGATGTGCCAAGTAAAGGTTTAGTGATATGCGCAAACAAATCACTTTAAAAATATTAACATAAAGATGATGCTCATGCAACTATATTTAATTGGTTAAGTGAATTAGCAATGACTTAAATATTCCATTGCACTTTCTTTATCTAATTCAATTTGTGCCTTTAATGAATCTATCCCATCAAATTTTTTCTCGCCACGAAGATATTTATACCAATCCACTTTAACTTCTTCACCGTAGATATTCTTATCAAAATTATTAATAAATACTTCAATAGTTAAATTCTTTTCATCAGGATTTTTAAATGTTGGTTTATACCCTACATTACATACGCCATCATGCCATTCATTTTGCACTTGTAATCTTACAGCGTATACGCCAATAGCAGGGATGAATGTTCCTTCAGCTTCTTGTACATTCGCAGTTGGAAAGCCAATTTGACGGCCACGTTTATCTCCGTGTACTACGATACCAGGAATTTGATAAGGTCTTCCAAGAAGTTCACGTACTAACTCCATATCTCCTTCTTTTAAGGCATGTCGGATACGTGTTGAACTAATCTTATCAGAATCCTGTTGCTGTTTTTCAACTATAGATACTTCGTAATCTCCATTACTCATTTCATGTAAATCCTTCATCGTACCACGTCCCATTGCACCAAATGTAAAGTCGAATCCTGCTGTAACATGTTTAATCGTTAAATTGCGAATAAATATATCAACAAATTGTTGTGGACTTAACTTAGCAAAGTCAGAAGTAAATCGAACAACAAATACAGTATCTACTTCAAGTTCTTCTAGTATCTCTAATTTTTGTTTTAAAGGCGTAATATAAAATACCTGTTCCTTACGTTGTCCTAACACAATCGATGGATGTGGATCAAACGTCATAACGGCTAATTTTAAATTTTTTTGCTCTGCTTGTTTCTTTGCTTGTTTAATAACAGCTTGGTGCCCACGATGAACCCCATCGAAGAATCCAATTGCTAAAGAATATGGGCCCTCGATTTTATCTGAACTGATTTGATAAGGGTACATCAGTTGAATAACTTTCATGCGACTGCCTCCTAATCAACTTTAGGGAACATTTTTTCTGGTTTCATAAGTCCCTTTTTCTCCGGATGCTTTACATAGACA
The DNA here is from genome assembly GCF_003576525.1 of Rummeliibacillus sp. POC4. GTDB lineage: Bacteria > Bacillota > Bacilli > Bacillales_A > Planococcaceae > Rummeliibacillus. The sequence continues at coordinate 160,921 of NZ_QWUA01000004.1, read as the reverse complement.
GCAACCGCTTTGTCATTTTCCATATAAACTATTTTATCATGTTCTTCAAGAGAAGGATGCATTGGTAATACTTGACCATTTATAATTTTCTTATGATTTTCCGCTGTAATTTCAAACTGAGGGTAATCTATTAATGCATATTCTAATGGCTTAATACATTCGTTTAACTGACCATTTTCCATTAATTCCTGCAATTGAGCTAATGTGACACAATCCTCTTTTGTAAATGTACCAGATTTTGTGCGTACTAAAGAGGCCATATGCGCAGGATAGCCTAGAGCCTCACCTATTTGAACAGCTAATGTTCGAATATAGGTTCCTTTACTACAAGCAATGCGAACAGGGAAAGTAATTGTCTTTCCAAAATAATCTTGACGATCATCTAGTAATTGTAAAGAATAGATTGTTATTTGACGTGTAGGACGTTCAACTGTCTCTCCTTGTCGAGCATATTCATATAATTTGCGTCCATTTACTTTAACTGCCGAAAACATAGGCGGCGTCTGAGAAATTACCCCTGTTAATGAGTTTAGCGCATTTAATAGTTGCTCACGAGTAATATGCTTCTCTGTTGAATCTTCCTCTACAACTTCACCTTCCGCATCTTCTGTTGTGGTAGTTGTCCCAATCTCGATGATTGCTTCATACTCTTTTCCAGCATCAGTTAGATATTCAGCTAGTCTTGTAGCATTACCTATACAAATAGGCAATATGCCTTCAACACCAGGATCTAATGTTCCTGTATGGCCTACTTTTTTGGTATGTAAGATTTTACGTATTTTAAATACGCAATCATGAGAAGTCATACCTCGTTCTTTCCATAATGGAAGAATACCGTGCTGCATGAATGTTCACACCTTTACTTATAAAATACTTTAAAGTTAAACACTCTAATTTAAGAGATGTTGTCTTCGATAATTATATTAGAAAAAGCCTGCAAAAAATGAATCTGCAGGCTTTTTCGATTATTGCTCTTGTGAATCGTTAAGTTGACGTAACAATGTGTCAATTCGATTACCGTACTCAACAGATGAGTCAAACTCAAATGAAATTTCGGGTGTAATTCGTAAACGAATACGATGGCTAATTTCAGAACGAATAAAGCCTTTTGCTTTTTCAAGACCTTTCATAGTATCTTGACGTTCTCTTTCAGTACCTAAGCAAGTAATATATACAGTTGCTTGTTGTAAGTCACCAGTCACATCTACGTCTGTTACAGTAACAAATCCTACTCTTGGATCTTTTAACTTTCGGCTAATGATATCCGCAAGTTCTTTTTTCATTTGTTCTGCAACACGGTTAGAGCGCATTGACATAATCGTTTCACCTCAATTTCTATAAAAACTCTTGATGTATATTGAGACATTGCCATTCGGGATAAGATTCTAAAAAGGCAATTGCGCGTTTCAGTTCTTTTTCAGCCGCTTGTTGGGTAGAAGCAACAGAAACAAGTGCTAAGAGCGTTCTTTGCCAAACATCTTGATGATCAATTTCCGCTATAGAGACATTGTATTTTTGTTTTGTACGAGTAATCATACGTTGTAATACAGCTCTTTTCTCTTTTAGCGAATGCGCAGAAGGGACGATAAATTCACACTCTGCATAAACGATCATTAGCGTTTAATCTCTTCCATAATAAATGCTTCAATTTCGTCTCCAACTTTAATATCGTTGTAGTCTTTAACGGTAAAGCCACATTCGTATCCTTTTGCCACTTCTTTGGCATCGTCCTTGAAACGTTTTAAGGAATCTAATTCCCCTTCAAAGACAACAATACCATCACGGATGACACGAACGCCACTATCACGTGTTAACTTACCTTCAGTGACATAACCACCAGCAATTGTACCCACTTTTGAAACTTTAAATGTTTCACGAATTTCTGCAGAACCAATTACTTTTTCTTCGAATTCAGGATCAAGTAGACCTTTCATCGCAGATTCAATTTCTTCGATTACTTTATAAATGATTTTGTGAAGGCGAATATCTACACCTTCTGCTTCAGCAACGCGTTTTGCATTAATATCAGGTCGTACATTGAATCCAATTACAATTGCATTTGAAGCTGCTGCAAGTGCGATATCTGATTCAGTAATTGCACCAGCACCCGTGTGAATGATTTTTACATTTACGCCTTCTACATCAATTTTCATCAATGAAGCTGCCATTGCTTCAACAGTACCTTGTACATCAGCTTTTACGATTAGATTTAACTCTTTCATATCGCCTTGTTTCATTTGTTCAAACAAGTTATCTAATGTTACACGTTGTTTTTCTGAACGTTGAGCTTGAATTGCAGTAGATTCACGAGCTTCACCAACTTGACGAGCTGTTTTTTCATCTTCAAAAACAACGAATCGATCGCCTGCTTGAGGCACTTCATTTAAACCAGTAATTTCAACTGGTGTTGATGGACCAGCAGATTTTACACGTCGACCCAAGTCATTGACCATCGCGCGGACACGACCGTATGTATGACCTACTACAATAGGATCACCAACGTTTAATGTACCGTTTTGTACTAATAATGTAGCAACGGAACCGCGTCCTTTATCTAATTGTGCCTCAATAACTGAACCTAATGCACGACGTTTAGGATTTGCTTTTAGTTCTCCTACTTCAGAAACTAGCAAAATCATTTCAAGTAATTGATCGATTCCATCACCTGTAAGTGCTGAAATTGGTACAAAGATTGTATCGCCACCCCAATCCTCAGGAATTAGTCCATGTTCAGTTAATTCTTGCATAACACGGTCAGGGTTTGCAGTAGGTTTATCCATTTTGTTTACCGCTACAATAATTGGAACTTCAGCAGCTTTTGCATGGTTAATCGCTTCAATTGTTTGAGGCATAACACCATCATCAGCAGCAACAACTAAAATTGTTAAATCTGTAATTTTGGCTCCACGTGCACGCATTGTTGTAAATGCTGCGTGTCCTGGTGTATCTAGGAAAGTGATTTTCTTACCTTTTACAACAACTTGATAAGCACCGATATGTTGTGTAATACCACCGGCTTCTCCTTCAGTTACTTTTGTATTACGAATAGAATCAAGTAATGTTGTTTTACCATGGTCAACGTGTCCCATAATTGTTACAACTGGTGGACGTTCTTGAAGATTATCTTGGTCTTCATTTTCGTCTTCTTCAAAATAAGTATCTAAATCTGTAATATCTATACGTACTTCTTCTTCTACTTCAACACCGTAATCAGCACAAATTAGTTCGATGGCATCTTGATCCAATTCTTGGTTAATCGTTGCCATTACACCAAGCATAAATAATTTTTTAATAATTTCAGAAGGTTCACGACCTAATTTTTTTGCTAATTCGCCAACTGATAAAGATTCAAAGAAAGTAATTTTTTCTGGTAATTCTTTTTTAACTGCAGGTTGTGGAGCTGGTTGCGGACGGTTTTTACGACGTTGTCCGCCATGAATGCCCGGTTTTCTTCTTTGGTTGAAGTTACGATTGCCACCTTGAGCATTTCCGTTTCGTCCACCGCGATTTTGGTTATTGTTACTATTTTTCGAATGACTTTGATTATTATTATTATTAGAATTATTTTTTGGTTTTGAATGATCTTTTGAGGTCGAATTATTATTCATGGTACTTCCTTGGGTATTTATTTGTTTTGTTTGAGCAGGACTATTTTTTCTTGCTACAGGACGAGTTCCTGGCTGTCCCTTTTGTTCACTTTTTTGTTGAGTGGTATGATTACTCTTTTTCTTTGAAAATATACCATCCAATTTGCCTATTGCGTCTTTTTCTAACATTGACATATGATTCTTTACGTCAATATGGAGCTTTGATAATTGTTCTATAACTTCTTTACTTGACTTATTTACTTGTTTCGCATATTCATGAACTCGTAATTTTGTCATGCATTCACCCCCGGTTAGATTTCGTTGAGTAGCTCAGACAGCTTTTTAGCAAATCCACTGTCCATAATAGCTACGGAAACTCTCGCCTCCCTACCAATAGCGTGTCCGAGAAAATCTCTTGTTGCAAACTCATGTAGCTCAACGTTAAAAGAATTACATTTATCTTGCATTTTTTTTCGTGTATTTTTCGAAGCATCCGTAGATAAAATAACAAGTTTTGCGTTTTGTCCTCGGACTTCTTTAATAACTTGTTCTTCTCCGGTAACGATTTTTCGTGCACGAGCTGCTAAACCCAATAAATTAAAAATTGCTTGTTGTTGATTCATGCCTTTTGTTCCTTACGAACGATTGCCAATAAATCATCAAATACTTCATCAGGAATTTTCACTTCAAGTTGACGTTCAAAGATATTTCTTTCTTTTGCCATTTTAATTGCATTTTCAGATTTTGAAACGTATGCACCACGGCCAGATTTTTTACCTGTTAAATCAACTGTTACTTCTCCCTCTTTCGAACGGACAACACGAATCATTTCTTTTTTGGGAAGCATTTCGCCTGTTGCGATACATTTTCTTAAAGGTACTTTACGATTGATCGGCATCAGAACTCACCTTTCTTCTGGCGTTAAGAGTTAATGAATAGGATATAAAATCCTACTAATTATTTTCACTCTTCTTATTCTTCGTCGTCTTTATATAAGTCCACTATTACATCTTCGTTATTATCATTTTCTTCATCGATATCTTTATAAACATCAGTTTGTGCTTCTTGGCGAGGATAAATTCCTAACTCTGTAGCATCTGTTTCACTTTTAATATCGATTTTCCAACCAGTAAGTTTTGCAGCAAGTCTTGCATTTTGACCGCGTTTACCAATTGCAAGTGATAATTGATAATCTGGTACAACAACTGTTGTTGACTTTTCTTCTTCGTTCACTTGTACATCTAGTACTTGAGAAGGGCTTAACGCATTGGCTACAAATACAACAGGGTCTTCTGACCATTCCACGATATCAATTTTTTCATCGTGTAATTCATTGACAATTGCTTGAACACGTGCACCTTTTGCACCTACACATGATCCAACTGGATCTACTTCTTCATTATGAGCTAATACAGAAATTTTAGAGCGATCTCCAGCTTCACGAGCGATAGATTTGATTTCTACAACACCTTCGAAGATTTCTGGTACTTCAAGTTCAAATAGACGACGTAGTAAGCCTGGATGAGTTCTTGAAACAAATACTTGTGGTCCACGTGAAGTTCGTTCAACTTTCGTAATATAAACTTTGATACGATCATGTGGTTTATATACTTCACCAGGAATTTGTTCGTTTTGAGGAAGAACCGCTTCAATTTTACCAATTCCTACATAAATGTTACGAGGATCTAAGCGTTCTACAACACCATTAATAATGTCATCTGCACGGTCTACATATTCTTCGTACACAATACCACGTTCAGCTTCACGGAAGCGTTGTGTAACAATTTGTTTTGCAGTTGTAGCAGCAATACGACCAAAGTTACGAGGTGTTTCTTCTTCTTCCACGATATCGCCTATTTCATAATTAGGGTTGATTTTTTTCGCTTCTTCTAAAGAAATTTGTAGACGTTCATCATCCACTTCATCAACAACATCTTTACGAGAGTATAAATGCATTGTACCTCGTTCTAAATTTAAGTCTACGCGGACATTTGCTGCTTGGTTATAATTCTTTTTATATGCATTAATAAGTGCTGCCTCAATTGCTTCGACGATAACCTCTTTTGAGATACCTTTCGCTTCAAGTGCATTAAGAGCACCGACTAATTCCTTACTCATTGACTATTTCACTCCTAAAGTTAACGTTCTGCTGAAAAATCGATTGCTAAGCGAGCTTTTGCAATTTTATCTTTCGGTATTAGAACTGTAATTTTTCTTGTTTTAATCTGTACAGCTAGCTCAGCGCCTTGGTCTGTATACGATTTTAAATACCCTTCAAATTCTTTCATGCCATTAATGGCTTCATATGATTTAATATGCACAAATTGACCGATTGACTTTTCAAAATCTGCATCTTTTTTAAGTGGACGTTCTGCTCCTGGAGAGGAGACTTCAAGAAAATAATTTTGTTCAATTGGATCAACTTCATCCAATTTAACACTTAATAATTCACTTACTTGTGCGCATTGTTCAATGTCAATGCTTCCTTCAGGAGTATCCACATAAACGCGTAGAAACCAATCACGACCTTCTTTGACAAATTCTACTTCAACTAACTCAAGATTCAAGCTTTCTACAATTGGTGTTACGAGTTGTTCTACTTCAGTTGTAACTTTGCTCATACAATCCTCCTGCCTTACTAAGTTGTCATAACAACAGAAAAGAGCGGGAAATCCCACTCTTTTGCTGTCGTACTATCAACAAATAATTGACTAAATAATAACACAATCGAGTAGCAAATGCAACTAACCCTAGAAAAGGGATAGCTGGTTAGCATCTGGCATTCCTTCTAAACAACCTAATTTATCCATATACTCTATCAATGATTTTGAAACGCGGCCTCGAATTTGTAAATCTTCTTTAGAAAGGAATTCTCCTTCTTCTCTAGCTTTTACAATCGAATATGCTACGTTATTTCCTAAACCTGGTATTGAGTTAAATGGTGGTATTAAGCTCTGACCATCAATTACAAATTCAGTTGCTTTAGAACGATACAAATCTACCTTTTGGAATGACATTCCACGTTCGCACATTTCAAGCGCTAACTCTAAAACAGTCAACAAACTTTTTTCTTTTGTTGATGCTTCTAAACCTTTCGCTTCAATTTCTTCAATATGCGCACGAATCATTTGTGGACCATTGACCATAGCTATTAAATCAAAATCATCAGCACGTACAGTAAAATAAGCACAATAATATACAATCGGGAAATGTACTTTAAAGTATGCGATACGAACAGCCATTAATACATAGGCAGCAGCATGGGCTTTCGGGAACATATATTTTATCTTTTTACATGACTCAATATACCATTCTGGAACGCTTTCTTTTCTCATGGCTGCTTCCATTTCTTCTGTTAGCCCTTTCCCTTTACGAACATGTTCCATAATTTTAAACGCTAAAGATGGTTCAAGTCCTTGATAGATTAAATAAACCATAATATCATCACGACAACCGATAACTTCAGATAAAACACAAGTTCCATTTTCGATTAACTCACTTGCATTTCCTAACCAAACATCCGTACCATGTGATAAGCCTGAAATTTGAACTAATTCTGAGAAAGTGGATGGTTTAGTTTCTTCTAACATTTGACGTACAAATCTTGTACCAAACTCAGGTATTCCAAGAGTACCTGTTTTACAATTAATTTGTTCAGCTGTAACTCCTAGAGATTCAGGACCAGTGAAAATTTTCATCACTTCTGGATCGTCTGTTGGAATTGTTTTAGGATCAATACCTGTTAAATCTAGAAGCATACGAATTACTGTCGGGTCATCATGTCCAAGAATATCAAGTTTTAAAACATTATCATGAATAGAGTGGAAATCGAAGTGTGTTGTTCGCCACTCGGCATCTTGTGCATCTGCTGGGTATTGGAATGGTGAAAAATCGTAAATATCCATATAATCTGGTACAACGATAATACCACCTGGATGCTGACCAGTAGTTCGTTTTACGCCTGTACAACCTTGTACAAGTCGATCCACCTCTGCACCACGAAGATTCATATTATGATCTGCAGCATATCCTTTTACATAGCCATAGGCGGTTTTCTCTGCAACTGTACCTATAGTTCCGGCACGATATGCATAATCCTCTCCGAACAAAACTTTCGTGTAGTTATGTGCACGAGGTTGATAACTACCACTAAAGTTTAAGTCGATATCAGGAACTTTATCCCCTTTGAACCCTAGGAATGTTTCGAACGGAATATCATGTCCATCTTTTTTGTAATGTGCACCACATTCAGGACAATCTTTGTTAGGTAAGTCAAATCCTGAACCTACAGAACCATCATTAAAGAATTCAACATGTTGGCAATTTGGACAAATATAATGTGGCGGTAATGCGTTTACTTCTGTGATTTCCATCATTGTGGCAACAAGCGACGAACCTACAGAACCACGCGAACCTACCAAATAACCATCACTTAACGATTTTTTTACAAGCTTATGTGCGATTAAATAAATAACTGAGAAACCATGTCCAATAATTGATCCTAGTTCTTTTTCAAGACGCGCTTCTACAATTTCTGGAAGATTAGGTCCGTAAATTTGATGAGCCATATTATAACTCATTTCACGAACAGTTTCTTCTGCCCCTTGAATACGAGGTGTATATAATTTGTCTTTTACTGGTACCACGTCACCAATCATGTTGGCTATTTTTTGTGTATTAGTAACAACGATTTCTTTCGCTATATCATCACCTAAAAACGCAAAATCTTGGAGCATTTCGTCTGTTGTTCTTAAGTGAACTTTTGGTAGTTCGTAGCGATTTAATGGATTAGCCCCACCTTGTGAACGTAGTAGGATCTTGCGGAATATCGCATCATTTTCACTTAAATAGTGTACATTTCCTGTTGCAACAACTGGTTTGTCCAATTTCTTTCCGATTTTCACGATTTTTCGAATGATATCTTCTAAATTCCATTCATCTCTGATCAACTCAGCCTCAATTAATGGTGCATAAACGTCTTTTGGATGTACTTCTAAATAATCATAGAATTTAGCAACTTCCATTGCTTCATCCATCGACTTTTGCATAACTGCCGTGAAAAACTCACCTTTATCACAAGCTGTTCCCACTAATAATCCTTGTCGATATTTTTGTAAAGAGGAACGTTTAATCCGAGGTACTCTGTAAAAAGTTGATACATGTGATTCACTTACTAACTTAAACAAGTTCTTTAAACCATCATTATCAATAGCTAAAATAGTACAGTGTGTTGGACGAGCTCTTTTATAAGCATCTCCTCCACCTATATGCTTATTAAAATCATCATGATATTTTATATCGTGTTCATCGGCTTCTTTTAATAAATGCAATAATAGATAACCTGTCGCTTCAGTATCATAAATGGCACGGTGATGTTGAGTTAAATCAATATTGAACTTTTTACATAAAGTATTTAAACGGTGATTTTTCATCTCCGGATGTAAAAAACGGGCAAGTTCAAGTGTATCAATAACAGGATGATGAAAACTATCTATTCCTGCTTTTTTATATGCCTCATATAAGAAACCAATATCAAACGTTGCGTTATGCGCTACAACAATACTATCGCCAATAAAATCATGGAATTTCGCAATCATATCGACTACTTCTGGAGCATCTTTGACCATATCATCCGTTATGCTCGTTAATTCTATTGTAGTTGCAGAGAGTGGATGATGCGGATTAGCAAAACTTTCAAATGTATCAATAACTTCTCCGTTCTTAATCTTTACTGCTGCAAGTTCAATAATCGTATCATATGCTGCTGATAATCCTGTTGTTTCCACGTCGAATACGACAAATGTATCTTCTTCTAGTAATCGATGTTGATCATCATAAGCAATTGGCACTCCATCGTTAACCAAGTTTGCTTCTACACCATAAATAATTTTTATCCCATGTTTTTTGCCTGCATTATATGCATCTGGGAAGGATTGGACGGCAGCATGATCGGTAATGGCTATTGCTGGGTGTCCCCATTTAGCCGCTTGACCTACAAGAGAATCGACAGATGATACAGCATCCATTTGACTCATTGGTGAATGTAGATGTAGCTCCACACGTTTTTCATCATCAGGAGCTTTGTCCAGTTTGACTGTTGGTTTAATCTCCATTATATCTTGTGCCATTACGATAAGATCGCGTACAAAAGTATCATTTTGAACAGAACCACGTACTTTTACCCACATACCCTTTTTAGCCATTTGCATAAGTGCTGCATCTTCTTTATCTCGAGAAAACATTTTGACTAAAATAGAGTCCGTGTAGTCAGTTAATTTGAGCGTTAATAATGAACGTCCACTTCTTAACTCTTTCACTTCAGCATCAAATACAAACCCTTCAATGACAACACGACGTTCTTCATCTTGGATTTGATGAATTTCCATCAAGGCTTCATCTGGTTTGATAGGAATCCCCAATTGGAATGGGCGATTTGCTATTTCATCTAAATCTGTATGCTCTTGTTTTTCCTGTTCTCGTTTTTGCATATCCATTACTGCTTGCTGTGCAAATTCAGCTTCTTCTTTTCGGCGTTGTTCGAGGAATGCTTGTTGTTGGGCAGCTAAGTCTTCTGTTATTTCTTTTAATTGAAAGTCAACAGCCATATACGGAAAACCAAATTGTTTATAAGCATTTGAAATAACTTCAGCATATTTCGTCTTCAATGTCCTCATTTGAAAATCTTGTTGACAATTCAGCATTAGTTTTTGACCGTTCCATTGTGGGAATTGTTTTGCTAACTCTTCTCTTAATGGTGGGGACATTTCTTCAATATCCTCAACAATCTTGAGCCAATAATCAGAGATTAGCTGTTCAGATATGTCTTGTTGAATAGTTTCTATATCAACAAATACACTTGCAATTCGTGAAAATGCCGCATCTAACCTCATTTGAAAATCTTGAAATACTCTAAAAGGTAATATATTTTGTAATTTCAATGAAAAGCGCCAAACACGATCCTTTTTGTGTACAGTCATGCGTGTCATTTCAGCATCTGTAAAAAAGGGCATATATACATCTTCAGTCATGTTGATTTGTTGTAATAAAAGCTGAAATTTTAGTTTTGAATCTTGTTCGTTTGCCATCTTTCCACCTACTTTCTTAAATTTTCTATTTTAACAAGCTTCTTCTTTTACTTTTTTAAATAAAGAAAAGAAAGCACAAATGTACTTTCTCCTCTAAAAGAACTTGTTTTAATCGCAAATATTATTCAGCGTGAAAAAAGTTATTTAAACGATCAACTAGTTCTTCTTTCGCCCATTCAAAAGTTTCTCCTGTTTGTCGGAATTTCACTTCAACAATTCCTTCAGAAGCTTTTTTACCAACTGTTACTCGAACTGGTAAACCGATTAAATCGGCATCTGCAAATTTAACGCCTGCACGTTCTTTACGATCATCATATAAAACTTCATAGCGATATGATTGTAGTAGTTTGTATAAATCTTCTGTTAAGCCTTTTTGAGCTTCGTCTTTTTCATTGACAGAGATTAAATGAATATCATATGGTGCTATTTGTTTTGGCCAAGCAAATCCGTAGCTATCTTGGAATTGCTCTGCAACTGCTGCCATTACACGAGAAACACCAATTCCATAACATCCCATGATAAATGGTTTTGCACGACCATTTTCATCTAAGTAAGTTGCTTTCATAGATTCACTATATTTAGTGCCTAATTTGAAGACATGTCCAACTTCAATACCTTCTGCAAATTTAATCGTTCCTTTGCCGTCTGGAGTTGGATCACCAACTTGTACAAATCTTAAATCTTCATATCGGTCAATAGCAAAGTCTCTTCCAGGGTTAACATTTACATAATGATAACCATCTTCGTTTGCACCGCATACACCATTGCGAATTGATTTAATAGCATTGTCAGCTATTACTTTCACATTAACTGGTAGTTTCACTGGACCAAGTGAGCCTACATGGCTATTTAGTAATTTGAAAATAGCATCATCTTCAGCTAATTCAACAGATTCTGCATTTAGTGCATGTTTTAGTTTAATATCATTGATTTCATGATCACCACGTGCAAGCACAACAACTAATTCATCATCAACATTAAATACTAATGTTTTAATGCATTGTTCAGCTTTCACATTTAGGAAATCAGTAATTTCGTCAATTGATTTTTGATCTGGTGTAGCTACCTTTTCAAGTGCTTTCATTTCTTCACCTGAATGAGTATAATCTACGTTTACTTCAGCCATTTCGATATTAGCTGCATAGTCTGTTTCATCAGAATACGCAATTGTATCTTCACCAATTTCTGATAACACCATAAATTCATGTGTATCAGTACCACCAATTGAACCAGAATCTGCAATAACTGCACGGAATTTTAAGCCAAGACGAGTAAAGATGTTATTATATGCTTTTACCATAGCTTGGTATGTTTCATCTAAGCTTTCTACACTCGCATGGAAAGAATAAGCATCTTTCATCACAAATTCACGACCACGTAATAAGCCAAAACGAGGACGTTTTTCATCTCGGAATTTAGTTTGAATTTGATATAAAGTTAATGGTAATTTTTTATAAGATTTAATCTCATCACGTACTAATGATGTAATAACTTCTTCGTGTGTTGGACCAAGCGCAAATTGACGGTCATGGCGATCAGATAATCGCATTAACTCTGGACCATAGGCTTCCCAACGTCCGGATTCTTGCCATAATTCTGCTTGTTGCAATGATGGCATTAGTAATTCAACAGCTCCAGCTGCATCCATTTCTTCACGAACAATTTGTTCTATTTTTTGTAACACTTTTATACCTAGAGGTAAGTATGAATATACACCACTTGTATTTTGACGGATAAAACCTGCACGTAATAAGAGCTGATGAGACTTAACGTCTGCATCAGCAGGTACTTCGCGCAAAGTAGGGATAAATGTTTTGCTTTGTTTCATTATAAAAACCTCACTTTGAGCTATATTAAATTTTTTAGATTAAAAGAAGAAACGTTGGATATCATTCCATGTTACTGCAATCATGAGAAGCATTAAAAGGACAATTCCAACAAAATGAACCATTCCTTCTTTTTGGCGATCAACTGGTTTACCACGAACAGCCTCGAATCCAAAGAATAATAATCGACCACCATCCAATGCTGGTAATGGTAATAGATTCATTATTCCTAAGTTAATACTTAATACTGCCGCCCAATTCATAATATTGATCACACCGTATTTTGCAACTTCTTCAGTTGCCTTATAAATACCAACAGGACCAGATAATGCATCAATTGTAAATCCGCCAGTGATTAAAGCACCAAGAATTGTAAAGATTTTAATAATCCAATTATATGTTTCGGTAAAACCAAATGAGATAGCCTTCAATGGACTTTTTTCAACGGGACTTTGATATTGAACACCAATTTGTCCTATAGTTTGTCCATCAATTTTCTTCTTTGTTGGCGTTACTTTTACAGTATCACTATCACCATCTCGGTTAATGTTCAGTGTTAACTCTTTTTCAGGATTTTTTTGAATAGCATCTGATAGTTCCTGCCATGTTTCAATCGATTTACCATTGATTGCAGTTACTAAATCGCCTTTTGCTAATCCAGCAGTTGATGCAGGACTATCTTTTACAACTCCCGCAATAACCGGTTCATATGTTGGTACTCCAGTCATGAAAGCTATGACGATAAACACAATGATTGAAAGGATAAAGTTAAATAATGGACCTGCAAAAATAGTCATTGCGCGTTTTCCAACAGATTTCGAATTAAACTGTCTGTCATATGGCGCAATTATTAATTCACTACCATTCTCTTCAATAACTGCATTGCGAGCTATGCTGTAACGGACAAGTTTTTCATCCTCGTCATATCCTTCAATCCATAAATCTTTCTGAAGGTCTGCCTTTTCTACTTCTAAAAAAAGCATATCAGGTAATTGCTTATTTTGATTTAAAACAATTTTTGTAACTTCGTTTTGATTGTTTAACAACATTCCGATTCGATACCCGGGTTGAAGCTCAACCACATCAGCATCGTCTCCTGCCATGCGAACATAGCCTCCCAATGGCAATAAACGTATCGTATATAGTGTTTCGCCTTTGTTAATCCCTAATATTTTAGGACCCATACCAATAGCAAATTCTCTCACTAATATACCTGAACGTTTTGCAAAGATGAAGTGACCTAGTTCATGGAAAAATACGATGGAACCGAATACTACGATAAATGCAATGATAGATTGCATGTAACCCCACCTTCTCAAGCATTATAAAATGACACTACTGCTATTTTAGCATGCTTTGGACTGTTTTTCTCGTTTCTTTATCAACATGCAAAATAGTTTCTAAATCTGGGTGCTGAATATTGACGTGATCGTTCATCATTTTTTCGATAATGTCCTCAATTTCAAGGAATTTAATTTTTTCTTGCAAAAAAGCACCGACTGCAGCTTCATTTGCTGCATTCATCACCGTTAAAATTGTACCACCCATTCTTCCTGCATGATAAGCAAAATCTAAACAACGGAAACGTTTTAAATCTACATGTTCAAAATGTAATTGGCCTATTTTTGCTAAATCTAATCTTTCCGCAGTAGATCGTGGTAATCTTTCAGGATAGCTAAGTGCATATTGAATAGGTGTACGCATATCCGGCGTTCCTAGTTGAGCCATTATACTTGTATCATGATATTCAACCATAGAGTGAATAATGCTTTCTCTATGGATTAAAACATCTATTTTATCATAAGGCATATCATATAATACTGCTGCCTCAATGACTTCTAACCCTTTATTCATCAAAGTTGCAGAGTCAATGGTAATTTTAGCACCCATAGACCAGTTTGGATGATTTAATGCTTCTTTAATGGTGACATTTTTTAAATCTTCACGTGTTTTGTCGCGGAAACTACCACCTGAAGCAGTTAAGATTAAACGAGATATGGATTTACGATTTTCACCTTGCATTGATTGCCAAAGAGCTGAATGTTCACTATCAACTGGTAAAATCGGTGCTCCGTATTTTTTTGCTTCACTCATGACTAAATGTCCAGCAGTCACAAGAGTTTCTTTATTTGCAATGGCAATAGCTTTCTTTTTACGAATCGCTGCTAATGTTGCTTCAAGACCAATACTTCCTAGAACTGCATTTAACAAAACATTTGACTCGCTAAAAGTAGCTACATCCACTAATCCCTTAGAACCAAAAGTAAAATCGATTTGTGGGAACTCTTTAGATAGATTATGTGCATCTTCTTCTAATTGCACAGATACTAACTTAGGTTTCAATTCTCGAATAATTTCCTTTGTTCTTTCGATATTTTTACCAGCTGCAAATGCTACGATTGCAAACTCATCTGAGTGGTCTCTAACAATATCTAATGTTTGTAAGCCAATAGAGCCTGTTGCTCCAAGTAAGCTAATTAATTTCATTTAAAAGATCTCCCTTATCCAATAAAGTGCAAAAAGTAAAGTAATGGTAATACAAATAATAGACTATCAAAACGATCTAATATCCCACCATGACCTGGAAGTATTTTTCCAGAATCTTTTACACCATAATGACGTTTAATAGCTGATTCTACTAAATCGCCTAATTGTCCAAATATTGAAGCCACAATTGATACTACAATTAAAGCAATCCATGATATATCCAAATTAGCAATCCATTGGAATATAATTGCTGAGATTAATGCAACTACAATTCCTCCAACAAATCCTTCAATCGTCTTTTTAGGTGAAATTTCGGGCCACAATTTATTTCTCCCTAGTTTTCGACCAATGAAATATGCTCCTGAATCGGTTGTCCATACTATCACTAAAGCGTATACAACATACGCTAAGCCTTCCTCTCTTGTAGCGATAAAGAAGTGAAAACCAATCCCTACATATAGAGCACTTGCTAATAAGAAACCTACATCATCAAATGTAAATTTATTTTTCACTAAAACAGTATATATAAGCAATAATATTGCACATATAAATAGATACTCAATTCTAGAATATTTCGTAATATCCTGAATCTGTTCTGACCAACTATTCGGCATTAATATTATAAATAATGATAATAATGAAATGATTCCTGGCACCGAAAATAACGAAATCCCTCTCATTTTCAACACTTCAAATAACCCTACTGCTGCCATTGCATATATCAAAATGGTAAATGGTAATTGTCCATAGATAACGAATGGAATAAACAGTGCAGCGGCAATAACTGCCGTAATGATACGCTGTTTCACTCTTTCTTATTCTCCTTTCAATCCCCCAAATCGGCGATTGCGCTTTTGATAATCGATTACTGCCTCATATAATTGTTCAGCTTTAAACTCTGGCCAGTGTACATTCGTAAACCAAAACTCTGTATAAGCAAGCTGCCATAATAAGAAATTACTTAATCGAAATTCGCCACTTGTGCGGATAAGCAAATCTGGGTCTCCAATTTTTGAAGTCATTAGTTTTTCTGAAATTGTTTCTTCTGTTATTGCAGTCGGTTCTAGCAATCCATCTTGAACCATTTCAGCAATCTGTTGCACAGCAAGTACCATCTCTCGGCGACTTCCGTAATTAAAGGCAAAATTCAACACCATTCCTGAATTATCTTTGGTCTTTTCAATTGCATTTTGAACTGCACGGCTTGTACTTTGAGGTAAGCCATCCATTTCACCAATCATTTCGACACGAATATTCAATTCCATCAGCTCTGGTAAAAAGTCTGCCAAAAACTCTTCCGGTAAACGCATCAAAAATTCTACCTCAGTAGATGGTCGCTTCCAATTCTCTGTCGAAAAAGCATAAAGTGTAATGGCCTTTATCCCAATTGCATTTGCAGCAATTGTAATTCGGCGGATATTATGCATACCTTCCCTATGACCGACAAATCGCGGAAGGGCACGTTGCTTTGCCCAACGTCCGTTACCATCCATAATAATTGCAATATGGTTGGGCACTTGTTGTTTACCAATTTTTTCAATTTGTTTTTGCACTGATTGGTCTAGTTTATCTGATTTTCTCCATCCGAGTTTATCTAACATTTAGAATCCTCCACTAACTAACAAATCGGAACATATACTCCCTAATATCATATCAAAAAGAAGAACTTTTTTCCTTATTCTTAATAAAAAAGACGTCCCTGTAGTTATAGGACGTCTTACAAAACACAAGGTTCTAAAAAATAATTACGACTAATCGCAATTAATTTCAGGCTTTAAATAGTATGGTCCAATCAACTCTTTCACCAAGACATTTTACCTTTAGTAGTCGAATAATCGGACAACTTTCTATACAGAAAGTCTTTTCAATGTACTATCTAAAAATTAAACAGACATAATTTCGTTTTCTTTTTCTTTTGCAATTTGATCAAGTTTAACAATATTAGCGTCAGTTAGTTTTTGGATATCATCTGAAAATCCACGTAAATCGTCTTCTGTAATTTCGCCAGCTTTTTCTAATTTTTTATATTCATCATTAGTATCGCGACGTACATTACGTACAACAACTTTTGCTTCTTCTGCTTCTTTTTTCACTTGCTTAACAAGTTCTTTACGACGTTCTTCAGTTAGTGCAGGAATAGTTAAGCGAATAACATTACCATCATTTGTTGGTGTAATACCGATATCTGATTTAAGTAATGCTTTTTCAATATCGCCTAAAATTGTTTTGTCGTATGGTTGGATTACTAAAAGACGAGCTTCTGGAATAGAGATACCAGCCAATTGATTGATTGGTGTTGGTGCGCCATAGTAATCGACACTAACATGATCTAGTAATGATGCATTTGCTCGGCCAGCACGAATAGATGCTAATGCGCGAGTAAATGCTTGAATTGCTTTCGTCATTTTTTCTTCAGCTTTTTTCATAATTTCTTGTGACATTATGAATTCCTCCTAACTACTGTTCCGATAGTTTCGCCTAATACGGCGCGTTTAATATTACCGTTTTCTGTAATTGAGAATACGATTAATGGAATATCATTATCCATACATAATGTGGATGCTGTTGAATCCATAACCTGTAATCCTTGTTGAATTACTTCTAAGTATGTTAGATTATCATATTTTACTGCATCTGCATTAGTTTTAGGATCTGCAGAGTATACGCCATCTACGTTATTTTTAGCCATTAATATGACATCTGCATTGATTTCAGCTGCACGTAAAGCTGCTGTTGTATCTGTAGAGAAGTATGGGTTACCTGTACCAGCTGCGAAGATTACAACACGTTTTTTCTCAAGATGACGTACTGCTTTTCTTCGAATATAAGGTTCAGCAACTTGTGTCATAACGATTGATGATTGAACACGAGTTGGTACACCTAAATTTTCAAGTGAATCTTGAAGAGCTAATGCATTCATCACTGTTGCTAACATGCCCATATAGTCCGCGTTAGCGCGTTCCATACCCATTTCAGCACCAATTTTACCTCTCCAAATGTTACCACCGCCGACAACTAGCGCTACTTCAACTCCTAGGTCAACAACTTCTTTAACTTGTTCTGCTACTGATTTTACAATTTTAGGTGATAAGCCAAAGCCTTCTTCTCCAGCAAGTGCTTCTCCACTCAGCTTAATGACTACTCTTTTGTACTGTGGCATACTCATTGGAACCTCCATCATGCTTTTTTCTTTAAAAAGAGGGAACACGAAAAGTTGTGCTCCCTACATTTTATATATAAATATTCAATAAATCTCTATTATTTACCTTTAACTTGGCTCATAACTTCTTCAGCAAAGTTATCTTCACGTTTTTCAATACCTTCGCCTACTTCATAACGTACGAATGAAGTAAGTTTAGCGCCTGCTGCTTTAACATAGTCGCCAACTTTTTGATCTGGGTTTTTAACAAATGCTTGGTCAAGAACACAAATTTCTTCGAAGTATTTACGTAGACGACCTTCAACCATTTTAGCAACAATGTTTTCTGGTTTGCCTTCGTTTAATGCTTGTTCAGTTAAAACTTTACGTTCGTGAGCAACTTCTTCTTCAGAAACTTGATCGTGAGCGATATATTTAGGGTTTAAAGCTGCGATGTGCATTGCAACATCTTTAGCAACTTCTTCATCAGTAGTACCTTCAACTACAGCTAGTACACCAATACGTCCACCCATGTGAAGGTAAGAACCAAATGCATCAGCATCAGTTTTTGAAGCTACAGTAAAACGACGAAGAGTGATTTTTTCACCAATTGTTGCGATTGCTGAAGAAATATGTTCAGAAACCTTCGCACCATTGTCCATTTTAGATTCTAAAGCTTCTTCTAATGTAGCTGGTTTTGAAGCTAATAGGTGATCTGCTAATTCTTTAACTAAAGTTTGGAAACCTTCGTTTTTAGCAACGAAGTCAGTTTCAGCATTTACTTCTAAAAGTACTGCGTCATTACCTTTCACTTCGATGAATGTTGTACCTTCTGCTGCGATACGGTCAGCTTTTTTACCAGCTGCAGCTAAACCTTTTTCACGTAGGAAATCTACTGCTGCTTCCATATCTCCATCAGTTTTTACTAATGCTTTTTTACAATCCATCATACCAGCACCAGTTTTTTCACGTAATTCTTTAACCATTTTTGCAGTTACTGCCATTGATAGTTCCTCCTTTAAATACTATATGAAATTAATTATTCTCAAAAAAAGGTGATAAGAGGGTTTAGCCGCTTATCACCTGTTTCTAATCAGAAATTACTCAGCTGCAACCTCTTCAGCTGGAACTGTTGCTTCTTCTTCACCTTGTTTAGATTCGATTAAAGCATCTGCCATTTTAGAAGTTATTAATTTTACAGCACGAATAGCATCGTCATTTGATGGAATAACGTAGTCGATTTCATCTGGGTCACAGTTTGTATCAACCATTGCTACTAATGGAATGTTAAGTTTGCGAGCTTCTGCTACTGCAATACGTTCTTTGCGAGGGTCTACAACAAACATTACGTCTGGTAGATCATGCATGTCACGGATACCGCCTAAGAATTTAACAAGACGTTCGTGTTGTTTTTTAAGTTGAACAACTTCTTTTTTAGGTAGAACTTCAAAAGTTCCGTCTTCTTCCATTTTTTCGATTTCTTTCATACGTGCAACACGTTTTTGAATTGTACCGAAGTTTGTAAGAGTACCACCTAACCAACGTTGGTTGATGAAGTAGTTACCTGAGCGTTCTGCTTCTTCTTGAATAGCTTCTTGAGCTTGTTTTTTAGTACCAACGAAAAGAACTTTACCACCATCTTCGCCAACTTGACGCATGAAGTCGTAAGCTTCTTCTAATTTTTTAACTGTTTTTTGTAAATCGATAATGTAGATACCGTTACGTTCAACAAAAATGTATTTTTTCATTTTTGGGTTCCAACGGCGAGTTTGGTGACCGAAATGTACACCAGCTTCTAGTAATTGTTTCATTGAAATTACTGACATTTGTATTTCCTCCTGATATGGTTTTTTGTCCTCCGCATTCGTCATCTGTAGGAGCAACTCAACTAAGAGCACCTTCTCCTTGCATCAGAATACGTGTGTAATGTAACACCATTTGATAATATATCACAACGCCTTGTCCTCTGCAACTACTTTAATGCTGAAATTTTAATAATAATTCAATTTCAGTCTTTCCTTTTTGCATTAATTTAGCAATTTCTTCAATATCTTTACCATTACGATATAATTCTTGAATTTGCTGTTCTACTGTCAATGATGCTGTAGTGGAATTTGTTTTCTCTTTATCAGCAGCAGGTTCATTTTCTGTAGTAGTAGCTGCTACCGTTGAATTAGGACTATTTTGATAAGCTTTAGCTACCATATTTCGAGGCATATTAAAAGTTGTTTTTATATAGTCTTTATGTTCTTTACCATCGTTTACATTTTCTTCTTTTTCGTATTTTTTATTCATCATTGTTAGTTCTTTAATTAAGCGGTCATTTTCATCACGCATTTCTGCTAAATAAACCCCTATAGCATTGTCCATTTCGTCTTTCAATCTAGATTGACTTTTTTCTACATCCTTCAATTTAGATAGTTTAGTATACAATAAAATGATGAAATAAAAGCTTAATACTTGTCCTATAAATAAAAATAATAATATCGTTGCTACCATGATAACTCCTATCCGCTAAAATCGACAAAATGTCCTTTAAAAGGGTGTTGTGCCTGCTCAAGCGGAGAAGATTTCTGTTCTTTCTTATGTTCATGCTGATTGTCATTTTCTTTTTTATTTGAGGGATCTTCTTCGCTTATTTGAGCAGATTTATCAGATTTCAAAACAGTTGTTCTGTTTTTCTCTAGTTGTTTTTGTAACGCATTATTAGCGAATTCCTGACCGGCATTCACATTTTGTTGTTGTTGTTCTGCTAATTTTCCTGCCTCAAAAGTTTTTGGTAAGGCTATTTGCAATTCCACACCTTTTAAGCTCATAAATTTGCCTCCTGTGAAATCGACTTCGGACTTTACTGCTTTCAAAGTGCTTTACTAGCTTACACGGTTATATGGATGCTCACGTTAAAACTATACATTCTCCATTTCTGCTGACAATAGATTTCTTAATTTAAAAAGTGCCTTTGAATGGATTTGAGAAATTCGAGATGTAGACAAATTTAATAGTTCTCCAATTTCAGTTAACGTTAACTCCTCTGTATAAAATAAACTTAGCACCTGCTGTTCTTTTTCGTTTAAATCTTTTATACATTCAACTAAATCTTCTAATAATTCAGCTTGTACAACTTCCTGTTCTGGCGTCCGAATTTGATCGTCTCTGATGACAAAAGATTTTCCCTCTGAATCATCTTGTTCCGAAGAATATTCATCCATTGATAGAACGTTAGACATAAAATGTTCTTGCATAGTTTGATAAATATCATCTGTATCTACGTCTAATGCCTTTGCAACTTCTTCTGGTGTAACATGACGTTGTAATTGTTGTTCTAACATTTCAATTTGCGATTCTAATTTTTTGGCTTTTTCTCTAGCAGAGCGAGGTAGCCAATCTTCCTTTCGAAGTCCATCGATTATTGCGCCTCGAACACGAAAAGAAGCATATGTATCAAACTTTAGATCTCTCGATAGATCAAATTTGTTAAGTGCATCAAATAATCCCATCATGCCAAGGCTTGTCAATTCATCTCTAGATACATTTTTGGGTAAACCTGTACTAATGCGTTGAACGTGATAAGAGACGAGTGGCGTATATTTTTTTATTAACAAATCTCCCGCACGAGGATCACGTTCAGCTACCCATCTTTGCCAAAGCTGTTGTTCTTCTTTTGAAGTTGGTTGCATCATCGAGACCTCCTCGTTGTATTTTCTAATTCAAATTAATTATATCAAATCACTATTAATAAAGGGAGCTAAATTCAGCTCCCTTTCGAAATTATTCGTCATTTCCCAACATTGTTTTGACAGATTTCGCTAATTTTTCCGCTTGATCTTCAGTAATTTTCTCAGCAGTTTTTTCTTTCTCTATTTCCTCAGCAGTATCACTTTTAGATTGCGCATTCTCATTTTCATCGGTTCCTTGTTCTTGCTCCAATTCTTCTGAAGGATTCTTCATAACAAATGCAATGATAAATCGAACCAAATATGTTACAAAAAATACAACAATCGCAACAACAAACGATTTAACAATAATACTTGTTGGTGTATTTAATGATTGGAACGTCATAAAAAAATAGATTGTAAAAGCAATAACTGCTGCCCAACAATTGTATAAATATGAGCCTACCATTAGATTTCTTTCACTCCTTGGTTTACTGTACGTATATGTAAAATAGAAGTCGTAGTGTCAAACTCTATTGTTCTACCACTACTTCCACCAACATCCTCTGAAACGATTGGTATTGATAGACTTTTTAATTGTTGTTTAACTGCTTCCACATTTCTAGGCCCAATTCGCATAGAGTCACTATTAGAGGCAAATTGGAACATTTGGGCCCCTCCAGCAATTTTTGCTTTCAATTTATATAATTGGGCCCCTTTTTGTTTCAGTTGATTCACCATAGCAGGTATTCCTGTATCGGCAAACTTTGCTTCATTTATCGAATCTCCACGACCTAATTTTGACTCTGGAAGCATAACATGAACTAAACCAGCCATTTTCTTTGATTCATCATAAATAACGACACCTACACATGATCCTAAACCTGAAGTTCTAATTGAATTTGGTGATATTGCAATAGCCATTTGGGCAATTCCTACTTTTACTACTTGAGTATCACTTATTAGCATTTTAAGAGACACCTAAAGCTTTAAAAATGGTTTCAAATGAATCTGGATCTGGGAGTAAGAAAAAATGCCCTCTTACCGTTTCTAAGTCGCCCATATGTTCTTCATAGATTGTCGTATCAATTACTATTACATGATCACCAATTTGCGAAACTTCAACAAGTCCAAAACTAATAATTGCTCCAAACATATCAACAGCTAAAGCAGGTGGAGTCGGATAAATTTTTAGTCCCGTAAAATCTGATAATGCAGATAAATAAGAACCTGATAATATGTTTCCAAGCTCCTGCATAGCTGATAAACCCAATTCTGAAACATTTTCCTTTTTAAAATCAAATAAATCATCATGGGTCAATTTACGAATAAAATGATTTGCTTGCTCTACAGGAAGAATAAAAAACATTCCCCCCTTGGCATCTCCTTCAATTCGTAGATAAATTCCTGCTACTACACTTTCTGCCCCTCCAGCAAATTCCATCATCTCATCAAATGACACCATTTGTACTTTTGGAACTCGCATGTCAATTTTCGTATTTAGCAATCCAGAAAGGGCTGTAGCAGCATGTGCAGCCCCTATATTGCCGATTTCCTTTAAAACATCTAAATGTAAAGACGTAATCCTATTATAAAATGGCATTTGCTTTACCAATCCTTATTTTAAGGTATTTAGAACTTTTTCTAAATTTAATAAAATGAGCAGTCTTTTTTCTACTTTCGCAACACCTGATATAAATTCTTCTTCATAAGATCCCACTACTTCAGGTTGAGGTTCAATAGAAGATGTCGGAATATCCATTACATCGTTCGCAGCATCTACGATAAATCCTACTTCCATATCATCCAGTGTAATAATGATAATGCGTGTATTGTCATCTTCCACTGATGATTTCACATTAAAACGATCCCGAAGGTCAATAATTGGCGTAACGACTCCTCGTAAGTTGATAACGCCCTTAACATATCTTGGTGTCTTCGGTACTCGCGTAATATGCATCGTTTTTTCGATTCCTTGAACTTGACTAACAGGAATCGCATATTCTTTATCCCCTAATTGAAATATAATTACTTTTACACTTTCCACATCAAGTGTAGTTTCCATTAGTAACACCTCTTTCTAAAAAGATATATTATTTAATAAGTGAATTACAGTCTATGATCAATGCAACTTCGCCATTTCCAAGGATAGTTGCACCTGAAATAGCAAATACATTTGTCAAATAGTTTCCTAGAGATTTCAAAACAATTTCTTGTTGTCCAATAAATGAATCGACTACTAAGCCGGCCATTTTTTCTCCTTTTCGAACCAAAACTACAGAATGGAATTCATCATCAGCAGGTTCAGTACGTGTTACTTCAAATATTTCTTCTAAGAAGACAAGTGGAACCACTTTACCACGGAAATCAATTACTTTTTGGTTATGTGCATTCATAATATCTGAATTACGGATGATAGATGTTTCGATAATTGAAGATAGTGGGATTGCATAGATTTCTTTTTCAATTTCAACCAACATAACAGAAATAATAGATAATGTTAGCGGTAATTGAACAGAGAACAATGATCCTTTTCCTTCTGTAGATTCAATTGTGATGTTACCACCTAAAGATTCAATAGTAGATTTTACAACATCAAGGCCTACACCTCGTCCAGATATATCCGAAATTACGTCTGCTGTTGAGAAACCAGATGCCATGATTAACTCATTTACTTGTTTATCTGTCATTGTTTCGGCTACTTCTGGTGTGACAATCCCTTTAGAAAGGGCTTTTTCTAATACTTTTTCACGATTAACTCCTGCACCATCATCTTCTAGTTCGATAAACACATGATTACCACTATGGTAAGCACGTAATTCTACTTTACCTTCTTCTGGTTTTCCAGCAGCCTTACGTACTTCAGGACTTTCAATACCATGATCTAAAGCATTACGAATAAGGTGTACAAGTGGATCTCCTAATTCATCAATTACAGTACGATCTAATTCTGTTTCTGCACCAATTATCTGTAAATTGACTTTTTTATGTAAATCACGAGTTAACTGACGAACCATTTTAGGGAAACGATTAAATACCGTTTCTACTGGAACCATCCTCATTGTCAAAATAATATTTTGTAAATCACCTGATACTCGAGACATTCTTTCCACTGTTTCATTTAATTCACTATGATTCAATTCTGAAGCAATTGATTGTAGACGTCCGCGATCTATAACAAGCTCTTCAAATAGATTCATCAAAATATCTAATCGTTCAATATTGACACGAATTGTTTTACTACTTGCATGAGTAGCTCTCTTTTCAGGAGTTTTCTTTGGTTTTGCCTTTGTCGCTACTGGTTTTGTATTTTTAGGTTCTACGGGTTGAGTAACTTTTTCTTCAGTAGCAGTTGAAGCTAATTCTTGATGGACAAGTGATTGATAATCTAAAGCTTGAATTTTTACATCCTCAACTTCAGATACTTTCAACAATTTTTTTTGTATATCTTCAGAAGTTTCTTTAGTAACTACCGCTACGGAAAATTCACTATCAAATTGTTCTTCTTCTAACTGTTCAACGGTTGGCGATGATTTTATAACATCCCCTAATTTTTCTAAAATATCAAATACCATGTATACGCGTGCAGCTTTTAATAAGCAATCATCACGAAGTTGTATAGCAATTTCATAAGTATTAAAGCCTTGTTCATGGGATTGTTGAATAACGGTTAACTCAAACTCATCAAACTTCATGGAGTCGGTTGTTAATACCTCTTCAACTGTTGGAACTTTTTCTGATTCATTTTTATCAGTATCAGACCCAATTGCTTCACCATTTTCAATTCGTTTTAACTTAGCTACAGTTGCTGATACATCTCGTTTACCGTCTCCACCGTTTGCAATATCATCAATCATCGCTTCTAAATGATCGACTGATTCGAAGACAACATCTAAAATATTTGAGTCTACCGTAATTTTTTCATTTCGAATAGCATCCAAAACGTTTTCCATCTTATGTGTTAAATCTGCTAAATCTTCGAACCCCATTGTTGCTGACATACCTTTTAAGGTATGCGCATTACGGAATATTTCATTGACAATTGCTAAGTCTTGCGGGCTTTGTTCCAATGCTAGTAAATTTTCGTTACAAGATTGAAGATGTTCTTTACTTTCATCTAAAAAAATATCTAAATATTGGTTTGTATCCATTTAATGATCCCCCCTAAGGCAAATATCTCATTATAATAGTCGCAATATCATCAACATCTACTACTTCATCAACTAATCCTGTTGCAACAGCAGATTTAGGCATACCATAAACAACACTTGTATTGGCTGATTCTGCAACAGCAATGACATTACCTTTATTTTTTAAAGCTTGTAATCCTTTTGTCCCATCAGATCCCATGCCTGTCATAATAACAGCAATTTTATCAAAATCATTATAATTACTATTATCTTCAAACATAACATCTACAGACGGCCTATGACCTCCACGTGGTGGTTCAAGATTATCCAGTTCTATGCCATATGACATACCTATTTTGCGGATGCGCAAATGGTAGCCACCTGGTGCGATATACGCCACACCATCTTGCAATAAATCACCTTGCTCAGCCTCTTTAACGGTAATCTTGGACAAATGATCTAAACGATTCGCTAAAGATTTAGTAAAACCTGCCGGCATATGCTGAACGATCAATATAGGTGCTGATATATCTTCTGGCAATCGAGTAATCACTTCTTGTAATGCTCTAGGTCCACCAGTAGAAGTTCCAATCAGAACCATTTTCTTTGAGTGTGAGTTCCAACTTACTTCAGATTTTTTATTAACTACTTTTGAATGGTGCTCTTTATGAAATATTTCCGTAGTTGTATGAGTTGGTATTTTTTCTACTAGACTCTTAGATTTAGTTGTCTTTAACTCAACACTATGTTCTGCATGTCTTAGTTTTGAGACGTGTACAGTTACTGCGTTTTCCACAATTCGAGTAATTTCATCTTGAATCGTTTCGATGTCTAAAGAAATCGGACCACTTGGCTTTGCAATAAAATCGACTGCACCACTTGCCATTGCTTCTAAGGTTATTTGAGCTCCACTCTTTGTTGTACTTGATAGCATGACAACAGGAACTGGACATTCCTTCATAATGACTTTTAATGCCTCAAGACCATTCATCTCTGGCATTTCTACATCCATCGTAACAACATCTGGTTGCAACAATTGAATTTTTTTAATAGCATCTTTTCCATTTCGTGCTGTACCGACAACTCGAATATAGGGATGGTCTACAAAAAACTCTGAAATCATTTTCCTCATAAACGCTGAATCATCAACTATTAAAAGTCTCTTTTGTTGGTCGACTGACAACTAATCACTTCCTTTCGAAAAAATACTCTTTAATTTTGAAATAAACTTATTGGATGAATTTCCGATTACAACTTCACTAATGTTACCTTGCATATATCTAAATGTTATCTTTTTCAACATCTTTGTAATTTGGGCATTTGGATATAAGATAGAAAAAGGAACTTGTTTTTTAACAGCTTGACGAACTAACTTATCCTCAGGCAATGAGCCTAACACAAAGACATCTTTTGATAAGAATCGAAACATTGTTTTTTTTAATCTATTCAATGTATCGGTACCTTCTTCACTTGTTAAAACCCTATTACATAATAAATAGAAATTTTTTTCTCTATCTTTGTAATGGATATATTTCATCATAGAATAAGCATCTGTAATTGATGTTGGTTCAGTTGTAGAAACAACAATAATATCTTCTACAGCAACTAATAAATCAAGTGACCAATTCGTAGCCCCTGCTCCCATATCAAACAAAATATAATCATAACTAGCTTGTAAATTTTCAAATGCTGTCAACAATCGATCAAACATTAATTCGGACCAATCTAACAATCCTGCAAGACCAGTCCCTCCAGATATATAATGTAAATCATTAGTTCCTTCATAGATAACTTGCTCTAATGTGACGTCTCCTTGCAAATAATCTTTTAAACTACTACGTGTTCCTTTACCTAATAGAATATGGATATTTCCCATTCCTATATCCATATCAACTATAATGACCTTTTTACCACAGTTAACTAAAGTAATAGCGAAATTAGTAGTGAAATTACTTTTTCCTACACCACCTTTTCCACTTACTACGGCTATCGACTTTCCTACACTTTTACTTTGTTGCATTTTCATACGTAACGATTCAGCTTGGTCTCTCATTTGTTATCTCCTTGAAAAAGTAAATCTATAACATTTTTCACAGACCCTTCTTCAATATCTTCCGGTACTTCTTGACCATTTGTATAGTAAGCAAGTCCCTTCTTATATTTAACCATTAAATTGACTATTGAGCCAATAGTATTTGTTTCATCTAACTTTGTAAATATTAATTTTTCAACTGAAAATGCTAAGAATTGTTCAATTATTGTTGCCATATCACGTTCTTTTGCTGTTGTAGATAAAACTAAATAATTTTCGACATTTTTTTCAATATCAATTATTTGTTCCAAATCTCTTATATATTTCACTTCTTTATAATTTCTGCCGGCTGTATCAATAAATACTAAATCTAGATTTTTAAATTTCAGTAAGGCCATTTCGTAATCTGCTCTGCTATAAACAATTTCTACTGGAGCTTGTAGTAAGTTCGCATATGTTTTGAGTTGCTCAATTGCAGCAATACGATATGTATCTGTAGTGATAAAGCCTATTTTCTTTTTCTCTTTCAATACAGCATGTGCTGCCATTTTTGCAATTGTCGTAGTTTTACCAACACCAGTGGGACCTAATATATTTATATATTTCTTTTGATAAGAGATTCCTCCAAATGGTAAGTCCTTTAACAAATACGAAATTTGTTTTTTTGCCAACTCTTGCACTTCTTGTTCAGTTAAATTGTGTTTACTATTTTTCACAACCGTAAAGAGCTCATCACTTATCTTAGTGATGAGCTCGGGATCTATCTCCTGATACTCTAATTTCTCTATAACAGTTGATAATTCATCCGGATATTGTACACTTGCTGATTGATGTTTCATAGATTGCATCATTTTCTTTAAATCTGCTAGTTCTTGTTTAATCTCATTTGTTTTGTCTTCTGGAACTTTTGAATCTAACATTATAGGTTTTTGAATCGGTTTAGAAGGGTATAACATTTCGTTTCTATCCGCACGTTCAACACCTGCTATTACCTCAAAACTTTTCTTTTTAAACATTCCTAAAAAACCTTTAGAGTATACAACTTTTGAACTTGCGATAATCGCATCATCACCTAAATCGGCTTGTACCTTTTTCATCGCAGTAGCCATTGAAGATGCTATATATTTTTTCATTTTCATTAAACGTTCACCACTCCAACACTTTGAATTTCAATAGACGATTCAAGTTCATTATACGAAAGAATTGGAATTTGAGGGAAGTATCTTTCCGTCAATTGTCGTAAATACATTCGAACTGCTGGTGAGCATAAGATAACAGGTGATTGTTCAAATAGTGCAATACGTTCAACCTCTTGTGCGATTGACTCTAAAATAGTTTGAGAATCATTTGGTTCCATTGCTAAATAATTACCATGATCAGTTTGTTGAATACTATCAGCAATAATTTTCTCCACTTTTGCTGAAACAGTTAGTACTTTTAGTTCTGTTTGTCCACCAGCATATTGTGCAGTAATTTGACGTGCAAGTGATTGACGAACATATTCTGTTAATACATCCACATCAGACGTTAGTTTAGAATAATCTGCTAATGTTTCAAAAATAACCGATAAATTTTTCACTGAAACATTTTCTTTCAATAATTTTGCCAAAACTTTTTGAATTTCACCAATTGATAGCGGTGTTGGTGTTAATTCATCCACTAATATTGGTGCTGTTTCTCTTAAGTGATCGATCAGTTGTTTTGTTTCTTGACGACCCAATAGTTCAGACGCATTTGCCCGAATAACTTCGGTTAAATGAGTTGACACAACACTAGGCGGATCAACTACTGTATAGCCCAACATTTCAGCTTCTTCTTTAACTTGTTCTGTAATCCATTTAGCTGGTAAACCGAACGATGGTTCTACTGTATCAATACCTTCTATAGAGTCGTCATCGCCAGGACTCATTGCTAAATAATGATCAAGTAATAATTCTCCATGAGCTAATTCGTTTCCCTTAATCTTAATACGATATTCATTTGGTTGAAGTTGAATATTATCTCGAATTCGAACAACTGGAATCACGATTCCTAGTTCAAGTGCTAATTGACGGCGAATCATCACAACCCTGTCAAGTAAGTCCCCACCTTGAGTTGCATCGACTAATGGAATTAAACCATATCCAAATTCAAATTCTATTGGATCTACGTTCAATAAGTTAACAACATTTTCTGGACTTTTTAGATTATCCGTTGTTTCAACCTCTTCTATTTGTTCAAGTTCTTCTATATCTTCTTTTGCGGCATGACTGATACGATACGCCACAATTGCTAATACTGCTGCAACAGGAATCGTATAGATAATCTTAATAGGGGTTACAATTCCAAGGATAAATATAGTTCCAGCCGCTATGTATATTAATGTTGGATTAGCAAATAACTGACCTGTAATATCTGTACTTAAATTACCTTCTGAAGCAGCTCGAGTTACGACAATACCTGTTGCAGTCGAAATAAGTAATGCAGGAACCTGCGATACAAGACCGTCACCGATAGTCAATGTCGTAAACAAATGAACAGCATCAGAAAAATCCATACCTTTTTGCACAATTCCTATGATTAGTCCTACGATTAAATTGATTAGTACAATAATAATTGCAGCAATGGCATCACCTTTTACAAATTTTGTGGCACCATCCATTGAACCGTAGAAATCAGCCTCATTACCTACTTTTTCTCGTCGATGCCTAGCTTCCGTCTCAGATATAAGACCCGCGTTTAAGTCGGCATCAATTGCCATTTGTTTCCCTGGCATTGCATCTAATGTAAAACGTGCAGCAACTTCTGATACACGTTCAGCACCTTTTGTGATAACAATAAATTGAATAATGATTAATATTACGAATACCACTAAACCTACAATTACGTTACCCCCTACTACGAAGGTACCAAATGTTTCAACGACATTACCCGCATCTCCATCACTTAAGATTGCTCGAGTAGTCGATACGTTTAAACCTAAACGGAACAAGGTTAATAATAATAAGAGGGATGGGAAAATTGAAAATTCTAGTGCTTCTTTCATATTCATCGCTGTTAACAATACAAGTAGTGCTAGCGTAATATTGATAATGATTAAAAAGCTTATCAACCATGGTGGTAAAGGGATGATAAGCATTGCAACAACCATAATTACTGCAGCTAATACTCCTATGTCGCGAAACTTCATGTTTGTCCCCCCGAATTAGATCTTTATATTTTTCTTTTAACACGATATACATATGCTAAGACTTCAGCTACAGCTTTAAAAAATTCATCAGGAATATGTTGTCCAATCTCAACCTGATCGTACATCGCCCGGGCTAATGGTCTATTTTCTACCATCACCACTTCATTTTCTTTTGCAATAAATTTAATTTTCTGAGCGACGAAATCTGTACCTTTTGCAACAACTTTAGGCGCATCCATCGTTTCTTCATCATATTTTAATGCAATCGCATAATGAGTTGGGTTTGTAATAACAACATCCGCTTGAGGAACTTCTTGCATCATACGACGCATAGCCATTTCACGTTGTCGTTGTTTAATCTTAGATTTAATAAGCGGATCCCCTTCGGAATTCTTATATTCATCTTTAATATCCTGCTTTGACATTTTCAAGTTTTTTTCGTACTCAAATTTTTGATAAAAATAATCGAGTACCGCTATTATTAATAAGACAACAGATGCAGCTATTCCCATAAAAACTGTTAGCTTCGATACAGTTATAAGGGTTGCCCCTGGTGTTTTAAATGACAAACTTAAAACATCATCAATATTCTTCCACAATATAGCTGTTGTGACAGAACCTATTAACGTAATCTTCAAAATAGACTTTAATAGTTCAATTAACGATTTTACAGAAAACATTCTCTTAATCCCTTTAATCGGATCAAGTTTAGTTAAATCGAATTTTAAAGGTTCTGTAGAAAACAAAAAACCGAATTGTAGAAAGTTCCCTGCAATTCCTGCAATCATTGCAATTGCCATGATTGGTAATATAATTACTGACATTTCAGATAAAACGTCTTTGTATATTTTCACAACTAGCTTGATTGATAAAGTATCGATTAGCATATATTTTGAAAAGGTCTCATTAAAAAAGGACATTATCCCATCTCGCATAGAAGTTCCTGCTATCATTAAAAATAAAAAAACTGAAAGCAAAACTAACGCACTTGTTACATCCTGACTTTTTAATACTTGCCCTTTTTTACGTGCATCTTGTCTTTTTTTAGGTGTTGCTTTTTCTGTCTTTTCTCCTGCAAAAAATTGCAAGTCTAGTTCGAGCAATTGCATCTTATCCACCACCTAAAAGCACCATAAAATCTCGCATACTAATCATCATAAAATTGAAAAGCTTTTGCATTACCGCAACCATAACGCCCATCATTACAATTAGCACGATAAAGCTTACGCCTATTTTCACAGGAAAACCAACGACAAATATATTCAATTGTGGAACTGTACGTGCTGTTATACCCAATGCTATATCTACTAAAAAAAGTGTAGCTACAATTGGAACAGACATTTGAAATGCAATTCCAAAAAGAGTTCCAAAAGTTTTAAGGATAAATCTAGGTAAATCACTAGAACCAAAAGCAGGCCATACATGATCCATTGGAATATATTGATAACTATAAAAAATTCCATCTAATAGTAAATGATGTCCATCTGTGCCGATTAAAACAAGAAGAGCTAATGTGTTAAAGAATTGACCCATTAATGGACTTTGTGCTCCTGTTTGCGGATCAATTACATTCGCGATTGCGAAACCCATTTGGAAATCGATAAAACCACCTGCAATTTGAATAGCAGACATTATCAAATATCCAATAAGACCTATAGAAATACCTACAACTGCCTCTTTCAAGATTAACAATATGTATTCTCCATCAATATCAAATGGTTTTACATCCAACGTATAATACATCATCCACGATAAAACCACTGCCAATGTAATTCTAACTTTCGTTGGAATCGTTTTATAAGAGAAAAAAGGAACAGTAACAAAAAACGCAGAGATTCTAACAAGAATAAGAAGAAAGATGGTTAATTTCGGGACTAATTCTTCCATTTGCTCACCCTATAAAACGTCCTAAATTTTCAAATATATCTTTTGTATATGAAGTCATTTTCGTAAGCATCCAAGGGCCAAAAAAGATAATAGCAATTAGTACTGCAATAATTTTAGGTACAAAAGCAAGCGTTTGTTCTTGAATTTGTGTAGTCGCTTGAAAAATACTAACTAAAAGACCAGTTACTAATGCAACAAGTAATAATGGACCTGATGTTAGTAGTATTACTTTAATCGCTTCTTCTGCAACTTTAATGACTGTTTCTGCTGTCATAACTTTTCATCCCCTAAAAGCTTTCTAATAGTGATTTCACAACAAGATACCAACCATCTACTAATATAAATAATAATATTTTGAATGGTAAAGAAACCATTACTGGTGGTAACATCATCATCCCCATCGACATAAGGACACTTGCAACAATCATATCAATTACTAAAAACGGTATAAAAATCATAAAGCCCATTTGGAACGCCGTTTTCAATTCACTAATCGTAAATGCAGGTACCATTGTTGTAAGAGGGATTTTCTCAATTGTCTTTGGACGTTCTTTTGCCCCAGAATACTTTAGAAATAAATCTAAATCTTTTTGTCTTGTATGCTTACTCATATATTTTTTAAATGGTTTACTAGCTTTTGAGTAGGCTTCATCCAGTGTTATTTTTTCGTCGAATAATGGTTGTAATGCATTTTTATTTACATCTTGAAATGTAGGTGCCATGATGAAAAATGTCAAAAACAAAGCTAAACCGACGATTACTTGGTTTGGCGGCATTTGTTGTGTTGCCAATGCCGTACGTACAAAGGACAAGACAATGACAATTCTAGTAAAACATGTCATCAAGATTAAAATACTTGGTGCTAACGATAAGACAGTTAGCATCAACATCAATTTAACAGTTGTGGAGACATTTGCTGGATTGCTATTGGAGAAGTAATTAACAAAATCACTCATTTATTTTCCCTCTCCTTCTGCTTCCATTCTTCTAATTCCTTTCGACGATCCTGTTGAATTTCTGTTAATCTTTGTTGAAACTCTTCATTAAAATCTTTGTTTGATGAATCAATTTCTGATTCAGTTTGTTTTCTTTTAAATTTTGACACCATTTCTGCAATGTATGGTACTTGTGCTGTAAGCTCTTGCTTTTCATTGTATAAATTTAACAACTGAGCTTTCTCTTCTTGATCAGTAACTTCTTTTAAAATATTCACATCATCACCTACGCCAACAAGGTACAATGAATCTCCTATTTTTAGTAGTTGGACTGACTTTTGTTGGCCAAGCGAAATTCCGCCTAAATTTTGCATTAACTGACTTTGTTGATATTTGTTGTTGCGACTATTTACAAATTTAAGAACGCCATAAAGTAATGCGATTACAAAAATTAGTGCCAATACCATTTTGATGTAATCCCAGGCAGACAAACCGACAGCTGTCGATTGATCTTTTGGATCGACAGCTGACGTATCATCCTTACATTCTTTAGGATTCTTATAACAATCATTAACAGAATTATTGGACTCCGCATAAACAACATTATCCTGTTGAATTGGTTGGTATGAATAAATAGTAAAAAATGATGCAAACAACATCAACTTCAATATTGTTCTATAAAACATTCTATTAACCTAACGCTTTTTGAATAGCTTCAATAACTCTATCAGCTTGGAACGGTTTTACGATAAAGTCCTTCGCACCAGCTTGAATTGCATCAATAACCATTGCTTGTTGTCCCATTGCTGAACACATAATAATAATGGCACCTGGATCTTTTTGTTTAATTTCTTTTAAGGCTGCAATACCATCCATTTCTGGCATGGTAATATCCATCGTTACAAGATCAGGTTTTAATTCCCCATACTTTTCAACTGCTTGTGCACCGTCACTAGCTTCACCTACTACTTCAAATCCGTTTTTAGTCAAAATATCTTTGATCATCATGCGCATGAATGCTGCATCGTCTACTATTAAAATACGTTTTGCCATGATTAACTCCTCCAAAATGAATTACTATTTAAGATTATTAAGTCGATCCGCCTTACTTAAGATGTCTGTAATGCGAACACCGAAGTTCTCATCAATTACAACAACTTCGCCCTTAGCTATTAGTCTACTATTAACTAGTATATCTACTGGCTCTCCAGCTAATTTATCTAGTTCAATAATCGAACCACTTGCTAACTCTAAAATTTCTTTAACGGAACGCTTCGTACGTCCTAATTCAACAGTAACTTGTAAGGGTATGTCAAGTAGCATATCTAAATTTCTAGCTTCTGATTGTTTTAAACTTGTATTTTCGAAGCTTGTAAATTGTGCTTGTTGAACATTTACAGGTTGTTGAGGTGCACGTTGTTGCATATTGACGACTGGTTGTTCATAAACTGGTTGAGTTGATACTTGTTCAGCTTGAACTGGCTTTTGCATTTGTGGTGCATTAGGCATAACCTGTTGTTGAACTGATGGTTCTTCTTGAACAGCAGTTGCTGTTACGGCTACTTCTTCTTGTTCAGGATTCATTAATTGATGAACCAAAGTCTTACTAAATTCTAATGGCAACAATTGCATAATATTTGAATCGATTAAATTACCAATCTTTAATCGGAATGAAACTTTTACAAGTAATTCATCTGATGGAATATTTTCTGTTCCTTCATTTTGAGAAATATTCATTAGATCGATTGTTGGTGGAGAAATATCCACTTTCTTGTTAAAGATCGTTGACATGGATGTGGCTGCTGAACCCATCATTTGGTTCATAGCTTCTTGAACAGCGCTTAAATGAATTTCTCCTAAATCTTCTGAAGGTGTTTGACCATCTCCACCTAGCATTAAATCAGCGATAATTGCTGCATCAGCTTGTTTGATGACAAGTAAATTGGTGCCCATCAAACCAGTTGTATATTCAACTTGAATCGCTACATATGGATGTGGAAATTCTTCTTCCAATTTATTTCGATTAATCATACTAATTGTTGGTGTTGTAATTTCAACTTTTTGTCCTAGTAGGGAAGATAGTGCAGTTGCAGAACTTCCGAAAGAGATATTTCCAATCTCACCTAATGCATCTTGAGACATTGAATCTAAATAATCACTCACATTAAAACTATTTTCCTGAGAAGACGTTTCATCATCTGTATCGATAGATTCGCCTCTTAACAGGGCTTCAATTTCTTCTTGTGATAACATATCATCACTCATCATCGTCTCCTCCTTTCAAAGACTCTAATACTTGTACAGCCATACTTTTTTTCAACTTACCCGGTTGAACAGTAAATTTAGGGATACCGCCTACATTCAAAATTAACGGTTGACTAATTTTTTGATTGAGTTGTACAACATCACCAACTTGCATCAAAAGGAAATCTTCAATACTAATTTCAGTATTTCCTAGTTCAGCAATAACTTCCAAATCAGACTGTTTCACTCGTCTTTCAATAATTGCTGCTTGCTCTGGTGATACTTCTTTTTTGTTGGATTGCATCCAATAGCGAACAGAGAGATTTGGTACGATTGGTTCTAATACAACATGAGGAATACAAATATTAATCATACCACTTGTTTCACCAATGATTGAATTAAAAGATATAACAACTACTGTTTCATTGGGTGAAATCATTTGTAAAAATTGCGGATTAACTTCAAGTTCCGTTAATATTGGATCTATGTCCGCAATGTTCGCCCAGGCCTCTCTTAAATTATCAAATGAACGCTCAAATAGATTAGTCATAATCTTTGTTTCTATTTCTGTAAGATTATCAACGTTACTATGACTAGCCCCTGTACCTCCCATTAATCTATCTAACATTGAATACGCAATGTTAGGGTTGATTTCCATTAAAATGTTTCCATCTAAAGGTGGAACCTCAAATACATTGATTAAAGTCAT
The DNA here is from genome assembly GCF_003576525.1 of Rummeliibacillus sp. POC4. Taxonomy (GTDB): domain Bacteria; phylum Bacillota; class Bacilli; order Bacillales_A; family Planococcaceae; genus Rummeliibacillus. The sequence continues at coordinate 124,038 of NZ_QWUA01000004.1, read as the reverse complement.
ATTGGGGATTGACCGTATGAACTCTTCAAATGGTATTTGATCGACTGATGCGACTGTAATTTGCACATATGTTCTTAGCTGGGCAGAGAAAAAAGTCGTTAATAAGCGTGCAAAGTTTTCGTGTATTCGGGTTAAACTTCGAATCTGATCTTTCGAGAAGCGGAGGGCACGTTTGAAGTCATAGACCTTAACTTTTTTTGACTCCTCTTCTTTCTTGATGTCATCTGCTGTCATTTCCCCGGTTGATAACGCCGATAAAAGCGCATCAATTTCGGATTGTGATAACACATCTCCTGCCATTTGCCCACCTCCATTTATGATTTTAAATACATATTATTGAATAATGTACGAAGTGAAGTATACTTGCTGAACTTCACCCTGTTGCATTAGCTCATTAATTTTTGTTTTTAATGTATTCGCAAGCATTTCCTTACCTTTAGTGCCATCAAGATCTTTCTTTGACATCTCTGACAATTGTTCTATTAAGATACTTTTAACTTGGAAATCCCGTTTTTTCAACTCTTCTGCTGAGTCTTTACTTGTTGTTTGGATTTTAAGTGCAATCTTAATATAGTTGTCGCCAGCTATATTCGTTGTTATTTCTTCAATGTCAACTGAAGACTCAACAATGTCATCTATATTCTGAACTTCAGCTGCTGTACCTTTATTTAACTGGGTTACAACAACTACTGCTACAACACCAATGAGTGTAATAGAAACCAAAATGATTAACATAATAGTTAATAACTTGTTATTCTTCATCTTCTTCACCTCTTAAGTACGGGTTTGATAGGAGTTGCACACTGCGATAAAATTCAATTATTTTTTTTTGAACTTCATCTTTCGTTTCTAACACAACATACTTTCGCCCGGTCGTTAACGTGATTGTCGTATCAGGAAACTCCTCGACCGATTCTATGTATAAAGCATTTAATGAGAACGGTTTTTTGTTTAGTTTCGTTAGAGCAATCATAGGATATAAGGGCCGGGTATCAAGAGCCGGCCCAGCCCCCTTCCATATCAATAAATTATTTTATTTAACGTTTTAGATTAACTAATTCTTGAAGAATTTCATCAGAAGTTGTAATAATACGAGAGTTTGCTTGGAACCCGCGTTGTGCAACAATCATTTCTGTAAATTCTTCGGATAAGTCAACATTGGACATTTCTAGGAAGCCGGATTGAACTTTTCCTAATCCTTTCTCTGTATCACCAGGATTGCCTGGTACAGGTTGACCAGAGTTATTGGATGGTTGATAATAGTTGCCACCTACTTTTGTCAAACCGCCGGGATTAGAAAAACGAGCAATTTGAATTTTACCAACTGGAGTTAACTGGGTTCCTTCTAAATAAGAAACTGTACCATCTTGCCCAATCGTTAACTGTGTAGCTGTATCCGGTATTGTAACTTCATTTGCTTCTCCTTCTCCTTCTCCAATTGCAACTTTCATGCCATCAGATGTAACAAGAGTTCCATTACTATCTAAATAGAAATTTCCAGCTCTTGTATAAAAATTCTCTGTCCCATTTGTTACAATAAAATAACCATCTCCGGTAATCGCACAGTCTAGTGTCCGGTTTGTTGTTTGTGTTGAACCAGCATCATGAATGGTGTCAATAGCTGCAAGTTGTGAACCAAGTCCAATCTGTTTTGGGTTTACACCACCAATAGTACCACTAGGGGCTGTTGCACCTTGTGTTGTTTGTGAGATTAAATCTTTGAAGACTACGCGACCTTTTTTGAAGCCAAAAGTGTTAACGTTTGAAATATTATTACCAATTACATCTAATTTTGTTTGGAAATTGCGAAGTCCACTAATTCCAGAATACATAGAACGTAACATAAAATGATTATTCTCCCTTCAATTATAGAGTGTACTACATCAATCATTCAGTAGTACTAGGCACCCTTAAAAGGTCCTGCCTATGCTAATACGATTGTTCCATCAATATTTGTAAATAATTGATCTTGAGCTTCTTGACGATCCATTGCTGTAATAACTGTTGCGTTTTTTGCACTAATTATAAGAGCTGCATTCCCTGTCAATACAAGTGAATCGTTGACGCCTTTGGCTTTTGCTTCAAATACTTTGTTGGTGATTTTTTCCCATTGTCCATCATCGATATGTATATTGCGCTCTTGAAGTCGATTAGTTGCATGTTTACTAACTCTCAATTGTTTTTCCCGTTGCTCTGCTAATAACTCACTAAACGTTGGAGTTGTTATTTGTTTTAAATTCAAAGTCTTTGGGTTATTTTTTGCATGAAACGGAAACTGGTGTTGAATATAGTTAACTGTTGACATCCCGGTCATCCTCCCTATTATTCAGAAATAGAGGATAATTGATTTGCTTTTACTTCCTTACCATTTGACAGTACAAAAAGAATGTTACCATCTGACGACTTTTTAGCAGATTTTACACTAGCAGTCGTTTCTGATGTTTCAGTGTCAGATTTGTAAGACACATTTTTTCCAATTAATAAGCTTGCTTCAACTAGTGAGTTTGAAGAACTACTCGAGTTTACAAAATTCGGATAATTATTTAAATTTTCGTTAGAACCAACTACTTCAGAGATATTTGCTGGATCCAGTGTTTTTCCATCTTCAAGTGTGATTTTCACACTATCTCCAGAAAAAGCTATTTTACTTACAATACCATTACCTGTATTGATAATTGCATTACCTTTTTCATCTTTTTTATCGCTTGCTTCATGCCAAGTGATATTTTTTCCGATAAAGCTATTATATTGCATAAGTTGTGATTGCTTAGCTATTTGGGATAATGAATCTATAGATTTAGCAACATTTTGCATTTGCTCGAGTGAAGAGAATTGTGCCATTTGAGAAATAAATTCTTTATCATCCATTGGACTAGTTGGATCTTGGTTTTGCAATTGAGTTACAAGTAATTGTAAGAACGCATCCTTATCCAAAGAGCTTTTGCCTGTTTTTTTGTCAGTGGTTTTATTTGCTAAATAATAATCCGACGATATTGTATTAGAAGTCGCCGAATTTGTTGCAGTTGTTTCAGCCATTATTTAAACCTCCAAATCCATTAAGATATCGTTGAAACTTGAGTCATCATCATCATTATCTTTTTGTTTTTTTTCTTGTTCTTCTGAATGCTGCTTAAAAGCTTGTTGGAATTGGTGCTGATGTTCTTTATCAGCTCTGTTTGTTTCAGTTAATGCTTGTGCAACATCAATTCGATCTAATTGAATATTTTGGTTAACTAATCCTTGTTTTAACTGTTGAAGTTGACTTTCAAGCATTTGTTTTCCAATATTCGTCGATGCTAAGAAACGTGCGCTCATTACTCCATCTTTTTGGATGAGTTCAACCCGGACAGATCCCAAATTCTCTGGATAAAGTTTAATTAATAACTTCGTACCTGCAGCATTATTTGAAAATTGACTACGATTCATGATTGCTTGAAATTCTTTTACAAAAGCCTCAGCTTGTGAAGCTTTATTTGTCGGTAGACTTATTGTAATACTTGTTGTAGTTGCTTTATTCGTAGGAGTTATTGCAACAGTTGTTGTGTTTTCTTTATTTATTGTTTGAATTGCGCTAATACTTTCTTTTGTATTGGTATCTACTACTTTTGAATCGGTATCTAGTAGATTAACATTTAGTTGTTGAACTTTATCGTATTTTACTAGATTCGTCTCTTCGTTAGATAGAGATTGTTCTACCTTAGTTGATAGCTGTGATAGCATCTCTTTAAGTTGGAAGATTTGATATTCTTGCTTCAACATTAAGTCTGTTTTAGGTGCTGTAAGTTCTATAAGCTTTAAGACTTGTAAAACTTGTGTCGCTTGTTGCTTAGAAATCTTAGCATTTGAATCTCCATTAATAGTAGATAGCAGATTTTGCTTAAAAGTTAGATTATTTTGATCAATATTCGCTAACATACTCCAAATATCTTCAGCAGTTGAATGATTGTCTCCTGTTAGCTGTTGAATCGCTTGTTGCAGGTCATTCTGGTCAATTCCTAAAGCTTGGAGAATATTGTCTAATGATGTTCCTTCCAAATAATCCGCTTCTTTTAAATCTAATCCTAAAGCATCGCCTAGTTGCTCTAATGATGATGCATTTAATATGGAAGATAAATCATCGATAGGAGTCGTTTGTTCTTGCTCAGAATTGTCAACAAGTTTTGAAACGGAACCGAGTAAACCTTCTAAACCATTTGAATAATTAAATCTAAATCTACTTGATGTTTCTTTTGATTCCTTACTGTCTTCAGTATCTTCTACGCTTTTGTCCGTTTGTATTTCTTGTGGTTCAACTTTTTCTACATTTTGTTTTTTTGCAGTCATCTTATCAGAAATATTATTTTGAGAGGCATTTTGTTCTTGTTTAGCAATTGAATTATTAGCCTTTGATAGTATTTTTGAAAAATTTTTATCATGAGAGGCTGCTTTATAGGAAGTAGAATGACTATCCATAGTTTTTGATACTTTTAACGATTCTATATTCACATTTTCACCCCCTTTCAATTTAAAGTATTAATTATTGATTAATTATTTTTAGAAAGTAATTCTGTATAATGTGCCGCTTTGTCTGAAGGCATTTTTTCAAGAATTGCCGCTAATGTTGCTGGTTTTAAACTTGATAAAATTTTCATAGCTTCTGCATCTTTCATATTTGTTATGACTGGTGCGGAAGCTTTTGGTGCCATATTTTCATATGTTTTGACAATATCACTAAATTCTTTTTTTGTATCATCTTTGCCTTTTTCAAGCTTTTTGATTTGTACTTCTAATCGATGCTTTTCAATTTTTGTTTTAGCATTTGCACTCTTGGAATCCTCTACTTCCCCTTGCAATTTAGCTATTTCAGCTTCTTTTTCTTGAAGTTGTGCTTTTAAATCAGCTATTTGCTTTTCGTTATTAGAGTTTACTTTTTTTATATCGTTTGTTTTTTCAGTTGACGTTGAAGCACCAGTAATTTGTTTAGCTTTTTCAAAAACATTCGTACCAGTAACTTCTGCAGCAATCAGGAGAACAGCAGATATGAAAAGCAATGGTATTATTACCCAAAAGAAAATTTTCTGGATTAAACTCGGTTTCTTTTCTTCAACTACTTCTTCAACTTGTAATTTTGGCTTTCTTCCCTTTTTTCTAGGTTTTGTTGTTGCCATGTTCTCACCTAATTTCTTTGTTGTAATATGCTATAGATGAAAGTTCGTCTAATTCAATCATTTCTAATCGATCTTGTTCTTTGCGATATGATTGATAATCTTTTTCTTTCATCTTTTCATATTTACGACATTCTAATGATTTTTCTATTAGCTTCTCTTTATGCCATTCCATTTTTGAACGGGCTTGAATTACTTTTTGCTGTGTTTCATCTATTGATTTTTCGACACTGCTTAAAAAATTTGAATAATGATGGATTTCATTGATTGTTGATCCTTTTGCTAGTTTCTTCTCTTGGAAATCGATTAAATCTTCCTTTTTTTTTAGAAGTTTATACAGTTTAGTAGCTATATCCTCAAATGACTTTGTTGCATCCTTATAGGCCATTTCATTTTGGTCTTTTTCTTGTTGTTTTACTGTCATTACTTTATCAAAACGATATTGATAAGCCTGCATCTATTTAACACCGCCAGTCGATAATTTCACTAATTCTGCAACGCTATCTTCCATGCTAACTTTATCCATATATCCTTGTTTTAAATAAGATGTAATGAGTGGCTCATAATATATGGCTTCATCGATTTCTTTTGATGTCCCCTTCTTATAAGCCCCTATATTAATCAAATCCTCTGATTTCTCATATGTAAAATAGAGTTCTCTTAAATACTCAGCAGCCTTTACATGTTCAGGTGTTGCGATATGATTCATCAATCGGCTCACACTTTTTAAGATATTGATCGCTGGGTACTGTCCCTTATTTGCTAATGTTCTATCTAAAACAATATGTCCATCTAAAATTCCACGTACGGTATCTGCAATCGGTTCGTTCATATCATCACCGTCGACAAGTACAGTATAAAAAGCAGTAATCGAGCCTTTTTCATTTGTACCCGTTCTTTCTAGAAGCTTTGGCAATATACCAAATACCGATGGTGTATACCCTTTTTGAGCTGGTGGTTCACCAGTTGCAAGGCCAATTTCACGTTGAGCCATAGCAACACGGGTGACAGAATCCATCATTAACATAACGTTTAGTCCCCGATTTCGGAAGTACTCAGCAATTGCTGTTGCAGTAAATGCCCCTTTAATGCGCATTAATGCTGGTTGGTCTGATGTAGCAGCTACAACAATGGACCTTTTTAACCCTTCTTCTCCTAAATCTCTCTCGATAAATTCACGAACTTCCCGTCCACGTTCACCAATAAGAGCGATAACATTTAAGTCTGCAACTGTATTTCTTGCAATCATACCTAGTAGCGTTGATTTTCCTACACCAGAACCTGCGAAAATCCCTACACGCTGACCCTTTCCAACTGTTAGCATTCCATCAATTGCTTTTACCCCAACCTCAAGTATTTCATCTATCGGTGGTCTTGTAAGAGGATTAGGCGGATCTTCCTCTGTTTGAACTGTAGTTAATCCTTTTGGTAAACTACTACCATCTATCGGATATCCCATTGAATCAAGTACTTTTCCAATTAGTTCAGTACCTACCTTTACTTCTAACGGTACGCCTGTTCCTTCTACTAAGCACCCTATTGAAATTTCACGAAGAGATGTATAAGGCATTAGCACAACAATCTCATCTTTAAACCCAACTACTTCAGCAAGAATTTCCTGGTGACCATGTTTGACCGTATTGACATGAATTTTGCATACATCTCCTATAGAGCTATCTGGTCCTTGGGATTCAATCATTAAACCAACTACTCTTGTTACTCGTCCAAACTTTTTGAACGTTTGAACTGAAGATATGTGCTCTAATAACTCTGCTGCTTTCATTGTCCTCAATCCACGCTTTCTAAAATTTCTCCAAGTTTTAGTCTTAACTCATTTAGCTGTTGGTCTATGCTAACGATGATTCTTCCATGATTTGTTTCAATATAACAATCTGTATCACCAATTTCTTCATTGACAAAGATCATAAAAGGAACACCTATAGGAAACATTTCACTTAACTCTTCACGATGCTCTGAAACGAGCCTGTAATATAGTGGAGAGACATATAATTTAATCTCTTTCATCTCTCTTGCTTCTTTTAATCCTTTTCGAACTATATCGATAAAACGTTCAGGATTTTCTTGCAAGGCTATTCCTAATATTTTTTCAGCAGAGCGAATAGCAATTTCAAGAATGACTTCTTCTTGTTCTTGCAAATATTGCTCTGCGTTTAGTTTAGATTGAATAATTGTATTATTGGCCAATTTAATATCTTCAGCCATATTAGCTTCTGCCTTCAAACGGCCTTCTTCAAGACCTTGCTGAAACCCTTCATCATACGCTTGCTGTTGCAATTCTAATTTTTCTTGCTGCCATTTTTGTTTTTCTTCATCTAACGCTTGATTTTTTTGAAAGCATTGTTGTACAAATGCCTCTTTTTGGCTTTGTATTTCTTGATGCGCCTCACTCAAAAGTTTATTACGCTCTTCAAAAACATGTTCTAAAGTTATATCTTCCTCTACATTTTCATGTGTACTGAATAATTCTTGTATTTCAATGGTGCGGAAATTTTCTTTATAAGCCTTCGAATCTTCAAAACGGAAAATCTTAGACAATTACGTCATCCCCTCCACCACGAGCAATAATAATTTCACCAGCGTCTTCTAATCGGCGTGTAATTCCTACAATACGTGATTGGGCTTCCTCTACATCTCTCAAACGAACAGGTCCGATTACTTCCATTTCTTCTTTAAATGACTCGGCCATACGTTGTGACATATTCTTGAAAATGATTTCTTTTACTTCTTCGCTTGAAACTTTCATCGCTAAAAGTAAATCCTCGTTTTCGCAATCCCGAATAACACGTTGGATAGAACGGTTGTCGAGTGTAACAATATCTTCGAAAACAAACATGCGCTTTTTGATTTCTTCCGCAAGTTCTGGATCTTGTATTTCGAGTGCATCGAGAATTGTTTTTTCAGTTTGACGATCTACACCATTCAGTACTTCTACGACAGCATCTACGCCACCAGTCTCTGTATAGTCTTGCGTAACCGTTGATGACAATTTTCTCTCTAATACAGATTCAATTTCACTAATTACTTCTGGTGAAGTTGAATCCATAGTAGCTATACGTTTAGCAATATCTGCTTGAACTTCTTGAGGAAGAGATGATAAAATAACTCCCGCCTGCTGCGGTTCAAGATAAGACAAGATTAAAGCAATTGTTTGTGGATGCTCATTTTGTATAAAATTAAATATTTGAGCAGGATCTGTTCTACGTGCAAAATCAAAAGGTCTTACTTGTAAAGATGACGTTAAACGATTAATAATTGCTTGTGCCTGATCATTTCCGAGCGCCTTTTCTAATACCGTTTTAGCATAGCCAATTCCGCCTTGAGAAATATAATCTTGAGCAAGTGCTATATTATGAAATTCTTCTATTATTTCTTCTTTAATCTCTGGTTCAACTTTTTTTACACTAGAAATTTCTAATGTTAGTTTTTCTATTTCCTCTTCATTTAAATGTTTATATACAGCAGCTGATACCTCTGGTCCTAAAGAAATTAATAGGAGTGCTGCTTTTTGTTTTCCTGATAGACCTTTTTCTTTCTTAGCTACCACAGCTTAACCCTCCCATTAATCTTCTGAAATCCATGTTCTTAATAATTTTGCAAATTCATCTGGCTTTTCTTTTGCCATTTTTTCAAGTTGTTTTCTTCTTAAAGTTGTTTCGGTTTCTTTCTCATCAGAAATATCTTCAATATCTAATTCTTCTTCATCTTCATAATCATATTCATCCTCATCGTACTCTTCTCTTCTAGAACGAACGATAAAGAATACTAGTAAACCAATGACAACTAATAAAATTCCACCTATTACATATATCCACCATGGGATAGAACTTTTTTGTGCAGTTGCCATTTGTGCTTTACCATTCATTTTTTCAACTGCAACTGTTACCTTTTGATTCACTTGTGCATTAGTTAACTGGCCTGCCTCGTTTTTGTCAATTGACGTACGTACAATTGAAGCCAGCATATTTTTAATATTATCTTGTGTAGCTTGTGGCAATGAAGTTGGATCACCCGGTTTTGGTGGTTCAACTAAAACTTGAATTCCAATATCACGAACTCGATATGGACTTTCTGTAATTTTACGTTTAATACGATTAACTTCGTAATTTACTGTGTCCTCTGTTTTTTCATAATCACCATTGCCATTCGTTGTAGATTGATAATCTGTGAAATTATCCGTATTTTGATCTGCTTCAGGTGTACCACCTGCCGCATTTCCTGTACCTGTATATGTTTCGTTGATTTTTTGAGCACTTATTTGAATACCAGCCATATTTTCCTTATCTACTGGTTCAACTAAATTTTCTTCTCTTTTTTCTTGTGTAAAATCAATATCAGTTGTTACAGTAACAGCAGCTTTTCCAGCTCCCATTAACTGACCTAACATTGTTTGAACTTGACGTTGGAGATCTCGTTCAATTTGCTTTTTAATCTCTAATTGTTTATTTGAATCAGAAGATGAAATACCATCCCCAGTCGAAGCAGTTTGGGTATTTAAATCGTAGTATTCAAAATATTGATTGGTAATAACGATATTTTCTGGTTTTAAATTCGGCACACTTTTTGATGCCAAATTATACAATGTCTTAATTTGAGACTCTGTAAACTGATATCCTGGTTCGGTATTTAATACAATTGATGCACTTGCTTCCTGCTGAGTATCACTAACAAAAACACCCTTTTCAGGTAATGTAATCATTACTTTTGCATCTTTAACGCCTTTTACATCTTTCATAAGATTTGCAAGTTCGGTTTGCATTGACGCTAATTTTAATACGTTGAACTCATTATCCGTCATACCAAACCCGGCATTTTTTGAAAAGAAGGAGTAATCAATTTGCCCCGATTGCGGAAAGCCTTGCGAAGCTAAGTCTACTTTTAAATTATCGACTTGATCATCCGGTACTGAGATAGCTGTTCCACCATTTGTTACCTGATATTTAACTCCCTTTGAATCTAATTGTTCTTTAATTTGCCCTACTTCAGCAGCTGATAAGTCTGAAAACAAAGGTGCATATGTTACTCTAGTTGTGAAATATGTAATAATTGATGCAATGAGTAATATTGCAATAATAGAACCGATAATGGTTCCTTTTTGCACTTTTGTTCGACTACTCCAAAACCCACTAAAGTTGGCTTTGATATTCTTTAGTCTTTCCTTCATTTTGAGCCTCCGGTCATAGTAAATGATTCATCGTTATAAAAAGCCGATAATCATTTCTATTAAACTGTCATTCGCATGATTTCTTGGTAAGCATCAATGACTTTATTACGAATTGATAGGGCAGTATTTAATGTAATATTCGCTTTTTGCGCCGAAATCATTACATCATGAAGCTCTACATTTTCTCCATTAACTAACTTATTAGTCATAGTATCAGAAGCTACTTGACTATCATTAACGGTTGAAATAGCATCTTTTAACATTGTTCCAAAGCTTTCCTTCTTATCAGATGGAATTGTTTGTGCAACGCTTTGTGTCATTGTTGGTTGCGTTGGTTGTAGAACCGAAATTTGTGAAATAGCCATTTCCCTTCATCCTTCCTTAATTAGAATCACCAGTTACTTACCAATTTCAAGTGCTTTAGAAAGCATTGATTTGTTTGCATTAAATACTGTTACATTTGCCTCATAAGATCTTGTTGCTGAAATTAGATTTACCATTTCTTTTAATGAATCGACATTTGAGGTTTGTACATAACCATCTTTATCTGCATCTGGATTTGTTGGATCGTATACAAGTTTATATGGCGTTGAAGTATCTTCATTTATGCTTGAAACTTTTACACCATTCCCCATTTTGTCATTTCCGCCCATAGCAACATTTAAATAATTCGAAAAACTACCTTCCTTCGGTGTTAATGTAACAGTTTTCCGTGTGTAAGGAACCCATTTCCCATTAACCCTCTTAGCACGTGTAGTATCCGCATTAGCCATATTAGATGATATAACATCCATTCGTAGACGTTGCGCTGTTAAGGCAGAACCAGTGGTGTCCATACTATGAAAAATCGACATCGCTAATTACCTCCTTTAGCAACAGTTAAAAGAGAATTCAGTTTTCCATTTTCTCTTTCAATTAATGCATTGTAATAGATTGTATTTTTCGCTAAACTCGCTTGTTCTTTATCCATATCTACACCATTTCCATTTTCTCTATAAGAGTTATTGGAATAATTATACACGCCTGGGGCTTTAGAATCTGTTTGGAAGTCAATATGCTTATCATTTGTACGATATGCCTTTATGTATGATTCTTTAGCTTCTGTCAACATTTTGCTGAAACTTACATCTTTAGCCTTATAGTTAGGCGTGTCGACATTTGCTATATTTTGTGCGATTGTTTTTTGTTTAACACTCGCATATGATAATCCACTTTCGATATTACTTATTGTTCCGCTAAATAGGCTCAAATCTTTCACCTCAATTCGACTTTTTTTGTCAAATTCTCTTAAATTTCAATACGTTATAATTGTAATAAATATGTTATAAAGTGTCTATCTAAAATAGCTTATTTTTAGTAGGCAAAACAAACTATTTTTGTTCGCAAAATAGTTTGTTTTATTTTTTAACTCCATCCTTAAATACTACTTTTCGATTATAAATGTTTTATACTATTACAATGTTAAATACGTTTAATTGCTTATTTTTAAATAGTTAATGAAATAAACTCTATTCTTTAAAAACAGTCTGTGAAATATTATCTAGTTCTTTTGTCACTCGATATTATAATTTTCATTTTACTAGTACTATCACACTCAAAAAATCATTTTTTTAATAAAAACAAAATATTCAGAATGAACAGAAATATTTTTTTGTTCTTATTTTTTTTATTATCTTACGTTTATTACCTACATCACGACTACAAATTTCGACAAATTTATATTGGATAATTTTTTACAATCATATATGTATCTTCTTTAAAACAAAAAAACTATCTTTTCTTCAAAAGTAGAAAAGATAGTTTCATCATTAATCAATAAATTTTAGCGCATTTTTATTTCTGCTAATGCAGTAAGGAATTTGTTATTTAATACTTTGATATAAGTACCTTTCATCCCTAGAGAACGTGATTCAATAACACCAGCAGATTCTAATTTACGTAACGCATTAACGATTACGGAACGAGTAATTCCCACTCGATCTGCAATTTTAGAAGCCACTAGTAAACCTTCAGAACCATCTAATTCTTCAAAGATATGTTCGATTGCTTCTAGTTCACTGTATGATAATGAGTTGATAGCCATTTGTACAACAGCTTTACTGCGTGCTTCTTGTTCGATTTCTTCAGATTTTTCACGTAAAATTTCCATTCCAACAACTGTAGCACCGTATTCAGCTAAAATTAGATCATCATCTTCAAATTTACTTTCTAAACGTGCTAGGATTAATGTTCCTAAACGTTCTCCACCACCATTGATTGGTACAATAGTAGTTAAACCTGATTTGAAAATTTCTTGAGCTTCAACCGGAAAAGCACTGTGTTGGTCAAAAACATCTAAATTTGAAGCAGTTTCTGAGAAGTCATATAAGTTGCGAGTATATTCTTCTGGGAATTGGCGTTGTTCAAGCATTTTTTTAAAACGTTCGTTTTCGATTTGTTGGTTCACTGCAATACCTAATAACTTACCTTTACGACTTACAATATATACGTTACTATCGATTACTTCACCAAGCTTTTCTGCCATTTCTTTAAAGTTAACTTGTTTTCCTGCTGATGCTTGTAGCATGGAATTAATTTTTCTTGTTTTAGCTAATAAATTCATTTTTATTTAGCCTCCTGTAAAATTTTCTTGAATTTATGCAATATTCAAAAGGTTTTAAATTTTGCGCAATACATTAGATTATAAACTATAAAATAAACTGTGACAAATCTTTATTCTTAACAATTTTGTTAAGTTTTTCATCGACATACCCTTCTGTAATTTCTATATGTGCTGGTGAAATATCTGCCGCTTCAAATGATAGTTCTTCTAATAACCGTTCAAGTATTGTATGCAAACGTCTTGCACCGATATTATCTGTATCCTGGTTAACATTTGTTGCAATCTCTGCAATGCGTTCAATTGCTGCATCCGTAAATACAATCTCAATACCCTCCGTAGCAAGAAGCGCTTGATATTGAATAATCAATGAGTGATCTGGTTCTTTTAAAATACGAATAAAGTCTTCTTTTGTTAATTTTTCTAATTCAACTCGAATTGGGAATCTCCCTTGTAATTCGGGAATCAGATCAGATGGCTTTGACATATGAAATGCTCCTGCTGCAATAAACAAGATAAAATCCGTACGAACAGGTCCATATTTTGTATTAATTGTTGAACCCTCAACTATCGGAAGTATATCTCGTTGCACTCCTTCTCGAGATACATTTGCACTTCCTCCACCACTATTACTTCTAGTAGCGACTTTATCAATTTCGTCAATGAAAATAATTCCTGTTTCTTCTGCACGACGAATTGCTTCTTCAGATACTTCGTCATTATCGATTAATTTGTTAGCTTCTTCAATCGTTAAAATTCGCCTTGCATCTTTTACTTGTAATCGGCGTTTTTTCTTTTTGGGTGGCATAAAACTTGAAAGCATATCCCCCATGTTCGTTCCACCCATATCAAGGCCACCAGGAATCATACCCATCATATTCGGTTGTTGTTCTGTTACTTCAATGGTGATCCATTCGTTTTCTAATTTTCCATCTCGTAATTTCTCAGCAATTTGAGAACGTTTTAAACGAACTTGCGAATCTTCTTCTTGTTTTTCTTCAGAGTCTTCACTTTTTTGTCCAAATAAAGCTTCAAATGGATTTTGTGTAGCTTGCTTTTTTTTCATACTTGGCACTAATAATTTCACAATTTGGTCATTTGCTAATTTTTCAGCTTGTTCTTTAACTTCTTCTTGTTTTTCTTCTTTTACAAGGCGATTGGAGATGTCCACTAAATCTCGAACCATAGATTCAACATCCCGACCAACATAACCTACTTCAGTAAATTTTGTAGCCTCCACTTTAAGAAATGGTGCTTTCGCAAGACGTGCTATACGACGAGCAATTTCAGTTTTACCGACACCAGTTGGCCCTATCATCAATATATTTTTAGGAATTACTTCATTTCGAATTTCTTCAGATAATAATTGTCTACGATAACGATTACGTAAGGCAACGGCTACAGCTCTCTTCGCTTCTGTTTGGCCGACAATATAACGATTTAAATACTCTAACATTTCTCTAGGGGTCTTTTGTTGTATCATACTTCTAGATCCTCCACGATAATATTATGGTTTGTAAATACACAAATATCTGCTGCTATTTCTAACGATGCTTTCGCAATTTCTTTCGCAGTTAATATATTTCCACTATATTGTTTTAAAGCTCTTCCGGCAGATAAAGCATAATTCCCACCAGAACCAATTGCTAAAATGCCATCATCTGGTTCAATCACTTCACCAGATCCAGATACTAATAGTAATGTCTCACTATTCATCACTAGTAAAAGGGCTTCTAACTTTTGAAGCATCTTATCCCCACGCCATTGTTTAGCAACTTCTACAGCAGCTCTTTGCAAATTTCCGTTATATTCCATCAATCTACTTTCGAACATTTCAAATAATGTAAAAGCATCTGCCACAGATCCAGCAAAACCAGCTAGCACTTTACCATTGTATAAACGACGAACTTTTTTTGCTGTATGTTTCATTACTACAGAGTTTCCTAACGTAACTTGCCCATCGCCTGCCATAGCACTTTGACCATTATGCTGTATGGCAAATATTGTTGTTGCATGCAAATCCATAATTTAAAACCTCCTCAAAATATTAAGCTCTTGGGTGAGCATTCATATATGTGTTTCGTAGATGTTCTTTTGTTACATGTGTGTAAACTTGCGTTGACGATAAATTAGAATGTCCTAATAATTCTTGAACAGTTCTCAAATCCGCCCCATTATTTAATAAATGGGTTGCAAACGTATGTCGTAACATATGTGGATATATGTTAGTATGTAACTCCGCTTGTTTCACCATGTCATTTAAAATATATCGAACGCCTCTTGCAGTTAGAGCTCCTCCTCGCATATTTACAAATAGTTTTGTATGCTTTATATCTTTAACAAGTTTAGGACGAGATTCTGCTAGATAGTGTTGCATGGCTTCAGCTGCAAAATGTCCAAATGGAACATACCTCTCTTTTCTACCTTTCCCCATCACTCTTAAGATATTCAATGAAAAGTCAACATCTTTCAGTTCGATTGATGTTAGTTCACTTACTCGGATGCCAGTTGCATAAAGAAGTTCTAATAAAGCCATATTCCTTAGTGCCTTAGGGTCTTCTCCCTCATTTGACTCAAACAGCTTCGTTAGTTCCTCTTCATAAAAAAAGTGGGGTAATCTTAATTCTTTTTTGGGATGATAGAGAGCTTGGAACGCTGTATCGTCCAAATTATATTCTTTATTTAAAAATTTGAAAAAAGAACGGATTGAAGAAATCTTCCTTGATATTGTCGTTCTTGCCTTTTTTTCTTCATACAATTTCGTTACAAAAAGTCTGGCGTGTATGTATTCAACTTGCGTTAAATCTTCCACACCTTCTACTTGAAGGAATGTATAAAAATCAAGTATATCCTTTTGATAATCACGTACCGTTAATGGAGAGAAGTTTTTTTCTAATTGGATATAAGTAACAAACTGTTCAAGTGCCTGTTTAAATTGAATGTTCATAGGAACACCTCATCTACTCACGTTTTCTGTTCTATTTTCTCACTGTAACACAATTAAATAAAGCGAAAACGCTTTCCACAACTTAGACTATGGCAATTTTCAGTAGATTTATGACATTTTTTTGTATGAATATTTTATTAAACATATTTTATGTGTAGTATACCTAATTATGGAAGTATTTATCCTAAAAAAAACCGATTAAACGCAAAAAAAAATAATTGCAAAGAAAAAAGCCCTTAAAAGTATAACAACATTTAAGGACTTACGCAAACTATTAAACAAAATTTTAACAAATTTAAAATCCAAGACACTGGATAATTATATACAATATTATTTTTTATGTCTCATTTGAAATTTATTTTGGATTTTCTACTCATTAAAAGTGTAAAAATCTATAGTACTTCTATTGTGGATTTAAATTGTTTTAATGCATTTAAAGCACGTTCTGCATGCTTTTCTCCACGTTCTTGTTTTGATTTAATTTTTTCACCTAGAGCTGGGAAAAGACCAAAGTTCACATTCATCGGTTGGAAATGTTTTGGATCGGCTTCTGTTATATAACGAGCCATACTTCCTAAAGCAGTTTCAGCAGGGAAGATATATAAATCTTGTTGTAATGCTAAATGAGCTGCATTAATCCCAGCGATTAAACCACTTCCTGCTGATTCTACATAACCTTCTACACCTGTCATTTGACCAGCAAAGAAGATGTTTGGCTTACTTTTTAGTTGATATGTTGGTGCTAAAGCTTTTGGTGAATTGATAAATGTATTTCGATGCATAACTCCATAACGTACAATTTCAACATTCTCTAATCCAGGAATCATACGAAATACTTCTTTTTGTGCACCCCATTTTAAATGTGTTTGGAATCCAACGATATTATATAGTGTTCCTGCTGCATCGTCTTGACGAAGCTGAACTACTGCGAATGGTCGTTTTCCAGTCTTAGGATCTTCTAAGCCTACCGGTTTCATAGGCCCGAAAAGCATTGTTTTTGGTCCTCTTTCTGCCATAACTTCAATCGGCATACAACCTTCAAAATACTTTTCTTTTTCAAATTCGTTTAAGGGTGCTTTTTCTGCTTCAACAAGTGCTTTTTGGAATGCATAGAACTCATCTTCTGTCATAGGACAGTTTAAATAAGCAGCTTCACCTTTATCGTAACGAGATTTTAAGTACACTTTATCCATATCGATACTGTCTTTTTCAATAATAGGTGCTGCAGCATCATAGAAATATAAATAATCTTCTCCTGTTAATTGTTGGATTTTATCAGCTAAAGCTTTTGAAGTAAGTGGACCAGTTGCAATAACTGTAATCCCTTCATCCGGAATTTCTGTTACTTCTTCATGAATTACTTCCACAAGTGGGTGATTTTTTACTTTTTCTGTAATATATCCTGAGAATTCGTGTCTATCTACAGCCAATGCACCACCAGCTGGTACTGAACAATTGTCAGCAGCTTCAATAATGATTGAGTCCAATTGACGCATTTCTTCTTTAATTACGCCTACTGCATTAGTTAAATTATTTGCTCTTAGTGAATTACTACAAACTAGTTCAGCAAATTTATCTGTATGATGTGCGGGTGTTTGTTTTACTGGGCGCATTTCATATAGTCGAACTTGTACGCCTCTTTTCGCGATTTGCCAAGCAGCTTCACTTCCAGCTAAACCTGCTCCGATTACATTTACAATTGGTGTCATTCTATTATTTACCTGCTTTCTAACTAAATCATTGTGTAGGTTCTTCTTTATAATCACAACTTGTACATTGGACTTGAATACCTTTTTTAATTTTCTTTTCTACTAATAATTCATTACATTTCGGACATGGACGGTTGATAGGTTTATCCCATGAGACAAAGTCACAATCTGGATAGCGGTTACATCCGTAAAAAATGCGTTTTGTCTTACTTTTTCTTTCGACGATTTCGCCCTCTTTACATTTTGGACATTTCACACCGATCTCTTTCACAATTGCTTTTGTATTACGGCATTCTGGGAAATTACTACAAGCCATAAATTTTCCATATCGTCCTAACTTAAAGACCATAGGTGATCCACATTGTTCGCAATCCTCACCTGCTGGTTCATCCTTAATCTCTACTTTTTCCATTGCAATTTCTGCATGTCTCAAATCCTTTTCAAATTTCCGATAGAAATCATCAATAATTTGAACCCATTTGACGTTACCATCTTCAATACTATCTAAGTCTTTTTCCATTTGCGCAGTAAATTCAATATCAATAATTCCCGGGAAAAATTCAAGCACTAATGAATGGACAATTTCCCCAAGTTCAGTAGGAACAAATCGTTTCGCTTCTAATGTAACGTAGCCACGCTTTTGAATAGTGTCTAATGTTGGTGCATAAGTAGATGGTCTTCCTATACCTAGCTCCTCTAACGTTTTAACTAGACGTGCTTCTGAGAAGCGTGGTGGCGGTTGAGTGAAATGTTGTTTCGGTTCAATTTCTAAACTATTCACAACATCACCTTGCTCCATTGGAGGCAGAAGTTTATCTTTTTCTTCTTTTTGATCATCAGAACCTTCAATATAGAGCTTCATAAAACCAGGGAATTTTACATTTGAGCCAGATGCACGGAAGATGATTTCACCATTTTGTAAATCTGTGGTTACTGTATCTAATATTGCTGGTGCCATTTGGCTTGCAACAAATCTTTCCCAAATCAAACGATATAATCGCAATTGATCTCTAGATAAGACTGCTTTCAATTGATCAGGATGACGCAATGTACTTGTAGGTCGAATAGCTTCATGTGCATCTTGTGCATTTTCTTTATTTTTTGCTTGTTGAGTAATTAAAGTCGTATACTCAGATCCATAATTTTGTTCAATATATTCATGAGCTTCTTTTTTAGCTGTTTCAGAGATACGTGTAGAGTCTGTACGCATATATGTGATTAAACCTACTGTACCTTCTTTTCCAACATCTATACCTTCGTATAATTGTTGCGCAAGCATCATTGTTTTTCGAGCACGGAAATTCAACTTTCTAGCAGCTTCTTGTTGTAAAGATGAAGTAGTAAATGCAGGTGAAGCATTTCTTTTACGTTCTCTTTTAACAATTTTTTTCACTTGAAAATCGTTGCCATTGATTTGGTTAAGAATTTCTCCTACTTCTTGTTCATTTGATAATTTAATTTTTTCTTTTGCTATTCCATAAAATGAGGCATCAAATGTTTTTTTGCCTTTTTGGAAATTCCCCTCAATTGTCCAGTATTCTTCTGGTTGGAAGTTCTTGATTTCATTTTCACGGTCAATAATCAGACGTAATGCTGTGGATTGAACACGACCTGCTGATAATCCTTTTTTAACTTTCTTCCATAATAAAGGGCTAATATTATATCCAACAAGCCTATCTAAAATTCTTCTTGCTTGTTGCGCATCAACTAAATCCATATCAATTGGACGTGGATGCTTAAAGGACTCTTTAATCGCATCCTTTGTTATCTCATTAAATACTACACGGCAATCTGATTCAATATCAATATTCAAAGCAGTTGCTAAGTGCCAAGCTATTGCTTCCCCTTCACGGTCTGGATCGGCTGCGAGATATATTTTCTTTGCTTTCTTCGCTGCAGATTTCAAATCTTGTAAAACGGGGCCTTTACCACGAATCGTTATATATCTTGGTTCGTAATTGTTTTCTGTATCAATAGCCATTTGACTTTTTGGAAGGTCGCGTACATGACCTATTGAAGCTTTTACTTTATATTTTTTTCCTAAATATCGCTCGATTGTTTTTGCTTTTGCGGGCGATTCCACTATAACTAAATAATCCGACATTAAATTTCCCCCTTATAGAGGTGTTGTTTCATTTTCCAAAAGAAATACCTGTTGCAAAATGTATAACAGAATTTGTATTTTTGCAACCCTTTTTCATTTAGAAAGTAGAAATCCTTCTATTTCTTCTATAATTTGATAACCGTTCCACACAGGCATTGCACCTTCTAATAGCAATTTATGTGGTCCCTTAGAAAGTGGTTTTGTTATATCACCTGGCACAACGAATATATGCTTACCGTTTTCTAAACCATGATCAATCGTACTTAAAGTACCACTTTTTTCTGCTGCCTCAGTAACAAGTATCCCTTCAGACATACCACTTATAATACGATTGCGCATCGGAAAATGCCATTTTTGTGGTTTTACATATGGCGGATATTCGCTTATAAGCAAATGTTCTTTCTCCATAATTTCAGCTAATTTACGATTTTCTTTTGGATAAAGGTGAAACAAACCATGACCTAATACTCCAATTGTTTGACCAGAAAATTTTATTGTTGCTTCATGAGCCATGCGATCTGCACCTTTAGCTAACCCACTAACAATAACATACTTTTGTTCTACTAATGGTGGTATTATATAGTTTAATATTTTTTCAGAATAATTTGTAGCTTGTCTTGAACCAACTATTGCAATTCTACGCCAATTCTTCAAAATATCAACTAATCCTTTTGTATAAAGTACAACTGGTGGGTCATATGATGCAAGTAATTTGTTGGGATATAATGAATGATGAAAAGGTATGGGGAAGATATTATGTGCCATATACGCTTCATTTAATGGGGAATTAAGCGTTTTTATATAGTTTTCTTGTAAAATTCCAGCTTTTTCGACAGATAAATTCAAATATCCAGCTAGTTTTTGAGTAGATATTTGATCTAATTGTGTTAAATCTGGATCTACTTCAAACAATTTCTGCAACCTGTTAAGGGGAACAGGAAACACATAATGTAGTGCAAGTAATCTTTCTGTAAAATTTACATCGTACATAACTTCCCTCCATTAATATGCAATTATACTTTAAACAAACAAGCTTTATCAAAGACTATTTATAAAGAAAGTGCAGTACTATTTTAGTACTACACTCTCATTCTAATGGGTTTTACACTTTTCGTACAAGCCCTTTTCTTTAATCACTCGAATAAATGTTTCGCCAATAACTGATGGTGTTGGAGCTACTTCGATACCGCATTCATTCATCTTTTTGATCTTTTCTTTTGCAGTACCTTTACCACCTGAAATAATAGCTCCTGCATGCCCCATACGTTTACCAGGAGGTGCTGTTTGACCACCGATGAATCCTACAACAGGTTTTGTCATGTTTGCTTTAATCCATTCTGCAGCTTCTTCTTCAGCTGTACCACCGATTTCTCCAATCATGATAACTCCATATGTTTCTGGATCTGCTTCAAATTCTTTTAATACATCTATGAAGTTTGTGCCGTTTACAGGGTCCCCACCAATTCCGACTGCTGTAGTTTGGCCAATGCCTTCTACCGTTAATTGATGTACTGCTTCATATGTTAATGTACCAGAGCGAGATACAACACCTACATGACCTTTTGTATGAATATATCCTGGCATAATACCAATTTTACATTCATCTGCAGAAATGACGCCCGGACAGTTTGGTCCTATTAAACGTGTTTTCTTTCCTTCCATATAACGTTTAACATTTACCATATCAAGTACAGGTATATGTTCTGTAATACAAATCACCATATCAAGTTCGGCATCAACAGCTTCCAAGATTGCATCTGCCGCAAATGGTGCCGGAACATAAATAACAGAAACATTAGCACCTGTTTCATTTTTTGCTTCCAAAACAGTATTAAATACTGGTACACCCTCAACTGAAGTACCAGCCTTCCCTGGAGTCACACCTGCTACTATTTTAGTACCGTATTCAAGCATTTGTTTGGTATGGAAAAGCGCTGTCGAACCTGTAATGCCTTGTACCAATACTTTTGTATCTTTGTTGATATAAATACTCATCCTGATCCCGCCCTTCTTAGCCTACAAGTTCTACGATTTTTTGAGCACCGTCACCCATGGAATCTGCAGCTACAATATTTAAGCCTGATTCATTCAGTAATTTTTTCCCTAAATTAACATTTGTCCCTTCTAAACGGACTACTAATGGTACATTTAACCCCACTTCTTTTGCAGCTACAATTACGCCTTCTGCAATAACATCACATTTCATAATGCCACCAAAAATATTAACGAAAATTCCCTTTACATTTGAATCTGACAAGATAATTTTAAATGCTTCCGTTACTTTTTCAGCAGTTGCACCACCACCAACGTCAAGGAAGTTTGCAGGGTGTCCTCCGTAGTAACTAATGGTATCCATTGTTGACATCGCTAGACCTGCTCCATTTACCATACAACCAATATTACCATCCAAAGTTACATAATTTAGATCATATTTTGAGGCTTCTATTTCTTTTGGATCTTCTTCATCAAAGTCACGCAATTCAACAATATCTTTATGGCGATATAACGAATTGCTATCAAAATTAAATTTTGCATCTAATGCTTGTACTTCATTATCCCCTGTTATTGCTAGTGGGTTAATTTCTAAGATAGACGCATCTTTTTCTGTAAACGCTTTATATAAACCTAGCATTAAATTTGCAGTTTTATTGATTAATTGATTTGGAATATTCATATTAAATGCAAGTCGTCTTGCTTGGAATCCAGTAAGTCCAACAACTGGGTCAACGACTTCTTTGAAAATCTTTTCCGGATTCTTTTCCGCTACTTCTTCGATGTCCATACCGCCTTCTTCTGAGCCCATTACTGTTACTCTTGAAGTAGCTCGGTCTACTAAAAAGCTAAGATAATATTCCTTTTTAATATCAGAACCAGCCTCTATGTATAGGCGTTTTACTTCTTTACCCTCTGGACCTGTTTGATGTGTAACCAGTACTTTACCTAACAGTTCTTTAGCATAAGAACGGACTTCATCTAAATTTTTAGCGATTTTTACCCCGCCAGCCTTTCCACGACCGCCAGCATGGATTTGAGCTTTTACCACTATAACCTTTGAATCTAATTCTTTCGCAACTTTTACAGCTTCTTCTGGTGAGAATGCAACTCGACCTGAAGGAACCGACACCCCATATTGACGAAGAATTTCTTTTCCTTGATACTCATGGATGTTCATACTTAATCCTCCCATCTAAATTTCATAATATTATGAAATACAAGTATATTGTATAAAAATCAGACAATAATGTCCATAGTCTACTTCACTACATTTCTTTATCCAAAAATAACAGATTATCCAATAAACTAAAAAGCCACTAATTTTATATAAAAATTAGTGGCTATTATCGGAGTACTTTTCATGCAATTGATCTAATCTATAAATAAATGCAAATACTTCCGCAACTGCTTGATATAGTTCTTCTGGAATAGCTTCGTTCAAATCTAGTTGTCCTAGTAGTTGGACAAGATTGGGATCTTCTTGAATCGGAATATTATGGGCTTTCGCCTGTTCCAATATGTTTTCAGCGATTTTCCCCTTTCCTTTTGCAATTACCTTTGGTATATCGGCATTCAAGGGATTATAGGAAAGGGCAACCGCCTCTTTTCTTGTTTGTTGTCTTTCATTCATATACGTATATCGACTCCTTGCGTATGCAATTCTGATGCCGATGTTTTCTTGCTATTGGTATTCGTTTGTTCCTTTGCATATTTTTTTATAAAAACACCAGAAAGTTGATAGTCATGTTGTGAAAGGCCATTTTTAAGAACGCTTTTTAATGGCCCAGCTAAAGACTTCAAGTTGTCATTTTCGTTATAAATAGTGACCGAAACAACCCGACTTTGCACTTGCATATCGATTACGGTTTCTTGAATAGAGCTAAGTTGCAAGTAAAAAAGTATGCGTGCATAATCAGCATCAATTTTACCGTCTTTTTTCATACGGCCATTCCATTGTAATGTTGCTTCTGTTTTTTTTCCAAAGAACTCTAATGGTACTTGCATAATTAGTTGATGTTGTGGTCCGTTTTCGCCTGATAAATACTGCATACCATTCATCCGAGCTACGACTTGTTCCGCTACATTTTTTGTCGTACTTGAAATAGAGTCTTCCTGTAAAAGTCCTAATAATTGTGGCTTTAGCTGGCTTGAAATTTGTTCTAGATTTGAAGAATTCTCGCTTAGCTTCGCTTCATAGCTCAGTCCTAAATTTTGTAAAGTTTGTTTGATTGCTGTTTCGAAAGTTTTACCATCCAGTTGTTGTGCTAGCTGTTCTTCCGTTTGCATTAGCATGTTCTGAATAAAGTCTGATTTAGAACTAGTTGTTACTTGTACTAGTTTTGTAAATGTACTCCGCTCATCTGCAATATCTGCATTTAATATTTGCATCAATTGTTGCTTCGCAGTCATTCCTTGTTTATCTTCTTGAAATGGTTGTAATTGAGCTGAATCGCTAAAAGCTTTCAACAATTGGTTATGTAATTCCTTCACCACTGATTGAATTGAAGGAGATATACTTTTTTCAATATCAATCTTTTGGATTGTTTGAAGTAATTCTTCCTTTTGTGTTGAAGTTAACAAAGTCTGCTCTTGTATTGCATTTTTTAGTTGTGGTAGCAATTCTGTTATTTCTTTTTTGGACGTCGTGTACAAAGCTGCTGTTAACATTTGAATTGGCGATTTTTGTAATGCCGTTTCTAGATGCTTTGTAACTGCCTGAACATTTTCAATCGTCGGTTGTGTAGTTGCCTTTGTTATAGATTGACGAATCCCCAGTTTTTCAGAATCTAATAATGATGAATTTTGTTGTAATGATTCTTTAACTTGCTGGAGTATCGCTGACACTTCCTTCATATTACCTGTTTGCGATGCTGATGAAAGTTGTTGTAGAAATCCATTGTTAGATGGTTGAATAGCAGTATTCCAGTTAAATAGATTTGAACTTTTCGGCATCATTCCAGCGCTTTTTAGTAGTTGTAAAACTGTTAATTTATCTGCTGGAGATGCTGATGAAGAAGATAAAACATCTAACATTTTGGCTAATAATATGCCTCCAGTTTCTAAGGTCAGCGGTTTGTTGATCATTTGCAGTTGATTTTGAAGCTGTTCCCGCAACGTTGGAGGAATGGAATCATCTTGGAGTAATAATTGTTGTAGATTACCTAAAACCTCTGTAAAGCCTTGTTTCATACTTCCTTGCAATACAGCTTGAAATGTATTTTGTTGGATGGGTAATTTTAGTTCAATCAATTTTTGTATAACTTTCAATGCATCTTTTGAACTTATTGCCTCAGGTAACGTCTTCATAATTTGCTCTGCTTGTTGCATTTGTTCTTTCGTCATCGGTAAATTATTTTTTAGCAGATGCGACGCTAATTCTTTCATTTCATTTGTTTGTGGCAATTGCATCGACTCTAATAATTGAGAAACTTGTTGTGACATAGGTGCTGATGGTGTCATAGGCCCTGAAATGACTTTAAGTTGTAAATCTGGCTCAACCCCTGACACTTGGAAATAATGCGAATTTCCAGCTTGTAATGGGATTTCTAGTTTAGCCATCATTCGTTGTCCACCAATTTGAACCTCTGCCATTTGCTCTGGATATAGTTGTTTAATCGTTCCATGTATAACTTGTCCTTGTTTTAAAACCAATGGTTGTCCAGTCATCGGCCCACTTGACGGTTGTAAATGAACTGATGTCAACGATGGATAATTCAACTCTATTCACTCCTTTTGAAGAATTATAGATTTAATCGGTTCAAACGTTTTCCGATGAATTTCTGTTGGTCCATATTTTTTTAATGCTTTTAAATGTTGTTTTGTCCCATAACCTGCATGCTTTTCAAATCCATACTCTGGATATTGCTTCGCTAATTCTTCCATATAATGATCCCTAGCCGTTTTGGCAAGAATGGATGCTGCTGCGATTGCTAGGCTTTTAGCATCTCCTTTTATAACGGATTGCTGTGGTATATCAATCGGCAAAGTCATAGCATCTGCTAATACAAAATCTGGCTTTGTTGATAATGATTCAATTGATATTTTCATAGATTGTTTTGTCGCTTCATATATATTAACCTCATCAATCACACTGGCGGGTTGAAAGTGAATAAAAGAAGCAATCGCACATTCATTTATTTTTTCAATAAAGCTTTCTCTCGCTTCTTTAGATAATTGCTTTGAATCATTTAATCCGATTAATGTTGGGCAGTCTTCCGGAAGTATGACAGCTGCTGTGACAACTGGTCCAGCTAGAGGTCCTCTACCTGCTTCGTCAGTTCCTGCTACAAGTGCATGTGGAAAAGGTCTATACGATTCATCGAATTCAAGTTTCTTCTTGTGTTCTGATAAGAGATGATCATATTTTTCCTTGCGACGATGCCATTGTTCCAACGCTCTAACAATACCTTGTCTCTCGTCTGTTTCTAATTCATCCATCCAAGGTTGCCATTCTGTTTCTTTCAATAGTGCATCTTTAATTTCTTTAATGGTACTCACTTAAAATTCTCCTTTTACTAAACCCGATTGGTTCACTCATAATCCGTGAAGATGAAGTTAACTTACACCCATTGATACTCTTTTTATCGGCTATCTTTAATTAAAATACAGAAAAAAAACCTTCTTTACACATCGGTAAAAAAGGTCTATTTTTTTATGCAAAATCTTCTACAAAATCAAAGGTTAGCTTACCAAGTTGCTGACTGCGAATATCTCTTACAATTAGTTCAGCTACTTGGTCATAATCAATTTCTCCACCAGATATATAAACGTTTCGTAATTTTCCTATATGATCAAAAGTTTCAACAATTTCATCACTCAAGCTTGAAATATGATATCGATCTTCCATACGCCCTGGATAATGATTACTTAAAAAATTCAAGCCATAAATAGCAAGGTCATCCATATTCGTAATCGTATCTTTTATAGCTCCAGTTAGCGCTAATTTATATCCAACTTCTTGGTCCTCAAATTTCGGCCATAAAATCCCTGGAGTATCTAATAGCTCTAATTCCTTACCAACTTTAATCCATTGTTGAGACTTTGTAACACCAGGAGTATTACCTGTTTTTGCAATATTTTTCTTTGCAAGACGATTGATAAGTGTAGATTTCCCTACATTTGGTATACCTACAATCATTGCGCGAATAGCTCTAGTTTTTAAACCTTTTGCTTTCATACGTGCCCATTTATCCGCTAATAACTGCTGTGCAGCTTTTGTTACTAACTTCAAACCTTTTCCATCCAATGAATTAATGGCAATAGCTTTATGGCCTTTTTGTTCGAAATAAGCAAGCCATTTTTTTGTTTGAGTTTCATCTGCCATATCAGCTTTATTTAATATTAATAATCTTGTTTTTTGATGAATGACTTCGTCAAGCATCGGATTTCTAGATGACATAGGCAGGCGTGCGTCGATTAATTCAAAAATAATATCAACAAGCTTTAAATTTTCCGTAACTTGTCTGCGTGCCTTGGCCATATGTCCAGGAAACCATTGTATAGTCAAGTTTTTCACTCCAATTTGTTAGTTCACTTTGCCTATCTGATTGAAAGGCCAAAAGACAACATTTGTTTTTCCGATAATTTTATCAACAGAAACGATCCCAATATGCCGGCTATCTTTGCTATATCGTCGATTATCGCCCATAACAAAAACATATCCTTGTGGGATAGTATCCCCTTGTACACTTGGAATATCTTTTAATGAAAAGTCTTCTGTTAAAGTTCCACCATCTGTTATTTCATCTTTAAATTTTTTTAAATATGGTTCTTCAATTGCTTTTCCATTTATATATAGTTGGTCATTTTTATACATTAACTTGTCACCGGGTAAACCTATTACACGTTTAATATAATCCTTTTTTTCAGGAGCATGAAATACTACTATATCAAACCTGTGTATCTCTCCAATCCGATAGCCAATTTTATTTACTATCATACGATCCCCGTTTTCAAGTGTAGGCATCATTGATTCACCATCAACTACAATTGGCGTAAATAATAAGTATCGAATGCCAGCTGCAAGTGCAAATGCAATAATAAGTGCTTTTGTCCATTCCCACAACTCATTCTTTTCCCTTTTATGCTTTTCCATCATCGATGCCCCCTTGACATTTCTACTTATATTGTACAAGGATTTATCATTTCAGGCAAAAAGAAAGAGAGCTTGAAATGCAAGCTCTCCATTCTTCAAAAATAAGCTTATCGAATTTCTTTAATACGAGCAGCTTTACCACGTAAGTTACGTAGGTAGTATAATTTAGCACGACGTACTTTACCACGACGAGTAACTTCTAGTTTAGCGATTTTTGGTGTGTGTAATGGGAATGTACGTTCAACTCCAACGCCGTAAGAAATTTTACGAACTGTGAAAGTTTCACTAATACCGCCACCACGACGTTTGATAACTACACCTTCGTATACTTGGATACGTTCGCGAGTACCTTCGACTACTTTAACGTCGATTTTTACTGTATCTCCAGCACGGAATGTTGGGATGTCAGTACGAAGTTGATCTTTAGTGATTTCTGAAATAATGTTTGACATTGTTTTCTCTCCTTAGACAGATGCTCTTGCAGGTCACTGTGGTTGCTACAGCGGAACACCGTAATGCGGCATCTCCATAGAAATGCATCTCAAATATTAGCATATATTTTAACCTGTTGCAAGTCTTTATACTTTACAGTTTTTTTAGTTTTTCAAGATATTTTTGTTGTTCTTTTGTTAACTCTATATGTTCTAGTAAATCCGGTCTACGTTCAATTGTACGCTTTAAAGATTGTTCCATTCGCCATTGTTCAATTTTCGCATGATTACCTGATAATAATACATCCGGTACTTTCATACCACGAAAATCTGCAGGACGGGTGTAATGTGGATGTTCAAGTAATCCAGTTGAAAAAGAGTCAAGTACAGGTGAATCATCATTTCCAAGAACACCCGGTAATAACCTTACAACACTATCGATTATTGTCATAGCCGCTAATTCTCCACCGGTTAAAACAAAATCACCAATTGACAGCTCGTCCGTTACTAAATACTGACGAATTCTTTCATCATACCCTTCATAATGACCACATACAAAAACTAAATCTTCTTCTTGCGCTAATTCTTCAGCTTTTGCCTGTGTATAGCGTTCTCCTTGTGGACACATAAGAATGATGCGGGGTTTCTTTCCCTCTTCCACAAGAGCCTCTACAGCATTAAATAGAGGTTCTGGTTTTAACACCATTCCTGCTCCTCCACCATATGGATAATCATCTACTTGAGCATGTTTATTATTAGAAAATTGTCTGAAATCGGTAACTGATAGTTGCACAGCTTGTTTTTCTTGTGCTTTTTTTAATATGGACGATCCAAAAACGCCTGTGAACATTTCGGGAAATAAAGATAAGACGTGAATATTCATCATGATAATAGCCCTTCTATTACTTCGATTACTATTTTCTTTTCATCAATATCGATTTCCTTGACAAATTCATCTACAACAGGAATGTAATGATCTTTTCCATCTAATCCTTTAACTGTCCAAACGTCATTTGCAGCAGTTTCAAAGATTTCTTTCACTTTTCCAATTTCTTTTCCATCTTGATCGTAAACTGTACAACCTACTATTTCATGGTAGTAGAATTCGTTATCTTGTAATTGGTCTTCATTGAGTTGCTTTTCACTAACTTTTAGTATTCCGTCTCGGAATGACTCTACATCATTGATATTAGGATACCCTTCGAATGATAATAGAATAAAGTTTTTGTGTGGACGAGAAGAAGCAATTGTTAATAACATTGGCTTTTTCTCACCTTGTTTAAAAAGAGCTAGTTGTTGACCAACAGCATATCTCTCTTCTGGAAAATCCGTTTGAGAAATGACACGAACTTCTCCTCGAATACCATGCGTATTAACAATTTTCCCTACGTTATACCATTCCATATTGTTCACCTCTTTAAAATATTGAATTGTTTAACAAGCACGTTCCGCTTTAATATAAATATTATATATAAAAAAGGAAGGAACGTTTGCTCCTTCCTAGTTTTAATCTAGAATATCGATATAAGTCTTTTTATGATGGTGGCTGCCTGCGGCTGAGTAAACAATTGTTCGAATTGCTTTAGCAACTCGCCCTTGCTTGCCAATGACCTTTCCAATATCACTTGGATGTACAGAAAGTTTATAAACAATACGATTGTCGTTTTCGTCAGTAATAATTTTTACTTCGTCTGGATAATCGACTAAAGGTTTTACGATTACTTCAATCAGCTGCTGCATAATGCCACCTCCGATTATTTACCGATTTTAGAGTTATGGAATTTTTCCATAATGCCTTGTTCTGAGAACAAGTTACGTACAGTATCAGATGGTTTCGCACCATTTCCTAACCAAGCTAATGCTTTAGCTTCGTCAATTTTAACTTCTGCTGGAGAAGTTAATGGATTGAAAGTACCGATAGTTTCGATTGAGCGACCGTCACGTGGTGAACGTGAGTCTGCTACTACGATACGATAGAAAGGAGATTTTTTAGCTCCCATACGTTTTAAACGAATTTTAACTGCCATTGTTTAATTGCACCTCCGAATAGTTTCACACAAGATAGTATAATAGCAAGCTTTGGATTGTTTGTAAAGTGTTTTTTCTTAACACACTATATTTTAGCGTATTTTTTTTATTTAAACAAGGAATCTAAGCCAGGAAGTTTCATTTTTTTCTTCCCTTTTTGCGCCATACCTGTCATTTGTTTCATCATTTTTTTCATATCTTCAAATTGTTTGATTAGTCGGTTTACCTCTTGGACGGATGAACCAGAACCTTTTGCAATACGTTTTCTACGGCTTGCATTAATAATTTCGGGATTTGTTTTTTCAGCTGGGGTCATTGATAAAATAATTGCTTCAATATGGCCAATTTGTTTATCGTCGATTTTAGCATTTTCAAGTCCTTTAATTTTGTTTGCACCTGGTAGCATTTTCAATATTTCATCCAAAGGTCCAAGTTTTTTCACTTGACTCATTTGTTCAAGAAAATCATCTAACGTAAAAGATTGTGTTTTAAATTTTTCTTCTAAAGCCTTTGCTTGTTCTTCATCGACTGCTGCTTGAGCTTTTTCGATTAACGTCATGACATCGCCCATGCCAAGAATTCGTGAAGCCATTCGTTCAGGATGGAACGGTTCTAGTGCATCCATTTTTTCGCCCATACCTACAAATTTAATCGGTTTTTGGGTTACAGAACGAATAGAAAGTGCAGCACCACCACGAGTATCACCATCAAGTTTTGTTAAAACAACCCCTGTAATACCAACAGCTTCATCAAAGCTTTCAGCAACATTTACTGCATCTTGACCTGTCATTGCATCAACTACTAAAAATACTTCATCTGGTTCTTTTAATGCACGAATATCTTTAAGCTCTTGCATTAGTTTTTCATC
Organism: Rummeliibacillus sp. POC4; assembly: GCF_003576525.1. Classification (GTDB taxonomy): domain Bacteria; phylum Bacillota; class Bacilli; order Bacillales_A; family Planococcaceae; genus Rummeliibacillus. Next base: position 92,937 of record NZ_QWUA01000004.1, on the reverse strand, counting down.
GACATGTAGTCGACCAGCAGTATCAATCAATACAACATCATGATGTTCCTCTTTTGCTGTTTCTATAGCTTGACGAACAATTTCAACAGGAGAAATATCAGTACCTAAAGAAAATACTGGTAAAGACAATTGTTTGCCAAGAGTTTGCAATTGTTTCACTGCTGCCGGACGATATATATCAGCTGCTACGAGTAATGGTTTACGATTATATTTTTTTCTTAATACGTTTGCCAGCTTACCGGTAGTTGTTGTTTTACCAGCACCTTGCAAACCGACCATCATTATAACAGTTGGTGGTTTTGTCGCAAATTTAATCGGACTTTGTTCGCCACCCATTAAATCTGTTAACTCATCTTGTACAATCTTAATAACTTGTTGACCAGGGGTTAAGCTTTTCATAACATCCTGACCTACAGCACGTTCGCTAACTTTTTTTACAAAGCTTTTCACGACTTTCAAGTTAACGTCAGCTTCGATTAAAGCAAATCGAACTTCACGCATCATTTCTTTGACGTCTTGTTCGTTTACTTTACCTTTGCCTTTAATCTTATTAATCGTTCCTTGGAGTCGCTCCGCTAAACCTTCAAATGCCATGCATGTCGCCTCCTAATCACATTGCTTTAGTTGTTCAATTAATGATAGCTGTTCTGCATTGTTTGTTTGAGCTACGGTTATACTTTTTTCTAGTTTTGAAAGTATTTGTTGTCTGTTCTGGAATTTTTCAAAAAGTTGAAGTTTTTCCTCGTATTCTTCAAGCATTGATTCTGTTCTACGGATATTATCATAAACAGCTTGACGTGAAACATCATAAGATTCTGCAATTTCTCCAAGTGATAGATCATCTAGATAATAGAGTTGCATATAACTACGTTGTTTTTCTGTCAATAATGCTTGATAAAAGTCAAAGAGAAAGTTCATGCGTGTTGTCTTTTCAAGTAGCATTTCGCAACCTCTCCTCTTTTTTACATATTCTTCTGTATCATAAAGATAATTATTGTTTCTGTCAAGTAAAAATACTTGTCTATTTTATTTTAAAAAAACAGATAACAATTACCTTATTTCCCCCTGCCAATAATCATAAAGACAAGAAGTGAATTTTTTAAACACTACCATACTCTCAATTGAATAATTTAATAAAAAGTAAAAGAAGTCGCCAAAATTTTTCAGCAACTCCTTTCACTATTCTAAATCTTATTCTTCAGTTTTAGCTATTTGTTCATCAAGTGCATCAGCAAATAGGCCATATACATAACGTTCAGAGTCAAACGGTTGTAAATCATCCATTTGTTCTCCAAGGCCAACGAATTTTACTGGTATATGCAATTTGTTTCGTATCGCAAGGACAATACCACCTTTTGCAGTACCATCTAATTTTGTCAAAACAATTCCTGTAACATTTGTCGCTTCTTTGAAGATTTGCGCTTGTTGTAACGCATTTTGCCCTGTTGTGGCATCAAGTGCAAGTAAAACTTCGTGTGGAGCCGACGGAATTTCCCGGGAAATGACACGATGAATTTTTTCTAATTCGTTCATCAAATTCACTTTGTTTTGCAAACGACCGGCAGTATCACAAATCAATATATCTGCTTTGCGGTTTTTGGCTGCACGAATAGCATCATACATAACTGCAGCTGGATCCGATCCTTCAGATTGTTTTATAACTTCTACTCCTACTCGATCTCCCCATACTTGCAATTGGTCGATAGCACCTGCACGGAAAGTATCTCCTGCCGCTAGTAACACGTTTTTACCTTGTTTCTTAAAACGATGTGCTAACTTACCGATTGTAGTTGTCTTTCCAACTCCGTTCACACCTACGAACAAGATTACCGTTAAATCGCCTTCTTGAATATTCAACTCCGTAATATCTTCTTCACCTTGTTCATAAATTTCTACAAGTTTCTCAGATATTAATGCTTGTATGCCTTCTGTATCTTTTATATTTTTTCGTTGTACCTCAAATCGAAGTTTCTCAGTTAACTCCATAACTGTTTCCATACCAACATCCGCTTGAAGTAATAAATCTTCAAGTTCTTCGAAGAATTCTTCATCGACATGGCGATAGCGTGCTACTAGATCATTTACTTTTGAAGTAAATGAATCACGTGTTTTAGCTAAACCAGATTTGAACTTTTCTGTGATTGAGAAGGCAGAAAAACCTCTTTTGTTTTTTTCTTCTTTTTGTTGATTATCTTCCTCAATCTCTTTTTCTTGTTCTACTGTTTCTGGCTCTATTTTTTTAGTGCTATCAACAGTTATTTCTTCCACTTCGTTTGTAGAATGTTCTACAACTTCTTGTTCTTCTGTTGTTTGATCCAATAGCTCTTCTTTTTCAGTTTTTGAGCTACCCATCAACTTCTCTTTCATACGTTTTAAAAAGCTCATATTATTCGCTCCTTTGTCTTACGATGGAACAGGTTCTTCCTGTTCTAATTTAACAGATACTAGCTTAGAGACACCAGACTCTTGCATAGTAATACCATACAATACATCTGCACCTTCCATTGTTCCTTTACGGTGAGTAATGACGATGAATTGTGTTTCTGAGCTAAACTTTTTCAAATATTGACTATAACGAGCAACGTTTGATTCGTCAAGGGCAGCCTCAACTTCATCAAGAATGCAGAATGGAACTGGGCGTGTTTTTAAAATGGCAAATAGTAAAGCAATGGCTGTTAACGCCCTTTCTCCACCTGACAATAAGCTTAGTCGTTGAAGTTTTTTGCCTGGGGGTTGTGCCACAATTTCAATGCCTGTTTCTAGAAGATTTTCTGGATCAAGCAATTCTAAATCGGCATGACCTCCACCAAATAATTCACGAAATACATCTTGGAAATGTCGTCGAATTTCATAAAATGTGCTGCTGAAACGATTCGTCATTTCTTCATCCATCTCACGAATTGCCTCGTTTAATGTTTCTTGTGCTTCAAGTAAATCATTCCGTTGGTTTGATAAGAATGAATGACGTTCTGAAACTGTAGCATATTCTTCAATGGCACTAATATTAACAGTGCCTAATTCTGCAATGGACTGTTTTAACAACTTAACTTTACGTCGAGCAGTATCAACATCTACATCTAACGATGGCTCAAGTAATGCTTCCTCAAATGTAAGCTCATATTCTTTTTCAAGTTGTTTGGCTAAATTCTCATGTTCAACATCCAAACGATTTAATTTCACTTCGTAATTACGTAATCCATCAAGAAGTCCTTGATGCACCCGTTGTAATTCTTTTAACTCAATATCTATTGCATCAATTTGTTGTTGAACTTCAGTACGTTGTTGCTTCGTTTGTTCAACAGTTTTAACAAGTTCTTCTCTTCGGCTTTGTAAATCTGTAATCTTAACAATTATTTCTTCTTCAGAAGGACCATTAATGTCTCCACCATTGGTAATCCAGTCTATTTCTTTTGATATATTCGAAACTTCCTCAATAGCTTGTTGCGATTGAGTTACAGCATCTGATACTGCTAATTTTAGTTGAGATACCTGTTCATGTAAAACTGCTAATTCTGAGCGTTTTAAAGCATATTGTTCTTGTAAAACATCACGTTCTGATTCACTTTGTTGTTTTAAAACATTCAATTCTTCAACCGTTTGATTGATTTTAGTTAATTCTTTTGATAACTCTTCTTTTCGACGATTAAAATCTGCTAGTTGTCCTTCTAGTCTTGATTTACGACCAGATGCATCTTGTTGTTCATCACTAAACATAGAAACTCTTAATGACAATCGTTTAGTAGTGGCTTCTAATTCGCGATGACGAGCACTTAACTCTACCTCTTCAGCACGTATTTCTTCACCTTCTATACGTAACTGTTCAAGAAGTGTAGTCTTTTCTGCTACTTGTTCTTTCCATTCTGCAACTACCTTTTCTGCATTTCCGATAGAAGCTTGCATTTGAGATAATTGTGATGTTAAGCTTTCAAGTTCAGCTTTACGACTAAATAATGATGCCTGTTGTTTAACAGAACCCCCGGTCAAAGAACCCCCGGTATTAACAACATCACCATCTAAAGTGACAACGCGATAACGATAACCGCAAGTTTTTGCAATTTGAGAAGCACCTTGTAAATCTTTTGATACTAGTACATGACCTAACAAATTCTCCGCAATTGTTCGAAATGCAGGATCATATGTTGCCAATTCATCTGCTGTATTAATAAATGAAGGATGATTTGCAACAGTTTGCAATACATTTGCAGGTACTTTACGAGACTTCATCACATTTTTAGGTAAAAATGTCGCTCTACCTGCTCGTTGTTGTTTTAACCATGTAATTGCTTTACGAGCATCTACATCCGTTTCAGTTACAACATGTTGCATTGCAGCACCTAGAGCAGTTTCAACAGCACGAGCATATTCGCCATCAACATGAATTAGTTCTGCTACCGCACCATGAATACCTTGTAATTGTTGCTTTTCACGTGCAACTAGAACAGCTTTTACACCTTGATAAAATCCTGAAAAATCCGCTTCAAGTTCAGCAAGTGTTTCTTGACGAGATTTCATCTGTTGTAAATGTTGATAGCCTTTAAATAACATAGATTGTTGCTGATCGTACTGTCTTTTTGCATTTTGCAAATCTTGTTGACAATTTTTATATTTTTCAAGCTTCAACGCTACTTGTTTTTCTACATTTTGCAATTTCTCAGCTACCAATTGTTGCTCTTGTTGTAAGCCTTTGAGCTCAGTTACCATTTCTGTGGATTGGCTCGAAATTTTTACAGAATTCTCAGTTTGTTCTTCTAATTGTTTTGTAATATTTTTTACTTCGTTTTTAACAGTAGCTTCTTCATTTAAGCGGTCAATATATGTGTCTTTCCATTTATTAATCTCTGCTTCAATTTCAGAAGTTGAACGATTCAAATTATCTTCAAGTTGTTTTACTGTTTTCTTTAAATTTTGGAGCTCTTGTTGGCGATCTACTAATTGCTTTTCTTTCTCGCTCTTCAATTTATTCCAACTGTCGCTAGAAGTTTTTGCCTTTTGAAGTGATTGTTGTAGTTTTGTTAGTTGTGCCGCTGCATTTATTCGTTTTTCAGCCATTAATACTTTACGGCCTTCAAAACGTTCAACTTCTGCACTTACATCTACAAGTTGATGCTGTGATTCATCTAGTAAACTATCTAGCTCGGTTAATTGTTTTCGAAGTTTTGTAATATACGACTCTTTTTCAGTAATCTGTGCAGCATGAACTTGTTCTTTTGAAAACAGATTTTCCTTTTCTTTCGCAATACTCTCCATGGCATTGTTTAATTGCTCCATATCATGAACTAAAACTGCGATATCGATATCTTTTAGCTCTGTTGACATTTTCAAATAATCTTCTGCTGCGGATGCTTGGATATGTAATGGTTCGATTCGTTTATCCAACTCATGTAAAATATCTAATACACGATTCAAATTATCATCTGTTTCAAATAATTTATGTTCAGCCTTTTTACGACGCTGTTTATACTTTAATACACCAGCAGCTTCTTCAAAAATTGTACGTCGATCATCAGGACGACTATTTAATATTTCATCTACTCGTCCTTGAGAAATAATTGAGAAAGCTTCTTTTCCTAATCCTGAATCTAAAAATAGATCTGTAATATCTTTTAATCGACATTGTTGCTTATTAAGCAAATACTCGCTTTCCCCAGAACGATAAACACGACGAGTAACGCTTACCTCGTTATATGGAATCGGTAAGCGTTCGTCTTCATTGTCTAAAATTAATGATACTTCTGCAAAGTTAAGCGGTTTGCGTGAATCACTTCCGGCAAAAATAATATCTTCCATTTTTGCACCACGAAGGGACTTAGCTGATTGTTCACCGAGTACCCAGCGAATCGCATCTGTTACGTTACTTTTACCACTACCATTCGGGCCAACGACAGCAGTAACGCCAGGTACAAAGTCTATACCTATTCGATCAGCAAAAGATTTAAAACCAATCACTTCAAGCCGTTTAAGAAACAAAATTAACCCTCCTGATCATTCGCTATTTGTACTTTTAAAGCACGCATAGCGCATTGTGCTGCTTTTTGTTCCGCTTCTTTTTTAGATTTACCGTTGCCTACTCCAAGTTCTTTGTTATTTAACAACACTTGAGAGACGAATGTACGGTTATGTGCTGGACCATTTTCTTTTATGATTTCATATTGTAATGTACCAGAATTATTTTGTTGTACCATTTCTTGTAATTGACTCTTAAAGTCCATAACATGTGAAAATGCACCGAGCTCGACTTTTGGGAAAACAACTTTTTCCAAAAAGCCAACAACTGTTTCTAAACCTTGGTCTAAATATAAAGCACCTATAAATGCTTCAAAACAATCCGCAAGTAATGCTGGACGTTGACGACCACCTGTGATTTCTTCTCCTTTACCTAGTAATACGTATTTACCAAAATTCAACTCATTAGCAAATATCACTAGGGATGGCTCGCAAACCATTGCTGCACGCAATTTTGTTAGTTCGCCTTCAGTCATCTTAGGAAATTTAAGAAATAAAAACTTAGAAACAGTTAGCTCAAGCACAGCGTCTCCTAAAAATTCAAGACGTTCATTGTCTTCAAAAAGCTTTCTACGATGCTCATTTACAAATGATGAATGTGTAAATGCGTTGTATAACAAATTAGGATTATTGAAGTGTAAGCCCAATAAATCTTGTAATTCAGCGAATTTTAGACGTGCCTGCTCTGAAATTGCGCCATTCTTTTGTGAGAGTCCTTGTATTCTCATCTTTTATCAACCTTCTTATTTTCCATTTGGTACAATCTATAGTTTACCTTTTTATTATACAATGTGCAAAAATAAAAAGATAACTTCCCTCACTTTAGAAAAGCGGGGAAGTTTTAAGTATTGTATATTATACGTGAAATTAGCCGAGTTTGCTTTCGATAAAGCTTACTGCATCACCTACAGTAGCAATTTTTTCTGCGTCCTCGTCATCAATTTGCATATCAAATTCTTCTTCAAATTCCATTACTAATTCTACTACGTCTAATGAGTCCGCACCTAAATCATCACGGAAAGAAGCTTCTAGTTTCACTTCGCTTTCGTCAACACCTAAACGGTCAACGACAACTTTAGATACACGTTCTAATACTGTTGCCAAATTGTTCACCTCCTCTCAATGTTTTTTTATACATACAAGACGTCTACATGACCATACCGCCATCTACATGAAGCGTTTGACCTGTCATATAGCTTGCATCATCAGAGGCTAAAAATGCAACTACTTTTGCGACATCTTCTGGTTTACCTAATTTAGCTAGCGGTATTTGAGTAAGCATTTGTGCTTTAATCTGTTCAGGTAACTCCTCTGTCATTTCTGTATCTATAAATCCAGGAGCTACAGCATTGACGTAAATATTACGAGCTGCTAATTCTTTCGCTGCTGTTTTAGTGAGGCCAATAACACCTGCTTTTGCTGCAACATAATTTGCTTGACCAGCATTCCCTGCAACTCCGACAATGGAAGCAATATTAACAATACGACCTGCACGTTGTTTCATCATTTGACGTGTAACAGCTTTAGTACATAGAAAGACACCTTTAAGATTCGTATTCATAACAGCATCCCAGTCTTCTTCTTTCATACGCATAAGTAAATTATCACGAGTAATGCCTGCATTATTTACTAAAATATCAAGTTTACCATAGTTTTCTATAGCTTGCTTCATCAAATTTGCAACAGCTTCTGCATCTGTTACATTCGCTTGAACTGCAATCGCAGAACCACCTGCATCCTCTATTTCAGATACAACTTCTTCTGCTTTTGTTTGACTACCACTATAGTTCACAACAACTTTAGCTCCTAGTTTAGCTAAGTGAAGTGCAATTGCACGTCCGATTCCTCTAGAGCCACCTGTAACAACAGCTACCTTATTCGTTAAATCTGCCAATTAAGCCCACTCCTTTGCCGCTTCTATTAGTTGTTTGAATGTCGCTTCATCATAAACACAATATGTTTTCACTTTACGATCCACTTTTTTGACAAGTCCACTTAAAACTTTACCGGGACCACATTCAATAAAGACATCTACCCCTTCAGCAAGTAAAGTGCGGACTGAATCTTCCCATAGTACTGGAGAATACAATTGTTCAACTAATTGGTTTAAAATCACTGCCTTTGAAGTAACAGGTTGTGCATTAACATTAGCTATAACTGGTACATTAGCATCTTGCATATCAATTTTAGAGAGCATTTGTTGTAGCTTGCTAGCAGCAGGTCTCATTAGCTCGGAATGGAAAGGACCACTAACAACTAATGGAATAGCACGTCTAGCACCTACTTCTTTGGCTTTTTCAGAAGCCAATTCTACACCTTTAGCTGTACCAGAAATAACAATTTGACCTGGACAGTTGAGATTGGCAAGCTGAACAATTTCCCCTTCAGCTGTAACACTATCAGTAACTTGTTTCAGTTCATCACGATTCAAGCCTAAAATGGCAGCCATTGCACCTTCGCCAGCGGGTACTGCTTCATTCATATAAATACCACGATTATGTACAGCTTGTACACCATCCGCAAAGGTCATAACACCTGAAGTAACAATTGCAGCATATTCACCTAAGCTATGTCCAGCAGTAAAATCTGGTGTAATCCCAGCTTTTTTTAACTTTTCAGCGATCATAACACCAGTGGTTAATAATGCTGGTTGCGCATGGTAAGTTAGTGTTAAGTCTTCTTGAGGACCTTCTAACATTAACTTCGATAATTCAATCCCTAAAAGTTGATCTGCTTGATCATAAAATTCCTTACACGCAGATTCCTGAGAAATAAATTCTTGACCCATTCCTACAGTTTGTGAACCTTGCCCTGGAAAAATAAAAGCAATTTTCGTCATTTTACATTCCCCTTTGTATAACAACATTAAAAAAGTTATTGTTCATTTTGTTTAGATTTCATAATGGTTGCATCGATTGTTGGAATAACATTATAGTCGACCATTTTGCGTGCTTGACGAATTGCACTTGCAAAAGCTCTTGCATTAGAAGAACCATGTGCTTTAATCACCGGTGCTTTTAAGCCAAACAATGCTGCACCACCGTACTCTGTGTAATCCATTTTATTTTTAAGATTTTTCAAATCATTTTTCATCATCAATGCTGCGACTTTTGATTTTGTGGAAGACATAAAAGCTTCTTTCATCATTTTAAAAATAGCGCCTGCTGTTCCTTCAATGGTTTTTAATACCATATTACCTGTAAAACCATCCGTTACGACTACATCAGCAGCATGATTTAATAATTCTCGCGCCTCTACATTTCCGATAAAATTCACTGGCGCATCTTTTAATAAAGTGAAAGCATGTTTTGCTAGGTCATTGCCTTTTTTATCTTCAGTACCAATATTCAACAAACCTACTGTTGGATTTTGAATACCACGTACTTGTTTTGCATAAATGCTTCCCATTATAGCATATTGCACTAGATTTTCCGGCTTTGCATCTGCATTAGAGCCCAGGTCCAACATATCAAAACCACTACCATCTAACGTAGGTAATGTTGTTGAAAGCGCTGGACGGTCAATACCATCAATACGATGCACAATAAATAATCCAGATGCCATTAAAGCACCCGTATTCCCTGCTGAAATACAAGCTTCTGCTTCACCATCTGCAACAGCTTGAGCCATTTTCACCATTGATGCATCCTTTTTACGTCGTACTGCACGAACAGGCTCATCTGTTCCTTCAATTTCTTCTTGGCAATCTATAATTGTAATACGATTCATATCTTTTAAAAATGGTTGCATTTTTTCTTTTGAACCATATAGTAAAACTTCTAAATCTTTGTTTTCTTCAAGTGCTTCATATACACCATCGATTATGGCTTGAGGTGCGTTGTCCCCACCCATACCATCAACTGCTAATTTCATTTACTTTTCACCTTTACCTTTCGTTCGATACATCTCAAATTGTCCCGTAAAAACTGTATTTCCATCTACTGTAGAGGTAACGGTGACGAACGTACGATTTTTTTCATTATCTTTTCCTGTAACTACGGCTTTAGATACTACGCGTTGCCCTGCTTTTACTGGTTTCAAAAAATGAATGTCAGAATGGACTGTTAATGCAAGATCATCATCAATAACGGCTACTGCTAAAGAATTCGCTTGGGCGAACAAGTGATGTCCTCTTGCAATGCGGTTTCTTTGAAAGACATGTTCTTCCCCAACATCAAAAATAGATAACGCACGTTCATCCAATTCAATATCGATAATTTCTCCAATAACTTCATCTATAGGTAAGGTTTTAACTTCATTTTCAAAATTATTGGCGGCTACATCCTTAATCCGTTCACGCAATTCTGGAATGGATAACTCCATACGATCAAGTCTAATCGTCTGAACACTAACATTAAACTTTGTAGCAAGCTGTTCATCCGTGACGAATGGGTTTTCTTGAATCGTTTGCTGCAATAATAGTTGTCGTTCTTTCTTTGAGTACTTCATATTATTCTTCGTCGCCCCTTAATATTAGCACTTGGTACTAATATCAGTATATAAATATAAAAAAGAGAATGCAAGTGTTGTTTTTCAAAACAGCTTTGCATCCCCCACTTTTAATCAATTCTTTCGCCATCAAGAGCACCCGATGAAGCAAGATATTCTCGTAAAGCTTTATATTCTTCACTTCGCCAAAATTTAGGTGATTCAATAAGTTTCACTGCATCTTGCCTTGCTACTTCTAACGCTCTATAATCGTGGACTAAATCAGCCATTTTAAATTCCGGTAAGCCACTTTGTTTTTTTCCAAAAAAATCACCAGGTCCACGGAGTTCTAAATCCTTTTCCGCTAAACGGAAACCATCATTCGTTTCCGTCATAGAAATCATACGCTCTTTACCCTCTTCACTTTTCGGATTTGCAATAAGTATGCAGTAAGATTGATGATTTCCCCGTCCTACTCGACCTCGTAATTGATGAAGTTGAGCTAAACCAAATCGCTCAGCATCATATATTACCATAAATGTTGCATTTGGAACATTTACCCCTACTTCTACAACAGTTGTAGAAACGAGAACATCTAGTCTTCCTTCACTAAAAGCACGCATTACCTCATCTTTCTCATTTGCGGGTAAACGTCCATGCATAAGACCTATTTTGAATTTATTTTTATAAATAGTTGAAAGTTGTTGATAAACATCTACTGCATTTTGCACATCAAGCTTATCTGATTCTTCAATGAGCGGACAAATAATATAAGCTTGACGACCATTGGCAAGTTCTTTCGCCATTCGGGTTAGCACTTGATTGAATTGTTCATTTTTTACCCAATGAGTTTCAATTTTCTTTCTTCCTGCTGGCATTTCATCAATGATTGAAACGTCCATTTCTCCAAATGCTGTAATCGATAATGTACGCGGAATAGGCGTTGCGGTCATAAAAAGCACATCCGGATTTTCCCCTTTTTCACGCAAAACTCTGCGTTGCTCGACCCCAAAACGATGTTGTTCGTCAGTTATAACAAACCCTAATTTTTTAAATGATACATCCGGTTGTATCAATGCATGTGTTCCAACAAGAATATCAATGTCTCCATTTGATACTCTCTCTAACAACTCTCTTCTTGCCTTTCCCTTAACCGATCCGGACAATAATGCAACCTTGACACCAAAAGGATGCAACCATTCATCAAGTGATGCTGCATGTTGTTCTGCTAAAATTTCAGTTGGCGCCATTAATGCACCTTGAAATCCAGCTGTAACTGAGGAATACAATCCTATTGCTGCCACCACAGTTTTCCCAGATCCTACATCCCCTTGCAATAATCGATTCATGCGTTGGGGGATTAGTAAATCACGTGATATTTCATTGACAACACGTTTTTGGGCATTTGTTAACTCGTATGGTAAAGAACTGATGAATTCACGAACCTTTTCTAAATCATATTGAATGATAATACCATGTTCTTGCTCTCTCCGAGTTTTTCTTAATGCTTGAATTTTCAACTGGAATTGTAACAGCTCTTCGTAAACAAATCTTCGACGTGCTTGTTTTGCATGATTTGCATTTTTTGGAAAATGGACACCTTCTAAAGCATCTGAAAGGGGCAGTAATTTATACTCATTTCTTAACTGTTCAGGTAAAGTCTCTGGAAGCTGATTTTTTGATAAATCCAAGGCTTGACGGATAAATTGGCGGAATTTTTTTTGAGTCAACTTACCCTTTAAACTATATACTGGTTCAAAATCTGCCTGATCTGTTTTAGGGCCAAATGACACATTACTTCCATTTATGATTTGACGGCCCCTATCCCATTTACCTGTTACGGTTACAATGGTCCCGAGTGTTAATTTACTTCGTAAATATCCTTGATTGAAAAAAACAACTTTTATCAAATGTCGTCCAACCAACATACGTACTTGTAAGCGTGATTTATTTTTACCTAAATAAAGAACAGTTGGTTCACTTTCGATACGTCCTTCTACTGTAACTCTTTCATTGTGTGGTGTTTCTGCTAAATCTTTTAGACGAAAATCTTCATGACGATACGGAAACGTTAATATCAAATCTTTTATCGTTGCAATGCCCATCAAACTTAATGTATCAGCAGATGTTTTCCCAACACCTTTTAAATCAGTTACTGAATCCAGTAGGTTAGTCACGATGTAACACGGCCCCACCAAAAATCTTCGCTTGAATTGCCTTAGCTGTTGGTGTTGCTGCTAATCCACCTTGTGCGGTTTCCTTTAAAGCTACAGGCATTGTTTGACCAATACGGAACATTGCACCGATTACTTCGTCTGTTGGAATACGACTCGTGATACCTGCCAATGCCATATCTGCTGCTACCATAGCATTTGCAGCTCCCATTGCATTTCTCTTAACACAAGGAACCTCCACTAATCCTGCTACCGGGTCACATACAAGACCAAGCATATTTTTAAGTGAAATTGCAAATGCATGTGAACTTTGAGAAGGTGTACCGCCAGCCATTTCAACAATGGATGCAGCAGCCATCGCAGCTGCCGAACCTACTTCAGCTTGACAGCCACCAGCCGCACCTGAAATAGATGCATTATTAGCTACAACAAAACCGAAAGCACCTGCAGTAAACAAATATCGAATCATTTGTTCTCTTGTAGGATTCAATTTATTTTTCACGGCAAAAAGTGTACCTGGTACAACTCCTGCAGAACCTGCAGTGGGTGTTGCACAAATTGTTCCCATGGCTGCATTGACTTCGTTTGTAGCAACAGCTTTACTGACAGCGTCTAGTAAAAGATTTCCTGAAAGTCCTTTACCTGATTGTATATATTTTTGTAATAATACGGCATCTCCACCTGTTAAACCTGTTACGGAACGTACTCCTTTTAACCCTCTTTCAACAGCCTCTTCCATGACAGTAAGATTTCGAGACATTTGTTCCATTATTTCATCTCGGCTTCTTTCTGACATTAAAATTTCTTGTTCAATCATAATTTCTGAAATGAGTTTATTTTCTGTTTCTGCACGTTCTATCAATTCTCTAACATTACGAAATAATACTTCCATTTTTATACCTCCTAGTTTTTAATACGAGTCACTTTCGTAATATTAGGAAGATTTTCGATTTCTCCTAAAATAGAATGTTCGATATTTTGATCTACTTCTATGACCATTAACGCCATATTTCCTCGTTCTTTACGTGACACTTCCATATGACCAATATTAATATTATGTTTTGCAAGGCAATTAGCTACATTGGCGATACAACCAGCTCTGTCATCGTGTACTACTAAGATTGCTGGCATGCCTCCTGATAATCGAAGTGGGAATCCGTTAAGTTCAGTAATTTCAATCGCACCACCACCAATTGAAATACCAACCATTGACATTTCCATATCATCATCACCAATTACGATTCTTGCTGTATTTGGATGCTCTGTATGATCTGTTTCAGGTATGAATTCAAAAGTTAATCCTGCCTCTGCTGCTTCTTTAAATGCAGTCTTAATTCTTTCATCGTAAGTATCATAATCCAGTAATCCACCGATTATTGCTACATCAGTTCCATGTCCCTTATACGTCTCTGCAAAAGAACCATACAAGTGGATTTTAGCCCATTTAGGTTGACGTCCAAATAAATCTCTGGCAACGCGACCAATTCGAGCCGCTCCAGCAGTATGTGATGAAGAAGGACCAATCATGACCGGACCGATAATATCAAAAACGGATGTAAATTTCATAATTTCTCCCCACGCATTTCTAGTAATATTCAAAACTTATCTTACACGAATATTCTCATATAACCAAACATTTTAGTCTTTTTCTATTTGACCTCAAACAAGCTATACATAGAAAAACGGCCAAGATTTTTTTCTTAGCCGTTTTACATAGGTTGTTATGATTAATAATTCTAATTGTGACTTATTCTACAGAAATGATATAAGGATATAATGGTTGTTTCCCATCATGTACCTCTACTTCTACATCTGGATATTTTTGTTCTATAAATTCAACATATTCATCAACAGTTTGCTTTTCAACGTCTTCGCCGTATAGTACTGTGACAATTTCTGAATCTTCATCAACCATATCGCTTACTAATATTTCAGAAGCGACTTTTAAAGAAGGTGTAGCTTGGATAATTTGCCCTTCTTTAATAGCCATGAAATCATTTTTGTGAATTTCTACTCCATCAATTGAAGTATCACGTACTGCAAATGTAATTTGTCCTGATTTAACATTTGCATATGCAGCTGTCATATGTTTTTTGTTTTCCTCAACTGATAGCTCTGGGTTGAATGCAAGAATTGCAGACATACCTTGTGGAATTGTTTTTGTTGGTACAACAGCAGCCTCAATATCTAATAATTCAGTTGCTTGTTCAGCTGCCATTACTATATTTTTATTATTTGGTAAGATTAATACTTTTTCTGCCCCTACTTCTTTAATAGCATTGACAATATCTTCTGTAGAAGGGTTCATTGTTTGACCGCCTTCTATCACATATGATGCGCCAACACTTTCTAGAAGTTGTGCAACACCTTCACCCATTGCTACTGTTACGATTGCATATGGTTGTTTTTTCACTTCTTTTTTGGCTACTTTATGATCTTCTCCAACGATTGCTGTATGTTGAAGACGCATGTTATCTACTTTAACTTTTACTAAACTACCATATTGTTGACCATAAGAGATAACTTTCCCTGGTGTTTCAGAGTGAACGTGGATTTTCACCACTTCATCATCAGAAATAACTAGTAGTGAATCACCGAAGTGGCTCATATCTTCTCGGAATTCTGATTCATTAAATGGTTTTTTATCGTCTTCAAAACGCACCATAAATTCTGTACAGTATCCATAGACGATTTCAGAAGTATCCATAAAATCTTGCGCTTTATGATGTTCTGCATTTACTAAATCATCGATTGAATCTATTTTCGTTGGAGCAGGAATTGCTTCACCTTTTAAGGATGCTGCAAAGCCTTCATATACAAAGACTAAACCTTGGCCACCACTATCAACCACTCCTACTTCTTTCAGTACTGGTAATAGGTCAGGTGTTTTAGCTAGCGCTTCTTTTGCTGCAGCTAAAGTTTGTTCCATAATAACAACAATATCTTCTTCTGTTTTTGCAACTTCCACTGCTTTTTCAGCAGCAACACGTGCAACTGTAAGAATTGTTCCTTCAACAGGTTTCATAACGGCTTTATAAGCTGTTTCTACCCCACTTTGAAATGCTTGCGCAAATTTTACTGCATCTAATTCAGTTTCTTTTTCGACAGCTTTACCAAATCCGCGGAATAATTGAGATAATATAACACCTGAATTACCTCGTGCTCCCATTAGCAATCCTTTTGATAATGCTTGCGCTGTCTTTCCAATGTTTGCTACCTTGTTAGCAGCAGTTTCTTTTGCACCTGATGTCATCGATAAATTCATATTCGTTCCTGTATCTCCATCAGGTACAGGGAATACATTTAACGAATCAACATATTCCGCATTTTGAGCTAAATGGCTTGAACCAGCTTGTACCATTTCCGCGAATTTAATCCCGTCTAACGACTTCATTTGAATAAGTTCCTCCTCTTACACGTTCGCTACGCGAACACCTTGCACGTAGATATTAACAGATTTAACTGCCATTCCTAATGTTTTATCTAGTGTATATTTTACTTTTGATTGTACTTGATAGGCTACTTCTGAAATTTTAGTTCCGTAACTAATAATGACATACATATCGATATGTAAATCTTCACCATCTTGACGAACGATTACTCCTTTTGCGAAATTCTCCTTACGAAGAATATCTGTTAAGCCATCACGAATTTGGTGTTTACTTGCCATACCGACGATGCCATAGCATTCAATCGCTGCTCCACCTGCTATTTGTGCAACAACATCATTAGAGATATCAATACTACCGAATTCATTTTTCAATTCTACTGACATTAGAATGCCTCCTGATTTCTTTTTGACTATCTCTTATTGTACTATACAAATTTTGATTATAAAAGAAAACCTATCAATTCGTCTACATTTAGACTGTAAAGGTTTTTTTCTTGAAAGTCTATCAAAATCAGTTGCATTAGGTAAAAGTGTGTGTTAAATTATTAAAGTATGTGAAATACCGAAGTGAAATCATGAATCTTTCAACTTCTTTATGAGGAGGGAAATAATATGCCAAAAAAATGTGTCATTACTGGACGTAAAGCTGTGTCTGGTAACAACCGTTCTCACGCAATGAATGCTAACAAACGTACTTGGGGCGCAAACCTTCAAAAAGTTCGTATTTTAGTAAACGGCAAACCAAAACGTGTATGGGTTTCTGCTCGTGCATTAAAATCAGGTAAAGTTGAACGCGTTTAATCCGTTCTTCCAAATAAAACGCCAAGTTGAAGTTATCAACTTGGCGTTTTTTCGTTTCCTTTTTTCTTTCTAGTAGCTGTTTTTTTAGGACCTGCAGGATCATTTGAAACCATCTGTAAACAAAATCGGGCAAAATTGCTAACTACTTTTGGTAATTGAAATGTGTATACTTTCAACTGGTCACTCCTTATCATCAATACTTCTTATCATTAAACATATGCCACTAGAAAATGAAATAGACGCATAATCGCCTACTATTTCATTACTTGTAAATCGAGTAGTCCCTATATCAATGACTTCATCTGTCGTTTCATAAAAAACATTTCGTAATGTTACATTTCTCACGACATCACCAAATGCAAAAAACGAAAGATATTTGAAATAGTGATCTGATACTATCTTATGTTCTCCAGGCAACAAAAATTGCAAACAATTAAAATTATTTATTATTTTTATTTCAATAGATGGATACATTTTTTGAACACGATATAAAATGTGTAAATTTGCTTCGTAATGGTCGAGTCTTCCACCTGTAACACCTGTTAAAAGAATCTCAGTCGGATTGAATTCTAATGCTTTCAATAGCGCTAGTTCTGTATCTGTTTCATCTTTTTCAGGTTTATGGCGTTGTATATTTGGTACGCGCTCATGAACCAATTGCCACTCTTCATTCGTTAATGAATCGAAGTCACCTACTGCTAAATCTGGAATAATCCCTCTATTCAACAAATAAACAGCTCCGTGATCAGCTCCGATAAATTTAACATCTTGGAAAGAAAAGAGGAAATCGTTCGATACGACTTCCTCCTCTGGACCTCCAGCACATATTATGACAACAGTCATCGTATAGACTGTTCTCCTGCCTCTAGAATGCTTTGTAATGCTTCTTTACGATTTTCTTTACCATAAATCGCAGAACCTGCTACAAAGATTGTAGCACCTGCTTGAGCGCATGGCACGATGGTTTCTGTGTTAATACCGCCATCTATTTCTATTTCCACATTTACATCCTTTTCTTTAATCAAAGCTGAAAGTTCTGCTATCTTTGGTACAACAGAATGAATGAATTTTTGTCCACCAAAACCAGGATTGACTGTCATTAATAATACTAAGTCAACATCTTCTAAAATATGTTTAATGGATTCAATTGGTGTATGTGGATTTAACACAACTCCAGGTTTCACTCCGAAAGAACGAATTAGTTGAATTGTTCGATGCAAATGACGGCATGCTTCAACATGAACAGTAATATAGTTTGCACCAGCTTTTGCAAAATCCTCTATATATTGATCTGGATTTTCAATCATTAAATGGACATCTAACGGAAGATTGGTTATTGGGCGCAATGCTTCTACAACAATTGGTCCCATAGTAATATTAGGTACAAAGTGGCCATCCATGACATCAATATGGATTAACTTAGCTCCTGCTTCTTCTACTTCTTTTACTTCATCTGCTAATTTTGAAAAATTAGCAGCTAAAATAGATGGTGCAATTTGAATCATAGTTTAGTACCTCGGCTTTCTATCAATAATTTCTTGTAAGAATTGTAGGTAATGATCATAACGATATTGTTCTACTTTTTTCTCTTCTACGGCTTTTTTTACTGCACATTTTGGTTCTTTTAAGTGCAAGCAGCCTCGAAATTTACAACTTTCCGATAATACAAAAAACTCAGGGAAACATTGAGTTAATTCTTCTTTTTCTATTCTATCAAAGTCAAAAGAGCTAAAACCAGGAGTATCAGCAATTAACCCTCCAGCTATTTCAATTAGCTCTACATGACGAGTTGTATGCTTTCCTCGACCAAGCGCTTCGGATATAATCCCCGTTTTTAGTTCTAGTTCTGGCATTAGTGTATTAAGTAATGTAGATTTACCAACACCTGATTGTCCCGCTAAAACAGTTAATTTACTTTGTAATAAAGGTATCATTTTAGTTAGTAAATTCGGGTCATCTTTATATGTCTCGATTATTCTATAACCAATTGCTTCATAATTGGCTTTATATTTTTCAATCTCTTGTAGTTCTTTTTCAGATAGTAAATCCGTTTTCGTCAAACAAATGATTGGATGCACTTGAAAGGATTCTAAAACCACTAAAAAACGATCCAGTAAAATCGTGTTAAATGCAGGTTCTTTCGTTGAAAATACAAGGATTGCTTGGTCAATATTTGCAACAGGAGGACGTACAAGTTCATTTTTACGTTCTAAAATAGCAGTAATTGTACCATCATTATTTCCTTCAACTTCATATTCTACATAATCTCCTACTAGCGGTGTTATTCCCTTATTACGGAAGACTCCGCGCCCCCGACATTGAATCAGTTGTTCACCATCTTGGACATAATAAAAGCCACTTAAAGCTTTTCTGATTTGGCCTTTTGGCATGTCCTTCCTCCTTATTTTAGAATTTAATATGCTACCTTTTCATTAATGATTACTTTACCATCACGCTCTACTTTGTATCTAGCCTCTTGCCCTTCTTCAATTTGAAGTTGAATCCTTTTCTGCTGAGTAGAATATAATTGAAATTCTTGTTCCACATCTTTAATTGAACGTGTATGGTCTTGAATATATATTCTTACCTGTTGAGGTTCACCTTCAACTTCTGGTTCGTAAGGAATCACTACAGATTTAACAAACAATTTAAGAGGTTTTGGTTCTTTTCCTTTTGATAGAACGACATCGATTTTACTACCTATAGCAACTTTTGTCCCTGCTTTTGGCGTTTGAGAAATAACTTGTCCTTTCGGAACGGTCTCTGAATATTCATCGCTTCCAATATGAATATTAAACCCTGAGGTTTTTGCATAAGAATCTAATGCTGTTTTGTCATATCCAAGTAAACTTGCAACTAATTCCTGTTCAACACCTTTACTTATTGTTAGGGTGACTGTCGTGTCTTTTGCTATAACACTTTCCCCTTCTTTAGGAGATTGTTGAATAATTGTCCCTTCAGTTTCATCGGAATAAGATTCTTTAACATTCACATTAAAGCCTTGCTTTTCAAGTAGTTGTTTTACTTGTGTAATATCCTTGCCAACATAATTAGTAATTTCCGTTTTTTTCGGTCCTTCGCTAATAGTTAAGTCAATCTCTGTTCCTTTCGTTCGTTCTTTCCCCGCTACAGGATTTGTCGAAATAATTTTATCTTCTTTAATGTCATCTGAATTTTGCTTTGTTTGGTCCCCGATAACAAATCCTGCATTTTCTAAAGTGCGGATTGCTTTGTCTACGTTTTGATTCGTTACATCTGGTACTTCATATCTTTTTTCAGAAAATAAATCTGGATATAAAAATAATACAATTAGAAAAACAAGTAAAAGACTAAGTAACAATCCTACAAAGATTAAAACTTTGTTTTTTCTTTTTCCTTTTTTCTCTTTTTTTTCATCATTGTACGAATCTTTTTCTTTTATAGGAATAGCTTTTGTCTTTTCTAAATCTTGTATGCTGTCAATTTCAGCTTCTTTTATAACAGGAATAAGCTTCGTCGCATCCTCATCGAAAGGTGGGATGAATTTTGTTTCATGACTTCTTTCATCAGATAAAACCGTTTCTAGATCTTCTTTCATCTCTTCAACTGATAAGTAACGATGAAGCGGATCTTTAGCAGTAGCTTTCAAGACCACATTTTCTAAACTTTGAGGTATTGATGGGACTATAGATCGTACAGAAGGTGTATCTGATTGTAAGTGTTTCAATGCAATTGCAACAGCAGATTCCCCAGAAAAAGGTAGTTCGCCTGTCAATAACTCATAAAGAACAATTCCTAAAGAATAAATATCAGATTTTTTTGTTGCGGTACCACCACGTGCTTGTTCTGGAGATAAGTAGTGTACTGTTCCTAAAACTGAATTGGTTCTTGTAAAGGAAGTATCCTCCAAAGCCATTGCAATACCAAAATCAGTAATTTTCACATTGCCAGATTCGTCCATTAAAATATTCTGTGGCTTAATATCTCTATGAATAATTTGATTTTGATGTGCGCTTGCAATTGCTGAAGTCAATTGTTTCATGATATTCACACATTTAACAGGGGCTAGTGGGGCGTATTTTTGTATGTATTGTTTTAATGTCTGCCCTTTCACGTATTCCATGACTAAATAATGCATATCCCCGTCTTCACCAACATCATAAATACTAACAATATTCGGATGTGTAAGACTAGTGGCTGATAAAGCCTCTCGTTGAAAACGTCGATGCATCTCTTGTTCATTTGAAAAATTATAATGCAATACTTTAATCGCAACATCGCGATCTAAAATCATATCATGTGCTAAGTAGACATTTGACATTCCACCGCCACCAATGACGTCAAGAATTTTATAACGTCCACTGATTCTTTTTCCAACGAGCATCCTTACACCTCCTCAATGTCTTTTGATAGCAGGATGAGTGTAATGTTGTCCTCTCCACCATTATCATTAGCTAATTGCACAAGTTGGCTACCTTTCTCTTGAAGGGTAGCTGAACTCATTATTATATTGTGCATTTCAATATTTGATATTTTGTTGCTTAGACCATCCGAGCAAATTAACATAAATGAATCGTCAAGAATCTCAACTTTATAGCTATCTGGTTCGATAGTAGATTCTGTTCCTAATGATTTAATAATATAGTTTTTCTTTGGATGACTTTCAGCCTCTTCCTCACTAATTTCACCGTTATCTACGAGAATATTGACATACGAGTGATCTCTAGTGACAAGGCGATTCTCTTCTTTAGTAACAAAGTAAACACGACTGTCACCTACATGACAAATAGTCGCATCATTTCCATTAAAAAGAACAGCAATAAGTGTAGTACCCATACCTTGGCAATCTTCATGTGTTAACGAGTATTGATAAAGTATTTTGTTAAGTTCTTTTACTGTTGAAACCAACCATTCTTCAATTGATTCATTTGTTTCAAAACGGGCTTTATCCGCCTTTAAAAATAACTCTTCAAAATGTGTAACAGCCATACGACTTGCAACATCACCTGCATTATGACCACCCATACCATCTGCTACAATAGCCAGTTGGTATGAGTCATCACGCGAGATAAAAGTTGCTGAATCTTCATTTACTGCTCTTTTCTTTCCAATATCACTTACAACAGTATATCTCACAACGTATCACCTCATTAGTGGGTCGTCTCTTCTTTTCTCTCCTTCGCACGTAATTGACCACAAGCTGCATCAATATCTGAGCCGTGCTCACGACGAATAGTAACATTGACACCATGTTTTTTTAGCGTTCTTTCAAAATCGAAAATCTTATTTCTTGGTGTTCGTACATAGTCACGTTCTGGTACATAGTTTACTGGAATTAAATTGACATGACATTTAATATCCTTAACAAGTTGTGCTAATTCCTCTGCATGTGCAACTGTGTCATTAACACCTCCAAATAAACCGTATTCAAAACTGATTCGGCGACCAGTTTTTTCAGTATAATATTTCACTGCTTCGATTAGTTCTGGTAGTTTGTAAGCTTTTGCAATCGGCATTAATTGTTGACGTAATTCTTGGTTCGGTGCGTGTAATGATAAAGCAAAGTTAATTTGTAATTGTTCATCTGCAAATTTATAAATCTTAGGAATAATACCACTTGTAGAAACGGTAATATGGCGAGCTCCAATATTTAACCCTTTCTCATGATTGATGACATGTAAGAATTGCATCATCGAATCATAATTATCAAATGGTTCACCAATTCCCATAATAACAACTGAACTTACACGTTGTTCCTTTTCATCTAATGCTTGTTGCACTTTCACAACTTGTTCTACAATTTCTCCAGGTAAAAGATGGCGTTTTAGCCCGCCTAAAGTTGATGCACAGAATGTACATCCAATACGACATCCAACTTGGGTTGTTACACATACAGAATTCCCATAATCATGAGCCATTAGTACAGTTTCAATTGAATACCCATCTTGTAATTGAAACAAAAACTTGATGGTACCATCTTTAGATTCTTGTTTTACTAAAGTATTCAATGTACTAAATGCAAATTTTTGTTGCAATTTTTCACGTAATCCTTTTGAAAGATTAGACATTTCTTCAAAACTTTTTACTCGTTTTATATATAACCAATCAAATATTTGAGCAGCTCTAAATGGTTTCTCTCCATTTTCTTTTAACCATTCTTGTAATTGGTCAGGTAATAATGAATAAATCGATTCGCGAAGTTGTGGTTTTTCTTTTTTAACTCTTGCTGTTGTTTTTATTTCTTGATCCATTAGTTTGTGGATCCTCCTTTTTTTCTGAAAGCAGCAACAAAAAAGCCGTCACTACCAAAATCTTGTGGAAAGACTTGCATCATACCTACTGTTTTTAATGCAGTTAATACTTCTGGTACATCTTTGATTGGAGATAACTCCATAT
The DNA here is from genome assembly GCF_003576525.1 of Rummeliibacillus sp. POC4. Lineage (GTDB taxonomy): Bacteria > Bacillota > Bacilli > Bacillales_A > Planococcaceae > Rummeliibacillus. The sequence goes on along the minus strand of NZ_QWUA01000004.1, from coordinate 69,765 downwards.
CTGGATGAGCTTGTAGGAAAGCTTCAACAGTACCGTTGTTCTCCATTTTATCAATTGTACATGTACTGTAAACCATTTTGCCTTCATTTTTTAATAAAGTATATGCAGTATTTAATAGTTGAAGCTGAATTTTTTGTAAAGATTCAAAATCCTCTTCTTTTTTGGTGTATTTAATATCCGGTTTACGACGAATAACACCAAGGCCACTACAAGGTGCATCCACCAAAATACGGTCAAATGATTCCTTCTCAAATATTGAACTAGCTTTTCTTCCATCTAAAACTTGAGGTTGAATGATTGATAAACCTAAACGATCCGCATTTTGCTCAATAAGCTTAATCTTATGTGGATGTAAATCTGTTGCGATTAGTTCACCTTCGTTATTCATTTTTTCAGCAATATGCGTTGTTTTTCCTCCTGGAGCTGCACACATATCTAAAACTCTCATACCAGGAAGCACTTCTAACGCATATGAAGGTAACATTGAACTTTCATCTTGTATCGTTATAAGTCCTTCTTTAAATGCTGTAGAACGAGCAGCTTGTCCTTCTATTATGTGAAGACATTCAGGTATCACAGTACTGCGTTTAACTGAAAATTTTTCATCCCATAGACTACGTAAAGCTTCGTCAACTGTCGCTTTTGCAGTATTGACACGCACAGTTTGGATAGGGGGCAAATTATTTTCAAATAACATATTGGATGTTTTTTCTAATCCAAAACCATCAATATATCGACGTACTAGCCATTCAGGATGACTCGTCTCAATCGCTAAACGTTTAGCATCGTCTTCAATATTTGTTGTATCACGAATACCATCACGTAAAATAGAACGCAATATTCCATTAACCGTAGCACTAATACCACGATGACGTGCACGATGTTTTGCAATTTCTACTGCTTCGTTCACAGCTGCATGGTCAGGTATTTTCGTTAAAAATACAATTTGATACAAAGATATTCGTAATAGCCAGCGAACCCAATCCTCCAGCTTACCACGTACATATGGCTCCAAATAATAATCGAGAGTCATTTTATATTGCAATGTACCATACGTAATTTCTGTTAACAAACCACGATCTTTTGCATCGATTTTATATTTTTCTATTGTTTGATGTAACAACAAATTACTATAGGCTTGCTGTTTATCAACAGCAAGTAATATCGTCAATGCTGCATCACGAACATTACCATCCCAGATAGGCATGTTTTTTTTACTTTTACTCATTCAAAGCGGTCCCCTATCTGTAATTTTGAACCTACACCATTTAGGTAATTGACAGCTTCCATACGCTTTTTACCAGCAGGTTGTAAATCCATAATATCGATTGCTTGTCCTTCACCAGTTGCAACAGTAAAGAACTTTTTAGAAATACCAATAACTGTACCAGGTTGTTGCTGATGTGAAACAGAAGATTTTTTTGCCCACCAAATCTTCACATTTTGACCATCAAGAGTTGTATAAGCAGTTGGCCATGGATGTAAACCACGAATTTGGTTGTAGATAGCTGTATTATTTTTTGACCAATCAATACGTTCTTGTTCACGTGAAATATTATGTGCAAAAGACACTTTTGACTCATCTTGAGGAATTCGTTGATTTGTACCATCAATAATAGATGGAAGCGTAGCTTTAAGTAGGTCTCGGCCAACAATACTTAATTTTTCAAATAGGAGGCCTGTATAGTCTTCTTCTTCAATAGTTAGCGCTTGTTGTGCAATAATATCTCCTGCATCTAATTTTTCTGCCATATACATAATGGTTACGCCAGTTTCTTTTTGACCATCAATAACTGCTTGATGAATTGGAGCGCCACCACGATATGCTGGAAGTAATGATGCGTGTACATTTATGCATCCCAATTTAGGTGTATCTAACAATTCTTTCGGTAAAATTTGACCAAATGCTGCCGTAACGATTAAATCAGGATTTAATGCAATAATTTGTTGTAATTGTTCTGATCCTTTTAATCGTTCAGGTTGAATAACAGGTAATCCAAGTTCTACAGCAGCTGCTTTTACAGGTGGAGGAGTTAGAATATGCTTACGTCCAACGGGGCGGTCTGGTTGTGTAACAACTGCTTTTATGTCATACCCTTCGTCATGTAGCATTTGTAGGACAGGAACAGAGAAATCAGGAGTTCCCATAAAAACGATTGATATCATTGTTCTTCATCCTCCTCTGCATACATTTCTTCTATTTCTTGCAATGTATAAATTCTCGTGATTTTTTTATCAAATAAAATACCATGTAAATGATCAATCTCATGTTGAATAACACGTGCATCGTAGTCGTATGCTTCTAATTCATATAATGCTCCAGTACGGTCTTGTGCTTGTACTTTTACATATAGAGGACGTTCAACATCTCCATATAAATCTGGAAAACTTAAGCAACCTTCCATATCAACTCCTGTGTCTTCAGAAACTTCTACGATTACAGGATTAATAAGCTCTAGTACATCACGTTCTTCTCCAAGTTCTACCACTGCAGCCTGGATACTTTTATTTACTTGTGGAGCCGCAATACCCACACCATCATTTTCTAGCATTGTTTCATACATATCATCAAGTAATTTAGCTAGATCAGCATTGAATTTTGTCACTTCAGCTGCTTTTGTTTCCAATATCTTCGCGGGATTTTTCACAATTTCTAACAGTGCCATTTGGAACCTCTTTTCTTTATCTTCAAAATTAAATGGTAGAAGGATCTAAATCAACGGTAAGTTGAATACCCTTTTTAATCCATTCTGTACGATATATCCGAATCAATTGTTGTAATGTCTCAATTAAATTCGGTTCTTTTTTATATTTTATCAAACATTGATAGCGATATCGATTTTGCACTCGACTTATAGATGCAGCAGTAGGGCCTATTAAACCTACTTGAGTGGATAATTTCAATTTTAACCAATCCATCACTTTACCTGCATACTCTGCAGCCATCATAACATCTTCATGTGTTACTTGGATTAGTACAACATAAAAGTATGGTGGGTAAGCAAACTTATGTCGCATTGCCATTTCTTGTTCATAGAACGGTTCATAATGCTGCTCTTTTGACAATTGAATCGCATAGTGCTCTGGACTATACGTTTGAATAATCACTTCACCAGGTAAATCATGTCTTCCAGCACGTCCACTAACTTGAGTTAACAATTGGAAAGTACGTTCTGCAGCACGAAAGTCTGGAAGGTTTAAGGACGTATCTGCACTTAAAACCCCTACTAATGTGATTTTAGGAAAATCTAGACCTTTCGCAATCATTTGCGTTCCTAGTAGAATATCCGCCTTACCAGCGCCAAAATCATCCAAAATTCGTTCATGTGCACCCTTTTGCCTTGTTGTATCAACGTCCATTCTTAACACTCTTGCTTCAGGGAACACTTTATGAATTTCAGCTTCAATTTTTTGAGTACCCGTCCCAAAAAAGCGAATATGCTCACTGTGACACTCTGGACATTCTGTTGGAACATGTTGTTCATAACCACAATAATGACATTTTAAAGTTTCAGTTGAACGGTGATATGTCATAGAGATATCACAGTTCTTACATTGTACAACAGTTCCGCAATCGCGACATAAAACAAAAGAAGAATAGCCACGTCGGTTTAAAAATAATACCATTTGCTCCTTTCGAGCAAGTCTTTCTTGAATCGCTTCCGTTAAAGAGGTAGAAAACATCGAACGATTCCCACTATGAAGTTCTTCTCGCATATCTACTACCTGTACACTAGGAAGAGATTGTTTTTTAGCTCTCTCTGATAAAGTGAGCAAAGTGTAAACATTTTTCTTAGCCCTTGCAAAAGACTCAAGTGAAGGTGTAGCACTGCCTAAAATTACAGGACAATGATGAAAATGGCTGCGCCAAATTGCAACATCTCTAGCGTGGTAGCGAGGTGTATCTTCTTGTTTATAAGTAGATTCATGTTCTTCATCTAAAATAATAAGCCCTAGATTAGTAAAAGGAGCAAAAATAGCGGACCTAGCCCCTACTGCTACTTTTACTTCCCCACGGCCAATTTTTCGCCATTCATCATACTTTTCACCCTTAGATAACCCACTATGCATAACTGCTACTAAATCCCCAAAACGTGCACGAAATCGTTCAGTCATTTGGGGAGTCAATGAAATCTCAGGTACTAGAACGATTGCCTCTTGCCCTTGATTAATAGCCTCTTGAATAGCTTGCAGATATACCTCTGTTTTACCACTACCAGTGATACCGTGTAATAAGAAGGTAGTTGCGGCTTTTTCTTTCATAGATTGCAGGATTTGCGTTAATGCTTCAGTTTGCTCACCGGTCAATTCAAGTGCTTTCGATTTGTGTGCATCTTTTGCAAATGGATTGCGGTATACTTCCTCTTTGAAATAGCTAGCTGCTCCTTTTTCAATGACTCCATTTAATACGGCTGATGTAATATTTAACATTTCACAAAGCTCATGAGGGATAAACTCCTCACCTGCATGCTCTACCATCCATTCTGCAACTTGCACTTGTTTCTTTGCACGTGCAGGGATGGATGTAGCAATTTCTTGCAATTTAAACACATCGTCCAATACTTTCACTTTGCGAACAGCTTTTACTTTTCCTTGCTGTTTAACAACTGTTTTCTGTTCAACAAATCCCTGCTTCATACAATATTTAAGGAGTTTTAAAAGATTAGCTGCTTCAACTTTTTTATAAGGAATCATTTCTTTTTGACCAAACAATGACTGCAATTCGTCAGGTAAATTGGTCAGTTCAGTCGTTAGCTTAATCGTTTTCTCATACTTTGCCCGTAATGCAGAAGGTAGCATCACTTGTAAGGCATCTATTTCATAGCATAGAGTATGCACTGTCATCCATTTAGCGAGTTCAAGCATCTCTTCAGTTAGTACTGGTTCTATATCTAATAATTGTGTAATGGCTTTTAGTTTATTGTCAGGCACATCAGTTTGGTCTTTCAATGATGTGATAAATCCAAGCACATTTCTCGGACCAAAAGGCACTTTAACACGACAACCAACTTCTACAAGTTCCTCTAGTTCAGCAGGAACTAAATAGTCAAACGGCCTGTCCACAGGATAAGCAGAAACATCAACAATAATTTGCGCAATCATTGTGATATACCTTCTCTTTTTAGGATAGTCAAAAATAGCTCAGTAGCAAGTTGTTCCTTAGGCATTGATGCATAGTTTTTTTGGAAATCTTCTTTTCCAACTATTGTAACTGTGTTGGAATCTGTTCCAAAGCCACGATCTAATTTAGAAACATCATTTGCAATAATATAGTCCGCATTTTTTTTGATTAGTTTTCCTTTTGCATATTCTAATACATTATTCGTCTCCGCAGCGAAGCCGATAAGTAACTGATGTTGTTTCCGTTCACCTAAAGTTAGTAAAATATCAGTTGTTCTTTCAAGTTCAATACTTGTATCGCCAGCTTGCTTCTTCATTTTCTGAGGTAGATTCGTTTTAGGACGATAATCTGCAACTGCTGCCGCTTTTACAACAATATCTGAACCATCATATTCTCTTAAAATAGCTTGTAACATTTCTTCAGCGCTTTCTACAGAAATGAGTTTGACACCTACTGGAGGAGTAATATCAACAGGTCCTGAAACAAGTATCGTTTCTGCACCTAACTTCTGTGCTGCTGCAGCCATTGCATACCCCATTTTTCCAGAAGAAAAGTTTGTTAAATATCGTACTGGATCTATTCTTTCTCTAGTTGGGCCAGCAGAAACAACCACTTTTTTTCCTTTCAAAGGCAAGAATTTTGGTTTAAAAAATTGTTCTACTAAGGAAACAATTTTTTCTGGCTCTTCTAAACGACCCTTTCCAACATATCCACAAGCTAAAATCCCTTCAGCAGGCTCTATAAATTCATAGCCATCTTTCACTAAACGTTCAATATTTCGTATTACTGCCGGATGATCATACATATGTACATTCATCGCTGGAGCTATCCAAACTTTTGATGTTGTTGCAAGTAAAGTAGTTGTTACCATATCATCTGCAATACCATTAGCTAGTTTACCAATAATATTAGCTGTTGCTGGGGCAACGATGACAAGATCTGCCCAGTCTGCTAAATCAATATGTGCGATTACTCCTGAATCTTTCTCATCGAATGTATCTGTGTAAACATCATGTTTGGACATAACTTGAAAACTTAAAGGCGTTACAAAACGGGTTGCAGATTCTGTCATCATTACTTTCACATGTGCACCTGCTTGAGTAAGTTTACTAACTAGTGCAACTGCCTTATAAACTGCGATTCCACCTGATACACAAAGTAAAATGTTCTTATTTGCAATCATGTTTTTCTCCCTCTCGAAACAACACAAGCTCCCAAAGAAATAATTCTCTGGGAGCTACAGCGTTTTAGTTAATCAATTACACATCCGGCAAAATACACTAAGATTTTGTCAAATTGTTTTGACTAATATTCATCAAAATCCGTGTCAACTGCCAGAAGTCCAACCCTAATTAATAAATACGATTGAATAATGGTTAAACTTCATCTTCATAAACTTTATTTACATCTTGGTCTTCTATTGAAAGAACACCTGCAGCTACTTCTTCAAGGGCTTTCCCAACATTTTTGTCAGAAACATATGAAGATAAATGTTCTGAACTACCTTCTTGCATAGCACGAGCTCTTTTAGAAGCAAGGCTTACTAGTGAATATTTTGAATCGATTTTAGTTTTTAAAACGTCAACAGATGGAAATAGCATCTATTATTCTCCTCTCAACATAGCTAAATATTGTTTTTCTACACGTTCACGTCTACAATGTTCTGCAAGAACAATCGCATTTACTCGTTCACATGCTAATTGTACTTCATCGTTTTCCACGACATAATCGTACAAATTCATCATTTCTAATTCTTTGTTCGCAGCAGCTATACGTGTTGCAATTACTTCTTCAGTTTCAGTCCCACGGCCTATCAAACGTTGTTGCAATTCAGAAAGACTTGGTGGTGCTAGGAAAATGAATAAACCGTCTGGTACTTTTTCACGAATTTGTGCTGCACCTTGAACTTCAATTTCAAGGAATACATCACGTCCCGCATCCAAAGTAGCATTTACATAGTCAATAGGTGTTCCATAATAATTTCCTACGTATTCAGCATACTCAAGTAATTTACCTTGATCGATTAGCGTTTCAAATTCTTCTCTACTTTTAAAGAAGTAATCCACGCCATCAACTTCTCCCTCACGTGGTTTACGCGTGGTCATAGAAATAGAATATTCATAATTGGTATCTGGTTGTGAAAATAACTCTTTTCTCACTGTTCCTTTGCCGACTCCCGACGGACCAGATAAAACAATTAACAATCCACGTTCTCTTCTCATTATCTCTCCCTCATCGTTCCAAAAAGTTAATCATACAATAATTATTGCTATTATTCAATATTTTGAACTTGTTCTCTCATTTTTTCTATTATTGCTTTGGCCTGTACAACAGCATTTGCTGCATCAACTGACTGGTTTTTTGAACCAATCGTATTAATCTCGCGATGTATTTCTTGCATTAAAAAGTCAAGTTTACGACCAATGGAAGTATCCTCTTGCAATGTTTCATCTAATTGTTTTAAATGACTTGCTAAACGATCTAATTCTTCTGCTATATCCGCTTTTTCAGCAAAAATAGCGACCTCTGTTAAAAGACGGTCTTCTAAATAATCTGCTTGACTAATTTCCTTTATACGCTCTATAAGCTTATCACGATATTTCTCCACAGCTTGTTGAGAAACCTCTTTTATAATAACAATTTGCTCTTTTAAAGCTTTTTTGAAACCTAAAATAGTTTCTAATAATTCCTGACCTTCTCTTTGTCGCATTTGAATAAGAACTTGAGCCGCTTCTTCGACAGCTACTTCCACAGCATTTAAAATTTCTTCTTTTGAAACTTGTTTCATTTCTAAAATCAATGCTTGATCAAGTTGTAAAATTTCAGACATAGACCATTTTTCATCTAGTGGAACTTGTTTTCTTAACTCATCTCTTGCTTCTTTATAAGTATTAACCAAATTCCAATTGATTTTCACAGTTTGTCCAAGTGGCTCTAATTCTTTCACGTAGACGGATACATCTAACTTTCCCCTCGAAACTTTTGTAGAGAGTACTTTTTTTGCAAATACTTCCGCTTCAGTCCATTCTTTTGGAAATCGTGTAGAAATTTCTAAAAAGCGATGATTTACCGAACGGATTTCTACGGTTAACTGCAATTGATCCGTTGTTGTGACACCCCTGCCAAATCCAGTCATACTTCGTACCAAGGTCAGTCACATCCTTCTTTGCATACTATCCATAAGTATATCATAAGATAAAGTTATTGTGCATAATCATAAATTGGTTTAGAAACATTCTGCATTTCGAATATGTAATAGACATATTTCTATGAAAAAATGTTAAGATAGAGCAAAACGCTTTGAAAGAGGAATTTACATATGGCATATGATGGCTTATTTACACTAGCAATGACAAAAGAATTGCAACAACTGGTCACAGGTCGTATAGCTAAAGTGCACCAACCAAATGCACAAGAAATTATTTTAACAATACGAGCTAATGGCGGTAATCATAAATTATTATTTTCAATCCATTCATCTTACGCACGTGTTCATTTGACAAGTCAAACTGTCGAAAACCCTGCCGAACCACCCATGTTTTGTATGTTGTTACGAAAACATATTGAAGGTGGTTTTATAGAATCGATTGAACAAATCGATGGAGACCGAATAATTGTTTTAACAATCACAAGCAAAAACGAAATTGGAGATCCAATTACAAGAGAACTCCATGCTGAAATAATGGGACGACATAGTAACCTTATTTTGGTTGAAAAAGAATCGAAAAAAATCGTAGATAGTTTAAAACATTTACCACCTGCTATGAATAGCTACCGAACTGTTCTTCCAGGTCAAAATTATGTTGCACCTCCAGCGCAAAATAAAGTGAATCCGGCAGCTGTATCTCCCAAAGAGTTACAAACATTCTTCTCTACTGAGAAAACAGCACAAGAAATTGTTCAACATTTCACCGGCTTTTCTCCACTGCATGCCAATGAATTTTTATATCGTGTGAAAAACGGTGAAAAAACTTCGGCGGAACTTTTCCCTTCCTTTATACAAGAGTTTTCAAATGGTGGTAATTTACCAACTTTTGTGGAAGTGAACGGAAAAACACAATTTTCTCCTATAGAACTTACTCATTTAGAAGGCAAACCAACTACATATCCTTCTTTAAGCACATTACTCGATCGTGTGTTTTTTGCTAGAGCTGAACGTGACCGCGTGAAACAACAAGCCGGGGATCTTGAAAGATGGTTGCAAAATGAAATTAGTAAGTTACGCTTAAAACTAAAAAAACTTCAAAAGGATTTAAATCATGCCTCAAAATTAGACCAATATCAATTATTTGGTGAGTTATTGATGGCCAATATCTATAACTTTGAAAAAGGACAAAAAGAAGTTACTGTTGCCAATTATTACGATGAGAATGGTGCAGAAGTGAAAATTCCTTTAAGTGAACGAAAAACACCAATTGAAAATGCACAAAGTTATTACACAAAATATAACAAGGCAAAAAATGCATTAATTATGGTGCAACAACAAATTGATAAGACAAATGAAGATTTAGCTTATTTTGAAATGCTTTCACAACAAGTTCAACAAGCAGCTCCACATGATATTGAAGAAATTCGAGAAGAATTAGCAGAACAAGGTTTTATGAAGCTACGTGCTTCTAGACGACGTAAAAAACCGACAAAACCTTCTCCTGAAGAATTTATATCTTCAACTGGAATTCAAATTTCAGTAGGTAAAAACAATAAGCAAAATGATTATCTAACGTTCAAATTAGCAAGAAAATATGAGATTTGGATGCATACAAAAGATATTCCAGGCTCTCATGTCGTCATTCATAGTGCAGAGCCAGATGAACAAACTATAAGAGAAGCTGCTACTTTATCAGCTTATTTCAGTAAAGCGCGTGATTCCTCATCGGTACCGGTCGATTATACTGAAGTTCGTCAAGTGAAAAAGCCTAATGGTGCAAAACCAGGTTTCGTTATTTATTTTGAACAAAAAACAATTTATGTAACTCCTGATGAAGAATTAGTGATGACATTGAAACAAGATTAATATGTAAAATAACAAAGAGGTCGACAGCATAACAAAGGTCGACCTCTTTTAAAAATTTGATTATAAATTATCGGCAAAAAATACTAATCGATTACCACTTGGATCGTTAACAGCAAAATACGTTTCTAAATCTTGCATTTGGATAAACTGTTTTACATGATTTTTCATCTTATAATATGCAGCTTTTGATGGTAATTGAAATTGCACTTCTTGTAAGCCACTGTGTATAGCAATAGGATGTGCAATATTAGTACCAGACCAAGTATTTCCGGCAATATGATGATGATAACCACCTGCTGATACGAAAAATGCATCATCTAAAACAAGCTGAGATTCAAACCCTAATACTTGATTGTAAAATGACAACGTTTCTTTTAAGTTATCTACTCGCAAATGTACATGTCCAACCGTTGTACCTTGTGGTAATTTACCATCGCTTTCAAATTGAGCAATTTCTGCAAGCTCTTTAAAATTTAACGGATTACTCCCTTGAGGGTGCTGATTCCACTCTTCTTTTGGTCGATCAGCGTAAATTTCAATGCCATTACCTTCCACATCCGATAAATAGAATGCTTCACTATAACCGTGATCACTTGCACTATCTAATTTAGCAATTGGAATGATACGTTCGAAATGAGGAAAACGGGTTTCTTGTTCTTGAGGACTATCTACTGTTTGTTTATTTCTCAAAATTTCGAAGAACTTTGTTGCAAATGCCTCTCTACTTGGTACTAGAAAGGCGATGTGAAATAACCCTGTACTTTTTGCGGGTTGCAACTTTTCAGCTGTTTTCCGCAATTCTAAAAGCACCTTTGAATCCCCTTTTACGCCTAAGTATGCATAACTTTCAGTACTACTAAGTAACTCTAAACCTACGACTTGTTCATAGAAAGCTATCTGTCTTGCTAAATCAATCACTTTAAGTACAACTCTTTTAATATTTGTTTGTGGATTAATAGTATACTGAGGTAAAAATTCTTCTAATTGTTCAGCCATTTTCAAACCCTTTCTAAAACCATAGTTTTTTGATAGGTTTTCTTTATTTTAATGTAGTTTGAACAATATGACAAATAAAAAGATTTGTCCGTGGGTAAAATATTGGACGTTTATTGTTAATAAATTGGTTTAAGCGAGAAAGCTCCTATCTCTTGGACAATCTTCTAAGAAATAAGAGCATCTTGCTTTTTATAAACAGCATTATTTTAAATCACTTTATAATTTTCCAGCTTTTAAATCTTTATGCCATTGGAGTAATGCGGGGATATCATTTTCTTGTATTGCACCTGTTTCTTTAGCAGCATCTACAAGTGCTTCAAAATTTGATAAGCTTTTATATGGAACACCTGCTTCATCAAAGTTTTGTTGTGCACGAGGTAGCATATAAGAATAAACAGAAACTACACCTAATACTTCTGCTCCTTCACGACGAAGTGCTTCGACAGCAGTAATACTTGAACCACCTGTTGAAATAATATCTTCGACAACCACTACTTTTTGTCCCTTATGTAATCTACCTTCTGTTTGGTTGCCTCGACCATGATCTTTTGGTTTTGAACGTACATAGACCATAGGTAAATCTAGAATATCGCTAACCCATGCCGCATGAGGAATTCCTGCTGTCGCAGTTCCAGCAACAACTTCAGTTTCAGGAAAGTTTTCTTTGATCAACTCAGCAAGACCATTTGCGATTGTTTTTCGTACTTTTGGATAAGAGATTGTAAGTCGAGTATCACAATAGATTGGTGATTTTATACCTGAAGCCCACGTAAAAAGCTCTGTTGGATTTAACTCAACTGCACCTACCTCTAACATACCCTGTGCTACATCTTTTTGAATTGTCATTTTATTGTCCTCCCCATGTTGATTGTACGATATGATAGGCTTCCACCACATCATTAGCTTGTGTGATCGCACGACCTACTACGATATGTGTAGAACCATTTTCTTTTGCAAACGATGGTGTTGCAACACGTTTTTGATCATGTAATGCACCACCAGATAAACGAATGCCAGGTGTTACTTTAAGAAATTCTTTACCACAAACTTTTTCGATAGCTTTTGCCTCTAAAACAGAGCAGACAACACCATCTAGCCCGGATTCCTTTGCTAACTTTGCATAATTTAGAACAGATTCTTCCAATGTAGTTGTGATTTTTTGCTCGCGATGCATTTGCTCCTCACTTGTTGAAGTAAGTTGCGTCACTGCTATTAAGGCTGGGCGTTTTCCCCCTACCGGCGTTCCTTCTTGCAAACCTTCTAATGCCGCTTTCATCATTTCGCTACCTCCAGCAGCATGAACATTAACCACATCTACACCAAGCTTCGCCAAACCTCTCATTGCAGATTTAACAGTATTGGGTATGTCGTGAAGTTTTAAATCAAGAAAAACTTCATGACCTTGCGCTTTTATCTTTTTAATGATGGATGGGCCTTCTTGTAAATAAAGTTCTAGTCCTACTTTCACAAATAATGATTCTTGAAATTGAGATAGAAATTGAAAGACTTTCTCTTCAGACGGAAAATCTAAAGCAATTATCGGCTTATCTGTCATTTATCGATGGCTCCTTCCAACAAGATCTGATATTTTTTCACAGTTTAGTTCATCTAACTTTTGAGGTAACTCGTCGATGATATTCGGGCATACAAAAGGATCCACAAAGTTTGCAGTACCAACAGCAACAGCACTTGCCCCCGCAGATAAGAAATCAATGACATCTTCAGCATTTGTTATACCACCCATACCAATGATTGGAATATTCACTTGTTGACTTACATCATATACCATTCTAATAGCTACTGGTTTAACAGCTGGACCTGATAATCCACCAGTACCATTTGCAATAATAGGCTTTCCTGTTTTTGGATGTAGTCTCATACCAATTAATGTATTAATCATGGTAATACCATCGGCGCCACCAGCTTCAACTGCCTTTGCAATTTCTACTATATTCGTAACATTTGGAGATAGCTTCACATATACAGGAACTTTGGATACAGCTTTGACGGCTGCTGTTAGTTCACTTGCAGTCTTAGGATCTGTACCAAATTGAATCCCACCACATTTGACATTCGGACAAGAAATATTTAACTCCAATGCTTTGACATTTGGTGCAGTTGAGATTTTTTCAGCTACAGCTACATAATCAGTTGTATCAGTTCCAGCGACATTTGCGATAATCGGGACATCATATTGTTCAAGCCAAGGCAATTCATATTCCATTACATGTGCCAACCCTGGATTTTGAAGCCCAATCGCATTTAACATTCCAGAAGATGTCTCAGCTACACGAGGTGTTGGATTTCCTTTACGAATCTCCAACGTTGTTGCTTTAATCATAATTGCTCCAAGTTTCGATAAATCATATAATTTTGCATACTCTTGACCAAAGCCAAAACACCCAGATGCAGGTATAATTGGATTTTTCAATGATAATCCTGGCAACTCAACTTGTAATCGATTCATAATGCAACCACCCCTCTCGGAAAGACAGGACCATCTGAACAAACTTTCAAATAGTCATTTTCAACTGCATCAGTTGTTTTACAAACGCATGCATAGCAAGCACCTAGACCGCAGCCCATTCTTTCTTCAAAAGATAGAAAGCCTTTTTTATCAGGATATGTTTGCTCCAAAGCCTTTAACATTGGTAGTGGACCACAACTATAAAAAACATCAAACTCTGGGTTCAGTTGAGCTAATAAATCCGTTACAAAACCTTTTGTGCCGTAGCTTCCATCTGCTGTTACAATGTAAGTCTCACCAAGTTCACTAAATTGTTTTTCATAAAAAACATTATTAATCGATTGGAACCCTAGTACATGGATTGTACGAACACCCTTAGCATTTAGTTGTTTAGATAACTCATACAATGGCGGTACACCGATCCCCCCACCAACTAACAAGGCTGTCTCTCCTGTATTTGCCTCTTCTACAGGAAAACCATTTCCTAATGGACCAAGTATATCTACTTCGTCTCCTGGTTGTTTTAACGATAATAATTTAGTACCTCTACCACCAGCACGATACAACATAGTAAATTCCATATGTTCTGGGTCAATTGAACAAATGCTAATTGGTCTTCTTAATAATGGTTCGAAACTATCAGAGACACGGATATGTACAAATTGTCCAGGTTGTTTCATTTCAAGGGAAAGCTGACCAATTAAGGTCAGCTCAAAAATATCATCTGCTATTTGTTTATGACGTACGACTTTCATTCTCTCTTGTTTAATCATGCATGCACCTCTAATTCTGCCTTTGGCATAGCACTAGCTGTAAATGTCATGGATTCAATAACTCTTAAAATAGCATCTGCTGTATCAAGAGAAGTAAGACAAGCAACACCATTTTCTACGGACTCACGACGAATTCTAAAACCATCACGAGCAGGTTGTTTGCCTTTTGTTAGTGTATTAATAACTAATTGAGCATTACCATTTTGTATTACATCTAGTAATGTCGGGCCATTTGAGCCTATTTTATCAACAATCGTTGACTTAATACCGGCTTGTTTTAAAGATTCTGCTGTTCCAGGTGTTGCTAAAATGGAATAACCGATTTCTACAAAACGTTTTGCGAGTGTAATAGCTTCAGCTTTGTCTTTATCTGCAACGGTCATAAGCACTGCACCATGATCTTCAATTTTCATACCTGCTGCTACAAAACCTTTATACAATGCCTTTTCTAATGTGCTATCCTTACCCATTACTTCACCTGTGGACTTCATCTCAGGTCCTAAAGTTGTATCTACACGACGCAATTTTGCAAAACTAAATACCGGTACTTTTACAAAAACTCCTTTTTTAACTGGCGCTAATCCTGTTGGATAGCCTTGTTGTGGAATTGTATGGCCCAATATAGCTTTGGTTGCTACATTCGCCATAGGAATATTGGTAATCTTACTTAAAAATGGTACAGTACGTGATGCACGTGGATTTACTTCAATTACATAGACAACATCTTGAGAAATGACATATTGAATATTCATAAGTCCAATAATTCCTAATCCTTTTGCCAATCGAGTTGTATAGTCTACTAATGTATCTATATGTTTTTGTGATAAGTTTTGTGGCGGATATACTGCGATTGAGTCACCTGAGTGTACACCTGCACGTTCGATATGTTCCATAATTCCTGGAATTAGCACATTTTCGCCATCACAAATTGCATCTACTTCAATTTCTTTTCCTGTTAAATAACGGTCTATTAATACCGGATGTTCTGGTGATGCTTCTACGGCATTTTCCATATAGTGTTTTAATTCATCTGTATTATAGACGATTTCCATTGCACGGCCACCTAGTACATAGGAAGGTCGAACTAAAACCGGATAGCCGATCCCTTCTGCAATTGCAATCGCTTCAGGTGTGTTAGTTGCTGTTTTACCTAGAGGTTGTGGAATACCTAGTTCGTGTAGTGCTTCTTCAAAGCGGTCACGCGATTCAGCTCTATCGATTGAATCAAGTGAAGTCCCTAGAATTTTCACACCACGTGCTTCTAATTTGTCTGCTAGGTTAATCGCTGTTTGACCACCAAATTGAACAACTACCCCTTTTGGTTGTTCTAAATCGATAATATGCATAACATCCTCAATAGTTAGTGGTTCGAAATAAAGCTTATCTGAAATCGAGAAGTCAGTGGATACTGTTTCTGGATTTGAGTTAATAATGATAGCTTCATATCCAGCTTCTTGTATAGCCCATACTGAATGTACCGTTGCATAGTCAAACTCAACACCTTGACCAATGCGGATTGGGCCTGAACCTAAAACAATTACAGATTCGCGTTCTGAACGGATGGATTCATTTTCATCTTCATATGTTCCATAGAAGTATGGTGTTTCAGACTCAAATTCTGCTGCACATGTATCAACCATTTTGTAAACAGGTATGATGCCATGTTCTTTACGGAAATCATATACTTTGTTTGCTTGTGTATTCCAAAGTTTCGCGATTGTTTCATCTGCAAAGCCTAATTTTTTCGCTTTACGACATACATCCGGATTATTCGGATGCTCTTTTAAAACAGTTTCATAATCAATGATATTTTTAAATTTATCTAAGAAGAATAAATCGATTTGGCTCCATTCATGAATAGTTTCGATTGTGACACCTCTACGTATTGCTTCAGCAAGGAAGAATAGACGTTCATCTCCTGCCTTTTTAACACGTTTTTTAATCCATTCATCTGTTAAGTCTTCTGCATGTTTCATCTCGATATGTTTATGGCCTGTTTCAAGTGAACGTACTGCTTTAAGAATGGCCTCTTCAAAGTTACGGCCAATTGCCATTACTTCACCTGTTGCTTTCATTTGAGTACCTAAGTTTCGCTTTGCAGTTTCAAATTTATCAAATGGCCAACGAGGGATTTTTGCTACGATATAGTCTAAAGCTGGCTCGAAGCACGCATATGTTTTTCCAGTTACAGGGTTAATCATTTCATCTAAAGTTAAGCCAACAGCAATTTTTGCTGCAAGTTTGGCAATTGGGTATCCTGTTGCTTTTGATGCAAGTGCGGATGAACGGGATACACGAGGATTCACCTCAATAATATAGTAATTAAAGCTATTCGGATCAAGGGCTAATTGAACGTTACATCCACCTTCAATACCCAAAGCTCGAATTATTTTCAATGAGACATTTCGTAGCATGTGATATTCACGATCTGATAATGTTTGAGATGGCGCTACAACTATTGAATCACCTGTATGGATACCAACCGGGTCCACATTTTCCATGTTACATACTACAATTGCATTGTCTTTAGAATCACGCATTACTTCATATTCAATTTCTTTAAAACCAGCAATTGATCTTTCCAATAAACATTGAGTAACTGGTGAGTAGTTTAATCCTGAAGTAACAATTTCATGAAGATCTTGTTCGTTATAACAAATACCACCACCAGTACCCCCAAGCGTAAACGCTGGTCGAACGATGACTGGATAGCCGATTCTCTCAACAAATGCTTCGGCTTCTTCAAGGTTATGAATGATATCAGACTCAGGAGTCGGAACACCTAACTCATACATTAAATTTCGGAATAAATCACGATCCTCAGCTTGGTTAATAGCATCTAATTTTGTTCCTAAAATTTCAATTCCTAGCTCATCTAAAATCCCTGAATTATGAAGCTCAATTGCCATATTTAAACCCGTTTGTCCTCCAAGTGTAGGTAGGATTGCATCAGGACGTTCCTTACGTAAAATTCTAGAAACAAATTCAAGTGAGATTGGTTCTATGTATACTTTATCTGCAATCTCAGTATCTGTCATAATTGTAGCTGGATTTGAGTTTATAAGAATAACTCGGTAACCTTCCTCTTTAAGAGATAGGCAGGCTTGTGTACCTGCATAGTCGAATTCTGCAGCTTGACCAATGACAATAGGGCCAGAACCGATTACTAAAATGGATTTAATATCTTGGCGTTTAGGCATGTTGTTTTTGCTCCTCTCTAGTATTGTTATTCATTAACTCTATGAACTCATCAAATAAGTGGTTAGGATCTTCTGGTCCAGGTGAAGCTTCAGGGTGATATTGTACAGTGAATACAGGATATTTTTTATGTCGTAATCCTTCACATGTTCCATCATTTAAAGCGATATGTGTCACTTCCAAATCCGTTCCTTCAAGTGAATCACTATCAATTGCGAAGCCATGGTTTTGAGAAGTTAACTCTGTACGACCAGTACGAAGATCTTTTACAGGATGGTTTGCCCCTCTATGACCAAATTTCAACTTAAATGTCTTAGCGCCACATGCAAGACCGAACAGCTGTTGACCAAGGCAAATCCCGAAGATTGGCACTTTTCCGATTAGTTCTTTTACAGTTTCTATTGCTTCAGGAACATCTTGTGGATTTCCTGGGCCATTCGATAGCATAATACCATCAGGATGATATGCTAAAACTTCTTTTGCAGTTGTGTTGTACGGTACTACAATAACATCACAATCACGTTTGTTTAGCTCACGGAGAATTCCGTGTTTCATCCCAAAGTCCATCAATACAACACGTTTCCCGCGTCCAGGGGAAGGATATGCGCTTTTAGTAGAAACTTGTGCAACTTGATCTGTTGGTAATGTTGTATGACGAAGTTGTTCCACTACTTCATCTATATTCACTTCTTCCCCAGCCGCTGAAAGATAACCTTTTACAGAACCTTCGTTACGTATTAAACGAGTTAGTTTTCGTGTGTCTACACCTTCAATTCCTGGAATATCCTTCATTTTGAAATAGTCATCTAATGTTCCTGCATTACGGAAATTCGATGGAGCTTTTGCCAATTCATGTACGACAAATCCCTTAATTGCTGGTGAAATGGTTTCAAAGTCATCTCGGTTAACGCCATAATTTCCGATTAAAGGATATGTCATTGTAACAATCTGCCCGCAAAATGAGGGGTCAGAAAGCGTTTCTTGATAACCTGTCATCCCTGTAGTAAATACGACTTCGCCTTGTGATCCTTTTTCGCTACCGAAAGCCTGCCCTTCAAATACTTCGCCTGTTTCTAAAATGAGTTTTCTTGTTGTCATTGTGCATCCTCCCATACAATATTTCCCTTTGAAATTGTTAAGACTGGAAAACCTTTTGCCTTCCACCCATTAAAAGGTGTGTTTCTTCCTTTTGAGGCAAACTCTTCTGCATTTACGACTTTCTCTTCTTTCAAATCTAATAGAACTAAATCTGCTGATGCTCCAACTTCAATTTTCCCATATGGTAAATTGAAAAGTTTAGCTGGTTTTATAGACATCCAATCAATTAATTGCTTAAGAGTCCATTTTCCAGTTTCAACAAATTGTGTATATAAAAGCGGGAAAGCTGTTTCAAATCCAACGATTCCAAATGGTGCACCTACCATTCCGCAGCATTTTTCTTCCTGTGTATGAGGTGCATGGTCTGTCGCAATACAATCTATAGTACCGTCAAGTAATCCTTCATGTAGCGCTTGCCAATCGTCATTTGCTCGGAGTGGTGGATTCATCTTCCAATTTGCATCATCAGATGGAATATCCATCTCTTCTAATAACAAATGATGTGGACAGACTTCAGCGGTCACATTGATACCAGCTGCTTTTGCGTCTCGTACCACTCGTACGGATTCTTTTGTTGAAACATGACACACATGATAATGAGCGCCTGCCGCTTCTGCTAAGAGCACATCACGTGCAATTTGAACAGATTCACAAATAGAAGGAATTCCAGGTAGATTCAATTCCTTGTTACGTTTTCCATCATGCATAACACCGTTATAAATTAGCGAGTTATCTTCACAGTGAGCAACAACTGTCATACCAATTTTTGCAGCATCTTTCATTTGTTCATACATAGTTGCCGCTTCTTGAACACCTACACCATCATCTGAAAAGGCGACAGCACCATGTTCTTTTAAAGCTCTTAAATCTGTTCGAGCATCACCTGATTGTGCTACTGTAAGTGAGCCATATGGAAGTACTCGAACAATCGCACTTTTTTCTATTAAACCATTGATCATATCCAAGTTTTCTATAGAATCAGGTACTGGTTTTGTATTTGGCATTGCACAAATTGTAGTAAATCCACCCTTTGCAGCTGACATAGTGCCTGTTGCAATTGTTTCTTTGTGTTCAAAACCTGGTTCACGTAAATGGACGTGAACATCTACAAAGCCCGGCGCAATCACATGACCTTTTCCATCAATTGTTTCATCAGCATTTCGCTCTAAATGCTCACCGATTGTAGCAATTTTACCATCCTCGATAAAAATTTCAGTGGCATTTAAATCTCCTTGCTCATCTAGCATCAGAACGTTCTTTAAAAGTTTTGTCATGGTTAGTTTCGTCCCTTCAAGATATTTTCGACAATTGCCATTCTTACAAAAACTCCATTTTCTATTTGCTTGAAAATCCGTGATCGCTCACATTCTACAAGTGATGAGTCAATCTCTACTCCACGGTTTACAGGTGCAGGATGCATAATAATTGCCCCATCTTTCATTCGTTTCTCTCTTTCCTTTGTCAAGCCATATCTTGTATGGTAACTTTCATCGGAATATCCCTCAAATGCAGCATCTCGTTCGTGTTGTACGCGCAACAGCATAATTACATCACTAGTTTCAAGTAAGTCATCCCAATCATGATGGGCTTCAAATTCCGCTTGCCATTGGGTAGGACAAACAATATTGACATTCGCACCTAGACGACGAAGGGCAATAATATTCGACTTAGCTACTCTACTATGAGACACATCACCTGCTATTGTAATATTTAAGCCTTCAAATTTACCAAACTCTTTGAAAATTGTGTATAAATCTAGCATAGATTGAGAAGGATGTTGGCCTGCCCCATCTCCTGCATTAATAATCGATACGTTAATACCCTCTAATAATTCTTCATAATAGGCATCCTTTTTATGACGAATAACTACTGCATCCATTCCAATCGACTCTAACGTTTTCACTGTATCGTACAATGTTTCACCTTTTAAAGTACTTGAAAATCCTGCTTCAAAAGGAATGACGGTTGCACCAATTCGGCGTTCGGCAGTTTCAAAACT
Organism: Rummeliibacillus sp. POC4; assembly: GCF_003576525.1. GTDB lineage: Bacteria > Bacillota > Bacilli > Bacillales_A > Planococcaceae > Rummeliibacillus. The sequence goes on along the minus strand of NZ_QWUA01000004.1, from coordinate 49,098 downwards.
TGTTTTTGTTCTTGTACTTGGCTCAAAGAATAGATTTGCTACTAAGTAGTCTCGTTCTAGTTGTGATTTTGCTCCTGCTTCAAACTCTGCAGCGCGTTTTAGAATCGCTTCGATTTCTTCGTTAGATACACTTTCCATTGACAGTAAATTTTTCATCATGTGCCTCCTAATATTTATGTAAATAAAAGCCTCCTTGGAATATCAAGGAGGCTCAGGAAGGATATGACATGATAGACTATTGCTTTTCACCTATCGTATCAATTCACCCTTCTGTGCCTCTCTGGGCAACTTTTAAAAGGTTGTCTTATTTAATTTTTTTTATGTTTTTCTTGTTCTTCATCAGCTAGTAATTCTAAATCAGGTTGTGCTTTACCGGGTAAAATAAGGTTTAACACAACTCCTACGATGGCAGCTAATGCCATTCCTTGAATTGAGAATGTTTCAGAAAAGATGATCTTCGCACCACCAATACCTAGAATCAGGATTACGGAAGCTATGACTAAATTTCGTTTATCATCAAAATCGATTTTGTTTTCTACTAACATTCGTAAACCACTTGACGCAATTATACCGAATAGTAGGATGGAAACTCCACCAAGTACTGGTGTAGGAATTGTTCCTACTAGTGTCATTAACTTACCTGAAAAGGCTAAGATTATTGCACTTACTGCTGCACCGCCAATTACCCAAACACTGAATACGCGAGTCAAAACAAGTACACCGATATTTTCACCATAAGTCGTTTTTGGCGGTCCACCGATTAATGAGCTAATTAATGTTCCAAGACCGTCACCTAATAATGATCGGTTTAACCCAGGTTCTTTAATGAAGTTACGGCCAACTACTTTACCTAAAACCAACTGATGTCCAATATGCTCTGAAATCGTTACGATGACGATTGGAACCATTGCTAAAAGTAATGTTGATGTAATGTTGAAGTCGTAATCAATTCCAGGAATCAAGAAATCTGGTGCTTGAATCCATTTAGCCTCTATCACTTTGTTGAAGTTGATTAAGTGCGTTCCAAATACAGCATCTGAAATTAGAGATGCAATGTAACCCACAACCATCCCTATCAAAATTGGCATTGTACTAATAACACCCTTAAAGTAGTTGTTACAAATAATAGCTGCGATTAAAGTAATTAAAGCTACTGTAAAGTATGGCAGACTATAAACTGCATCTGGTGTGTTGGCATTTTCATACATTGCCATATTAACTGCAGTGACTGCTAAGCCTAAACCGATTACCATAATAACCGGTGCCACTACAATCGGTGGTAAGATTTTCATAATCCATTTATATCCTGTTTTCCAAATGAATAATGAAACGAGTCCGTATACTAAACCAACGGCCATTGCACCAATCATCGCACTTCCAGGTCCTCCTGCAGCAGATGCTACTTGGATAGGTGCAATAAATGCAAATGATGATCCTAAATAAGCTGGAACTTTAAACTTAGTTACCAATAAAAAAACTAAAGTAGCAATACCACTTGTTAGTAGTGCGATTGCAGGTGATAAATTTGTTAATGTTGGTACAAGAATTGTTGAACCGAACATCGCAAACATATGTTGTAAACTCAACGTAATTAGTTGCCCGGTTTTTGGCTTATCGTTGATATCTAAAACAGCTTTTGACATATCTATAATTCCTCCGTATTTAAAGCTTCATATCTATTCGTAAATGGCTACTAAATCTTGATCATCAACTTCTACCATACTTACGACAATTCGTTCATGGCTTGCTGTTGGAATATTCTTTCCTACAAAGTCTGCTCGTATTGGGAGTTCTCTGTGACCACGGTCTACTAAGACTGCAAGTTGGACTTGTGAAGGTCTACCGATATCCATTACAGCATCCATTGCTGCTCGTACCGTTCTACCAGTATAAAGAACATCATCAACTAAAATTACTTTTTGATTTGTTACATCATAAGTAATATCCACTTGTTGTACAAGAGCTTCTTCATTGATCGTTTTAACTGATAAATCATCTCGATACAAAGAAATGTCCAATTCACCTGAACGAATTTCTTTCTTTTCGATTGTATTTATTTTTTGGGCTAAACGTCTCGCAAGAAAGGCGCCTCTTGTTTTAATCCCAACAAGAATACATTCATCAATTCCTTCGTTACGTTCAATAATTTCATGAGCAATTCGCGTTAATGCTCTGTTCATCGCTGCTTGGTCTAGAAGCTCGGCTTTTTTAGTCATATATTTTGCCTCCTTTCTTGGCTAAAAACAAAAAACTCTTGAGCTAAGAGCCCAAGAGGATATAGGTATACTTATAGATATGTCAAATAGACTGTAACTCGTACAGTAATCTCACATTCTTCGCATCCCTTCTCAGCCTCTCTGGACTGTCTTTAAAAGGTGAATATTAGATTTTCACTGAACTAAGTATATTCTTTTATGACTTAAGTAGTCAATAGTTATTTTTCAATTCTTCTAGCAACTGTTGGTAATCTGCAGGAAGCGGTACTTCAAATTCCAAATATTCTTTTGTTCTTGGATGCACAAATCCTAAAATGCCGGCGTGTAATACTTGACCTCCAAAGTCGATAGTCTTTTTAAGACCATATTTTGGATCTCCAACTAAGGGATAGCCGATATAATTCATATGCACACGAATTTGATGTGTACGCCCTGTTTCTAATCGGCATTCGATTAGTGTATAGTCAACACCAAAGCGGCCAATTACTTGGAAATGTGTGACAGCATGTTTACCATTATCAACAATGCCCATTTTTTGACGATCTTTAGGATCACGACCAATTGGCGCATCAATAGTTCCTTTATCATGTGGAATATGACCATGAACCAATGCTGTGTAACGGCGAGTTACGGTTTTATCTACTAATTGTTGTACAAGAGATTCATGTGCTTGGTCATTTTTCGCAACCATTAAAAGGCCTGAAGTATCTTTGTCAATCCGATGGACAATTCCAGGACGCATCACACCATTAATGCCCGATAAATCTTTACAATGATACATTAGCCCATTTACTAAAGTACCTTTTGTATGACCAGGCGCTGGATGTACTACCATGCCTTTCGGTTTGTTAACAACTAAAACATCTGAATCTTCATAAACAATCTCAAGATTCAAATCCTCAGCAATAATTTCAAGTGGTTCTGGTTCAGGCGGATTTACCTCTATAACGTCCCCTACTTGAACTTTATATTTTCGATTTACTTCCTGTCCATTTACGTTGACAAAACCTCCTTGTACAAAACCTTGAATTTGAGTTCGTGACCATTCTTGTTGCATAGAGGCAAGTGCTTTATCAATTCGTTCACCGTTTACCTCTTCTGTTGCAGTATATATTACTGACATTACTTCACCTTTTTCTTTTCTAATTTATCTTCAAACACCATATAAATAATTAGCAAAATAACACCAAAAGTTAGAGATGCATCTGCAATATTAAATATCGGAAAATCATAATTGATCACCGGAATAATTACATGTACAAAGTCTACTACTTCCCCACGGAATAATCGATCGATAAAGTTTCCAATTGCTCCGCCTAATAATAGCATTAGACTTACTTGAAACATCGGTTTTCCTTTTGCTTCTTTATGGTAGTAATATATAATACCCGCAATTACTATCACTGTGACAAGTGCAAATAACCAAAATTGACCTTGCAACATCCCCCATGCTGCACCACGATTTCGATGTGATAACAATCCAAAATAAGGATCCAAAATCGAAATACTTTCCCCATAATGCATATTCTCAACAATACTCCATTTTGACAGTTGATCAAGTATGATCACGAAAATAGCTATTCCATAATATTTATACACAGCAAGTCCTCCGTTTACTCCCGAATCTAACCTATTTTATCATATAATGTCCAGAATCGAAAAAAATGGCCGTCCACAAGTTGTGAACGACCATTTTAGTATTTATTATTCTACATCTGCGTAATATTTTTCTACAGTTTCTGCACAATGTTCACATAAAGTAGGGTGGTTATGATTATGACCTACTGTTTTAGAAATTGTCCAGCAACGTTCACATTTTTCGCCTTCTGCTTTTTCTACTACTACTGCAACTTTATCAGTTTTAACAGCATTTTCTGGAGCATCAGCTAAAGAACCTGCTACTACAAATTCAGAGACAATATTTAATTGAGCGAAGTTAATATTCGCATCATTTAGTAAAGTAACAACTTCTTCAGTGCCATAAACTGTTACTTTAGCTTCCAATGATTTACCGATTGTTTTTGCATTACGCGCTTCTTCTAATGCTTTTAAAACAACATTACGGATATTCATAATTTTTGTCCATTTATCTGTTAATGTTGCAAAGTTTTCTTTTTGAACGGCATCTGGCATATCAGTCAATTGGACACTTTCTACGTCTTTGTATTGTAAATATGACCATAATTCATCAGTAGTATGTGGGATAATTGGAGTCATTAATTTCAACAAAGCATGTAATGTATCGTACATAACAGATTGCATAGCACGACGAGCATGATTATCTGCACCTTCGATATAAACAACATCTTTTGCAATATCTAAATAGAATGAACTTAATTCTGTTGCAATAAAGTTATTCACTGCTTTATAAACAGTTGCAAATTCATAATGATCATATGCTTCACGAGAAGTTTTGATCAGATTTTGTAATTCCATATACATATATTGATCTACTTCACGTAAATCTTCATATGCTACATAATCTTTTTCTGGGTTGAAGTCATGTAGGTTACCATGTAAGAATTTAAGGGTATTACGAATCTTACGATAAACTTCAGACACTTGTTTTAACATATCCATTGAGATACGAACATCAGCAGTATAGTCAACAGATGCAACCCAAAGACGTAAGATATCTGCACCATATTGTTTCATCACTTTACTTGGTGCAATGATATTACCAATTGATTTACTCATTTTACGTCCTTCACCATCAAGTACGAAACCATGAGATAGTAGACCTTTATATGGAGCGTGACCATTCATCGCAACAGAAGTGATTAGAGAAGAGTTAAACCAACCACGATATTGGTCAGAACCTTCTAAGTATAAATCTGCTGGGTATCGTAGTTCAGGGCGTTCTTCTAATACGCCTTGGTGAGTGGAGCCTGAGTCGAACCAAACGTCCATAATGTCATTTTCTTTTGTAAATTCGCCATTTGGAGAACCTGGGTGAGTAAATCCTTCAGGAAGTAACTCTTTTGCAGTTCTTTGGAACCAAATGTTTGAACCATGTTCACGGAATAATTCTTGAACGTGAGCAATTGTTTCTTCTGTAATAATTTCTTCACCGTTTTCAGCATAAAATACTGGGATTGGAACACCCCAAGCACGTTGACGAGAAATACACCAGTCACCGCGATCACGAATCATATTATAAAGGCGAGTTTCACCCCATGCTGGTGTGAAGTTTGTGTCACGAATTGCTTGAAGTAATTCAGGACGGAATTTATCAATTGATGCAAACCATTGTGGTGTTGCACGGAAAATAACAGGTTTTTTTGTACGCCAGTCATGTGGGTATGAGTGTGTGAAGAAAGAAAGACTTAATAATGCGCCTACTTCTTCTAGTTTTTCACAGATTGGTTTATTTGCTTTGTCATAGAACATACCAGCAAATTCTCCTGCTGCTTCAGTTAAGCATCCTCTATGATCAACTACAGAAAGAATTTCTAAACCATATCGTTTACCTACTTGATAGTCATCTTCCCCATGTCCAGGAGCTGTATGAACACAACCAGTACCTGCTTCAAGAGTTACATGGTCACCAAGCATTACAAGTGATTCACGATCAAATAATGGATGTTGAGCAGTCACATTTTCAAGATCTGCGCCGTTAATTTCACGATCGATTTCAGGGTTTTCCCAACCAAGCTTTTCAGCTACTTTTTCAAGCAGGCCTTTAGCGATAATATATTTTGAACCGTTTGCTTTTACTACAACGTATGTGAATTCAGGGTTTACAGAAATACCAAGGTTAGCTGGCATTGTCCATGGAGTTGTAGTCCAGATGATAAATTTCTCATCATTATTGACAACCCCTTTACCGTCTTTTACATCAAACGCTACATAAATTGAAGGTGATTTGATATCTTTATATTCAATTTCTGCTTCAGCTAATGCAGATTCACTAGATGGAGACCAGTAAACCGGTTTTAAACCTTTGTAGATATAACCTTTTTTAGCCATGGCACCAAATACACCAATTTGGCGTGCTTCAAATTCAGGTTTTAACGTAATATAAGGGTTTTTCCAATCACCGCGAACACCAATACGCATGAATTGTTCACGTTGACGACTTACCTGTTCATAAGCATAGTCTTTACATAATTCACGGAATTCAGCGATAGACATTTTCTTACGGTCATGGCCTTTATTTGTTAATGCTTGCTCGATTGGTAAGCCATGAGTATCCCAACCAGGTACATAAGGTACATAGTAACCAGTCATTGAACGATGACGGTTGATCATATCTTTTAAAACTTTGTTTAATGCATGACCCATATGAAGATCACCATTTGCATATGGAGGGCCATCATGAAGGATAAAAGCAGGACGATCTTTTGTACGTTCAAGTACTTTTGCATTAATGTCCATTTCTTCCCATTTTTCTTGCATTTTAGGTTCGTTATTTGGCAGATTTCCACGCATAGGGAAATCCGTTTTTGGCATCAATAAGGTATTCTTGTATTCCATATTGAAAATTCCTCCTTTTAAATATAGGTACTTTTACTAAATAAAATAAAAAAACTCCCCATCCCAAAAAGGGACGAGGAGGAGTCTTCTCGCGGTACCACCCTAGTTGCGTCATTGTTCATGACGCCGCTTTAGACACCGTAACGTGGTGTTGACGAGATTGCTTACTTTTCTTTCGTTCAGCAATCTAGTTCAGGAGTGATTTTCTTTTAAAAGTGTTTCGTTTGAGCTTTCACTATCCTCAAATCGCTTAACCGCACTTAAAAAATACTGTCTCCATCATAACCTTTTCATACATATATGATGACATTATAGAAAACGATACGCATACAGTCAAGTACTACGATTAATCTTGTGGTAAATCTAATCGTTCTAACTCTGTTGTATCTACTTCATATTCCATCAAATGATCCCAGTCATCTGATTCGATTAAATCTAATTGCGCTTCCACAATCATCTTAAAGCGATTTCGGAACACTTTTGATTGTTTTTTCAACTCTTCTATTTCTAATGCAATTCTTCGAGCTTTAGAAAGTGCCTCATTAACAATACGATCTGCATTTTTTTCTGCTTCTTTTACGATAAGTTTAGCTTCTTTTTGCGAGTTACGGCGCACTTCTTCTGCAGCTTCTTGAGCAATAACAATTGATTTTTGTAATGTTTCTTCGATGGAGTTGTAATGACCAATCTGTTCATTACTTGATAAAAGTTTTTCTTCTAATTCCTTTTTCTCTTTTAGAATAAGTTCATAGTCTTTAATAATTTGTTCTAGAAACTCGTTTACTTCATCTTCGTTGTAACCTCTAAAACCACGGGTAAATTCTTTGTTATGTATGTCAAGTGGTGATAATGGCATGTTTTGCACCTCTCCTTAACAGCATTTATTAATTATTATACATTTGTATAAAAGTAAGTTCACTAGAAAAACATAATTTTTAACAAAAATTATTATTTCCGTTCAATTCGACCAATTTTAATGCGCAATTTATCTTTTTTTGTTCTTCCCTCAATGGTTCTTATGACTATTCTACCATATCCTCTAATGGATAATAGATCCAATTCATGTAATTCAAACGAAACTTGTTCTCTCACTACAAAATTCACTTTTACTTTACCAGCATTAATAAGTAAAGCTGCCTTTTGACGAGAAATCGGATAAACTGATGACAATACGGTATCTAGACGCATAGAACTTGTTGTAAGGACTTGCTCTATCCATTTTGACTCTGGTGGCAAAAGAGGTGAATTTTGTTGCAATTCTTTTACTTGTACTTTTGCTTTTCCTACACTATCGAGATTAACACGTACATAATCCAATATCTCATTAGCTATTGCAAACTGAATAGTTGAATCACTTAATCGTATATCTCCAAACTTAGAACGGTCTATTCCTAGAGAAATAATTGCACCTAATACATCAGGATGTTTCAATTGGATAAACTTTGAAGGAAATGTCATTTCACAAATTGTTATATAAAAATCTTCATCACTTGGTTGATAATAATTTGGATAAATAATCAAACGTTTTCTTTCTGCTTCGCTAAAACGGCCACTTTCAGCTACCATAATATCTCCATTTTTTCCGATTATAGATTGGACAATTAGACGTTCGCGTGGATCCAGAAAATCTGTCAACTTTGGTGCATAAAAATCTTCTACTTCTTGTTTCCATCCTATCACTTGTTCGATAAATACTTTTTCTTCCGGTCTAAAATGTTGGAATATTTCTTCCATATACTATTTCCTTTCTTTTTGTCAAAAACGCTATCCAATCGTAAATCAATAGTAACGTCATTCTAATTTTTTATCATCTTTTAAGATGAATATCATCTTTTTAAACAAAAAACCCCACCATGAAAAGAGTGGGGATTAGATTTTATAATATATAACCTAGTACATTGAATACGCCTGCTCGGATTAAATTTAAAACGATTAGTGCAGCAATTGGTGAAATATCAATCATTCCAATTGGTGGGATAAATCTTCTAAAGAAATCTAAGTATGGATCACAAATCTTCGCTAATAATCTTCCAAATTTGGAATCATACGCTGTTGGAACCCAAGACATTAATATATAGATAATTAGCGCTATCGAATAAAATTGAAATAAGTAATTTACGATTGTAAATATCAATAACATGGACATTTAAACTCCTCTATTGTAAATCTTCATAGTAGTAATCTGAAATATTACCATCTACTTCTACATTATCTGGTGTACATAAAAATATATCTGTACCAATTCGCTTGATGTCCCCACCTAAAGCAAAAATAGTTCCACTTAAAAAGTCTATAATTCGTAAGCCTTGTTCTCGATCAATTCTTTGTAAATTCACAACAACTGCTCGCTTATTTTTCAAATTGTCAGCAATATCTTGAGCCTCCGCGTACACACGAGGTTCCGATAAAATTACTTTTGACGTTTTTTGTGTAATACTCACTATATTAGGGATACTTGAGTGTTCTACTTGTTTAGCACGTTCTCTAACTGCGGGTTTCTTGACCACTGCAGGTCTACTTACAGCTGGTTTTACTTGCTTTCTTTGTACGGCCGGCGCTGCCTGTTGTTGAATAGATTCTTGTTGTTTAACGTTTTCTTCTACGTAGTCATCTTCCTCTTCTAAATAGAAAAAGTTTTTAAGTTTATCCTTCATTTTCATAAGAATCCCTTCTTTCGTTCCCAACTAGAGCAGTGCCAATACGGACGAATGTTGCACCTTCTTCAACAGCTATTTCATAGTCGTTAGACATTCCCATTGACAGTTCAGTACATGGAGCATATTCATATCCCTTACTAGCAATCTCTAACTGTAATTTTTTTAGTTTTTTAAATACATTTCGAATTATTTCTTTATCTTCCGTATTAGGCGCCATTGTCATTAATCCGACAATACGAATATGCGTAAAATCTGCTAATTGATCGATAAATTCTGGTACTTCTTCTGGAGTTAGCCCATGTTTAGACTTTTCACCTGATACATTAACTTGTACAAAACAACTAATAATAGAATCGGCACGTTTCTCAATTTCTTGAGCTAAACTTATACGATCAAGTGAATGTAAATAATCAATTTGGTCTATAACTTTTCGTACTTTTCTTGTTTGCATTGAACCTATATAATGCCATGTTGCTCTATTTGCAATCATCTCATGTTTTTCTAATAACCCTTCAGGTCTATTTTCACCTAAATTAGTCAAGCCGGCTTCTAACGCTTCAATTGCTCGCTCTGTTGAAACTTGTTTCGTAACAGCAATTATTGTGACATCTGATGGTTCTCTGCCAGCTTTAAGACAAGCATTTTCAATATTTTGTTGAATATCTTGTAAATTTTCAATAATTAATGTCATAATAGCCTCATCTTTTCATAGGTACTTGTTTTTTTATTGTATCAAGCATACTACAATTTATCAATGAATAACCATATTTTTCAATCTAATCCCTTAACTAAAATGACATCTTTACCAACAACAATTATATCTTCAATTGGTATTTTTAAGGCATCCTTTTGAGCACCTGAAAATGACATAAATTTTTTTGGCTCTGCAACCACAAAGGCTTCAACATATCCTGTATCTTTTTGAACGACAGCATCTTCAACATATCCTAGAAAGCGCCCACTACTAGCAGCAATTATCTCTTTACGCTGAATATCTGAAAAGCGCAATTCGCATCCCTCCTAACGTATTTTATTATGTATATATATGAAAAAGAAGCATCAATCTTGATTATGATTGATGCTTCTCGTTAGTCGATTGAATATTATTTTTCACTAGCCTGTTCTTGAATTGTTTTTAAAGCACTTTTTTCCAATCTTGAAATTTGTGCTTGAGAAATACCTAGATCTTTTGCAATTTCTGTTTGAGTATGGCCATAATAATATCGTTTGGAAAGAATATTTTGTTGTCTTCTATCTAATTTTTGTATTTGTTCTTTAATAGCGACATACGTTAACCAGCGATCTTCAGAAACTGTTTGGTCCTTTAATTGGTCCATCATATAAACAGGATCTCCACCATCAGCATATATAGGCTCATGAAGTGACATTGGCTCTTGTATTGCATCTAGTGCAAATAATATATCCTCTTGAGGTAAACCTGTCATTCTTGCTAAATCAGTTAACGTTGGTTCTCGTAATTCCTCGGTTAAAAATTGCTCTTTCGCTTGCATAGCTTTATATGCAATATCGCGTAGAGATCTTGAAACACGTAGTGGATGGTGATCTCTCAAATGTCTTCTGATTTCACCAATAATCATAGGAACAGCATAGGTCGAAAATCGAACATTATGTGATAAGTCAAAATGGTCTATTGATTTTAGTAAACCAATACAGCCTACTTGAAACAAATCATCAGCCTGTTCTCCTCTATAAGCAAAACGTCCGACTATACTTAATACTAACCGTAAATTCCCCATCACTAGTTGTTCTCTTACTTCCTCTTGTCCATTTTGCAATGCCACAAATAATTGTCGCATTTCTTCATGCTTCAAAACAGGTAACGTGGATGTATCAACACCACATATTTCAACTTTTGTTCGCATATTTTGTCCTCCGGATGCTTTATCACTGTTAGTAAGTTCAGTCTGTCCGAATCGAATAATAATATGCGTGTTTTTTCTTTCCAAATTCAACCGTTATGACGTTAATTGATTTAAATGATTCCGCAATTCTTGAATTATTTTCTTTTCTAAACGGGAAATATAAGATTGTGAAATGCCTAGATGATCAGCCACTTCTTTCTGTGTCATTTCTTCTTTACCAGCTAATCCAAAACGGCATTCCATAATATAACGTTCTCTTTCATCTAATTTTTGAATGGCATGGAACATATGTTGACGTTCCATCTTCTTTTCTACGTCGTCGGTAATAAGATGTTCATCTGTTCCTAAAATATCAGATAGTAATAACTCATTGCCATCTCCATCTGAATTTAATGGCTCATCAAGCGACACTTCGCCTTTCATACGACTTGTTTTTCGCAAGTGCATCAAAATTTCATTTTCGATACATCTTGATGCGTAAGTAGCTAATTTGATTTTTTTATCGGCATTAAATGTTTCTATTGCCTTTATTAAACCAATCGAGCCAATACTAATAAGGTCTTCTATTGGCGTTTTTGCATTATCAAAACGTCGCGCAATATAAACAACAAGCCTTAAATTATGCTCGATTAATATATCTCTAGCATGCATATCACCATTTTTGAAAGCTGCAATCATCTCTTGTTCTTCTTCTTTTTTTAAAGGTGTCGGTAAAGATTCATGACTCCCAATATAAAAGGTACCTGTTCTTCTAAAGCTTGCAATAGTCTCTATTAACCAACGCCAAAATCGACGAATCATATTATTAAATCCTCCAATCATTAAATGTGATATAAAGCAGTAAAATGTAATATGGCATCTGCTTCTTGTGGAAACGGGGTATTTTGGATGGTAATAATAAAAAAGCCTGGTGATATAGGACGGGCTTCCTCTTCTTTTAAAAGCCATTTATCATATCGAAAAGCTAAACTATACGTTTTTTTCTCTTGAACAGTTGTAATTGGAATAACAGCCACCTTTTTCCGAAAATATTCCGGAAACATTTCCAAATCATATGGCTCATTTACATTCCATTGAAACAATGCCATTTTAAAGTTTTCAGGTAAGGAATGTTCTATTGCTTTATAACATACAAAATGAACAGGTTTTCCTGATAGTGGCTCAACTGTCGTATTTCCTGTATCTATAAAACATTTCAAAGTAATGGTCATTTCTCCTAATTGCAATTCACATAATTGCATTAAACGTTGTTGCAAAGTATCTCCTCTTGCTACTAGCAATCGACTTTTCAATAAATAGAGCCCTGCTGTTGCAACAATTCCACTTACTAACAACAAAGTGAACACCGAAGTATTGATCCATAATGGCTCGAACGCAGTAAATAATCCCCCTGCAAACAATGCAGCTACAAAGCACATAAGGGCACCTTTCCACCATTTGCGAATTTGCCAACCAAATGCAACCGTGATCATCAATATAAATACAACAACTAACATAAGAAAATGGTGTCCAAAAATAACAATACAAATTCCTGCAAGGAAAGCACTGATAAGCAACCTTCCTTTTGATTGTTGTAGAAAACATATTGAGTTTGCAAAAGAAAGAATGACATAGTTAAAAATTGCATTCATTAATATCAGTACTTCGCCATACAATTCACCACCTCCCGCATAGAAAAGATATCATAATATGCCTACAAAAAATGTCAAAGGGTGAATGTAAATCGGAGAAACTTTCCGACATAATCATTCAATTTTCTAAGTAATCTTTTAGCAAAAAAGAGATTAATCAAAACTATCTTCAAATAAAAAGCCCTGAAAATTTTACGATCAGTAAATTTTCAGGGCTTAAAATTCTAAACTTAAGAACATATTCGATTAGAGAAGCATTCCTCTTCATACATATTCAATATAAAACACCAAAGGGAAATTGCATAATGCAATTTCCCTTTTTAAGTGAGTTAAGGCTATTTTGTCACTACCTATAGTATTTATCTGGATTAACGACGTTTATTGCGATTACGTAAGAATGTTGGAATATCCAATGTATCATCTTGAGTTTGAGTATTCGTTTGATATTGTGTAGTTTGGCGTGGGATTTCTTGAGTTTGTTGAACTACTTCTTCTGAACGAACTTCACGTCCTGCCACTTGTTGAACTGGTGATTGTTGTTGACGAAGTGAACCAATTCCACTGCGATTTAAGTTATTATGAGTGTCAAATTGATTTTCATCTTCTGTAAACTCAGTTGCAATAACAGTGACAACAATTTCATCTTTTAAATTGTCATTAATAACAGCACCGAAGATAATATTTACGTCTTCATCTGAAGCAGAAGAAACAATATCAGCAGCTTCTTGTACTTCGTATAAACTTAAATTAGAACCACCTGTCATATTCATAAGGACACCTTTTGCTCCATGAATAGATGTTTCAAGTAATGGACTTGAAATAGCTTTTTTAGCAGCCTCTATAGCACGTGTTTCACCTGAAGCAATACCAATACCCATTAAGGCAGAGCCCTTGTCAGACATAATTGTCTTAACATCGGCAAAGTCTAAGTTGATAAGACCAGGAACTGCGATTAAATCTGAAATACCTTGTACACCTTGTCGTAGTACATTATCAGCTTCGCGGAATGCTTCAAGCATTGGTGTGTTTTTGTCAACAATCTCTAATAATTTATCGTTTGGAATAACAATTAATGTATCAACTGCCTCTTTCATAGCAGCTGTACCTGAAAGTGCTTGTTTTTGACGTTTCTTCCCTTCAAATGTGAATGGACGAGTAACCACGCCAACAGTTAATGCACCAAGATCTTTGGCAATTTGAGCGATTACAGGTGCTGCACCAGTACCTGTACCACCCCCCATACCAGCAGTTACAAAGACCATATCTGCACCACTTAATGCTTCCTCGATTTGTTCTTTACTTTCTTCAGCAGCTTTTTTTCCCACTTCAGGGTTAGCACCTGCACCTAATCCACGAGTAGACTTTGCACCGATTTGTAATTTTATTTCAGCGTTTGATAATTTTAGCGCTTGTGCATCAGTATTAACGGCGATAAATTCCACACCTTGTACCCCATGTTCAATCATTCGGTTTACAGCATTATTACCGCCACCACCAACACCGATGACTTTTATAACAGCAAGTTGATCGTCACTTGTTTCAAATTCTAACATCTCTATTCCTCCTAATTCAGCTCATAATGTGTAGAATAAATCGCCATGATTATTATTCTAAGAATCTATTAAAAAATCCTTTAACTTTTGTGAGTACACTGTCTCTTTGCTCATGTGTTTCAAATACTGAAGTACCTTTTGTTTGTTCTATTTGGTGTTCTTCATGCATTACAGGACCAAGTGAATCATTATCACTAACAACATCTCGATTAAATTGTGATTCTTTATATGCATAACGTATTAAGTTTACAGCTGAAGTATATTCAGGTTCTCTTACACCAATATAATCCGGTGCATAAATTTTAACGCTTGTTTGTAGAACATGGCGCGCTAATTGAGGTAATCCTTCTAATTTTGCAACACCACCAGTCAAAACCACACCCCCAGGAAGATCTTGAATACCCATTCGATATAATTCATCAATGATTAAATCAAATAATTCTTCAAGTCTTACACCAATAATTTCGGATATGTATCTTTGACTAAATTGCTCTTTTGTATCTGCACCTATTACAGGAACTTCAAACAATTCATCATCAGAAGCATCATCATAATATGCATGTCCAAATTCTAATTTTATCTTTTCAGCTTGCTCAGTTGGCGTTTTTAAAACAATTGATAAATCTTTTGTAATATGTTCACCACCAACAGGTATCATTGCAGTGTGTATAAAATGACCATCTTTAAATACTGCTAGAGTAGTAGAGCCACCACCTATATCAATATAGGCAGTACCGCGATTACGATCATCTTCATTTAGCGCAAATTGTCCTGCGGCTAATGGTTGTAAATAAATCTGTTGGATTTCTAAACCTGCTTTTTCAACACATCTTAAGAAATTATGCAATACAGTCTTTGATGTTGTAACCATCGTACCATCCATCTCTAGACGAATACCAATCATACCTCTCGGGTCATTAATCCCATCTAATCCATCTACTATATACTGTATTGGAACTATATTCACCAACTCACGATCAGGTGGTATAGACATTAACTCAGCAGATTCGATTACACGGTCTAAATCTACATCTGTAATTTCTCGATTTTCACTGTTTACAGCAACTACACCTTTTACGGGGTGTAATTGTACTTGATTAGCAGGGATTCCTAGAATCACCTTATTAATCGTCAAACCAACCATTCTTTCTGCTTGATCAACAGCTTTCTTGATGGATTGTACAGTAGCATCAATATCTACAATACTTCCTCTACGAATCCCTGATGACTTGACATTGCCTACTCCAATAACATGCACAGTCTCATCATTGACTTCCCCTATTAGAACCTTTATAGATGAAGATCCTATATCTAATGAAACATATAATTCTGAATGACTCAAACTGTGGCACCTCCTTCAACAACTCTTAATAAATATTCTATTGTAAAAATACGAACTTGTCTAAGTAAATTCATGACAACTACCTAAAATTCCTTCATTTACACTGTTTTTTTAACTTTTGATGCATTTTTTATTATTTTCATGGTACAAAATGCTAATAAAATTATAAATTTTGACTTGATTTAGGGCCAAACTAAGAATTACGATTTAAAATTGCTATCTTTATTTCTTTTAAGCTAAGATTACTACATTTAAAGTCTATTTAAAACCTATTAATAGAAGAATTAGAATAATTTTAGAGTTTTTATGCATGTTATGTAATATAATTCAATTTCTATTCATTTTTAGTTTTACCGTATTCAGTTTTATAAGAACGATAGAACGTACCCACTTCTAAGTCAATGACGCCTTTTTCGCCTTTTTTAACTTGAGAAACGATTGATGGGTAATATTTTAATTTTGAAGCGAGAGAAGGTATTGAAGCCCTTACTTCAAAACCGTCATTCATGAACATTTGAATAGCATAGGGATTGGATTTATCAGGAATCGCATTTACTTGAGAAATTAAGCCAATTAATTCATTATTCAATTTACTTAATTGTTGAATCATTTTGATCCTTGTCTTTTCGTCTTCAAATCCTACTAAAATAGGCATTTTAAAACTTGATGGAATTTTAGACATATTTAAAATTGTACCATTATCTAATACTAAATTATATTGGTCATTTTCTTTCAACAAAGCAACTTGCTTATACTCTTTTACGGAAATTGTAACATTGTTGATCCATTTTCTTTTAACTGTTACTTGTTTTACTACTTTCTGGTCTTTTAGTAGATTCTCAACCCTACCACTATTAAACTCCCATAGTGAATCATTTGTTCGGAGACCGCTATGCTTTATGTAATAATCAGTACTCTTTAAATTATTCCCTTCAACTGTAATTTTGTTTATATGACTTAATGGTGATTGAAAATACAGAAGTGTCAGTAGGGTAATGACGAAAATAACAATAAGTAGTGTGAATCGACGGTTAGTTCTTTTTTTACGGCGTTCTTTTAATGTCGGAATTCGTTCTTCTATATCAATAATTTTATCCAAACTGAACACTCCTTTCTAAAAATTATCTTTCTCTAGAGAAATTCCAAACTATTCCAATCGCAATCCATGTAACAACTAGCGATGTACCTCCATAACTAATAAATGGTAATGTAACACCTGTTACTGGTAATAATCCAGAAACAACTCCAATATTTAAAAAAGCTTGAAACCCTATCATACCAATTAATGTTGCAATACAATATAACGAAACTTTGAGACTAGATTTAAAAGCTAATTTAAACCCAGCATAAAGCAACACACCAAAAGCTAATATAATGGCCACAGCTCCGATAAAGCCCATTTCCTCTGCAATAATAGAAAATATAAAATCATTCTGTGGTTCTGGCAAATACAAATACTTTTGACGGCTATTTCCGAAACCAAAACCATACAATCCAGCTGGGCCGATTGCAAGTAAGGACTGAATTGCTTGAAATCCACTTCCGAGAGGATCAGACCACGGATCTACAAAAGCCTCTATTCGTTTAAGACGATATGGCGCAGAAAGGATTAACCCTACTAATCCTAAAATACCTGCAATGATAAGAAAAACATAAAAACGAATTGGGTAACCTGCTATAAAAAAAAGTAAAAAAACTGAAACGATTAGGATAAACGCTGAACCAAAATCTGGTTGCAACATTATAAGACCTACCGGTATAAACAAATATAAAAAATGCCGCCAATGAATCTTAGGACCAGTAGATTTTTGGTTTGCCAAAACAAAACTAAGCTTTACAATTGTAGCAATTTTGGTAAGTTCAGATGGCTGTAAACTAAGTGGGCCAACTGCAATCCAACTTTGTGATCCATTTCGGACAACACCAATTCCTGGCACTAAGACTGCGACAAGCAAAAGTATAGATAGCCAATATAGAAGTGTCCAAGTCTTTTCCGATTGCAGGCCGTTATACCGACCGCAAAAAGAGAAAACTAATAATGCCACTCCAAGAAAGACTAGCTGTTTAACTAAAAAAGGTGCTGTTTGTCCATAGTGAACTTTTCCCCAGTAAGAACCAGCAGAATACACAAAAACTATGCCAATGACAGTCAAAAATAAGGTTGCAATCATTAACGAGAGTCTTTCACGTTGTATCAGGCAAGGCATCCTTCCTATACTTTTTAGTGGCAACTATTTCAATAACATAGCTGCTTCGATAAATAAATCTCCTCTTGTTTCGAAATTAGGATATTGGTCCCAACTTGCACATGCTGGTGATAGTAAAATAACATCCCCAGGTTCAGATAATTCAGCAGCTTTCGGTACAGCTTCTTGAATATTTTTTGCATGAACAATTGTTTTAACGCCACATGAAGACGCAAATTCTGCGAAACGATCTGCAGTTTGTCCAGATACTACAATCGCATGCACATTCGCCATAAATGGTCTTAACTCTTCAAACGAATGTCCACGATCTAAACCACCTGCTAGTAATACGATAGGTTGTTTAAATGCGGCAAGTGCACTCTTAGTAGCTAATGTATTAGTTGCTTTAGAATCGTTGTAAATTTTGCGTCCTTGCCATTCACGGATAAATTGCGTACGGTGTTTAACTCCAGTAAATGAATTTAAAACATGTTCCATTTTATCCTTAGGACAATTCACAATAATAGCAGCTGCTACAGCGGCAAGTACGTTTTCTAAATTGTGTTTTCCAGGTAATGCTATAATATCCCGTTTCATAAATGGTTTACCTAACCAATAAATCATGTCATCATCTGCACTAATTCCATCTTCAATAACACGAGTTGATGAAAATGGAATTAGATGTGCTTTAGACTTTTTAGCGTAAGAAGAGACAATTTCTTGGTCTGCATTATAAATTAAATAATCAGATGCATCTTGGTTTTTCGTAATGTTGAATTTTGCATTACCATACGCTTCCATAGAACCGTGATAGTCAATATGTGCTTCAAACAAATTTGTCCATATAGCAATCTTCGGTTTAAATGTTTCAGTACCCATAAGTTGGAATGATGATAGCTCAGTCACAATTATATTATCGGTAGTAGCTTTTTCTGTTACAGTACACGCTACTGTACCGATATTACCAGCGATTAAAGGATTCAAACCACCTTGGTTTAAAATATGATATAACAAAGTTGTTGTCGTTGTCTTCCCATTTGAACCTGTAATACCAATCATTGGTGCTTCGCTAATTAAATAAGCTAACTCCACTTCTGTCCATACAGGGATTCCTCTTTTTACTGCGTCTTGAACAATAATGTTTGTATAAGGAATACCAGGGTTTTTGATGACTAGTTCAAACCCTTCATCTAACAAATCTTCTGGATGGCGACCACAAATAACGGTAATTCCTTGTTGTAGAAGCTGCTGAGCATCTTTGTTTTCTTCAAAAGGTTTTGCATCATTTACTGTGACAAAAGCGCCCATTTTATGAAGTAACTCTGCAGCAGCTACACCACTTTTAGCTAAACCTAGTACTAATACTTTTTTGTGTTCCATTATGGTTAAGTTTTTCATTATAATACCTCCGGAACCACTGCAATCAATGCTGCCACTAATGCTGTTAACCAGAACGTTAGGACAATTCGCCATTCAGACCAACCTGAAAGCTCGAAATGGTGATGTAGTGGACTCATTTTAAAAATTCTTTTACCTGTTAATTTGAAACTTGTTACTTGCATCATAACAGATAAAGTTTCAAGTACAAAAATTATTCCAATTAATAATAATAAAAGTTCTTGACCAACTAAGATTGATAACATGGCTAAAGCTCCACCTAATGCTAGTGAACCAGTATCCCCCATAAATACTTTTGCAGGGTTTGCATTAAAGATTAAGAAACCTAGTAGGGCACCTACAACTGAAAATGCGAATATGGCTGCATCTAATTGATCATTTAAAAGTGCTAAAACACCATAAGCTGCAAAAGCAATAGAAGCAGTACCTGAGACTAAACCATCTAATCCATCTGTTAAATTGACTGCATTAGAGAAGCCTACTAACCAGAATACTAAGAATAGTACATAGGTTAAGCCTAAATGTATTGCAAAATCAGTAAATGGTATTTGAACTGTATTATGAAACGTCCCCATTTTCAATAAAAAATAGGCCGCAATTGAAATAACAATTTGTGCAATTAGTTTTTGTAAAGAAGTTAATCCTAAATTACGTTTGAAGATGATTTTAAGTCCATCATCTAAAAAGCCAACAACTCCAAAACCAATAAGTACGAGCACTAAAATAATGGTTTGAGATGTAAAAGCACCTTTTACTAGACTTATAATAACGGTAGTGGCAATAATTGATAATAAGAAAATGACACCACCCATTGTAGGGGTACCTGCCTTTTTCATATGTGATTTTGGACCTTCTTCACGAATACTTTGACCAAATTTAAAGCGTCTTAATAATGGAATGATAATCGGCCCTAATATGACCGAAATAATAAATGAAATTGCTAAAATAATTAGCATTGTTGCGATTGACATGAAAAAATTCTCCTTCTATCCTTCTTTAGTACATGTACTATCATAGTAGTTTCAGATTCATTTTTAAAGACTAAGATTACTCTTTTTCTAAATAAACGTGAATAGTCCCATCTTTAACGATTTGTGCGTCTGCTTTTGGAAGTTGAGATGCTATTTTATCGCCTTCTCCATGCCACTCTAATCGGAATGGATATAACATTCCAGATATCTCTTTTTTCGTTTTACCAACCAAGTTGGGAACTCGGACTTTTTCGATATCTCCCCAACGATACTGTTTCTCAATTTGTTCTTTACGATCAGTAATTCCCACAATTGGATGAATATCTTCAATTATTTGACCAACAATTGGTGCGGCTATAACACCACCAAATTGCGGGCCATTTTTTGGATTATCAATTGCTACATATACCACTACTTTAGGGTCATCTGCTGGTGCAAATCCAATAAAAGATACAATGTATTCTCCGCTCTTGTAGCGTCCATCTTCAGCCTTTTGAGCTGTACCTGTTTTACCACCAATTCTTAAATGATCACGATAAGCCCCTCTACCTGATCCATTTGCAACTACCGATTCTAATGCTTCACGAACTTTTGCGGATGTCTCAGATTTTATGACTTGCCGTTTTTCAGTAGGTTCATATGTTTTTAAAACTTGACCATTATCACCATTAAGAATTTTTTTAACAATATACGGTGTCATTAGTTTTCCACCATTAACAGCTGCAGATACAGCCTGAACTTGTTGAATTGGCGTGACAGAGATACCTTGACCAAATGACGTAGTTGCATGTTCTACAGGTCCATAATTTTTAGGTGCAAATAGAATACCTGTTGATTCGCCAGCCATATTAGAACCTGTCACCTGACCAAATCCAAAATCACGAATATACTGTTGAAGTTTAGTAGGTCCTACCCGTCTTCCCAATTCAATAAAACCAGGATTACATGAGTTTTCGACTACTTCCATAAATGTCTCTTGTCCATGACCTTCCCTTTTCCAACATCTAAGTCTAGCACCTTCAACTAAGGTATAGCCTTGATCATAAAAAGAATCTTTTTTCAAATCCACTACATCTTCTTCTAATGCAGCACTTAGTGTAATAATTTTAAAGGTAGACCCCGGCTCATACGTCATCCATACTGGTAAATTACGATTATAAATCTTAGAATCTACTTTTTGATACTCTGCAGGATTATATGTAGGATAAGAAGCTAATCCAAGAATCTCTCCAGTATTAGGATCCATAGCAATTCCTATCGCTTGATCTGCATCATACTTTTCCATCGCTTGAGACAATTCTCTTTCAATAACCTTCTGAACATCGACATCAATGGTTAGTTCTAACGTAGCACCATCTTGCCCTTCCTTCCAGCCATCTTCAACATGAGGTAAATTTGCACCTTTTGCATCAGTAAATAAACGAATAGCAGATTCTTTTCCTAACAACAAATCGTTATACTGATATTCTAACCCTGCTAAGCCTTGCATGTCACTACCAGTAAATCCTAATAATCTTGAGAGTAAGACTCCATATGGATAGTCTCGAATATAATCCAACCCAGTGTAAAGGCCAGGAATTTGTAATTGCTGGATTTTTTCTGCTAATTCATAAGAAATATTTTTCCCTTGGGGTGTAATCTTTACAATGGTCACCCTTTTGTTTAGCTTTTCTGCTAATTCTTTTTCGTCCATTTGTAAGATAGGTGCGAGTTGTGCTGCAACTTTATCTGGTTCTTTATTTTGTGCTGGCATAAAGTAAAGCGTTGGCGCGAGTTTATTGCCTACTAAAAGCTTGCCACTTCGATCCACAATATTCCCTCGCAAGCTTTTCATAGGCACTTCACGGTCCCAATTTTCTTCCGCCTTTTTTGTTAAAAATTCATGTTGAATAAATTGAACAATAACTAATTTTCCAATAAGCAATAACCCTAAGCAAATGAATATCATCATGACAATTTTCAATCTAACACTTACTTTTTTAGTAACCCACATAGTTGGACAAATCACACCTTTTTACATTCAAAGTATGATTTTCAAAGGGTAGCTATGCTTCTTTTCGAACTATTTATACTGTTCTTGTGGTTTGACCATTTTTAATATAACTTTTTGATTTCCTTCATAAATTGTACCAGCTTTAATATTTTGCTTTTGTACAAAACCGTCCCCTTGGATACTAATCTTCATCCCTGAGAGGGTTTGGTACGTTATAATATCCCGCAATGACCATCCAGTGAAATCTGGTATTTTTATATTGCCAGATGTTTTGATGAAAGCATGACTATTGTATAAAACTTTTTGGCCTTTATTTGGGTATTGATTTGTGACTTTACCTTCTGATCCAATTAATACTGTTTGGATATTCTTAGACTCTAAATCTGTTATAACTTCAGAAGATTCTCTTCCGACTAAGTCATCCATTACAATAGATTTAGTAGTACTCGTTTTGGAAGGCTTGATATTCAAATACTTTAAGCTGCTTTCCATAACTGTATTAAACACTTTAGAAGTAGGTTCTGATCCAACTTCTGTTACACCTAAATTTGGTTTTTCTATTGCGACATACATGATTAACTTCGGATCTTTAACAGGAGCCATTCCTAAGAAAGAATATAGGAAATTATTTTTCCCCCAATAATAACCACCTGTTGGTTTTGGAATTTGAGCTGTACCAGTTTTTCCTGCTACCTCGTACTCCTTACTTGCAAAATTTTGTGCGGTCCCTTTTTCAGAAGTAACTGTTGTTGCTAATGTTTCTCTCACTTGTTTAGCAGTATCTGCAGAAATTGGTTTTCCTTTAACAATTGGGTTATGTTCTTTCACAATATCGCCTGTGTTAGGGTCTACAATTTTTTTAATAACATAAGGCTGCATCATTTTTCCGTCATTTGCGACAGCTGTAAGTGCTTGAATTAACTGAATTGGCGTAACTGTAGATCCTTGGCCATAGGTTGTTGTAACGCGGTTAATAGGATATTCATCTAAAATCTTCCCAGTTGCTTCGTTTGGTAAATCAATACCTGTTTTTTGACCAAAGCCAAATTTCTTTAAGTAACTAATAAAAGTTTTATCCCCTATTTTTTTCAATAGATTTGCCATTCCTACATTTGAAGAACGTTGAATTCCTTCTAAATACGTAATTGTTCCCCAACCTACTTGGTTAGCATCTCGAATTATACGATCATACACTTTGTATTGACCAGATTGATAGACTTCATTTGGATTCCATTTTCCCTCTTGAATTGCAGTCGAAAGTGTAAATGTTTTCATCGTTGAACCTGGTTCTAACGTAGTTTCAGTCATTTCATTAATCCAACTACTATTTAAACCTTCACCTGTTTGTGGGTTAAATGTTGGTCGTTGTGACACCGCCAATATTTCGCCCGTTTTAGGATTGGCAACAACTGCAACCATCGATTCCGGTTTATATTGTTCATATACTTTACTCATAGAATCTTCAAGGAAATTTTGTATTGTTTTATCAATTGTTAAGTATACATTCTTACCATTCTGCGCCGGTTGTACCATTTTTTCGCTATTTGGCAATAGATAGCCAAACAAGTCACTTTTATATTGAACATGACCATTCACTCCGGAAAGCTCTTTGTTATAAATAGCTTCCAGTCCCATTTTCCCTACAGTTTGCGCTTGCGCGTTTTCTTGATTTTCTTTTCTGGCGATACCGATTAAATTAGAAGCAAACACGCCATTTGGATAAAACCTTTTGTTATCTTCTTCGAAAATAATACCAGGTAATTTCTCTTTTGAAATTTCCTCCATTACAGTATGACTAATATTACGCCCTGCTGAACCAAATTCGACTTGGGAAAGTTCTCTTTTTCCTTTTTCTGTTTCAATATACTTTTTCGTCAATATTTTATATATACTTTTTTCATCCATATTGATATATTTGGACAAAATCATTGCTGTCATTTTTGGATTTTGCACATGTAGCACCTTATTAGTTCCTTCCGATGCTTTTGGGTTAATAACTGCTACAAGACGATAACTTATCCCATCTTTTGCAATAACTTGCCCCTGTCTATCGTAAATATTTCCTCGATTAGCTGTAATGATTTTCGATTTTTCATATCTAGCTGCTGCTTTTGCTGCTAATTGTTGTCCCTCAGCCTGTCCTGTTACTTGAATATAGAAAATTCTAAAAAACATTAAAAAAAATAGGAGCCCATAGATGATTAGCATCGTGGAGGCTCCCCATTGAAATTTACTCTTTTTCATTGTCCTGACACTACTTTCACGTTTTTTTCGTTAAGTTTTAAGCCCATAGCTTTTGCTTTTTTCCAAATACGATCATATGTCGAAAGTTCGCTTACTTCCATTGACAACTCTGAGTTTTGCTTTTTAATGTCATCTATATTATTTTCAGTCTTTTGTATTTCAACTGTTGTGCTATTAATAGAAGATTGCACATTTAAATTCATGACTGCAATTACAGTAATTACTGCAACCATACCAATCATAAGTAGCTTTTCTATCTTCGTTACTCTACTTTTGATAGGCCTTGTTACATTCTTTTGGACAGTTTTTTCTGGAGCCATGGGTTGCAATATATAATTATGCTGTTCTTCTCGCTCTTGTAGTGCCACATTTATCAACTCCTCTTAGTCTTTTATTCTTTCTGCAATGCGAAGTTTTGCAGATCTCGCACGATTATTCGCTTCAAGTTCTTCATCTGATGGTAATATTGGTTTTCTTGTTACAAGTTTTATAGATGGTGTTAGTTCTTTTGGTATTACTGGTAATCCAGGCGGAAGATCCGGTAAAGAAGATGCTTCTTTAAAAATTGACTTACACAAACGATCTTCAAGAGAGTGGAAAGTAATAACACTCACTCTACCACCTACACCAATGACCTCTAGTGCTTGTTGCAAAGATTCTTCTGCTGCACCTAACTCATCATTAACAGCAATTCGAATTGCTTGGAATACTCTTTTCGCAGGATGTCCACCTTTACGTCTGGCTGCCGCAGGTATTCCTTCTTTAATAAGTTCTACTAGTTCACCTGTTGTACGAATTGGTTCTTTATTTCTTGCTTCTTCTATTTTTCGAGCAATCTGTTTAGAAAATTTTTCTTCACCATAACGGTAAAAAATTCTCACTAAATCATTGTAATCCCACTCATTAACAACATGAAAAGCTGTTAGTTCAGCTGTTGTATCCATCCTCATATCCAATGGTGCATCTTGATGGTAGCTAAACCCTCTATCAGCATTATCTAGCTGTGGAGATGAAACTCCTAAATCATATAAAACGCCATCTACTTTGGATAATCCTAAATTTGCAAGTTCTTCTTTTAAATAACGGAAATTTGAATGGACAAATGTTACACGATTGATGTAAGGGGCTAATCTAATTTTCGCATTTTCAATAGCAGATAAATCTTGATCAAAACAGATGAGGCGACCTTCATCAGACAACTGTCTAACAAGGTACTCACTATGTCCTGCGCCTCCTAAAGTACAGTCTACATATATACCGTCAGGACGAATGTTCAATCCATCAACGGTTTCTTTCAGTAATACGGTCGTATGATTGAACAACTGAAATCCTCCTCTTTGTTGCTATATATCAAAGTCAATCATATTCTCAGCAATCTCATTAAAAGAATCCTCAGATGTTGTAAAGTAATCTTGCCAAGATTGCTGTGCCCAAATTTCAATACGATTGGACACTCCGAGAATGACGCATTCTTTTTCTATATGGGCGTATGATATCAAATTCATGGGAATATTAATGCGGCCTTGCTTATCAAACTCTACCTCGGTTGCACCTGAAAAGAAAAATCGTGTAAATGAACGTGCATCCTTTTTGGTCACAGGTAAGTTCTTCAATTTCTCCTCAAGTTTTCGCCATTCCTCCATAGGATATCCAAACAAACATTGGTCTAATCCACGTGTAATGACAAAACCTTCTTGGAAATAATCTCGGAATTTTGCCGGTATAATCAAGCGGCCTTTGGCATCGATGTTATGTTGATATTCCCCCATGAACATGGTACTCACCCCACTATATGAAAATAGATTACCACATTCCCCCACATTCCTCCACTAATTCATAAATAATTCAAAGATAAACTTTAAAAATACGTAAATTGTCCTTGAAATCCTTTTTTACTCTACATTTTTAATGGAATTTTCTTATTTTTCTCCTATCTATTGCTTTGCAAAATTTATAAAAACAAAACTATTATCTTTTTCTATTACTTTTCTCATGCAAAAAGGATACCTCAATGAGATATCCTTTAGATATAAGATATTTTTTTATCATCAAAACATCAAAAATTTATTTCAATGCAAATCATTCTATGTTTAATTAGTCAAAAACTCCTATAAGTAAATCACATTATGTTGACCATTTAGCTTAAATTGTAATGACAGCATATCCTTAACTAATTCTTCTCCATACTCATTCATAAATTGGAATGGATTAAATGTTCTTTCTTGTAATCCACCACCCGGTAATAAGCGATCTTCAATCGTGCGGTATTTCCTTAATTGTACATCATTTTGTAGCAATACTTCATTTTCAATTTTTCTCATTAAGAAATCTAATTGTGATTCGTGAATTGATAGATTTTTATCAACTAATTTTTCTAGATTTATATTCGTATTACGTAAATGCTCTTGTATTACGTCATATTGTGTTCTCAACAATTGTTTTGTTTTTACTATCATTTGTTTTGATTTCTCATCATAGACCTTATCCTCAAATGACATTCTACGAGTTCCTGTTTTACCAGTAATAGCATCTGGCACTGTAATCTGGACTTCTTCAAGTAAGCTTTGAACTTGTCGATCTACAATCGTCATGTTCATACGTGGGACAAAAACCGGCACTTTCATGCCTAATGTTTCGAAGGCATCCTTTAAAGTTGACCAATAAGCTAGTTCGCCTGGGCCTCCTACAAATGCTAGTACAGGAAATACCATATCTTGCATTAATGGACGGGTAACAACGTTATTACTTAAACAAGTAGGATTCTCCTTAGCTAATTCTAACATCTCACTCGTCGTAAATTGGACATTCGCCATATGATTGATAAATTTACCACCATGGCGTTCTAATAAGAAACGTTCACCATCTTTGACATAGAAAAGATTTGCAGCTTCTTTTGTCGCACCAATAGGTGTTCCGTATCCTAGTTCTGTTAAATCTGCTTCACGAATAGTTACTACATCTGCTATTTCTTCTGCATTTTGAATGATCTTTTCAAAATAAGGTGACTCATATTCACGTAAACTTGAATATGCTGCATCGATAAATAATAATCCTTCTTCTTTAAATAACCAGTTCATCAATCGAACAAAGAAATCCGTATATGTTGAACTTTTTAATAATATAGCGTCTATTTTAGCTAACAGGTCTCCTGTGTATGCTGTTTCACCATATTGCATAAACGTTTCATGGATAAATTTCCGCGTTGTTTCAACATCAAGCATCGTTGTAGATGCCATTGTTTTCCTCTTTGAACGTTCGCCGTAAATATGTTTTTCTAATCGTCCATTAGCAGCAGTAAATGTATGATTGATCTCATCGATATCGTGATCCTCACCTGCAATCCAAAAAACAGGTACAACAGGAATCCCTAATTTCCCACGCTGTTGTTGTGCTAACAAAATAACAGAAATTGCTTTATGAACAGAGTATAATGGGCCTGTCAATAAACCGGATTGTTGTCCGCCTATTACGACGACAGCATTCTCTTCTAATTCTTGAAGATGTTTTTCTGCTTTTTCGGATATTTCTAATGGCTCCATAAACTTTCTGATTACCATCACTAATTGTTCACGACGTATAGGATGTTTTTGTAAATCTTCTAATCTTTTTGAGAATGACTTTTCTTCATTTGGATAATGAAAAAATGATAATATAGATGATTTTCCATGTCGATAATCGTCTAATAAATGATTCGTTACAGGAATCTCAATTTGTTCCAATTTCATAATATTTGTAAACTCCTCTATGATAGTTGACTATATTGAAGTATAACATCTACCATTAGTTTATTTAAAAAATACGCTCATCGTGTTGCTAATTCAATTATTTTTAAGACCAAACCTACAAACCATATTGCTATGTATGTAAACGTAAGAACTAAAAACAGAAAACGCCATATTTTGCGGAATAGAGGCATTAGTTCTATTTCTTTTCTTGTCCTCCATTCTATCGTAGTGAAAACGATAGCAATAATACTAGCGATAATCAAAACAATAAAACCTATATCATACGACCAAATAAATTTTACTGAAGCTTGTATTGAAAAAAGTAAAATAAACGTCGTAAGATCAGCAGCTTTACTAAATATATTTTTCCGCTTATTCGAAAACTTTTTTAGAATTATATAACTAATCCCCAAAAATACAAAAGGACATAATATTAAAACGTCCATAATAATTGATAGCAAAACCATCAATTATTTCCACCACCTTCTTGCATTGCTAGCAATATAGAATAACAAGTTGACAACATAGGCAAGTTATATCCTCTTTGTTGTGCTAACTCAATGATGCCACCTATAATGGTTTCAATCTCCATTATTCTTCCATTCAAATAATCTGCAAGCATCGAAGAGGTATTCGTTGCAGTACTTTCACATACATCTTTCACATCTTCGTAAGATAGCTGAGATTTTTGTTCTGGAAAGGCTTCAATTACTTCTTGATATAATTGATGCAATAATTTTGCACTATATGGATTGGTAATAAGCTCTCCATTTTTTACTTTTAGTATAGTGGTAAGCGTGTTCACAAAGCAATTTAATAATGCTTTTCGAAGTAACATTTTTCTGTAATCATCCAAAAGTACAACAGGAAAGAAATTTGCATCCAAACTATCAAACTTTTTAAATTCGTTTTTTCTCCCCCTCAATTGAGCGATTTTTAAATCCCCAATTCCTCTATGAATGACTGTATTTTGATTAACTTTTTCTGCTCCAAACTCAACCGTTCCTAAATAGATAGTATGTTGTTTTAGTGATTTGGCAATTTCTATATGACGTATCCCATTTTGGATAAATAATAACTCCGCATTTACTGGTAACTTGTCGAATAATGATTGTAGTTCATGTAAATGATGGTACTTTACTGCAATAATCCAAATCGCCTTAACATCCAAATCATCAGGATTTGTACTTACTTTAAAGGTAACATTACTTTGTAGACCTTCATTATTTATAAAACTCACACCATTATTTCGAATCTTTTCCTCTTGTAGTTTTGAATGGACAAGCAGTTCTACTTTATGCCCTTGCTTGACTAGACAATTGGCCATTACTAAGCCAACAGCCCCTCCTCCAACAATTACAAAATGCATTTTCACACCTTCTTTTGTCCTCATATTAACTCTCTTCAAGTTAACATAGGAACGATTCAGCTCAAAATAGCTGTCTTTTCTAAAATACTCCGATAAAAGATCCGCCTAATATAGGCGGATCTTAGCATTAATAGTATTATACAGGATATACTGGATGTTTTCGATATGGTGAGATAACTTGTTTTGAGATTAAATTTTCAAACCTGTTACTAATGGATTGCCGAAGATTTTCAGGTGAAATAATATCATCAATTATTAACTCAGAAGCTAGCTTAAAAATATCAATTTCTTGTTGATATTCTTGTTGCTTTTGTTGTATAAATTGCCGTCTTTCAGTTACATCTTCAATTTGTTCTATTTTATTTGCATATACTGCATTTACCGCAGCTTCTGGACCCATTACTGCTATCTGAGCAGTAGGAAGCGCAATACAAACATCAGGCTCAAATGCCGGTCCACACATCGCATATAAGCCTGCTCCATACGCTTTTCGTACAATGACAGATATCTTCGGAACTGTCGCACTACTCATTGCAGCTATCATTTTGGCACCGTGACGAATTATCCCATTCTTCTCTACTTTCGTACCAATCATAAAACCTGGTACATCTGCTAAAAATAAAAGAGGGATATTAAAAGCATCACAAAGATTGATAAACTTAGCCGCTTTATCAGCTGAATCTATAAAGAGTACGCCGCCTTTTATTTTTGGTTGATTGGCTATAATACCCACTGCTTTTCCATTTATTCTTGCTAAACCTGTAATAATTTCTTGCGCAAATAATTTTTTTATTTCAAAAAAACTACCTTGATCGATTAGTTGTCCTATTGCTTCATACATATCAAACGGTGCATTTTGATTTTGAGGTATAATATCCCCCAACCTTCTTCCTTCTATCGGCTGTACAGGAATACCATTTGTTGGTTTCTCGCTGCAATTCTGTGGAAAATACGTTAAATATCTTCTTGCTTCCCGAATTGCTTCTTCCTCAGTTTTGACTAGTATATCCCCACAACCACTTATAGAGCAATGCATCATTGCTCCACCCATTTCTTCCAAAGTAACTTTTTCACCAATTACTTTTTCTGCCATCCTTGGTGATCCTAAATACATAGACGCATTACCTTCTACCATAATAACTACATCACAAAATGCAGGAATGTATGCTCCTCCAGCAGCTGATGGTCCAAATAGCAAACAGATTTGCGGAATTACTCCCGATAAGCGAACTTGATTGTGAAAAATCCTTCCAGCACCCCTGCGTCCAGGAAACATAGCTAATTGGTCTGTAATTCTTGCACCTGCTGAATCTACTAGATATAGCAAAGGAACTAGACTTTTTTCAGCTGTTTCTTGAATACGAATAATTTTTTCGACTGTATGAGTTCCCCACGATCCCGCCTTAACAGTTGAATCATTCGCCAAAACGCATACAGTTTGTCCACCTATTTTGCCAACAGCTGTCACTACGCCATCAGCAGGTAACCCTTCTTCCTCACAATTCGCAAAACGACCATCTTCTTCGTATTTTCCATTATCAAATAATAACTCTAGCCTATCACGAACGAATAGCTTATTGGTTTCAGCTAGTTTTTCATGATACTTTTGGGCGCCACCTGCAAAAATTGATTCTAATGTCTTTTCTAATCGTGAATTTTTTAATGTCTCTTTTGTCATTTCGCATCTCCCTCATAATCCTGATTAAGAAATTACTACTAATGAATCGTTTTCATTAACAAAATCACCTTCTTGGACAAGGATTTCACTAACAACCCCATTTACATTCGATTCAATAGGTATTTCCATTTTCATAGACTCTAAAATAACAACTGTTTGTCCTTCTTTTACTTCTTCCCCTATTTTCACGTCAATGTGAAATACAATCCCTGCCATAGTTGATTTTATATTCATCATTATTTGCCCCCATTTCTGATTTGATAGAAATAATGTTGCTTACTATTATTCTATTTAAAAATCGTGAGAACATTCGAGTTATCATAAAAAAACTATATTATAAAAAACAACAACAACTTAAAAACGCAAGATAACAACAATCAAATCTATAATAAAAAGACGTTGAGATCTTTTAGGCAACAAGTGATTGCTTGAAAATCAAAAAAGAAACATCTATTCAGATGTTTCCTTTTTTAAAAATTGAGTACCTGTTTCAAGCCATTGAATTAGTTCCGAATAATTATGTTGAAGTTGATCATATTCATCCTTCAACTCATAGTAAGCTTCAGATAATTGATCAAAACTTGTTAGCGCTTGCTTTAAATGCGTTCTCATCATTTGCTTTGGTTGAGATTTTGCATTTTCCAATTCTTTTTCATGTATTTTGCGTAATGTTTTATTCCATCTAAATCCACAAGCTTGCTTTGTCCTACCTAATGCCTCTGCTGCCTCTTGAAAACCAGCTAATTGCGAGCGCCCTTCACTAACGGCCTGTAGCACAATTTGTGCTAGACGGTCATCATCTTGTTGAAGCCATTGGTCTTTTCGTTTTTTTATTTCCACTCATATCACCTCGCATTTTTTACTACTATATGCGAGTTTTTTAAGTTTAGAAGTTATTTTGCCTTTGATAGAAACTGTTTTACTGCATTATGATGCTCTTCACTTTCCCATAACTTTGCACACGTTTTAACTTCATCCATCACACGATCAAATAGATGTCGTTCTCTCCATTTACGTAGCTCCATTTCCTTATATGCCTTGTGAACATTTGGATGAACTTTTCGCATATCTGCTATAAATTCATCTAAAGCCTGTTCTTTATCAGTTTCAAATACACGCATTGCAAAGCCAATCTCATAAAGTAAGTTTGCTGGATATACCTTTGCATCTACTAACATTTTTAGCGCTCTATCATGACGTAATCCTCTTTCAAATAGATAAGTTCCTCCTCCCCATCCAGATGTAATCCCTAGTGTTCCTTGTATAAAACCACATTTAGCTTCCTTTTTGACCAATCGAAAATCACAAGCAGTTGCGATTTCACAGCCTCCACCAACTGCTGTCCCATTTACTAGTGCGATTGTAGGTACTGGTAATGTTGCAATTTCATATAAGATTTTCGCCATTTTACTTAACATACCAAAAGCTTGTTCCTCTGTATGAAGATTATGAAATTCGGCTAAATCCCCTCCAGAACAAAAAGCTTTATCACCTTCACCAGTAATTACTAGAAATCGGACCGATTCGTGATTATGTACATACGTAATAACCTCTTTAAAACCTTCCATCACTTCATCATTAATCGCATTACGTTTTTCTGGACGATTAATCGTAAATGTTAAAATACCATCTTGCTCTGAAAAATAATATGCCATTTCTAAATCCCCTTTGTTTAATTTTTAGAATTATCAATTATTTTATCATAAATGGATGCTTTAATATAAAGTAAAGATTTCTAGCACTTTAAAAAATTAAATAAGCTAATATATAAAAAAAGACTACTTGAGAGCCATGGTCTCTCTAGTAGTCTTTTTTAGAACAAATACTGAATTATTTGCTCACAACTTCTTTACCTTTGTATTGTCCACATGCTTTACATACATGGTGAGCCAATTTAAGTTCACCACAGTTAGGGCAAGCAACCATACCTGGTACAGCTAGTTTAAAGTGTGTGCGACGTTGACGTTTCGCAGTTTTAGAAGTTCTTCTAAATGGTACAGCCATTGATGGCACCTCCTTACAGATCGGTTATTCGTCTGTTTGATCAAAATACTTAGCTAAAGCAGCCAGTCTTGGATCCGTTTTTTTTGCGTCTTTTTCTTTTTGACTTAAAAGCTCATCTTCTGTTAAATAAGACCAATCGGCGTTATTTTTTGGAGCTGGCTTTTCAGCACCTTCTTTGAACACTTGTATTGGAATTTCTAATAATATTAGCTCTTCTAAAACAGGGTCAACATCGATAACTTCGCCTTCAACAAGATGAACATTATCATATTCATCAGGATCTACTGTATCGGACCAGCTGAAAACTTCATCTGATTCAATATCATAAGTGAATTCGACATCTTCCCAAGTTCGTGAACAAGGAAGTATAAGTGTGCCAGTCAAATGAAAATGACAGTTCAGTTGACTCGCACCAAATGTGCAGAATCCTTTTACATGAACGGGTGTACTACGGCGAATGTCCGTATTACGACGCATAAGTCCGTCCAATTGAACAATTTCGTCAATTGGCATCCCGTTTTGGCGATATTTAGATAATTGTGGGATTGCCCATTTCATACATTTATCACCTCAAGACAACAAAGTTGATTATATAATGCTAATTTATAGATGTCAAGATATTTTCTTGTCACTAGACAAAAGTCCTCGTATAATCATATTACTAAGTATAAACGGGGTGAAGATTTGATTGCAACAGGTATTATTGTCGAATACAATCCATTTCATAACGGACATCTCTATCATATCAAACAATCACGAGAACTTACAGATGCAGATGTAATTATTGCAGTTATGAGTGGTCATTTCTTACAACGTGGTGAACCTGCATTCGTGGATAAGTGGACAAGAACAAAAATGGCACTAGAAAATGGTGCAGATTTAGTAATTGAACTGCCTTATATCTACGCCACTGCACAAGCAAGCGATTTTGCTAAAGGTGGTGTTCTATTATTAGAAGCACTGCAATGTGACTTTTTATCTTTTGGAAGCGAGCAAGGAGATATCACACCGTTTTTGAATACGTACGAGCTTCTAGAGGCCCATAATGATAAATTGCAGGAAAACATTAAGCGTTTCGTTAAAACTGGTTTAAGCTACCCTCAAGCACTAAATACAGCCTATCAGCAGCTACTCTCTGACACCGAGCTTACATATGCCGATTTAACAAAACCTAATAATATCCTTGGTTACCATTACGTAGAAAATATAAAAAAATACAATACGAACATTAAACCAATTACGATTCAAAGAATTCAAGCAGGTTACCATGAGAAAATAGACAATGGTAAAACAATTGCCAGTGCAACAGGTATACGCCAAGAAATTCAAGAAAAGCATTCCCTACAAAGCGTCACTTCTTTTTTACCAAAATCTTCGCTCCAAACATTAACTGAATGGCACGAGGATTTTAAACATTTTGCTAGTTGGGAACTTTTTTGGCCATATTTGAGATTCTCTATCCTACGACTATCACCAGAACAGATTGCATTATATGCTGAAGTCACTGAAGGAATTGAATTTTCAATCATTCAAGCAGCAAAAGAGTGTAATGATTTCAATAGCTTTATGCATAAAGTTAAATCGAAGCGATATACATGGACAAGAATTCAAAGAATGCTGACACATATTTTTACAAATTTCACATGGCAACAGCTACACTCATCGAATAAACCTAGCTATATTCGCTTACTTGGTATGAGCAAAAACGGGCAACATTATTTATCCGAACGAAAAAAATTATTTACTCTACCTGTTATTAGTCGTGTAGCGAGTTCAAGTGATTCGATGCTACTACAAGATATTCATGCAACAGATTTATATATGCTAGCTCTTGGAAAAAATAAAATGGGTATGGATTATAAAATCCCACCCATTCGATATTGATCATTTCTTTTCTGGAAGTTTTTCTAAATATTCCAATGCATCATCTACATTTTTTACAGGTACGATTTTCATCTTCGTACCTATTTTTTTGGCTTTTTTTACTGCTTCTTGGTAATTTGATTGTATCCCAGGATTTTTTTTCTTTATTTCTTTTGACAACGTATCATCTGGTGCAAAGAAAATTTCCACCCCGGCATCATCTGCAGCAATTACTTTTTTATCTATTCCACCAATCCGGCCAACATCACCTGTTTCAAACATTTCACCTGTACCAGCGACATTGTATCCTTTTGTTAGATCGCCTTTCGTCAATTGATCAATAATTTCTAAAGTGAACATTAATCCTGCGGAAGGGCCGCCTATATCTTCTGCATTAATCTTAACTTCAGGATTTGTAGTAATAGATGTACTGTCAGCAAAAGTGATACCTAATCCAACCTTCCCGTCAGCACCTGGTATTTTTTTTAATGTTATTTTTTTCTCTAATGTTTGGTGATCACGTTTTATTTTTACTTTCACGTGATCCCCTTTTTTCTTACTAGCTAAATAATCTACAAGTTCTTTATGCTTATGAATTTTAATATCATCAATACCAATAACTTCGTCACCGGTTTCTAAAATATTATCAGCTGCACCTTTTTCTACAACATAGTATACATAAACACCATTATAGTTAATCTTATATTCCAAACCTGCCTTTTTAAAGGCAACAAGTTTAGCATTAAATTG
This sequence comes from Rummeliibacillus sp. POC4, assembly GCF_003576525.1. Lineage (GTDB taxonomy): Bacteria > Bacillota > Bacilli > Bacillales_A > Planococcaceae > Rummeliibacillus. The sequence goes on along the minus strand of NZ_QWUA01000004.1, from coordinate 13,159 downwards.
TGAATCAGTCATTAGTTTAAGTTGCCGATTATTATAATCCTTATCACTTTCATGTGGACTACGAACTTGACTGTCTTTTAAAATTTCCTTTTCATCACTGAGATTCGCTAACACATAGGTAAATGGTGTAGCAACTGACATTGCTACCGTCATCATACTAAGTTTTCCCTTACCAGGTTCATCAGCATTTTCTACTTTTACATAATTATCTAAATCATATGCATCGCCGGGTTGCATAATATAATAATGCAATGGGTAAACAAAGCCAATTATGACGATTGCTACAACAACAATTAGCGTAAAAAACTTTTTTAACTTCATTGTTTCACCTCCAAATAACAACTGCCAACAACATATAAAATACTGTTCTATTACAACTGTTCAATAAGTTTATCACTAGTTTGCTTTTTCTTAAAGTAAAACTCCCACCTAGCTTTTACATACAAATAATACTCCCTTTGGAGATTACTTCGGTTCTAAAGCGAAAAAATAATTAGAATGGATGATGTACATCGTATTACATTACAGCAATATATTCCTGTGCTGGCTCTTTATACTACTATTACTATTACAACCTGGACTAGCCCATCAAGGTGCCGATACAGGGATGGAACTTTTTATCGATCATTTATTTCCATATTTACTTCCTTATCTCATATTAACCCAGTGGCTTTTACGATTAACGAATATATCTAGTATTCCTCAGCATTCAAAATGGAAATTTTACTTACAAATTTATTTTCTTAGTGCACTTGGAGGGTTTCCAACTGGAGCTGCTACCATTAGTTTCTTGTTAAAACAACAACAAATCACCAAAAAAGAAGCACCTTTACTACTAGCTATATGCCATGCACCAAGTCCACTATTTGTTGTTGGTTTTGTGGGTGTGGAAATATTAAAAAGTCCTATTAGTGGATGGTATATGCTTGCTATTATCCATGCTGTTAATATAGTCATGCTCATCGTATTCATACTCAAATTTAGAAAAATAAATGTAAGATCTATCTCTACTAAAAAAACTTCTACTGAATCAGCATCACCACTTATTGAAAGTATTAAAAATAGCTTACCAACAGTACTTTTAGTAGCTGCTACAGTTATTTTCTTTACTACAATTAGTTATGTATTAACTGAGACATTATTACGATTTGTACATCAATTACCCGATTGGATCATGTTAACTTTATATACTGTTCTTGAAATGACGTCAGGACTTGACAATGCTCAAGATTTATTTGCACATTCACAATGGCTAGAATTGATTGTCATCACTATCTTAACGATGCAAGGATTAAGTATTCATCTACAAGTAGCGGTCCTAGCAAAAGAGGCTAATATTTCGATGGTTCCATATGTATATACAAGGATTTTTCAAACACTTTTGATTCCTTTCTTATATTGGCTTATTTTTCTATCATTCTAATACATAAAAAGGTTACCAAGTAAAATTTACAAGGTAACCTTTTTATATATTGAGATTATTTTTGTTTGAATTTTTCTTTTAAGGCTTTTTCCACTATTTCAGGTACTAAACCATGTATATCTCCGCCATATTGTGAAACTTCTTTTACAATACTAGAACTTAAAAAAGAATACTTGTTTTTAGTCATGATAAAGAAAGTTTCAATATGTTCATCTAAAAATCGATTCATAGAGGTTATTTGCATTTCATATTCAAAATCCGATACTGCTCTTAAACCACGTACAACAGCATTTGCATTTTTGGATTTTGCATAATTAATCAATAATCCTGAAGAAGATTCAACTTTAACATTTGGCAAAGTATCCGTAACCTTTTCAATCAGATCAATTCGTTCATTGACATCAAACAGTGGCTTTTTACTTGAATTATTCATCACAGCAACATATACAGTATCAAAAATATCAGCAGCTCGTTTAATAATATCCAAATGTCCATTCGTTATTGGATCAAAACTACCTGGTACTACAGCGATTTTATTCAACACAATCTCCTTCTTCCTCGTCTAAACGATAGAATGAAATAATGGTACCACCATATTTTTCTTCACGAAACTTGTGGAAATTTATAAAAGCATCTGGCAAGTCAGTTTCAGTATCATGTTCACAAACAATGGTACCTTCTTTTGAAATTACTCCGTTTGAAACAATGTCTTCAACCATTTCATAATATTGATGTTTTTTATAAGGTGGATCTAAGAATATTAAATCTGCTTGTACTTCTCTTTTAATCAATAATTTTAAAGCACGTGTTGCATCGTTACGGTAAACTTCCGTACATTCTTCATAACGACATTTTGAAATATTTTCTTTTAAGTTATGGAATGCCCGACCATCTTTTTCGATGAAAATAGCCTTTTCCATACCTCTACTTAAAGCTTCGATCCCTAGACCACCACTTCCAGCAAATAAATCCAGTGCTACTCCACCCTCGAAAAAAGGGCCAAGTATATTAAATAAGGATTCCTTCACTTTATCTGTAGTAGGTCGTGTCGTCATACCACTTACAGCTTTTAATGGCATACCTTTTCGTTCACCAGCAATTACTCTCATTGTTTATCAAACCTTTATGTTTCTAATATTTGCGTATTCTATTATTCGTGGTCACTTGTTTTTATATCTATACGTTTATCTGACTTTTCAACGTTTACTAGGAATAATCGTACTAGCCATGCTTCTTCTATATAATATTCATTTCCATACTTTTCAATTGGTTGAGAGATAATATCATATCGATGATTGTTGTAAACATAAAATGGCTCATCCATAGGGAATCTAAAGGAACGACTATTACTTGTAATATAGAAGCCATGTGTGCCAACTTTTGAAGCATATCCTAATTTTTTTAGGATTGGCTTAATAGAATATAAAATACGTCCATCTTTAAATATAACTTGCACGTTATTTTGTTGCAATTCATTTATATAAACCGGACGTTTATCTTCAAATAACAATGGTGCTATATTATTACCATTCGTTGCATTCATATTAAAGAATGAAGTTTTTAAATGTAGAGTTTTAGATAAAAGGTTATCCAATCTTGTTGTCGTTACTTCTTTACCTTCCATCTCTTCTAATCCTTTTTTCCATTCTGTCGTTTGGTTTTGATTCATATAATCCTTTAACACATTTGTCATTTTTTGTGCTTTAGTAGAGCCCAAAGTACGGTTTGTTAAGAAAGATGCAACAATTGCTGGAGCCCATGATGGACTTGTATTAAATTTATATTTTTGATTAATCTGAGATATAATCACTTTTTGTTCTAATGTTTTTTCATTGATTTCAGAAGTAAATAAAATTCTTCCTGCAGAGTGTCTCTTTTTCTCAGTTTCAATAATGTCTACATGTTCAAATTTTTCTAATTCTAAACCATTCAATGATTTAGTTAAATCACTTGGAATATCATTTTTCCCATAAAGTGTCATTTGATCGTTCGTAAATACTTTTTTCATTTTACTTTTTCGCCAATATAAAGAAGTTACAGGACCATTTCCACTAAACATTGCATATTGAACTAAAGACAATTTTTTGCTAGCCACTTCTGGTAACCCCGTGATCCATTGTCCATTTGAATGTGTTTGATCTGTAATATGTATTGTTGTATGAACTGGTGTCCCATTTTCTATCTTTAAGAAAATATCTCGCAGAATTTGTCCAGATTTAATCCCTGTTTTTGAGATAGGAATAATATAAGATAATGTCTGTTCTTCCTTTTTCCCTTTTTGCAAACCAGTAATGGTTTTATTTAACCGATTACAGTTATTTTTGTCATTTTTAGAGCAAGACTTTTTAATACTTTTGGTAGGCCATATAAATCTCATACTGTCTTCTGGTAAAGAATTAAGATGATGATTAACAATTAGTTTTCCTTTTCGATATACAACATCTATGTCTTGATCGTAATGAAATGCCTTATCTTGTTCTGATAATTGATCCGAATAGACGTGGTATTGAAAAGTCAACATAATACCATTTATAAATAACAGGATCGAAAATAAACAGGCTGCAAATTTCATGTGCTAATCCCCCAAATCGTGATACTATGTGTAAAGAAAGGACGTGTATGATAAATGATTCAACAATTTATAGAACTAGGAGAGGGTTATGGTGATGTATATGAATTATGCGAGCTTATGAAAACAAATAAGCATCGTATTCATCATACATTTGTTTTTACATCTACTATTGGTGATAAAAAAGTAGCATCAATAGCCGTTGCATTAAACCCAGTTGGAGAAAGTAAATTTTCGCCAATCTATATTTGTCGAGAAGGGATTCCTTATTCAACAGAAAAGCCTTCTAAACGATTAGAACTATTTGAGGAGACAGTAAAAGAACTTGATCAATTACTCATCACATTAGATGTCAAACATTCCTCAGTTTATGTTGAAAAAGAGCTATATTATCAATACTTAATTGGAATATTACGCCTTTATCACTATATCCCATCACTGCACTAATTACTCATTTATATAGTGATTTCACATTTCCACTAGATATAATTAACTATCTTTTTTTATATCGACGGGGAGTGTTAATCCTTTAGAGACCTGTTTTATAATCATATTCTTTTGCTTTATCTGGTTTAGCATTTTCAAACACGGTCTTAACAAATGGACGATAAGACGGTAAGACTTCTCGAACGTAAGGGAGACGAGTCAATTTAGCTATTGTACTTTCAACATCTTCTTGATTGCAATATAAAACGACGTATTTAAGTCTTCTTGAAATATAATGTACATGGCCATAACGGCGTAATGATTTTGCCTGTTTTAAATGATGTACATATACGATTAAGCCTTGTCGATCTTTCATATGGATTCCCTCTTTTCTTATTTTAAAGAATAACACAGCAGTGAAATTAGGCGCAACCAAGTTTAGCTGACAGGATACATTGTTATCCGTTATAATAAGAGCATAAGTCTGCATTCAGAGGAGGACTAATATGGGAAAGAAAACGAAAGTGGCAATCGCAATTGCTGCTGCGAGTGCTGCAGCTTGGGCAGGATCAAAAGCCCTTTCCAAACCACAAAAACGAGAAAGTAAAATTGCGCTAAGCTATGAACATCCTGTAATTTTAGCTCATCGTGGTGGTTCACAATTAGCACCAGAACATACTATGGCTGCATTTCGAAAAGCTGCTGAATTAGGTGTAGACGGATTTGAAATTGATATTCGTCTAACAAAAGATGAAGAAATTGTTGTTTTTCATGATGATTATGTTGATCGTACTTGTGATGGAACTGGACGCGTGGCTGACTTAACTTTAGAAGAATTACAGAAGTTTAACTTTGGATATAATTTTGTCGATTTAGATGGGTATCTCTCATATCGTGATGAATTTGAATCTATTGTCACATTACGTGATTTACTAACTGAGTTCCCAGATATGTTTGTTAATATTGATATGAAAGATGCGCCCGATACATATGAAGGTGGTCTAATGCCTTCTAAACTATGGCGTTTAATCGAAGAACTAGATGCTACGAATCGTGTTGTTGTAACAAGCTTTTACGATGAACAAATTGATCGTTTTAATCTATATGCTCAAAATAAGGTAGCACTAGGTGCGGGACAAGCTGAAATAAGAAAAGCTTATACCTCATTTACGAGTCAATTTGGTCATTTGTATCACCCAAAAGTAGATGTTTTCCAAATACCAGAAAAGTATGGTGTATTTGCTTTAAACAATCAAAGTTTTATCCAATTTTTAAGTGACTTAAATATTCCAGTCCATTTTTGGACCATAAATGATTTATTGTCTATGAAAAAGTTAATCAATCTTGGTGCAAGAGGGATTGTTACAGACCGACCAGATTTAGCTGTTAAAGTGGTTAATGTATAATCAATTTAATAGATTAAAGTCTATTAAAAAGAGGTTTCTACTAACTAATGTAGAAACCTCTTTTAGCTTATTCTTTTAACTTATGCTGAGCATGAACAGCTACCACCTGAACCACATCCACCACTACTACAAGAGGATTCAGATTGGAAAAATGGATTACTTACTGGCACTTTAATCGAGTCAGAAACAGTTTTGCCGATTAAAAGTCCGATTTCATCCAACAAATCTTGGTAATCATTTTCTGCTAGTCTAAGAGCAGAAATTTTATCATTAACATCTAATTCACGTTTTTTTGCGCGAACTGATTTCATAATTGTTTGATAGTCTGGGTGATACTTTCCAAAACGTTGGACATCTTCATACTGATCCTTCATCCGTTGAAAATCATTAATTTTACGAACAAGTTCTTCATCAGAATATACCGCTAAATGCGCCTTTTGAAGATTCGCAAATTGTTCGGAGGAACGGATCATTGTATTAAGGTCTTGCACTTCTTCCAGAATCATAACCCATTCAGAAGTCATCATCATCGGTATTTCCCCCAATCTACTCATATCATAACAGATTTATGGCTTTTTTGTATGATTAGAGGATTGAAAGAATTAGTTATTTTCACTATTCATATTTGATATAATTTCTTCAACTACTTTTTCATCCGAAAAAGGAAGTATTTCGCCTGCAATTATTTGCCCCTCTTCATGTCCTTTACCAGCTATAACTACTACATCTCCTTGATTACAATCGTAAATAGCTTGCTGAATAGCATTTTTACGATTATGCTCTATCCTAAAGGGCTTAGTATGAATCCCTTTTGCAATAGCATTTATAATTGCACTGGCTGATTCACTTCTTGGGTTATCATCAGTAAGCCAAATCATATCAGCATACTGATCCGCTACTACCCCCATATCAAATCTTTTTCCTTGGTCTCGGTCTCCCCCACACCCAAAAACTACCACTAATCGATTTAACGTTTGTGGTCTTAATGCTTTTAATAATGCTTCTAATGCACTTGGCGTATGAGCATAATCTATAAAAATTCGAATACCTAATGGATTAGGTATTTCCTGCATTCTTCCTGTTGGCAGAGTCAATTTACTAGTATGTTGTGCTATTTCTTGTAAAGAAAATCCTAATTCCGTAATCGCTGCAATAGCTGCTAGTATATTATATTGCAAATATTCACCTTGAAAAGGAGTAATAATATCAGTTGGTATATCATTATTTTGGATTAACAACTTTGTACCCTTTTCACAATTCTGTCCGTGAATAATACTGCAATCAGCTAAATTATTTTTTCCAAAGCTTTTTACATTAGGATATTCCAAAAGTAATTGTTTACAGAAAGGATCATCAATATTTACAATAATTTGTTCAGAGAATAAGCATAACCTCTTTTTCGCCGCCAAATAATATTTTTCTCCACCATGTTCTTCGTAATGATCCCTACTAACATTTAAATATACGCCAATATTAATATTACAATCATCAAGACGATGTTCAGATAATGCAAGTGATGAAGCTTCCATCACGACATGTGTTACCCCTTGACTAACACAATAAGCAAAAATCCTATACAATTCTGTAGCTAAAGGTGTTGTTAAAGGTTCTAGCATAATATTTTGCTTCTTCCCATTTATAAACAGGCCAACTGTTCCTATTACAGCTACTTTCACATTCAATGATTGAAGTAATTGCCCGATTAAATGTGTTACTGTTGTTTTACCGTTAGTACCTGTCACAGCTACAATTGTCAACTTTTCATCAAAAGCTCCATATATCTTTTTACTCGCATATGATAAAAAAGTTGAACAATTTGGCACCCAGACAACTGGAATTTGTAGGTTGACTTTTGCTTCGTATCTATTATGTACGATAGCTGCAGCACCATTTTGTATAGCTAAATCTTTAAAATCCCATCCATCATATTTTTTCCCTTTGCGTGCAACAAATAGATCTCCCGGTTTAACATCACTAGCTCTATCTGTTATTCCTTTAATTTCAGAACGTATTGAACCACATTCTAATTCACACGGCCATTCTTTTAATAATTCTGCCAATATCAACGATGTTCCTCCTGCACCTTTTAGTTGAGAATGAATACATTACTATAACCCCTCCACCACTTATATCGTATGAAGAATATACAGAATATGTCACGAGGAGATAGGAGTCACAAAATGATTATTCAAAAATTTGGCGGAATTGCTATGCAATCTAAAGCTTCTCGTAAGCATTGCCTTCTCCATATTAAAAGAGCTCTAAGAGAACATGGAAAAACAGTTGTTGTTGTCTCTGCAATGGGTAGAGATGGCGATGCTTACGCAACTGATACTTTATTGGATATAACAGATGCATTAAGTACTTCTCCAAAGGCAAAGGATTTAGTTGCTGCATGCGGAGAGCTAATTTCTGCTGCAGTACTTTCATCAGAACTAAAGCAAGATGGAATAGATAATCTATTGCTTTATGGAGCTCCACTAGGAATAATAACTACCAATAATTTCGGAGATGCTGAAATTATTGATATTCACAAGGAAACACTCTTATCCGCCCTAGAACATCATGATTGTTTGGTTATTCCTGGATTTCAAGGTATTACAGAAGAAGGATACATTGCCACTCTTGGTAGAGGTGGTAGTGATTTAACCGCCGCTGTTTTAGGGGCCACTTTGCCTAATGCAACAATAGAGTATTATAAGGACGTTCCAGGTGTAATGACTGGAGATCCTAATTATGAAGATGATGTTGAACTTATTAGAGCAATACCTTATTCCAAGTTTTTATCATTATTGAATAATGTCCATCCTTTAATACAAAAAAAAGCAGCTGAAATGGCTCAACAACACCAACTCAAGCTGCATATACGGAATATTTTTAATCTAGAATCCGGTACATTTGTATTTCCAGATGATGATTAATGACTATCTGATTCACTACGTTTGATAAAAACTTGTGTAAAATGTTTACCAAAGGCACCTGTACCGATTTGATTGAAATGCTTATTCAATAGGGTGTCTCGATGTTTCTCGGAATTTAAGAGTCCATTTATAGCTTCTGGCGCATCTAAATAATCCTCTGTTACATTTTCTCCAGCAGAATCAAATTGAATCTCCGCAATTTTTAGTCGATCTTTAAACGCATCACTTGCCTGTTCTTCTTTTGAAAGATTATTGACTGCAAGTTTCTCACTATGCGCCATAGCCAGCTCATTTAAATCTTCCGCAGAAGTCAACTCTGGTAGACCTTTTTGAACTCGATAAACATTGGTTAACTCAAATAATTGTTTACGGTTTTCTTGATCAATTTCTACTTGCTTATACGAAGAAGGAACTGATGGGGTGATCAAATCTCCCACATAAGTCATATCATATGGGTGTTGTTTAACAAGAGTTTCACCATCAATATACCGAACAGCTTCTAACGTTTTATCAATCGCATCAAAATACAATTGTGCATATAAACCATCATACATGATTAAAATACGTGACTGTAAATCCGCTTCGTTCAATATAAAGGTATAAATATTTTGTTTGATTTTTACACTAACTTCCGTATCTGTAATGGTATTTCGATATAATTCATCAATCCCCTGACCTATTTTAAAAGGAGATGCATCCGCTTCAGAACCTGTAATATATACTTGTTTTACCTTATTATTTTCAACCCCAATAAGTAAATAATTACTTGGCGATTTTTGATATACCCACCAATCAAAGTCATAAGCAGATGGACTTTTTCGATCAGGAGTTCCCAATGTTTTTTTCAGTTTTTTGGTTGAAAGACCGACTAAAGTAGATAATCCTTTATTTGGTCTTTCTACTACCGAATTATTTAAATCAGGAGCAACTTTCTGAGGAATTACTTTCCCATTAGAATTAGGTGCTTTCAGTGGTGCATTTTCTTTAACTGGTTGATTTATATAGAAGAAAGCAATCAATATTCCCGCTAATATAATTAAAACCCTCAATAAGACTTTCACATCAATCTCTCTCCTATTTTTTAATAATGTTATTATACCAATTACATAAACGGATTCACAATGTTGTCATTGCAACCGGTCCCATTTTGCTCTATTATAAAATGGAACGTATTTGTACGAAAGTGTCGAAGGAGGAAAATTAGAATGTATTTTGAAAATACTGGACTTGAAAACAAAGTTGCGCACATTACTTTACTTGATGAACTAATGGGCAATAATGGCTTAATTCGTGCTACTGGATGGGATTACGAACGTATTACATGGGATAGAAGATTCGACGTAGCTGAAGGTACTTACTACTTAAGAGTATTTGGTTATACAAAAGATGGCGATAATGGATCAAATGATGCTAATATTACACTTTTAAAACCTGTTCTTGGTAAACATTATTACCCACATGGCGTTGAATATGGAGAAGATGAAATCTATCCTGCTCAACTCGTGAAAAATTGCCAAAACATTTTAGACTCCATCTCAAAAGAACTAGATCAATTCAATAAATAGGATTCATGCACTTATCTTTTTAGCTATACAAAGTTTACAGAAACTTTGTATAGCTTTTTTATTTCTTCTCTAATTATGCATCCACTATTTGGGCGAATGCTGAAAAAATATTTCAATTAGCATGATTTTCAGAAATCTCCTCATACTATCATTGTCAAATATATATGGGTGATTAGGATGAGTTTACATCGTATTTTTTCAAAATCTTGGCGTTGGCTTATTTTTATAATCTGTTTAGTATTTTCTCTTTTTTATGCAAAACCAATACTTATAGCCTTTCTTACTGCACTTTGTTTTAATCCACTAATTATTAGGTATGAAAAAAAGTGGAACAAAACACGTCGCTTTATTGTACCAGTCTTTTTCTCAATCTTTAGTATAGTTGTACTTTTCTTCTGCTATTTACTATACTTAATCGTACTGCATAAGTTTAGTGATTTTTCACATTGGATACCACATCTTTTAGAAACAATTAATGAAAGATGGATTTATTTCCAAGCAAAGTTAGCTAATATTACACATGATTTACCACGTCCTATAATTATTTCTATCCAACAATGGATTGAAGATATGTTGAACAGCCTGCAAAAAATTGCAACGACATATTTTCAAGCTAATTATTTACTCAATTTATTTCAAAAGTTTCCCTCAGCTATTTTTAAAATGTTCATTTATTTCTTGGCTTTATATTATGCTATGTTGGAAATTCCCAAAATCACGAAATCTTTAAGTCGATGGTTACATATAGAAAAGAACCCTTCTGTAACGGTGTTCCTCCAACATTTTAAAAAAGGAACCCTGGAATTTCTTAAAGCACAATTAATCGTGAGTGTTATTATTTTTTCTGTTACATTATGTACTTTATTATGGATTACACCCCGATATGCATTACCAATGGCTATAGTTATTTGGTTTGTAGATTTGCTACCTATTTTAGGAGCGATGATGGTCCTAATTCCTTGGGCAATCATCAGTTGGATGAGCGGACAAAACTTTGAAGGAACAATTCTATTTATATTAGCTATCGTTGTTATTGTTCTGCGGCAAATTTTAGAAACTAAAGTTACGAGTAATCATCTAGGACTTCCACCTCTTACTACACTCATTTGCATGTACGTGGGATTTGAAATGTTCGGCATTATTGGATTTTTCATAGGCCCATTTGTTGCGATTCTAATCGTTGTTATTGGGCAATTCAGGAAAAGTTGGACTGCATTTAAAAGAAAAAACTAATTCCATTTATGTGGAATTAGTTTTTTCTCATTAATGATTATTCAAAATTGCTTTAATAACAGAAGTTGTTGGTCCACCACTATAAAAAACGTAAAGTAATAAGTAAACAGCTACGCCGGTAATCGCTACAAAGAACCAAATTATACTAGTAATTGGCGCTATTTTACGATGACGCTCTAGTTTATTTGTAAAGCCTGCTATTAAAGTAACAATCCCGAACACTGCACCTGAAGTGGCTAACATTATATGAAATACCAAGAAAATTGTATAGTATATTTTCAAATGATCAGGGCCACCAAAAGCTGTATTTCCGATAAATACTGTTCTTGAAAGATAGATGATAAAGAAAAGTAAAGCTGACACAGCAGCAGCAATCATTGTCTTTTTATGTGCTTCTTTTTTTCTTTGTTTAATAAGTATCCAACCAATCGCGATAAGTATCGCGCTTAGAACTATAAAGGAAGTACTTATTGTAGGTAAAATAGGTACACTCATAATTTTACTCCTAACACTGTAATTTTGTTCAATCAATGAAATTGATTTTGAGATAATCTTTGTCTTTCTTTTAATGCTTCTTCAGTCATTTTATCAGCATTCTTTTGATCATTTTTATACCACACCATGAATACTCGTCCTAAAATAACCGCAAAAATTATTTCTTGAATAATTTTCATTATTACACCACCAAGTTGTTGATCTTCAAGTGGCGTCATGTTCGTAAATAATTCTGGACCTGATAGAGTCAATCCTTGCAATGTGTTACTTGGAACGCAAAGGGCCATCGCTTTCATCCACGTTTCTCCATCTGTATATGTTGCATAAAAGGCAGTAGGCGAAAAGATAATTAGTGCACAAGAAGGTGTAATAAGTATCGCATTCGCAATAATATAAAAGAACTTATTTATATCTTTCATAGCTGGTTCGCCTTCTACTGTATTTAACAATGGCCAATACATGAACAAAGCAGACACAAATAGAACGAATGTATAAATACCATGTGCGGTTTCATCTAACTTAATGTAATCTAAGACAACCGGTAAATGATAAACCGAAAACATAAACACAAAAAAGAAAACTGCAAAAATTGGCTTCGTCATAAAATGAAATACTGGCTTCACATATGGTAAGTTAATAACTACCTTCCATAACCAATTGGGAATGCCAATAATAAAGAAAATCGGAATAAACAATAATAAAAAAGCCATTTGAACCATATGCATTGTGAACATAATATGTGACATTAAATCAATAGGGGATCCTATAATGACGTATAGCATAATCATTGCAAAAACAAATGATATAGCTTCTCCCTTTTTAAGTGGTTCACTATATTTAAAGTCATTTCTCCATTTAGTCGTGATTAAAAAATATAATACCGTAAAGAACACCAGCACACCTATTAATGCTGGGCTCCACATAGCACGAAACCCGAAAATACTTAATGGCATTGTAATTCTCTCCTTATTTACAATCAATACCTACATTATATAGAGGTTCTCACAAAACTACAATGAACGAATCATGACATTTGGTTTTAACCGTTATTAGAGCAAAATTTTACTTACAAGTTGACTTTAAATTTGTTCGATATACGAGAAAAAGTCCTTTTAAATAAT
>NZ_QWUA01000003.1 GCF_003576525.1 Rummeliibacillus sp. POC4 | reverse complement strand
TACAATTTGTTTTGAATCGAGTATTTCTCCTAATCGAGCGGATTAATGGGCATCGGGAGTGGATAATTCCCCTTATCTAGAGGATTAATAAATGGATATTCAATTTCACAAAATTAATCATAAACAAAGGGACTGGGACATAACTATCTTCAAATCATAAGAAAGTGGAATTTGAAATATCTCAAATTCCACTTTCTTCAATAATCATTCAACTGCTTTGGATATTTTCGCTCATTCCTTAACATTTTTCTTTCCGTACCATCTGATGAAGGTTCAATTTTTTGGTCATAATCAGTAACGATATCTTCTACTTTTTGAACTATTTGAGCGAGTTCTCCTAGTGATAACTGTTCTTCACTTTCTCGTTCAATTTCAGGAATGATTTTTCTAAATATTGTAAAGTTAAAAAATAATTAAAGCCAGAGAAAATTTTACTACGAGTAAAATTTTCTACAGCTTTTTCATTTCAGAGGTGGGTTTTGTCCCACCCCCTTTTTAGCTTACTAATTGATTATTTTAATAATTGTAAAACTCCTTGGCTCATCTGATTAATCTGTGCCATCATAGATTGTGAAGATTGAAGAAGAATTTGGTCTTTATTTAATTTTGTTACCTCTTTTGCAATATCTGCATCTCGTAACGAAGACTCTGCTTTAGTCAATAATTCAGCCGCATTTTGAACATTGTTATCCGCATGTTCTAAACGATTATACAAAGCTCCATATATACCACGGCGTTCAGAAATAATACCTGTTGCAATGTCTACACGATTTAGCGCTTCCATTGTATTATCATAAGAATCCACAACATTAATAGAATTAATCCCAATTGCTTCTGAACGGTTATCAAAGAGTGGAATCGTGATTGTTTGTCCGGAGTTTGCTCCTGTTTGGATCACTAAATCCTTTTGTAATCGTTGAGAATTTCCGGAGTTATTTGCAATTTCATCTGCTAAATTGGGTGTTAGATGCTCAGAAATTTCACTTGCTGAATTTGCGACAAAGACCTCTGTTGAATACTCACCATATGCATTTTGAAAGTAATTTTCGTTTCTATATCCCCCTACTCCAATAGTATATACTTGAGCATTTTGCGCATCTACTTTACTTTTTAAGTCCGTATTATTTAAATCTGATGCTGTATCTTCTGTATTAGTGTCTGTAACAATTACATATACTTTTTATGCATCTGGTCGTCCACCTAATGCTGATGTACTATCTAATAAATTACTCAAAATCTTCTCTGTTTGTGTTGTTCCTCCTGTAGCTTGATGAACATTTTCTAAATGATTTTCTAAAACTTTTATATCTGATGTTAAATTTAAATCCCTTGTACCATTTGTGAAAGGTGTCGCTACACTCGTACTTCCAAAGGCAACATCTCCCCATGTTTTCATTTTTTCAGAAAATGTTGATAAACCAGCTTTCACCATTTTTATACTTTGTCCCATACTGCCAGAATCATCTATCAAAAAAATTATGTCAAATTTTGGAGTCGCATTTGGAACAGGCTTTAAATCGGTTGGTGTTAAAACTGGTATCGTATTAAATTCACTACTTTCGGCAATGTCATTAATCCCCTGTTTAATCTGATCTATCTCTTGTTGAATTTTTTGACGATCTTCTATTGTATTTGTATCATTTGCTGCCTGAATAATTAGTTCACGCATCCGTACTAAATTGGGGCTTTGAATCTGTCCTAGTCCACCATCTGCTACATTAATCAGTGAAATCCCATCTTGAATATTTTCAGATGCTTGGTTTAATCCATTAATCTGTGCACGCATCTTTTCACTAATGCTAAGTCCTGCTGCATCGTCTGCTGCATCATTAATGCGATATCCTGATGATAATTTTTTTAGTGTTTTATTTATTTCGCTATTTGTTTGTACATAACGATTTAGGGTAAATTGACCCTTGTTAAAACGTATTTGCACGTCTAGTCACCTGATTTAGTTATTTTTATTTTCCTGTAAGTACCTTGTTTAAATTAGCCAGGCCAAATAGAGCCTCTATCCAACATATAGAAAGTCCCACTTTGAAGTTTACCTTTATGGATTTTGCCTTTCATATAAAAATAAGCCTTTCCTGATATTGGTTTAACTAGAGTCTTCTTCGTTTGAATATTCCCAGTATACAATTTACCCTTGGAATAAAATTTACCATTTTTTATCTGTAGGGTCTTATTTTTTTCTAATTTGATCGATATATTTTTAACTAAAGAATAGTCCCAAGAATTCTCAATAATATATTTAGTTGAATATATTTTGCCTTTTTTAAAGATGAGCTTAATTTGTTGGTTGTTAGAAGTTGTAACAATCGTTTCGTTTTCCTCGTTACCTTTTTTAAAGTGCGTTTTATAGGTTTGATTGGGATTATATTCAGTGTCAGCTTTTGCAGTATTTTGATGCGATAATCCAATACCTGAAATTACTGCAGTTATGAAAGCAATTATTGCAATAATTTTTGAGTATTTTTTCATTACTTTCAACCCCCTCTATTTCTATATTAGAATAGTGTAAAACTTTTTTATATTACTTTTTTTCCTTTGATTGTATAATTTTGATTTACTTCAGTTCTTGGTACCTATAAGAGAATGATTTACTTCATAAAACCTAGTAATCTATCGCTAATCGCGGGAGTATTTACTCAGTTTTTCTTGGTTTGGGTATGGAAAGTTAAATTATTGAAAGGACGGGTTCGTTCTATAACGACTTATACAATTCACTGCTTTAGTACCTGACGCTAAATCTTAATTTTTAAATCATTTATCATAAATATGTGGAAAATTAAGTATCTATAGTAGATAATTAGAACAGATGTGATTAATAAAGTAAAACTTCAATCTGTAGGGATTGTCAGACATATAGGATTTATTAATAACAACGTTACAACAAGACATTTCGGATTTCCTATTGATGATCAGTTAAACCAATCAGGCTTTTTGGGCAGTTCATCCCCTCTATCTTCTTATATTTTTAATACAGGAGATTGGGGCCTACTGCTAGTTAAAGCAGGATTAATCACATCTTATAAAGAGAGGAGATTATCTATGTCACATGATAAAATTACCAAAACTGCTACTGCTTTGATAGTGGGCGCATCCGTTCTAACTTCTTCAGTAATTGGTTCAGGAGAAAATGCTTTTGCAAAAACAACTTACACAATCACTGAAAAAGGGATTCTCGTAGATGCTCAGACTAACCAAATCATTAAAGGATACAAGTCTTACAATGGAATTTTGTATAAAAATGGTAAAGCATTCACAGGTATCTACAAGAAAAAATATTACAAGACTGGGGTTAAGAAAACTGGCACATATAAAGGGTCGTACTATGTAAAAGGTGTTTACAAAGTCACAACTGGGACTTACGCTGGAGCATACTATGTCAATGGCGTTAAAAAAGTAAAAACAGGGACTTACGCTGATGCATACTATGTCAATGGGGTTAAAAAAGTAGAAACAGGGACTTATGCTGGAGCATACTATGTCAATGGGGTTAAAAAAGTTGAGACAGGGACTTATGAAAATGCATATTATGTAAAAGGGAAAAAAGTTGTTGAAACGGGGCTTTATAAAGATCAATTTTATAAAGATGGCGTACTGAATGTTGGACTAGCATTTTTTGATGATAAATACTATTTCAATGCAACTCTAGCTAATGATACATATTTAGATAATGGGGTTGAAAAAGCATTTGAAAATGGACAAGTTGTTGATCCAAAAGTAAAATCCGTTGAATCTTTAAACGCCAAACAAATCAAAATCACCTTTAATCGTTCTGTAGATGCTTCAACTATTATCGGTGAAGAAAATACATTAAAAAATATTAATATTACAAAAGTAGGTTCTGTAGCTTCAACAGGTTTAACCGCTGAGCTATCAGAAGATAAAAAATCATTAATCATCACTGCTGAATCAGGATCCACTTTCTCTGGTTCTTACGTGGTAGAAGTTACAGATCAAGTTAAAACAACTACAAACGAAAAATTCACTGCAGATTCTCAGATTATTAAAGCCGAGGATAAAGTTGCACCGACTTATGTAAACTTTACAAAAGAAAATGCTACTACCTTTGCCTTTAACTTCTCTGAACCTATTAACGATAAAGGTTTCGTCGTTTTAAAATATGCAGATGGTACATCTATTCAAGTACCTAGCGAGAACATAACCGTTGAAGGATCTTCTATTAAAGTTGTGTTACCTTCTACTGTTTCAACTGGAAAAGACGTGGTAGTATCATTCACTGGTTTAACAGATTTCGGTGCTAATATACTAGAAACGCCTTTCTCTGTTTCTATCCAAAAAGGCGAAAAAGACGGTGTAGCCCCTGAAGTAACTAGTGTAACTCCTATTAATGCCAAAAAATTTGAGATTCAATTCTCTGAAGAAGTTCAAGAGTTTGATAAAACAGATTTAACTTTATCTGGAGCTAATTCTTCTATCAAATCTGTAACTAAAGACAAAAATGATAAAACAAAATACATTGTAGAACTAAATTCTGCTGTATCTGGTTTAGTTACGATGACAATACCTGATCAATCATACTCAGACCTATCCGGTGAAGTAGGAAAAGCATTCAGTCAAGTTCTTAATTTTGTTGCTGACACGGTTAAACCAACTGTAACTTCAACTGTTTCTATGGATCAGAATGACAAACAAGTGTTAGTCCTTACAACAAGTGAAGAAACATCACTCATTGCTTCTGGAACCATCACTTTACCAGCAATAGCTGTTAAAAACTATGTCACAACTACTGGTAATATTAAATTTGCAGCTTCAGATTTAACACCAGTATCAGGTTCTTCAACTCAATATACAATTCCATTATCAAAAGTGAAGTTTGAAGATAAAGCATTAGAAAAAGGTACGACTTATACACTAGACTTAGTTGAAAATATCTTTGCTGACGTAGCCAATAACAAAAATGCTGCAAAAAAATCTGCCTTCACATTTACTCGCGATGAAGACAAAGATAACTCAAAGCCTTCATTGACAGACGACCAAGTAAAAGTAATTGACAATGATACATTTACGGTTGACTTTGGGACAGAAATAGCATTTGATAATTCTACTATTGTAGACAAAAACAACTACTTCGTAGCAGGTGCAATCATTGACTCTGTCACTCTAAATGCAAACGGTGTGGCTACCGTAAAACTAGTACCTGGTTCAAACAACTATTCCGGAAACCGTACTGTAAAAATAAAAGGCATCAAAGCGCAAAATGGCAATACGATGGATGATTTCTCAACCATTAAATTATTCAATGAAAATGTAAAACCAACTTTAATATCTGCAAAAATCTCAAATATTACACAGGCAACTGCAGCCGATTCAACGAATCCTGCAACCCCTGGTTCAACAACGATTGTATTAACATTCAACGAATCCGTAAAGGTCAATAATGATACAACTTACAAAGTAAACATTGGCGGTATAGAAGCAACAGGCACAGTTGCCTCCATATCCAAAACAGCTTATTCAAGCAATGAAGTAACACTAACCATTAATAAGGAATTAACAATAACTGACTTAGCAAATGGTATAACATTATCATCCAACGATTATCAAATAGTAGATGAAGCAAACAACAAGGCAGATATTGGTACGAATGGAATTGTTGTGACTTTGAATTAATACAAGGTCAATCATCTAAAGGATTTAAGGAAGACAGCCTTAAACGCAATAATTTAATCTAGCTTCAAAGAACCTGTGACAAAGGAGTTTTGGCTAATAAAAAATCCGAACTATCATGTGAAATTTTATTTAAAATTTCACATGTGTTCGGATTTTCTTTATTTCGGCTTTTTCATATATATCTTCTATTATTAGGCTATTTCAGGTCGCTGAATTTTGCAAAATCCCTGAAACCTAAACTCTATTCAAAATGTCTTTGTTTGCCTACTCTTATTAATTGTTCAATAGTTTTCCCGTTTTTAACGTCTTTAACCATACCATAATTAGGAACGAAGTATTGATAATTTTTTTCTGATGATTTTCCTATTTGAACCTTCACTGCATTTTTAAATGTTTTGTATTTTGTTTTTACAGTTGTTTTAGTAGAAACAATTCGACGTTGTTCTCCTGCAGCTTTCCATTTTACATTCTTTTTTAAGGGGAATTTTAACGCTAAATCCTCCATATTCCCTCCTGTCACCCATGAATCATAATATCCTTTTGAAGTTTGAGATTCAAATGTAGCTGCAATAGCAGATTGAACTAATAATTTCCAAGAAACTGCCTTGAATTCTTTAGCATAATAAGGTTCGACAATACTTAGCGTTGTATATTCATATTCTTGATGATTTTTATCTGCTGCTCGCTTAAAACTTGATGTTTTAGCATGTGCATTTAAGGAGCTCATAACGCTAATAACTAGAATAAATGCTGTTAATAAAGCTAATACTTTTCTAAATTTCTTCATTTAATTTACCGCCTTCTAATATTGTAAAATTATCCATCTGTTCTATGTAAAACATGAAAAAATGAAGGATCACACCGACACTTTGTTAAAACCATCGTAAAGCACGTATAAACAGCCATACGCAATGCTAGACTGAAATTCTTCAAAAGCTCTTAACCTCCGAAGAGATTAAGGACTTAATCTGTAGACTATCGTCTGAATTATTTGAGTGTCTGGCATCTGAAACTTTAATTATTAAATGTAAATTTTACATAAATATCATTTTTCAGCTTTTTGCCACTTTGACTCGTTAACTCTTTGCTAATCAATAACGTATACAGCATTTCTGGTTCATATTGTTGCTGTGGTGTAATCGTTACTTTTTTGCCGTCTAAAGTAACTTTGACTTCAAGCTCCTCACCGAACATGTTATATACTTTAATTGCTTTTTTATTTGCTACTGTATTAGCGACCGATGCTGATAAAGAAACTGTCCATGGTTTCAAAGCATTTTTCGTTGTCTTCGTTGCTTCTGTCCAAGCTTGCTTCGGTTTAAGAGTTTGTTCAAAATTTGTCATTTTTGTATAACGCTGTTGAACTTCAGTCACTTTATTTAAGGTTTCTTCCGGCAATTGTTGTTTTTGTGTCTCTGTATATTTACTTAATTGGTCCATCAACTTTTGCACTAAAAATTTAAAGTCTGGGTAATGACATGTATATATTTCTACTACACTTTGATTTAGTTTCTTTTGTTCTTCCTGTGGGATACTTGTGTTGACTTCTTCAAGGGCAGCTTTTAACTCATCAATCATTTGTTGAATTGTTGTTTTATCCGCTTTTTTGTCATTAGCTACTTGTTCTGCACGATCCACCAAATCCTCTAAGTTACCTTTTGCCTCAGCTTGATCTATCAGTTCAAATAATTCTGTTTTATCAATAGTAGACTCTGCATTTAAAATAACTCGTTTCAGACGGTGAATCATTGTTGCAATTTCATCCTCTGTAGCAGATTCATTAGCAACTAAAGCATCTGCTTCTTTAGTTGTTTCGACAATATCATTGAAACGTTTATCTGCTACTAATGTCATTGATGTCCTAGCCATATCCAAATAATATTTTAACACTGCTTTCGTATTTGCATCTTCAAAGTACTTTTTCTTCAATGTATCTAAACGTTCGATAAATTTCTGATTGCCTGTTGTAGATGCAGTGTTTATTTTAAGTGATTTTTCAATATCATTCGCTAAATCACTATACGCTTCATAAGCTTCTATATCTTTTGGATCAATAAAAGTTGAATAAAAGTGTACCTCATGTTGAAGCTCTTGCAATTTTTCTAAATTGTCTTTGTATTCTGTCGTATTGTAAGTATCTAATAAATCTTCTAATGCTGTTTCAACTTTGTATTGACTTAGATTTTGATTAGACGCTAAAATCTCTTCTGCATTTGACAATGCTTTTTTTAAATCTTCACTTAAACCCTTTGATCTTTCATTCAAATAAGCTTGAATACGTGTATAGGCTGTTTTTAATACAGTTGTATCTACCTCATTAGTTGTATTAAGTGTTAATTGCTGATCTAATAGTTTTATCGCTTTTGACAATTCGCTCGAAGAAGGATTTGCTTTATCGTAAATATCTGTAGCTTTATGGTAAGCGGTCATAGGGATAGTTTTCTCATCATTAGACAATAAATCCATGTATTGAGACAATAACAACATTTTTTTAGCTATTAATTCTTTTGTAGCTACAGGTGTATACGTGGTTGTTTCATCATTTTTTTCCGTATAGACGACTTTTCCTTTATAGGTGGCTGTTAAGACATCGTTAATAACTCGAATATTGTTTACAGATGTTTTCGATAAGTTGGTTGTCTCACCTGTTGAAAGATCATAAGAATATAAGTATAGATTTGACTTGACGTAATATAGTTTTCCATTGAAATAAGTCATTCCATATGCAGCACTATCCGTAATATATGTCTGTGTCCCATTTGCTAATTCTAAAATGCGTCTATTCTTGTCTGTAATAAACCAAGTGCCATCTTTATAAATTGGTACATCAAGTAAATATTTTGACCCTGTTGGATTTTCAGATGTATTTAATACAGCAGGCTCTGACAAAGCAATACCTGGAATATAATCTGTTTTAGCTCTTTCTGGATATC
Organism: Rummeliibacillus sp. POC4; assembly: GCF_003576525.1. GTDB lineage: Bacteria > Bacillota > Bacilli > Bacillales_A > Planococcaceae > Rummeliibacillus. Next base: position 36,337 of record NZ_QWUA01000003.1, on the reverse strand, counting down.
CTTCATCAATTGTATGATTGGCACTAATCGATGCATCTGAAATTAAAAAATACTTATAATACACATAATCTTTGAAGTAAGGTTCACCTGATGTTTTCAAGTTGCTGAAATTCACATCGTTCCAAGTTGTATCTAAGTGATACCATTGACCATCTAATTTCACGAGATTCCATGCATGAGATTCCGTAGCGTAGCCTGTCACATAGCGATTTTCAATGCCTGCTTCCTGTAGAAGACGATACGTTAATAATGCGTATGCCTGGCAAACACCCTTTCCTTCTTTGATAATGGTATAAGGAGAATGTGGTGACGTTTTAGTTCCTGTTTTTGAATAATCTGTATGTGTTACAACATAATCATTAACTGCTTTCACTTTTTCTACATCTGTCATATTTGGCTTAATAATATCTGCTACAATTTTTTTGACAGCCGTTGTAAGCTCTTCTTCCTGTGCTTTCGTATGATTATAGCTCATCGTCACTGTCACAATGAACTTACCTGATTTCATACTATATCCATATTGGCCGTATGAACGTGTCCCATTTACATAGTCATTTTGGTTTGCTGCGTGAAGTGCTTCTTTAATTTCATCCATCGTCAGTTTTCCATTATATTCTATTTGTATGTTTGAATCGAATTGAAGCATTTTTTGGATTAATACCTCTGTTAATTCTTTTTTTGATGACACTACTGGTAAATAACTCAAAGTTTTTACTTTCTTCAACTGCTTATTTGCTTCTGTAGTCGTCATCGATGTGAAAGTTGCTTTTTTCACATCACCTATTTTGGATGAGGCTTGTATAATTTTTTTTGTGGTATCATCTGTTGTCTGCGCAGAAGCTCCTGTGCTAAAAATAAATGATGTTAATGCAAATGCACTTAGTCCCATTAAAGTTTTATACTTCATAGCTCTGATCCTTTCACTAAATAGTTACTTTAAAACTATTTTATTTTTATATATTAATCTTTTACGCTTACAATTATACACCAGCTTTAAATACTTATACCTATTAAATTACTTTATAATGAAAAAATTATATATATTTTCTTTATAAAGTAAAAATATTTTTATTGTATATAAAAACCCGACTATGTACTAAATAACGCATAAATACCTATTCAATTATTGTTGTGTTTCCTGCACTTGTTTTACGACAATAACTATTGTTTGAAAACTAGCCTCGTTATAAAATCAAGTTATACAACTAAATAAAATACGATTTATGAGAAAGACAGGTGTATAACTCCATGAAATATCTTACAGCATTATTTATTGTACTTTGTGTTCTTTTTTCGAATGGCTTTATGCAAGCCTCTGCCTCGACAAAAGCACAAGACTATATAATAGAAACATCACATATTTCTGAACTAAGCCGTGATTATCCAATTAAAGTAATTGAAAAAATCTCAGGAGAAAAAATATATAAGATTGAATTAAATCATGTGACAAAAGAAATTCTACATAAGCTCTTTTCAGATAAACGTGTAAAAGCCATCACTCAAAATTCAGATGTAAGCATGCCAGTTCCAATTACACCTGTTATGAATCATAATTTCCTCTTTAAGACTCTTTCTACAAATAACTGGGGGTTTGCATCGATGAACTTTCCATCTAACTATGATGCACATTCTACTATAGATATAGCTGTATTGGATACGGGAATCGATACAAATCATCCGCTTCTAAGGTTTTCCATCAAGAATGGCTTTGATGCAATACATAATAAAAGTTTCGAAGATGATCATGGACATGGCACACATGTTTCAGGGATTATCGTTCAAAATACACCCCAATTAAAGATTGTTCCTGTGAAGGTGCTTGACGCAAATGGCCAAGGCGATGTCTACTCTGTTGTAAAGGGAATTTATTATGCAATTGATCAAGATGTGGATGCGATGAATATGAGTTTTGGTATAAAAGACGATATTCCCATTATGAAGGAAGCAATTGATAAAGCTGTTGATCACGGCATCATGATTATTGCCGCTTCTGGTAATGATAGTACGAATACCTTAGATTACCCTGCACGATATCCTGAAGTTTTGGCTATAGGCGCCTATTCTAAATTTGAAAAAAGAGCTCCTTTTTCTCAATATGGTGCAAACCTTGATTTTGTAGCTCCAGGAGAAAACATTTGGAGCAGTTGGATTGGAGATACGTACCAATATATGTCTGGAACTAGTATGGCGACTCCTTTCGTTACCAAAGCATATGGATTAGTTAAGTCCGTGAATACGCAACTAAATGTAGCGCAAATCGAACATATACTCACTTCATCTTCTCAAGCCTTAACAGGTGAAAGTCACTATGAAATTGGCTTTGGAAAAATAGATGTAGCAAAAGCATTGAGTAAAACTGTAGATTCTCTTCAGAATGTAAAATATCTTCCCGAAAAGGTAAATACAACAACCGATAAAAAATGGACGATTAAAATGTCTCTTTCACTCGATGCAAACTTATTCGATTCATCTAAGATTAGTGTCGTAGACTCGTATGGAAATGTTATTCAAACACCTGTTGAACTAGATAAGAGCAATCCTCAAAACATTATCGTTTATCCACCTAGCAATGGGTATACTTTAGATAAAAAATACGTGATAATTATAGGAAGTGGTCTTATTTCAAAAAGTGGTAAAAAGAATCAAGAAGAAGTAAGAATGCCATTTACAACTCAACCTTAAACTTATATGCAATTAGGGCTGTCAAATAAGTTTGGACAACCCTATTCTATCTCTATATCAATAACAGGCACTTGTTTTAAAACTCAATGATATGTAAAAGCTGCCCTGCTCTAGCTTCGACAGAATAGATGCAGTTCTTTCTCCGTAAAAATCAAAAAGGCGTAAGCCCCTATAGATTCTACTCTTCAATTATTTGGTTTCTTACCAATAAGTGTACTAACATTCAAATTAAGTAAAAGTCCACAACCTCTGGAGAGAGCGAAGACTAAAGCTATAGTCTACTTTCTGAATTATTTTCAGGACTGGTCCTCAAACCAGCTTGTTAAGATAAATACAAACTTTTGAAACTGAAAATACCAAAAAAGCTTTGTAGAGACTATATCCCTACAAAGCTTTTAATAACACATATTCAAAAATATTCAGCAGAGTACACAAGAAATTATTTTAGCAAGGATAACAACGATTGAACTTCATCTACCCCTTGGAAATACCAAACAGAAACATCTCCATCATGTACAGTAACTATCGGAATGTATAAACCAGAATCGTCTGCTTGTAATCGTCCACTCAAGAAAAGAATAACTCGATCAACCTCTATAGCACCCAATTGTTTTGATTGAATTGTTTTCGACTCATTGTAAGCAATTGAAATTGCTTTTTCTGATTTTAAATCTTCGGATAAATCTTCGGAAAAATAAAGTAGACGCATTCTTTCTTGCGTATTTTCTACGCATTTGCGAAGAACTTTTTCTATTTCCTTTTGTTCCACTTGATTATAATTGATACCTTTGTTGGGTTGGACATTGAGTAAGAAATTCAATTGATCACCTTCCACATTACGCTGAGCCTGTTTGCTACAACTAGCTAATAAAGCAATTGCTATCAAACCTAAAACTAGCTTTTTCATTGAATTTTAATATTGTCAATTAAAACTGCTGTATCATAAATAGTATCTTGCGCATCTTGAGTCGTAAATTTTAATGTTACTATTTTTCCTTTAAATTCATCTGGAATCTTATATTGATGCTTTTGCCAATTGGTCATCCATACATCACCTCGGTCGAATTGAATGGTTGGAGAAACAGAAATTAATTGACCCCCATCTATCTCATCCGCACCAAATTGGCTTGCCAAATCATCGATAGTTAGACTAAGAACTTGCTCTTCCATTCCATCTTTTGTTGATAATGTAACATAAAATGGATCATCGAATCCTGAATCAATATATTCAAGGAATTCCTCTGATAAGTAATTCCAATCAAAAGATAAAGTAGTACTATTTGGACTTAAATAAAACGTTTGTTGTATTTGTCCTAATTCTGTTGTATAACCTAATCCAGTTGAGATAATCGCCATATTTTTACCATTTGTTGGGGATACAAATTTATTACTTCCTAGCCCACTAATCACTCGACCGTCTCCAGAAACTTGCCAATTCGTAGGTCCTTGTGTAGTTGCATTCATTTGTTCAAAATCACCATTTAGAAGATTGGTATTCTCTTCTGAGTTAGAAGCAAATGCAAGACTAGTATTTCCCTTTAATTCAATAGTTGCTTTATCTGATGAATACGGATCTGATTCATTCTTTGTATAGGATGTTCCAGTTGTTTTTCCTTTGTTTACTAAATTATCTACTATTTCTATAGATTTTTGATAGGCAAACTTACTTGTTACACTTTTACTAAACCCATAGTAAGCACCGGCATTTTTTTCTTTAAATACATTCCAAAGATTATCTGTCATAGTACTTTCACATGACGAGTTAATAAAAATAGTTTTATCAAATGTACCTTTTAAGTTATGATCAAACCATTTTTGATTGACTGCATAAACGGGCGCTTTTACCTTTACACCGTTATGGGATGTAACTACGATATGCTGAGTAACCATTAATTCACCTAATATTTGTTCTACTTCATATTTAGAATAATCTGTAGCTTGTTCGCCAGTTAACACCCATTTTCCGCCTGAACCATGTGTACTAAGCAACACAAAACCATAGTTGGTAAGATTTTTTAATGATTCAATATCAGCTTCTTGCCCTTCTCGTTTATCTATATTAAATCCCAATGGAGATTTATTAAAAATAGAATATAATTTATCTTCTTCATTCCAAGGATGAAATTCATTGCTAAACGGAGCCCATAATAGGACATTTCGTGAAGTAATATCGTTTGATGATCCTATAGAAGAACTTTCTACAGTTGAAGTTGGTTGTGTTGGTAGGACAATATCTACCTTATCTCCTCTTGTTTGTTGTTCAAGAGGAACGCCTGCACTTTTAGAACGTTCTTCCCGAGCTTGTCCTAGTGTTGAGGATTCATTAAGTATGCTTACTTCTCGGCTATCACTTCCTGTAGAAATAGAACGAACACCTGCTTCTGGATCCTCTTCCCCTACAATTTGAATTAAACTTTTTAAACCTGTATCATAAGTAACCTCTAGTAAACCATCTGACTCTTTTTTAACAGATACTACATTTTCTTGTGAAGCAAGATCTTTTTGTACAACTTTATTCACATCAGCAACTGATACATTACTATTTGAAGTAGAGTATGCATTAACTTGCTGCTCAATATCATTAGACACATCTATAATTTTTTCTACGTTTTCTCCATTAGATGTTTGAACAGTTACCAATGAAGTAGTGGCCGTAAGGTTATTGCCATTCTTTAGCTGTGCTACTACCTTTAATTTAAGATTTTCAGGGCTACTCGTATCAATCTTATCTAATAAGTTAATAGAATAATAACCATCACCGCTAATTTCATCACTATCTTTTTGTAAATTCCCACTGTCAAACAATGATCCTACTTCTTCCCATTGCTGAGTAGCATCATTTAAAGAATACAATTTAACAGATGATTGATTTGTTGATTCATCGTAATTAGCTAACTCTGATGTTGTTACTGGTAGTGGAACAACAAGACGAAATCCATCTTCTGAATAGTCTACTGGAACAGTATTAGAAGGATAAATAACCGGAGTTCCCATTTCACCAATGGTACCTGATTCTACTGTAAAATCAAATTTAACATTGGTTTTCAATATTTTCCCCTTAGTTGATTGGATATCTGGGCCTATATATACCGAATATTTTTTTCCTACTTGATAACTTGTAGTTGGGATGATTTTCACGATATCATTTGCGACGCTAAGCTTTGTTTCTACTAAATTCCCATTTGAATCTTTCACATAAACATTATTCTTATCCACACTAGTCGGATCTAAATTTAATGAAAACTTAATGGACCACTCTTTATTCACATCGGTTGTTGTCTTTGTTTCAAGCTGTGTCCATGCTACGCTTGTTGTACTACCTGACTGAGCAGCATATGTAAATGAGCTACTAAAAGGCAGAAGAAATGCCAATAAGAACGAAAATACCATTATAAACTTTCTATACATTTTCTTTTCTCCTTTTTAAATTATAAAAAACAGTTTAATATTTACTGACATTCGTAGGTAGAATTATACATAACTCTAAATCAGTAAATTATGAGAATAATAATAGCACTAAACATTTTTAATAAGTAAAACTATTTAGATAAAAGAGTATAAGCTGTCTGGTCTGCTACTGAGACTGTTGTATCTTGATTAAAAAAGTTATAGTCAAAACACTAGTACAGAAAATTTAAAAATGTTCATCAAATCACTCCTTTGGTGTTTATGTAATAATTATACATATTTAATTGTATATTTTCTGTGTGTAAATTACAATATTTTGGATATATATATCTAATTTATGTAGTCGAAAAGTCTATAAAATGGTAATGTACTATAGACCCTTTGTAATTAGTGACGACAGACAATTTTCCACCCTATATCGAACTGAAACATTTAGTACAGTTACTAAGCAACATCGTGCAGAATGTATCACAAAATAATTATGGATGCTGTTTGTAACAAATCCTTTGAGACCTTCTCTAGCCAATCCCGAATGGCATCTCGATGCATCTTTTTTCCCTTTGACTAACCAATTGGTATTCACTTTCATAAAAGCGTGTCTTCGCTCGTTCACCTTTTTGATACAGTTATTCAATTGGCATACATCTTGTCGTAAGGGTATCTCTCTGATCTTACCACCTTTGCCTTTTACGACTAATGTTGATGCTAAAAGAGCGATATCATACTAGAGGGCTTTTATTTTTTCACCCCCCTGAAAATCTTTCTAACAGGAATTCTCCTAAATAGAATAACTTTAACTTTAAGGGGGCACTACCACTCCATGAATGGAATTAGGGCTTATGATGTTCATCATAATTATAATATCTATTTATCTTTCAGTTTAATACAGCAATAAAAGAAAAACCCGACTCTCAAATGAAAGTCGGGGAAAACTTACGTTTTTTTAATCATTCCGTCCATCATTAAAGGAGGATGAGTTGATTATTTGTATTGAGCTGTAATTTCAGCAAGAGTAGTGTAACCTGCTGCTGGTTTACCAGAGAAAATAGCATCTGCAACTAATTTGTAATTAGTAGCTGTTGCACCAACTGCTTCACCAATATCGGTTACTGCTCCAGAAGTATAAAGGATTCCTTGTAAATCTGCTAATTTCTCAGCACCATTAATTGAATTTAAAACTTCTTTATAGAATGAAGTTTGAGTTGTTACTGCTGTAGATAATGTTTCAAAACTATTTACTGTAGCATCTTCTTGGACAAGTGCTGCTACTTCTAATTTTTGAGCATCTGTTAATTTAGCAAAGAATTTATTATCTAATTCATCAATTGCTTTAACTACGTCTGCTTCTTTAGTTAAAGCAGCATATGCAGTATAGAATGCTGCTTGAGCATCTGTTAACTGGTCTGCTGTTGCTTTTAGTGTGTTACTTGAATCTGATACTAAAGCTTCATATGCAGTCTTAACATCTGTATCAAGTTTTGTATATGCTGCGTTTGCTGCTACAGCTGCTTTTAAATCTTCTGCTGTAACTGTTGTTTTTGTTAGAATAGCTTTGTATTCATCAGCGAAAGCTTTTGCTGCTTCTGTATTGTTAACATCTGCAACTAATTGATTTGTTGTTTCTTTTGTTAATGGTGTAACAGCTGCTGGGTCACCTGTAGGTGTTAAAGCTTCTACTACGGCTGCTTTATATGCTTCTGCGTTAGCATCTACTACTTTTGTAGAATCTTCAGTTAAAGCTTGTACAGCTTTTAAATATTCAACTACTTGAGCATTTGTTGTAGAAGTTGTAACTTTATTCAGTTTATCTAATGCTGCTGTCGTTGCTAAATTTTCAGCATTTTCATCTCCAGGATTGATAATAGTATCTTTAATATCAGCATTACCTTTTTGAATATCTGTTAATAAAGTTGCACGAGTAGTTGAATCTTCAAGCACATTCCAATAACCTTGTTTATTAGCAACTTTTACTTCATCCGCTTTAATTACTGATTCATCGTCAACTGCTTTTACATATGCAACAAGTGCATTGTAAAGTGCTGTTGGTGTTTTTGCATCTGTAATTGCAAATTCAGCTTCTGCTAATTTTGAAGCTTTTAAAGCGTTTGCTTTTACTTTATCGCTTTTATCTTCTGCGTCATCTTCATCATGCCATTTTTCAATTAGAGCAGTTACAACTTTTTGTTCTGCTGCTGTTTTTGCTTTTAAATCTGTATTTGTAGGATCAGCAAATGGTGCTACTTGTGCAGCTTTTGTAATTTCTTTGATGTTTGCATCATCGATTGTTTTTTGAATCTTAGCAAATTCAGCATCTGTTACATCATCAGCATCTAAATCTAAATCTTTTACATCAGCTTCATAAGTAACAATCCAATCAGGATTTACTAATTTGAAGTTATTTTGTAGAGCTTTTAATAGAGCTGCTTGTGTTTTTGCAGATACTACTGCTTTAACTGCTGCTGTTTTTTCTGCTGCTACTGTTTTTTCTTCATCAACTTTGTTGATTAAAGCTTGCACATCAGCGATTTTTTCAGGAGTTTTTTCTGCGTCTGCTACTGCTGATAAGTAATCAGCAATTTTAGCTTCATCAGCGTAAGTAACACCTGCTGCATCTAATGCTGCTTGGAATTTAATTTGGTTACCAGCTTCTGCTGTATCAAGGATATCTTTAAGTTGGTTTACTAAATCGAAGTTAAATTCTTTGCCATCAACTTTCCAAACGCCTTCAAATTTGTAATCTGAAGCAAATGGTTTTTCGAATTGGAATTCAGCTGATGTAGCACCTTCAGCTAAAAGTGTTGCTACTGTTGCTACTTTGTTACCTTTGTTATCGATAACTTCAACGTTAGCATCCTCCTTGTCAGCTTTTAAAGCCGGAAAAGACACCTCTACACCATTAGGGTTAATCGCAGATTTTAAACCAAAAATTCTACATGATTAAAATTCAATGATACCAACAATTCACCCATGCACCAATTGTTGTTCAATACATAATCAAAGTGCAATGTTGCAGTAAATAGATGTTCAATACGGAATCAATAACAGAAAATCTATAGAAAAATGTTGCTTACATTATAATAGAAGAAACTCATGTGTTTTTGTGGTGATAACCGTCTTTACACGTACAAAAAATTAGCATTGAATGCAAAAAAAAAGAGCCTTATGAGACTCTTCCTTCCTAAAACAATTTCTCTACTTGCTTCTCATAGCCGTACTTCTTGAAGAAATCAATGAGTGCTACTTCAAACAAATCGCGTTGTGTCATATTATGTTCTGTCGCAAACTCTACTACCATCTGGTCTAAGGAATGTACCATCTGTACCGTTTTTGTTTTAGCTACGCCACCTTTTATCGTGTAGCGTGGAATCTGACCATTTACATTGTACGGCTGTAGAAGTTCAAGTAACTTAAATTCATTCTTCTTCAACATTTTTAGTAATGGTTCGTACTGTGCAAACCCTTCAAAACTTTCACCTGTTTGTGTCGACAGTACCGACAATTCTTCACTATCTACTTTCTTTTCAATTTTAGCATCTTTTACATAGTTTCCTACTTCTTGTGACCAGACAAAATTGTGATTTTTCATGTAAGCAGCTAATTGTTTGTAATCATCAAATTTCATCAACTGTGCAATCTTCTCTAAATCTAGGTCTTCTTGTTGCTCAATGAGTTGCACAATGCGATAGGCTTTACTTGTGTCGACAGTCGCTACTTCTACGTTAGCTGTAGGAACAAGTGCTGTTTTCTTTGGTGTTGTAGCAAAGCGATAGTTTTGATGCTCACTATCCCATTCAAAACCTTTTCTTCTCATGTAGATGTCGAGTGTTTTGTAATTTGCATGACCGAACTGCTCTGCTAAATCATCTCGCGTTTCTCCTTTTGTTAACCCTTGTAAGATTTCTTGTACACGCTTGTCTTTCATTACATCTTGCTGTTCTTTTACGGTTACCATTTAAATTCCTCCTAATAATGAATTAACTGAATGCCTGTTTCTTTTAAATGCTTAATTGATTGACTGCTGCTTCTAACTCACTATCTTCCATGTGAACGTAAATGCTTGTTACCGTTCGGAAGTCTGCATGTCCTAACAGTTTCGCCACTGTTGGCAAATTCACACCCTTTTTTACAAGGGTAGACGCAAAACTGTGTCTTAACGTGTGACAGCTTACATTCTTCTCAATCTTTGCTTTCTTAGTTGCTTCTTTAATTTCTCTATTCACGTACTGTTGAGAAACGCTACCTGTGCGTTCTAATGCAAAGAAGTTTGTTGTACTTACATGTGGACGTTGCGTATCTCTGTACATCATTAACTTATTTTGCAAAGCATCGTTCATTGGTACAATTCTATCTTTACCACCTTTACCTTCGATGACTTGAATCATTCCTTTGTTGAAATCTACATCAGCTAATTGTAGATTCAGACATTCACTGATGCGTAATCCTGTGTAAGCCAGTGTTTCTACAATCAACCTAATGAGTGGTTGTTGAATGTGGTGAATGAGTTCCCCTACTTCATCCGCTGTTAAGAAATCACGTGTGACTTTTTGTTTCTTCAATTGGTCTACATCTTGCATGATGTTATAGTCAATGATTTGCTTCTTCGCTGCATAGGCAAAGAACCCGTTTAATGTACTAATGACAAGGTTCACACTGTTCACTTTCCAACCTTGTACGTCTTTTAGTTCATAGATGTATTCTTCCACATCTTCTACTGTTACATCTTTCATTTCTAATGGAACATTGTACTTCTCATCAATAAATCTAATGAAACCTTGAATCTGATTTTTGTAAGTACGAATTGTTGACTGACTACGGTTAATGCGTTCCATCTTTGTAAGATAGGCTTCTTTTACAACTGCAAGTGTTGGCATTTTTATTCCTCCAGTTAATAGATTGATGATGAACATCAAGTTAATAATATATACTTGAACTGTTAATAAAATACGGCACTACTCAATGAGTAGTAGCCGCAATTTTTTAATCATTGTTGTCGACAGTAGAGCAAGTAAATTTTGGTAATACTTTTGATATTTCTTCGATAGTTGCTGTGTTCGTTAGTGTGATTTCTTTATGTTGTCCAACATTTCTAATCTCAAAGGTAATGCCAATGTCTTTTAAATTAGATTGTACTTCTTTTAAACGTCTGCTTAAGAATGACGCTGATTTGGGATAGCGTCTATCTGACACATCAATTCGTTGATTAGTTGCTGTCATATCTAACTGACTTAATAAGCTAGCCATTGAACCATGCCATTCTTTTTTTGAGTGCATGAATGTTGTAACGACTGCTGAAACAGGATGCGTTTGGATTACTTCATCATTAAAAACAAGACGATTACGTTCGTACGCTTGTAAAAACTTCTTACCATTTCCTTCTTCTATCGCTTCTGCAATTGCATAGCCCCACTTCGCAAAATCTGCTAAACGAGGTAGCTTATCAAGTTTTACAGTCGGATAGATGTGCATAGCTTTTTGTAGTACTTTCAAAATGCCACCTAAAATCATCGGCTTGTCTTTTTCAAACAAACGATTTACTTCATCTTCTGTTCTACGTTCTTCTTCAGGAATTCGTTCAAGTTGAATGATAAGCGAACGGTCAACTAAGTCTGGTTCAGTGACGCTGAAATTAATGCCATTTAACATGACAACTCTGCGAATGTCTAATAACACTTCATCATTCGTTGTGTAGAGTTTGCGTAAAGGAATTGCGCCACCTGTTGATGTCATGCAAAATGTATCTGATTTATCTTTTGAAAAACCTCGAACATTGTCATAGCTCGCTACATAGTTTGCATAAAGTGTCGTACGGAAATCAGATTCTTGTTTGGCTAATTGTAGTTTTGGCTGTTTTGCTGGGTCAATTAGTTGGCGTGTCATTGTCATCGTTGTTGATTTTGCTGCCCCTTTTTCTCCTTGAAGAACAAGAATAGCATGGGCAATTGTTGGAATAAACGCGGTACACACATTAACCACATAAAGCAATTTATTTTCTTCATTCATTCGTACATGGTCAAACAATTTGTGAATGTTACCATTCTCTAAATCTGGTGTTACTTGCTTTGCTTCATTTGCAGTTGTTCTAAAAAATACTTCGTCAGTAGGCGCAACTGAAATATTTTCTCGTGTAATTTTTACTACCTCTCCTTTCTCATTCGCTAAGTTGTAATAAAGTGCTTTATTTACATGTGCTACTCTTAGATATTTATGTCGTTCTACCCCTTCAAACTTCGCTTTTGCTTTAAATGTGTCTACTACTCTTTGTAATGACTCTCTTGGTACAGACTTATTCGTTTCTACAAAATAGCAATAAGTGAGATAGTCTTTAAAATCTTTACTATTTACATCCACTGTTTCTGTTCGCTCTTTACGCTGAATAATTGTGTACGGTTCGTCTAGTTCATCTGTGTAAAGAGGTAAGTTAAGACAAATTTCAGCTAACACTTCATAAGCTTTCTCTACTTTCTCATCACTTAAAGCTGACTTGGGTTCTAGCATTTCTCTTAAGCTGTGCCAATCATTTCCCTCACAACTTGCATGATGGCAACCAGCAGCAATTGCACCGTTGCTAAATTGTTGAATGAAAGCAGCTGTGTCTGTGTGTTCCTCGTTCCAAGGACATTTCTCTAAGACATAGATTTTACTGTCCTCTTCTTCTTTTACATGATGTACTGTTAATTCATGACGCTGCATAAATGCTTCTACATTAAAAGATTTCTCACTTTTAACAGTTGAATGCGTAGTCGATTGTTTCTTAACATTGTTTGATTTAGACTGCTCTACTTTCGCCATTGCCGACACTTTTTGTAATTTTTCTTCGGGAACGGGGCTTAATGTTGTTGGAAAATCAGAAAGGATTGCCATTGAATGCGGTCTTTCTTTTGTATTTTCACCTTTACATGCCATCGTACCGTACACTTTACTGATACGAGAAGCATTGTAAGTGGTGACATCTACATCAGCTTTATCAGTAGAGAATTTTTGATGTAAAGCTTTTAACACACTTTTAATTAATTCTGTCGATGCTTTGTCATTCGGTAAATCAATTGGATAAAGTAAATGTGCACCGTTACCACTACATGCTTCAACTGGTTCACTCCAACCTTGTGCATCTGTGAATGCTTTGACTTGCTCCGCTACATCACAAGCCGCATAAAATTCTTCTTCCGTTGATGATGTGTTTGCTGGACGTTTTGGGTCAACATCTATTAACAACCATTTTCTAAAAGCAATGTCTGCATCTTTTGTTGTTGTCTTAGCATGTGTGTGTAAGATGTTTGCTGTAATGTTCGATGGTAATTCAGCAATTGGATTGAGCGTAATGTAAACACCTTTCACCTTTCCACTGTACTTAATCATTTCAGCGATAAACTTTTGTTCGTCATTAAAGTAACCACTAATGATTCCTGATGGTGTTCCTAACAATCTTGCTTCTACAAAGTAATTCTCTACCTTGTACAATCGGTAAGTCTTTGTAATGTCCTCAATATCGTAAGCATTGTTAAAGCTTTCTTTTTGGTGATTGTGGTTTGTTGTCATTTGAAAAACCTCTCTTTTTTAGATTGAATTTGTTGACAATGCCGAAATAATAAGATTGAATATTCAAACTTCTTTAGTTTTAAAATAATTGTTAACCTTTTAATTATCTACGAAATGATTTTCACTTATTTTCTTGCACTGCCACGTTAACTGAACCTAGTGTAACGTACTCTAGCATTTTTCCACAAAGTACTTAAAAAGTCTGAAATATTAAGAAAGCTGCTTTATTCCAAAAAAAAATCATTTCCTTATTTAAAAATGATTTTTCTTCATATTCCTTTCTATTTTTTAACCATTAGGTCAACTAGCCTTAAAATTTTTATCGCCTTTTAAGCCTCGTAAACTAATAAACCATAATTTTACATTCTAAAATATCTTTAGTAACATTTTAAAAATCACAATAAATCGACTGCATTTTTCTTTTCCACACTCGAAATATTAATGTAATGCTTCATCGTTGTGTTCACTGATGAATGCCCTGCAAGTTTCGCCACTGTCGCCATTTCTACACCATTTTTTAATAGTCTTGTGCAAAATGTGTGTCTTAACATATGTGGATGAATGTGAAACTGTAGATGCTTCCCTACTTCATCAAGCCATTTACGAACCGTATCTCTGTGCAGCTGTTCAGCTCTTTGACTAATTAACAAGTAACGACTGTTAGAAAATACTCCTTCTGCACGCTCTCCTTTGATGTACTGCTGAATGACTTCTTTCACATCTGAACGTAGCGGCACTTCTCGAATCTTGCCACCTTTACCATTTACTCTTAATGTACTTGTTAAATTATCAATGTCCTCTAATCTGACATTAACCAATTCACTTACACGTAATCCTGTGTACAAAAGCATGTATCCCATTACTCGTTTACGTTGACTCTCTTTCTCCATGTGAAAAAGAAATCGTTCGACTTCTTCTTCATTCAACACACTTACTTCATCTTCTGAACCATTCGCTACTTTCACCTTGTCTCGTTTAATGCTAATGTACACATCTTTGACCAGTAAGGTACGGAACAGCCAATCATTGTACACTTTCAACGATGTGATTTTTTTATTAATCGTATTCACTGCTACCTCTTGTGCTTTTAAATGTTTGATGTAGCTTGTGAAATAGAATCGGTTAATCATTTCTTCTTTGGCTACTTCACGCTCATTTAAGTACTCATTGAATTTACGAACATCATTTACATAGCTTTTTACAGTTGCATCTGCTTTCCCATCTTCTATTAACCATTGTTTAAAATTCATTACGACTTGTTCATCTGTCATTTTTCTTCCTCCTTATTTTTCAGTAAAGCTCTTTCGATTATTGAATCCTTTTTGCAAAAAAAGAAGCAACCATCATTCATTGGTTACTTCTCAATCAAATTTATCTTAATGATTGCACATTTTTCTATTGGTCTATTTCTTTGATGATGCTTCTGTTAACTCTTTTGCTAAAGCAGCTGCTGCGGCTGCAATTGCAATGACTACATTTGTCCAATTCATCTCATTCACCACCTTAACCAAAAAGAAAGACACCTTATCTTTTAAAAATGTCTTTCAAAACTACTCCATTCTTTAGCTGTAAAGTAAAAAGATACACTGTTGTTTCAGCATCGTAGAATACACTCATGCTTAATTCATTCTCTAATTTTGTGTAGTAGCGTAATGTAACAATGCGGATTCTTTTTGGTAACTGATTCCATTGGAACGTAGTAAAACACTCATCATTTAATTCAAATTTGTGTACTTCTTGTTCCTCTTGTTTAATCATTGTTGCTTCCACGTTCTCTCCTGTAAAATTTAATACATGTGCTTTAAATTGTACTAGTAACTCATTCATTGATTTCATTCCTCCTTTTCCTTTCAGCTACCTACATCTTTACAGTCCTGCACTCATTTTTAAGTACGCAATGTAATTAGAAACAAGCTGTTGGTCATCTACATCGTACATTCGACTAATCGCATCTTCTACATCATTTTCATCTAATGTCGTTTCTGTTGGCACTAAATCAGCCATCACGTAATCCATGAAATCTTCTTCACACATTAATTCACCTGTCATTTCTCCAAATTCTACTTCACGGTAATACGGTTCACCATCTACAATTACTCGATGAAATTTCTTATTCATTTTGTCCATCTCCTTAATCGTTGCAGTTTTAAGATAATGCAACGGTTTGATTTTTACTTCTTTCCTTGCAAAACATCAATTTCTATTCTTTCACTGTCGGCTAAATTACTTTTTCAACGAAATGCTCATTATTAATCATGCGAAATCTGCTGAACCACTTCATCATTCACTAACAGAATTTCAAGTGGTTCTGGTCTACCTACTTCAAGTTGAATTAGTAAGTACTCGTTGTCATGCTCATCTCGGTAACTTGTCATTTCTGTTTGAAGCGTTTCTGTTACACCTACTAACATTTCAATTGGTACAATTGTTTCGTCTATCTCGTCAGCGTACAGTAGTACACCTTCAGCAGTAATTTCTTCTTTCGGTACATAGATTCCGTAATCTTCACGCAGTACAACTTGCATCTTTTCAATCGCATTCACTTAAACTCCTCCTCATTTTCACTTCAATCTAAATCATTTCATGCATCTGAAAGCCCCGAACAGGGAGCTAAAACGTGGAACTCTTCAACAATCACAGATTTGGCAAGCCAATCTTTTCAAAGCTGTTTTAACCTCCGTATGCCGTTTCACATTTCAACTTTCCTTTTCACAAAATAAAAAGCTCATTCCCTATTGAAAGAGAATGAGCTTCTTGTTCTTACACATTAATAATATATACTTGAAAATCTACTTTAAAACAGTAAGTAAAAAAAGAAAAACCCCTAACTCCGAAAAGCTAGGGGGAAAAGAGATTCTTTAATTGTTAATCATTCCGTCCATCTTTAAGGGAGGAGGAGTTGATTATTATTATTCTCCAGCTTGAGCTACTGTTACAGTAACTGTTGCTGTTACTGCTGCAGTTTCACCTTCAGCTGCTTTTAATGTAACTGTTGCTGTTGTAGTATCTTCAGTTGTTACTACAATCGCATCTTTTGTTAAAGCTGCTACTAATTTATTATTTGTAGCTAAAGATTTGATAGCTGGTAATACTGTTTCAGCAGAAGGAGTTGTACCTGCTACTAATTCAACTGATTTACTATCAAGTTTTGTTTTAGCATCTGCTAAAATTTCAGCATCAGTAGCAATTTCATCAATTGCCTTTTTTGCATCACTTAATGCTGTCTTTACTGCGTCTGTTGACTCTGCATTATTGATTGCACCTGTACCCTCAGTAATTGCATCTTCAAGTTCTGATGCATTTAAAGTGTAAGCTTCAGAATTTACATATGCTTCTAAATCAGAAATTGCTTGTTCTTTAGCGTTTGCTAGTTCTTCAGCCGCTACTTCTTCTTTAGTTTTTAATTTAACTGAAATTGCTTTAGTTGCGATTACTTTACCTGCATTATCTTTAACACGTACTGTAATTGTACCTGTACCATTATTAGTAGGGTTAGAACCATCGATTAATAGTTTACCGTCAACAACTGTTACAGCACCTACTGTAGATACGAAATCAAATGTACCAACTTGTACAGCACCATCTTTGATTGTTAATTTACCATCATTAGCGATAGTTACTGTATCAGTAGAAGAAAGTTTTACATTTGCTGCTTTTAAAATATTATCGAAAGTATATTCACCATTTTCAGTGATTGCTGGTTCTTTCTCAAATGTTACTGATGAAATAGATGGAGTGCTATCAGTTACAACTACTTTATACTCAGCACGTACTAATTCGCCTTCTTTGATTTGAATTGTTTCTTCACCAGCTTTTTTAGCAGTTACAGTAATTTTATTATCTTCATCTAATGCTGCTGTTACTACGTCTGTTTTACCTGATTTAGTAGCTACTGTGTATTTATCGCCTAACTCTTCAGCACCGATTAATAAATCGCCTTCAGCATATTTGTTATAAGCTAAAGTTAAAGTATCATCTTCATCATCAATTTTATCGATAGTATTATCTTTTGATTCTGAAGTAGCATCAAGTTCTAATACACGTTTTGCCACAGTATTACTGCTACCTACTTTTACTGGAACAGATAGTACTTCATTGTCTTCTGATTTGAATACTAATTTACCTTCACCAATATTAGTAGCATCACCTGTTACTGTTACTGTTACTTGTCCTTTAGCATCAGTAGCTGTTAGTTTTGTGACTGTTAAAATGTCCTTTTTATCTGCATTTTGAACTGTTGTAGCAGTTAAATTAGCGCCTTTAATTGCATCACCAAATTGGTCTTTAACTGTTAGTGTAATTGTTGAAGTAGCACCTGTTACAGTACCAATTGATTCTTTATTAGCAGTTACTGTTGTTACTTCACGAGCTTCATCAACTACTGTTAATTTAACTTCTTTTGTAACTTTACCAATAGAGATAGTGATTGTTACTTCACCTGCTTGAACAGGAGTAATTTTACCATCTGCCCCTACTAAAGCTACAGTTTCATCAGATGATTTATATTTTACTGTGTTGCCAGTAACAACGTTTGCAATTTCAGAACCATCTACGGCTGTACCTTTAGTTGGTACTAATGTTGCTGATTCACCACTATTGATTTTTGTACCTGATAATTCAACACCGTTTGCAGTTAATTTGTATTCATTAATAGCAGCAACTGCTTTACCATCAACAAATGTTACTTTTGCAAACTCTGAAGTTTTTGTTTCTTCACCTTTAGTAACAACTACTTGATACTCAAAATCTCCTGCTTCTGTAGCTTTTACAAGTTCACCTGTAGTAGATGTTGCTGAAGCGCCACTGTCACCCACGAAAACTTTTTTAGAAGCTTTAAAAGTTACTTTGTAACCTTCTTCTTCAAGTTTTTTAAGGTCTGCATCTTCACCATTAACTGTAAAATTTACAGTTTGGTCTTCTTTTCCTGTGTAAAGTGTTTGGTTAATCGCACTTACTTCAACAACTTTTAATTCGTCTTCTTTATCGACTACTGGTTTTCCATCTTTATCTACAACTTTGGAAGCTAGAATATCAGCAGCTTTATTATCAGCTACTAATTTTGCAAATGCTTTAGAAGCATCTCCACTATTAGTATTTTTATATTTTAAAAATTCTTTTACATCAAAGAACTTACCATCGCTTGAAACAACATATTTTGGTGAAGAAGCACCTTTTAGAATTTCTTCATTAGTATTTTTCCATTTAAGATAGCTTGTTGTTGGAAGAGATAAAAGTTCTCCGTTTTCATTTTCTATTACTACTCCACTAAGTACTAATTTAGTTTCATCTGAAGCATTTGTAGTTTGAGCTGCATCAGCAGTTTTTTCAGCAGCGAAAGCATTAGGTCCTACAGATGTTAAAGCAAGAGTACCAATCAAAGCTGCTGTGGTTAATACTTTAAAAGGAATTTTCATGGAAATACTACACCCTCTCTTATATCTTAAAATCAATCCTTACTATATACATATAATATGTAAGGTTGGTTATGTTTTTTAATAATATAGAGATAGCACTAGTAATTAGGCTATCTCTATATTGATTTTTATCAAATATTATTATTCAGCAACAATTTTAGCGTTTTTCACTTGATCTAAAGTATATTTTTTAGAATCGATTGCTGCAAATAATTGTGAATCACCATTTTTTTCTAATTCAATTTTAGAGCCATCATCAAATACAAGTGTATATTTAGAAGCTCCTTTAAGATTTTCAGGAAGTTTATCTAAATAAATAGCAACGTTATATAAATCAAGAAGAGCTGATAAATCTTCAACGTTTTTAGCTTCCCCTAAATCTTCTAATGTTGTATCTTTTTTCACTTCAGTATTACCTTCTAATTCTTTAATTTTAGCTTCAGCAGCTTTCAATGTTGCTTCGTTTTTAACAAGTGCTTTTTGATCATCTGATAATTTATCAAATGCAGCTCTTGCAGCTTCAACATCAGCTTTATTTTCTTTAGCTAATTTGTCTGTAGCAGGTAAAGCAGCAATTAAATCGCTAACTGCTTTAGCAGCGTTTTGA
This sequence comes from Rummeliibacillus sp. POC4, assembly GCF_003576525.1. GTDB lineage: Bacteria > Bacillota > Bacilli > Bacillales_A > Planococcaceae > Rummeliibacillus. Next base: position 16,690 of record NZ_QWUA01000003.1, on the reverse strand, counting down.
TCTTCTACAGATGCACCAGCTTTATCAGTTTTGATGTTCAAAATATATTTACTATCTGAAGTTGTTTGAGCAGATACAACATCACCTTCAGATAAAGCTTTGACAAATGCAGATTTAGAAACTTTATTACCATTGATTTGGTATTCAGCTACATCGCCAGCAGCATAAGTGTATTTGAACACTTTACCATCTGCATCTTTCACTTCGAAAGTTTCTTTTTCAACATCTAAGTTTTGTACAGTACCAGTTGCTACATCTACAGTTGAATATTTAGTAAATGAAATAGATTCTGATTTGTTTGGTAGGCTTGCTTGAGAAGCAGAAGCATTAACTGTTACATTTGCAGCAGAAGCTTTATCAGCAGAAGTTACTTTAATAACTGCTGTACCGTTTGCATCAGCATCTACTTGGAATGTTTTAGTTGTACCAGCTTTAACAACACCAAGACCAGCTACATTTACATCAGCAAATGTTGCAGAAACTTCAAATGATACTTTGTATTTACCATTATTGTAATCAGAAGCATATGGGAAACCATTTTGATCTACTGATTGGTAAGTGAATGTTGCTTCATCTTGAGCTGAGAATACATGTTTATCATTGTTTACTTCTAATGTTGCATCTTTAACAGATGGGTTCACGAAGTAAGTTTTTTCAGCTGTAGTTGATAAATCAGCATCATCTAATTCAATGCTATCTGTACCATTTTCAACAAATACTGTTGGAGCAGCAAAACCGTCTTTAGGACCTGTTACTTTGAATGTAGCTTTTCCGTCTTTTCCAACAGTGATTAGTACTTCATCTTTTTCTGAAGATACAGTTTGTCCGTTAATTCGTACAGCATCGTATGCAGACACATCGCCTTTTTTGAATGTTACATAAGCTTTAGTACCAGCTGGAGCTAATTTACCATCTTTATCAGTTACTGTAACTGTATATTGACGGCCACCACTATTTACATCTTTTGCATCAGTTGCTGTAGCAGATGTATCGTATGCAGCGTTTTGAGTACCAACTGCTTCTACTTTTAGACCTTGTGAGAAGATCTTATCGAATGTTACAGGGTTAGCTTGAGCTTGAAGTTCTGTAGGATCTAATTTGTCATTACCAGTCCATTTGTTGTAAGCATCAAATGCTCCATCAGCAAATACGATTGGAGTTACAGTTGCATTAGAACCTTGTAATGTAAATGTTGCTTCACCTTTAGAGTCAAGTTTTACACGTACTTTTTGTACGCCACCAGTAGTTACTTGGTAAGGGTAAGCATCACCTGTAGCATCAACAACTTTAACTGTACGTACTAATTTATCAGGAGTTACATCAACGTTTTCTTTGAATGCAACATTGATATAACCATTAGCATTTTCTGGAGAAGTTACTTTATAAACTTTTTTAGATTCATTAGCTAATGTAGTACCAGCAGTCACATCAATGACAGTTAAACGTTCAGTGTTACCCCAGTAAACTTTACCTACAGTAGATTTCACATTTGCAACACCTGTTGGATATGCATAAACTGTGTCGTTACCTTTTGAATATTGAGTGTATGAGTATTTAGCAACACCGTTTTCATCTGTTAATGCTTCAACAACAATATCTTTGTTGAATGTTGAATCAGCATCGATATTGAATGTTACAGGGATACCTGCTTTAGATTGACCATCAGGAACAGTTACTTGAGCAGAAACAGTTACTTCTTTACCAAGAATACCTTGTAAAGAACCTGATGATAATTTAATTGCAGTTGGTTGTACTGTAGAAGCTGCAGCATCAAAAGTTTTAGCTTTTACGCCGTCAATAGAAAGTGTGTATTTTTTACCAGCTTCTTGAGCAGCAGTAGTTAATACAACCACTTTATCGTTAGTTTGTTTTACAGCTGCGTTTTTAACTTCAAGAGCGCCATCATCGATTGTGAAGCGAGAAGCTTTAGCGTCGTCAGCTTTAACAGCATCTTTGAATGTTACTTCAACAGTTGTGTTGTTAATAGCTTTTACGCCTTCAAGAGCTACAACAGCAACACCGTCTTTGTAGAATGTACCGTCTACTTCGCCGTTAGCAAGTTTGCTATCGTTGTAGAATTTACCATCGAATTCTACTAAACCTTTAGTTAAGCGACCTTCTTTGTAAAGAACTGTGCCGCCTTTAGCTGTTTTGTAACCAGCTTTAAGTTTACCGTTGTAGAATAATAGAGTTCCGTTGTTAGCTGTTTTGTAACCTGATTTAAGTTTACCGTTGTAATAAAGAACTGGGCTTTTATCTACATCGCCGTATACTTTGTAACCTTTGTTTAGGAAACCATCTTTGTAAAGGTATTCGCCACTAAGAGCTGTTTTGTAACCTTTTTTAAGTTTACCGTTGAAGAAAAGTAGTTTGTTGTCACGAGCTGTTTTGTAACCTTTTTTAAGAGTACCGTTGTAGTAAAGTTTAATAGATTTACCAGTACCCACAGTTTTGTAACCTTTTTTAACTTTACCATTGTAGTAAAGTTTTGATTTGTAAACTACATAACCTTTAACTGCCTTACCAGTTTTAGCGTTTAATAGTTTACCGTTTGATACTTTGTACTTAGAAGCTGCTGATGCGTCAGTTGCGCCAGGAACAACGGCAGCAGTTACTACGGATGCACCTAGAGCTAGAGCAGCTGCAGTTTTAACTAATTTGAATTTCTTCATAAATTGAAATCCTCCCTTGGATATGATTAGCATTTTTGCTGGTTAAATATTTCATCAACTAACCATGCTTAGCCTAATTATCGACTATTAATAAGATAATTTCCACCCCTTTTTCTGTAAAAAAATTCAACATTATAAGGCATATGTCATGTTTTTATTAAAAATTTAAAATATATATTATAAAAATATATGTATTTACATTATTTTTACAAAATAAGATTGATAAGTGAAATATATATATAATTAATAGGTATATATAATCATTTTATAGATTCATAATTTTAATAATGAGTGTATTTTTTTTGGTAAATCCACTTGTAATATTTGAAATAAACATAAAATTGTTACTTCATATGAGGTCGTATACTAATATAATGATTTAATAAAAAATCATGTGTTTCTTCCTATTTATATAGATTTTTTTAAATTTTAAGTTCTAAATTGAATGGCAGTGTTTTATAAAACTTAAACTTTATATTTTTATTATTTTAACGTTATTATTACAATTGTTACGGAATCATTAGCAATTGTAATATTATCTAGCTTTTTTAGAATGGATTACATTACATAACTAGTTTCTGATATTCTTTTACTAAAAATGCTTAGAGTTTTTGTGAACCTATTTTACAAAAAGCCTCAGCAACAAATGTTACTGAGGCTTTTAAATTATATTATGCACCGGCCTTACTCATGTTCGATTTATCTATGATCTTCCTATTAGCCGTTTCAATTATGATTTTTTTTAAGCTTTCTTTATCTTGTTCCAAGAGTGTTTCTATCACTTTATAAAGTTCTTGCTTACCGATTGCTTCTGCTTTTCCTATGAAGATTTTCGGAAATACTTGTTTCTTTTGGATTTCGTTTTCGTTTAACAGTTCTTCAAATAGTTTTTCGCCTGGTCGGATGCCTGAGAATTCGATGCCGATTTCTTCTTCGGTGTAACCAGATAGTGTGATAAGATTTCGAGCTAGATCCACAATTTTAACTGGCTCTCCCATATTTAGCACAAATACTTCCCCTCCCCTAGCTAATGCACCCGCTTGGAGGACTAAGCGAGAGGCTTCTGGGATGGTCATAAAATATCTTGTCATTTCTGGATGTGTTACAGTGACCGGTCCACCAGCTTCAATTTGTTTTTTAAAGAGTGGAATCACACTACCTCTACTTCCTAGTACGTTTCCGAAGCGAACAGCTACGAATTTGGTTTTACTTTCTTTCGCTAGATTTTGGACAATCATTTCTGCAATTCGTTTTGTTGCCCCCATAACATTTGGTGGATTTACCGCCTTATCTGTGGAGACCATGACAAAACAACCCACGCCAAAGAAATCGGCCGCCTCTGCTATGTTCTTTGTGCCGAAGATGTTATTCTTCACCGCTTCTGTAGGATTATACTCCATCAGTGGTACGTGCTTATGGGCAGCGGCATGATAAATGACATCTGGTATATACTTTGAGATGATTTCGAATATACGTGCCCGGTCTTGAACATCTGCAATAATAGGAATGATTTCTATTTCTTCTTGATAGAGTTGTTTGAGTTCCATATCAATGGTATAAATGCTATTTTCCCCATGACCTAAGAGTAATAATTGACTTGGATAAAATTTACAAACTTGTCGGCAGATTTCAGATCCAATAGATCCACCTGCACCTGTTACAAGTATCGTTTTACCTGTTATTTTTTTTGTAATGCTTGTCATATCTAACTCTACTGGTTCTCTACCAAGTAAATCTTCCACTTCCACATCACGAAAGTTATTGACAGATATTTTCCCTGTAATCAAGTCTTCCACAGACGGCATAATTTTAGTATTTGCTTTTGTTTTAGCACATTCTTCGTAAATCCGTTTAAGTTCTGACTTTTGGAGTGATGGTATAGCAATAATGATATTTTCAATTTTTAGTTTTTCGACTAGCTTTGGAATATCATGAATCTCCCCCTTTACCTCTATCCCATAAATCTGGAGTTTGAACTTTTTCGGATCGTCATCTGCAAAGGCTACTGGATATAAATTCGTTTCTTTGTTTTTTAATAATTGTCGAACAATCATCGAGCCAGCAGCGCCTGCTCCAACGATTAACGTCCGCTCTTTTTCAGGATCTGGTGTGATAAAACGTTCACGGAATAATCGCCATGAAAATCTCGATCCTCCGATTAGTAGAACATGCATCATCCATGTGATGCTAATAACCCGAATATCTATCATTTGAAAAGCGATTAGCTGAACGACCGTTGTCGTTACATTTGAAAACGTAATCGCCTTTATAATCGCTAGCAACTCTCCTATACTCGCATACTCCCAAGCATTTCGATACATACGATAGATTGCCGCAAATAAATGATGACTTACTAATAATGTACCGGAACTTACAAGTAAAAATGGCAGTGCTTCATGTTGTAATGTAGGATTAATGATTAAATATCCTAGAAATATCGCTGCGATTACGATGGTAGAGTCTAGCAACATTAATAACGGCAGTCTTCTATTGTATGGCAGTGTGCTTCTCCTCCTATTCAAAATTGAGAGTATGATAATTCGCTACATTATATGGTTCTATTTTAATGGGTATGACTAAAATGGATATTTTTCTAATCGAAATAAGTTGAGGATGGCTTAGGCTTTGTTATAAGGGGCTTTGAGGTTGAAGTTATTTGTATTCTAGGTACATCGTTTAAAAGGATTTTGTAAAATGATGTATGTTAGATACTACTTTTTAAAATGGGTATAGTGAAAAGTGATTAAGGGGTTCGAAAATAGGGTTGGCCTTTTTTAGCATGTAAAAAAAGCAAAAGACAGAAATGTTATGAGATAAACATTTCTGTCTTTTTTAGTTTTAGAATTTTGTAATGATAGTAGAACTGATCCATGCTTTTGTTGTACTGGATGGGATATAGATTTGATACCAAGTTGTGTTGGATTCGTCTTTCGTTGTTACTGCTTTTCCTTTGTCATCTGTTACAAGTTTTAAATAAGTATCCTTTTTCAATGTTGCAAGGACAGTTGAATTTTTGGTCGTTGCCTTGTCACGTACATTGGTGTCATTATAGTTCGTAACAGCCAGGTTTTGGATATTCAAGTAGTCACTTCTAACCCATGCTTGGTCATTGTCATTATAGCTAACGCGGAACCAACGTCCACCACTATTTTTGTCATCTTTGATATCTGCGTTATGTCCTAAGATTGTAATTTGTTGACCAAGTGATAGCGTACCAATTTGTCTTGCCGTCGTGGCGTAAGGCATGGAATAGACTGGCGTCAATAGAGATGCTATTGCTACGATGCCTTGGTCAAATGTATAGAATGTACTCGGTTGTGGCTTGTCCGCTGGGATGATATGGTCATACGTTTTTTGTATCGGTGCTGGGTCTAATGTACTTACTGGTTGGGCTGCATAGAATTTGCTATCATATGGTTTCATGTCTTCCATTAGTCGAGCAATATTGCGCCCCCATTCTGGGTCTGTTGCGTATTTGGTATTCATCCCTGCAATATGGACACCGTTGTTATAGATGGCCCCCTCTTTTAAATATTTGTTATAAATAGCATCTGCATAGTATTCCAGTCCTTCTTTTCCAGATGGGAAGTATAGCGCACAGGTGAATGGCGCTGAGTCATATGCTTGATAGCCAAAGAAGTTATTTTTGTATTGTGAGATGGCTGAACTTCCCCATCCTGTTTCCCAAATAGCATGTGCAAGCATAAATTGCGCATTAATGCCGTATTCTTCTTGAACCTTTAGAAAAGCTGGAACCATCTTATAAAGATTATTGGATGTGAAATTTGCTCCTTTTTTCCTCACCAGATAGTCTTCCATTTCTTTTTGTGTAATATTGGATACTTTTCGTAAGTTTTCAGCAAGATAATGATTGCCCGTTTGTGCTGGTGTGATCCACACTGTTTTGCCACCGATGCTGCCTTGGTAGTATGTGTTACCGTTAATGACTTCGGTTTTCTTGGCTGTGAACGCTTTTGCTCGGTACTTGCTTAATGAGCTATAGACGACATTGTTTGTTGTACCGTTTGAGATATTATAAGCTTTACCAAAACCTGTTAAGTATAGTTTTAAGTTGGATGTGGTGGATGAAGTGATGTTCGATAGGGTGATTTGTCCTTCTTCTACCCATCCGATTGATTTTGTTTTTGTACCGTCTGTACGACTGATTTCGTAATATGTTTTGTTGTCTACTGTTGCTTGTTTGTAGACATAGAAATTTTCGTTAGTATAGGTTGTGCCTGCTTGTTGTGATTTAGTTAAGTCGGTTAAATCCTGATAGATTTTGGTAGATGTACTTTTTAGGATGCCGACTTTTGTAATGGCTGTTGTTTCTGGTTGAGCTGGTGTTTCTGGGTCTGGATTTGTTGGCTCGGTTGGTTCTGCTGGCTTCGTCGGCTCGGTCGGCTTAGCTGGGTCTGTGGTGTCTGGCTTTGGCGCATTTTTGACTTGTGTTGATGTGACCCAGAGAGTGATATTGTCTGTTGTTGTGCCTTGATACCAGGTTCCATCTCCTGCTTTGACGGCTTTTATGATGGTGAACTTTTCATTCTTCGGTAATGTTTTTTGAACGATATCCTTTGTTTCTCCCCATTGAATGCTGTAGCCTTTACCTGTTCCATTTAATACTTTTTCAGTTGTAGGGATTTTGGCTGATCCTTGAGCAACTGTTGTTAACTCTGTGCTTTGAACCCAACCGATGACTGCAGCTTTACTTGTTGGGTGTGTGCTTAGTTGATAATAGATGTTCTTTCCGATTGTTGCTTGCTGCGTGATGAAATACGTTCTGTTGGTCTTTTTGGTTGATGCTTCTGCTGATTGTTTTAGATTGTTGATATCCGGGTAAACTTTGGCGATTTGCGTGTTGATACGTCCTAGTCTATTTACTTTTTTTAGTACTGGTTTAATCGTTGCTGGTGATGGGTTTTTTGTTGTTAATTGGGACGATTTTAACCAAACAGTTTGTCCGTTAAGTGTTCCACTATACCACGTGTCATCTCCTACTTTTTCAGTTGTTTTCGTTTTGAACAGGGTGTTTTTGTCCGTGCTGAGAGAGATGAAAATGACATTCTTTGCTCCACCCCATGGTCTTGTGTAACCTTTACCTGTTCCTTTGATATATCTTTTTGTGGTGCTATTTTTGGTAATTTTATGTGTTTTGGTTGTGAGATCTTTTGCTTTGACCCAACCGATAAATGGCTGACTGGCGTTTTTATAGTTGCTAATTTGATAATAAGTTGTTTTATTGTAAACAGCTTTTTTGTTTATGTAGTAAGTGAGTTCTAGTTTTTGGCTGCCTACTTTTGTTCCTGTTGTTGCTGTTGGTGATTGATATATAACAGCTTTCTCGTTTTTGAAGCGACCTAATTTACTAGTGTCTGTTTGTTTAACTGATTTTGTAGGTTGCGTAACCGTAGTTTTTGCTTCCGCCTTTAATGCTGGTAGGGACATGGTAACTGTTGATGCTAGCATAGCTGCTGAGATAACTGCTGCTGTGAGTCTTTTGTGTGACTTTTGATGTGTTGCCATCTATAATCCTTCCTTTCTATTAAAATGGTGGATTTTTACTAACTATAGCATGGATTTGAGAGATTTGGTAGGTGTTAGGGTGGGAAGGGTGTGGGGTGGTTACGCGATTTTTTGGTCTAGTTCCGCGATTTTGGGGTGGAGTTACGCGATATTCGGAGAGAGTTCCGCGATTTTGTAGGTTGGTCCCGCGGTTTTTGGAATTGTATCCGCGTTCCTGACAATTTAAGTCTTTATGAGTTTACTCGGGGTAGACGATTATTGCTCTGCTTGGGCGCGGCTAGGTATTTGTGTTTTACTTGTATCCTGTCCGCGGATAATGCTTTTGGGTAATATGGGGTTACGCGGTTTTCGGAGAGAGTTCCGCGATTTTCTAGGTTGGTCCCGCGGTTTTTGGAATTGTATCCGCGTTCATGACAATTTAAGTCTTTATGAGTTTACTCGGGGTAGACGATTATTGCTCTACTTGGGCGCGGCTAGGTATTTGTGTTTTACCTGTATCCTTTCCGCGGATAATGATTTTGGGTAATAGAAAGAGACCACCGTGATGATTGGTGGTCTCCTTTTGGTTAGTTGTACATTTGGATAACTGAGCTGCTGATCCATGCTTTTTTGGTTGTGCCTGGTTTGTAGATTTGGTACCAGGTTGTTTTGTTTTTGTCTTTCTTTGTGACATATTTGTTGTCTTTTTTGACTAGTTTGATCGGCGTGTTTTTATTGACTGAAGCTACTTTTGTATATTTTGTATCGGCGCCAGCTCTTAGGTTTGTGCCGTCACTTGTTGTAAAGGCTAGGTTTTGAACAGCGATTTGGTCGCTACGTACCCACCCTTGTTTGCCACTGTAGCTGATTCGATACCAGCGTACTGTTTTGCCGCTATCATTTTTGAAGTCGCGGACATCTGAGTGATAGGCTTTTAGCGTGATTGATTTGTTCTTTTTGTATGTGCCATATTTTGATGAGTAGATATATGGCAAGCTATAGACTGTTGCTCCTGATGCAACGTTGACTTTTGCTGTGATATCCGACGGCATTGTATGATATGAAGCTGGTTGTGCTTTTGTTTCTGGGATGACGTTATCGTATTCTTTTGGTGCTGGGAATACTTTTGTACTTACGCTTTTTTTGCTGTAATAAGAGCTGTTGTATGGTTTCATTTGTGCCATTAAATCAGCAATTTTTTCACTCCAGCCTTTATCAGTAGCATACTTGACGTTCATGCCTAATAGCGATGGGCCATTATAGTAAGCGCCAGTAGTTGTTAGATAATCACGATAGATTTTGTAGACATATGCACTTAATCCTGCTTTTCCTGTCGGGAAGTATTTTGCACAAGTTAAGGCACAAGTGTCATATGCTTGATAACCGAAATAGTTATTTTTGTATTGTGCAATAGTAGAACCGCCCCAACCTGTTTCTAGAATGGCATGAGCAAACATAAATTGGGCGTTAATGCCAGATTCGTTTTGTAATTCGATAAATGTTGGTGCTAGTTTGTAAAGGACGTTGTCTGGTAGTTTTCCTTTAGTTAATAAGAATGCTTGCATTTCTTTTGCTGTGATATTCGATGTTTTTCGAAGGTTCAGCGCGATGTATGGGTTTGTTTTGATATGTGTCGCTGAAATCCAGACCGTTTTTCCGTTTAGCGTTCCTTTGTGCCAAGTGGATGTGCCAAGTTTTTCTGTTCGAGTAATTTTGAATGATTTTGCGCGATATTTACTTAAAGTGTAAACTTTATTTTTCGTACCGCCCCAAGGCATATCGTAAGCTGTTCCTGTTCCCGCTATGTATACTGTCGATGATGTTTTATTTACAAGCTTACGTGAGTAGCGCTTTAAATCTCCTGATGCAACCCATCCTATTTCTTTGGATCCTTGATAAAGTTGGTAGTAAGTTGTTTTATCAATCGTTGTTTTATTTCTTACATAAAAGGCTCTACCTGTGTAAGTAGTGTTGGCCAGGATGAATTTTTTCTTGTCATTGGGTTTTTTATAGATTTTGGAAGTTTTTGACTTGATGTGTGCAATCTGATTGACCTCAGTTGTTTTGTAAGTGCTTGATGTCTTTGCGGAGGCTTGTCCGTTAGTGATATAGATTGTTGCTACTAACATCGTAAGAATCATACAGATGCGTATAATATTTTTCCTCATTTTTGGCTATTCCCTTCTTTCTCTTTTGTCTTATAGAATTATTGTATAGGAATATTACTTCCAGGTGAACGGGTATTTCATACTAGTTCAGTGAATTATACGTGACTATTTTTGCCAATAATTCTTGTTTTTATTATGATAAATTGTTTTAATTTGTCATAATTTTTTCGATATTTTTATAAAAATGAGCGAAATTGGATTTCATAATATATTTTCGGTATTATTTTGATATTTTTAATTTTATTTCATAGAATTTTGTTGTTTTATGAGTTTTTTCGTTTGTTTTGGTGCCTTGCATGGAATTGAAACTCTCTCTATAATTCAGCTAAAAGTAAGGAGGAGGATATTTTTGATCGGTAAGGCTTATTCTAAAACAGATTATTTAGATGGATTAGATAGTTTAATAAGAAGACTTTCTACATCAAATCCTAAGCGAGAGGAATTAATCAATGAATATAATCGTATCCAAGCCGGTGACATTGGTGAAAAAGTTGTTATGGATTTACTAGAAAAGCTTCAACTTCCCTACGACTTTTTTATATTTCACAATCTATCTTTGTCGCTGGAAACGAAAGTTCAGTTTGATGTATTGTTGTTGACTCCGCATTATATCTTGATATTAGAAGTGAAAAACATTAAAGGCTCAGTTATTTTAAGAGACAATCCAAGTCAGCTTGTCCGGACATTGCCTAATGGAGAAGTTCAAGTTTTTAATAGCCCAGGGCCACAACTGGAAGAGTATATCTATCAACTCAAAACTTTTTTGGGGAATAAAGGACAGAACATTCCCGTATACGGTGCCGTTGTTTTCCCTTTTACATCAGGTCTAATTGAACAAAGCACAAATAAAACAACTATTTTACGAAAAAATGAATTAAAATCTTTCATACGAAATATTCCTATAAGGGGACCTTTTTTAACTGGTAGGGAGATTGAATATTGGAAAGACTATTTTCTAAATAATCATATCGAATTCAATCCATATCCTTTAGTTGAAAGATATAATATTCAGCTTAGCGAAATTAAAAATGGGGTCTTGTGCAAAAAGTGTGGACATATAGGGATGAAAAAGTTTCCATATTATTGGTATTGCCCTATCTGCCATTACAAAAGTAAAAATGCGCATGAGCATACAATTATGGAGTATTTTAAGCTCATCAATAACACTATGACGAATCCCGAATGCAGAGAATTTCTTGGTATTCAAAATCCGAATCAATCCTATCGCCTGATAAAAAAGATGCCGTTGCAGCGTGTCGGAAAGAATCGATACGCACAATATATGCTTCCGAAAAATGGAGATAAATAAATCTGTTTCGATTGATGGAGCGTGGATTCAAAGGACTTTGAGTGTGGAACAGGACTTGTGGATTGGGGCTTGTGGGGCAGGACTTAAATTGTCCGGAACGTGGATTCAATTTCTTGTTGCGTGGATTGATGGTTGAGTTGCGTGGATTGAACTCCGTTGTGCGTGGATTGATTTGCCATTTGCGTGGATTGAAGCTGGTTTTTGATAGATGGACTACAGCTGATTGCTCAAGGGCTTTGGGCGCGGATCGGATACTTGTTGGATTGGGTTTCTTGCCGCGGATAATGGGGGTATTTTCTCTGCTTTGAGTTAGCTTCGGAGGACTTGAATTGTCCGGAACGTGGATTCAATTTCTTGTTGCGTGGATTGATGGTTGAGTTGCGTGGATTAAACTCCGATGTGTGTGGATTGATGGACCATTTGCGTGGATTGGATTCTATTTTGCGTGGATTGAAGCTGGTTTTTGATAGATGGACTACAGCTGATTGCTCAAGGGCTTTGGGCGCGAATCGGATACCTGTTGGATTGGGTTTCTTGCCGCGGATAATGGGGGTATTTTCAAACGCAAAAACCGCCTCATTTTAGAGACGGTTCAAGATTTATAGTAGTGGTTTTTCTTTGTTTTCGGTTATGGTTTGTTCGATTAGATCGTGCCATTTGTTGTAGTAGACTTCTGGTGTGTATGATTCTTCGATTAGGTTGAAGGCGTTGTTGCCCATTCGTTCTGCATCGGATGGATTTTCTAATACACGTTTGATGCGGTCTGCTAGTGCTTCGATGTCACCGTTTGGTACGAGATAACCGGTTTCGCCGTCTTTGATGATTTGGGCTGGGCCGTAGTTGATCTCGTAGCTGACTACTGGTGTGTGGTTGGCAAATGATTCGAGCATAACGAGGCTGAATCCTTCTGCTGTAGATGTTACTAATGAGACAGCTGATTTGGCGAACACTTCGTCAATCCGATTTGTATAGCCTTTTAGTTTGACGCTATGATGTACTTTTAATTTTTTGATAAGTTTTTTAAGTTCTAGTTCTTCGTCGCCTGCTCCATAGATTTCGAGTTTGGCACCTGGGATGTCTCGGGCTACTTCCATAAATGCTTCGATGGCTTGGTCGATACGTTTTTCTTTTGAGTAGCGAGCGACCATTGAAACAAGTAGAGGATCTCTTTCTACATCTACTACTGGTGTATCTACACAGTTTGGAATAACGTGAATATTACCGCGATTGCCGATTTCTTTGTGCAGGTCGAGTTGTTGTTGATCAGTTAGTACGACAACTGGATAACCTTTTGGAATAATGTCCAAAATTGGTTGTACTGCTTTGCGATATGGGCTGCCAAGTGTGTGCGGTTCTTCGAAATGGTTGGAATGTAGCATGTAGATTTTGAATGCTAAATCATCGTCCATATTGATGACACGTTCGGCCACGGCTGCTCCATCCACTATGATTACTGGTTTAACGACTTCTGTTCGGCAAAGTTCTTCTAACCAGAATGTGTGGAATTCTTTTCGGTTCGCAAAGTCCACTACCTTTTTGTGCTCAGGATTGTATAAGTAAACATGTTGTTGCTTTCCTGTTTGGAAGTTGAACCACACAGATAAGTAACAGAATCCATCTGGTGTAAAGAAACGTTCTTGGTTTTTCTTATTGTTCGCTGGATGATACAGTGTTTCACGAATTTTATAACCATGTGGGTGATATTCTTCACGACGTACACGAACACGATTTTCATCAAAGTAATCGATGAATTTTAGAATACCATCTTCGTCCCATTGTTTATATTTGATATACGTACCATTCATGAAATAACGTGCAAAATTGCCACCATCTTGTACCCAGTAGTCGCCTTCGTACTTTTTGGAATTTTGTGCGTATTTTTCTTTTTGTGCGCTCGTTACTTCTTTTGAAGAAAATTTTTCACGATAATAATCGTAGACGTTGAGAATTTCAACATTTCTATTTAGTTGGCCTGTAGCACGTAGTTCTGAGGCTATTTCTGGGTAGTTCATTTTGAAGTCCATTGTTAGGAGAACTGAACTGTAGTCTTGGTTTGAGAATAGTGCGGAACGGCGAAGCATTACTTTGTTGACGCCACCTTTTTCGACGTCCATGTCCCATGCTGCCATAAAAATTGTTCTTTTCATTGGAGTATTCACATCCTTTTTTGATATGTAAAAATCAAATGAAGGACCGAAGTATATTCGATCCTCATTTTGTGAGTGTTAGTTTTATTTATGTTTTCTTCGGTCTGCTAATTTATTTCGGAATTCTTTTTGTTCTGCTGCAGGTAGTTTGTGATATTTTTTAATGAAATCTGTATAATTTTTCATCACTACATTGGTTGGTCCAAATTCTCTTAAGTGTCCGCCCTCGATCCAAGCGATTTTCGTACAGAAGCTGCGTACTTGGCTTAGGTTGTGACTGACGAAGAAAATGGTTTTGCCGCGTTTTTTGTATTCATTCATCTTGGCTAGTGACTTGTCCGCAAAGGTTTGGTCCCCTACGGAAAGCGCTTCATCGATGATAAGAATATCAGGGTCTGCAGTGACGCTGATGGCAAATCCGAGTTTGGATTTCATACCACTTGAGTATTTTTTTACGGGTTGGTAGATGAAATCACCAAGCTCTGAGAACTCGATTATTTCTGGCAAAACTTTGGCGATTTTTTCTTTACTATAACCCATTAGCAAGCATTTGAACTCGATATTTTCGATACCTGTTAGTTGGTTGCTAAGGCCGGCATTGATGGCAATAACGTTGACGTCACCTTTAACAATAACCTCACCAGAAGTTGGAGGGATAATACCACCTATGATGTTCGAAAGGGTGGATTTCCCTGACCCGTTTATGCCGACAAGACCGACAACATCTCCTTTTTCAACTGCAAATGAGATGTCCTCTATTGCATTGAAGCTACTCCCTTTTTTCCCTGGGAAGATGAGGTCACCGAGTTGCTCGCCTTTTGTTTTATACATTCGATATGTTTTTGTTACATTTTTGATAATGACTGATTCCGCCATGTAGGTTCTCCCCCATATTATATTTAGATAAAGTCAGAGAAGCGGTTTCTGAATTTAAAGTGCGCTGTTGAGCCGATTAGTAATAGAACGAAGATTAGTCCTAAGTTATATAATGTTAGTTCCCAGTGAGATACGATATACCAATCGTTATACAACAATGATGCACGATAGCCGTTTGCTAAATAATAGAAAGGATTTAACATTAGAATGTTATGAATCCAATCTGGCATATTAGATGAACGGTCCCAAAGAATTGGTGATAGGAAGAACATTGCTTGTAATAGCGATTGGATGAGCATTTGGATATCTCGTACAACTACTGTTAATGTTGATGTTACGAGTGTAATTGAAAATGCTAGTATGTAACTCAACGCTACGAAATAGATTAACTGTATATAGTAAATACTTGGGTAGTATCCTGCGATCCAGAAAATCACCATGATGGCGCCTAATAATATTAGATGGCCATAATATTTCCCCATAATAATGTAACTAGGCAACACGGATAGTGGGAAGTTCATCTTGGCGACCATGTTGTATTTTTGGTAAATCGATTTGGAGCCGTTTAGGATGGCTTTGTTGATAAAGAACCACATTGAAATCCCTGCTAGCATCCAATAGACATAGTCAACCTCTTTGTGATATTCGTTTTCCATGGTTCCGCGGTCCATTGCGAATCCAAAGACAAACCAGTACATGGCCATTTGAATTGCTGGATTGAGAATTTCCCATGCAAAGCCCAAATAGTTATTCTGATTGTCGATGCGTAATTGGAATTTTGCTAAGCGCAAGATCAAATAAAATGAATGGACTTGTTCCTTAATAATTTTTATAAGTGCTCTCATTTTGTTTATTTCCTCAATTTCATGTATTGAATTTGTTGTGAACTAGTAGTTTTTTGTTTTGTTATAAGTATAACTAATTTGGTAACTTTTCATAACCTTTTCTATTACTATTTAATAGAAATAATTATTCTTCAAATTAGCTGGCTTTTTTAAAGTTGGCTTTTTCTTATTTTACAGGAAGCACGCCTGTTTATCATAGAAAAACACTTCACATAGTATACCATATTCATGGAAAATATTCTGGATATGTGGATGAGAATTTTGGATAGAATAGATTACCTTAGGATGTGAAGCTATGGCTTGGCATGTGGGGGTTTCTGGTGGTTGTTTTTGGGGATTAAATATAGGTTGGTTCTGCTTTTTCTTAGTTTAAATTTCTGATTGGTTAAGGGCATTGGGCGCGGTTGGGGTGCGTTGGCTGGGCATAGTTTTTTTTGCCGCGGATGATGGGAGTATTTTGGGGTTGCTTTGGGGAGTTTGTTTGCGCGGTGAGTTTGCACGGGGACTTAAATTGTATGCATCGTGGATTCAATTTCTTTTTGCGTGGATTGGAACCCGGATTGCGTGGATTAAACCCGGTTTTCCGTGGATTGGAGATGATGGCTTGCTTCTGATCACTCAAGGACATTGGGCGCGGTTGGGGTGCTTTGGTTAAGCATAATTTTTTGCCGCGGATGATGGGGTATTCGAAGACTTCGGGGAGTTTGCTCTGGGACTTAAATTGTTCGGAACGTGGATTCAATTTCTTTTTGCGTGGATTACTCTTCCTGTTGCGTGGATTGAATCCCGAGTTGCGTGGATTAAACCCGGTTTTTCGTGGATTGGAGATGAAGGCTTTTTTCTGATTACTCAAGGGCATTGGGCGCGGTTGGGGTCTGCTGGTTGGGCATAGTTCTTTGCCGCGGATGATGGGAGTATTTTGGGCTGGCTTTTGGGAGTTTTCTTGATCGGGGGGCTTTGCGTGGAACTTAAATTGTTCGAAGAGTGAATTCGGGAAGTTTGCTTTCGTGGGACTTAAATTGTACGCATCGTGGATTCAATTTCTTTTTGCGTGGATTGGGGTTCGGGGTTGCGTGGATTACTCTCCCTGTTGCGTGGATTAAACCCGGTTTTTCGTGGATTGGAGATGATGGCTTGCTTCTGATCACTCAAGGACATTGGGCGCGGT
>NZ_QWUA01000002.1 GCF_003576525.1 Rummeliibacillus sp. POC4 | reverse complement strand
TTCAATTTCTTTTTGCGTGGATTGGGTTCGGGGTGCGTGGATTACTCTCCCTGTTGCGTGGATTAAACCCGGTTTTTCGTGGATTGGAGATGATGGCTTGCTTCTGATCACTCAAGGACATTGGGCGCGGTTGGGGTGCTTTGGTTAAGCATAATTTTTTGCCGCGGATGATGGGGTATTCGGGGAGTTTGCTCTGGAACTTAAATTGTACGGAACGTGGATTCAATTTCTTTTTGCGTGGATTGGAACCCGAGTTGTGTGGATTACTCTTCCTGTTGCGTGGATTGAATCCCGAGTTGCGTGGATTAAACCCGGTTTTTCGTGGATTGGAGATGAAGGCTTTTTTCTGATTACTCAAGGGCATTGGGCGCGGTTGGGGTGCTTTGGTGGGGCAAAGTTTTTTTCCCGGGGATGATGGGTGTATTTTTGGCTGGCTTTTGGGAGTTTTCTTGATCGGGGAGCTTTGCGTGGAACTTAAATTGTTCGAAGAGTGAATTAGGGAAGTTTGCTTTCGTGGGCCTTAAATTGTACACATCGTGGATTCAATTTCTTTTTGCGTGGATTGGAACCCGAGTTGTGTGGATTACTCTTCCTGTTGCGTGGATTGAATCCCGAGTTGCGTGGATTAAACCCGGTTTTCCGTGGATTGAAGATGAAGGCTTGTTTCTGATTACCCAAGGGCATTTATCGCGGTTGGGGTGCTTGGTTGGGCATAATTTTTTTGTCGCGGACAATGGGGTATTTGGATAAAAAAATCCCTACCGTTTTGCCGGTAGGGCGTTAAACTGTTATTTTTTGAATACTTGATTTACTACACGTTCTGTGGCTTTGCCGTCTTCCCATACGCAGAATTTTTCGTTGAAGCGGTCGAATTGTTCTTGTGAGTAGTGGCCATCTTTTAGGGCACGCCCGATTTCTTCGAATAGGTCTGCTTCGTTTTGAACGATTTTGCCTGGTGCATCTGCTTCGATGTCGATGTAGAAACCGCGTAGTCGATCTCGGTAGTCTTCTAAATCGTACATGTAGAAGATGATTGGGCGATTTAGGATCGCATAGTCAAAGAATACGGATGAGTAATCCGTGATTAATAGGTCACTGATAAGATATAAGTCTGCGATATCATAGTAATTTGAAACATCTTTGATGAAATCACCGTATTGGGTGAAATCGAAGTTTTCGGATACTAGATAGTGCATGCGAGCTAGTAATACAAAATCGTCTCCATATTGTTCTTTCAATTTTTGAATATCAAATTGGAATTTAAATTTATATTTTCCTCGTTCAAAGAATTGGTCATCACGCCATGTTGGTGCGTAAAGAACAATTTTCTTGTTATCTGGAATGTTCAATGATTTGCGGATTTCCGCAATTTTTGCTGGATCTTCATTTTGTAGTGCATCGTTACGTGGGTAACCCGAATCGATCATTGGTCCATTGAAATGGAATGCACGAGCAAGAATTTCATGTGTATATGGGTTTGGTGCTACAAGATAGCTCCAGTTTTTAGATTCTGCTTTAATATTCTTGCGGTAATTTTTTGTTTTTGTACCAGGCATATGAACTTCTTCGATATCTGTACCTAGTTTTTTAAGTGGTGTACCATGCCAAGTTTGAACATATGTGGTGTCTTTTGGACGTGTCATCCATTTTGGGTAACGTACATTGTTGACCCAGTATTGGGCACGTGGAAAAGTGAATAACCATTTTAAAGTGAAGCGCTTCATATAAGGAACACCCATTTCTTCGAATAATGGGATGCTATTTTTGTCGACACTCCAGATTAGTTTGTATTCAGGATTATGTTCTTTCATATATTCGTAAATTGCTCTTGGGTTGTCACTATAGCGTTTACCGTGAAAGCTTTCGAAAATTACCAGATTTTTAATTCGTGGTGTTTTACATCCGATAAAACGAAATGCCTTAGCAAAGTACTTCTTAAATGTTTTGTTATTGAACATCATTTTATTCACTCTTTCATGTGGTATTAAAAAGGTTGTATTAGAACGGCACTAAATCTTATCTCTAAGGTTCGTCATAAGATCTCTATAAGCTCGATTTTTTCAAATATCCGTCGGAGAAAGTCCAACTCTCTCAGCAAATTCTAATCAAACTTTTATAAAATGTGAATTGAATATTAATTTTATGTAAAAATTTAGCCTGCCCATTATCATATCACAGATAGAAACGTCCATCAATAATCAGAAGAAGGTATAACAACTCTCTACCTGGCATTTTCATGTGAATTTTTGAGCTCGTTATTTTTCTTATAATAAGCAAAAAAATTTTTACGCAAAAAAATCATTCATTTTGTTTTTTCTCCGTCAAAAAAATGATACGATACTAAGAGCTTAGTTTTAAAATTTAATGAGGTGACCTCTAGTGATTTTACAAGAACTTTCTGGGAATTTTAAAGAAGTTTTAGATGACCGTTCCCATAAAGAACAACATCGAAGAAATCAGTTATATGCAAAATATTATGATACATTACCTACCATCAATCACTCTATTTTATATGAAGCAAGAGAAGGACAAAGTATGACAGACTCTCCTTTGGCCATTTTTAAATATATCCTAGAACATGACACAGAAAAGACGTATCAGCATATATGGGCTATTCAGCCTTCTGAAGAATTAGAAAAGGCAATCGCCCCTTATCGTGAGAAATCCAACGTCACATTTGTGGATCGTACGAGCGATGACTATTTAAAATGGCTTGTACAAGCCCACTATTTGTTGAATAATTCTACATTTCAATCTTTTTTTGTGCCGCGTCCAGAACAAACCTATATTAATACATGGCATGGAACACCGTTAAAATATATGGGCTACGATATTCCAGGAAATCCATCTGGAAGTCAAAATGTTGTCCGTAACTTTTTAAGTGCAGATTATATTATCAGTCCGAATGCACATACGACAGATATTTTTTCTAATGCCTTCCGATTAGATGGAATCTACGAAGGGTCTATTTTAGAAATGGGCTATCCTCGTAATGATTTAACATTCCATTCAAAACGTGAAGATATTATTGAAAAATTACATCAACAAGGTCTTGCAGTTTCTTCTGATCAGAAGATTGTACTGTACTCTCCTACTTGGAAAGGAACAGATACAAATAATGCGAATGATCATATGAAGCAAATTATTAAAGAGATGGATGATTTAGCCCAACAAATAGGTCCTTCTTATCATGTGCTATTGAAGGTTCATCCATTCTTATATCATGTAGCAACAAATTATCCAGAAGCTAAAAGTCGACTCGTATCAGACCTAATGGATATGAATGAATTACTCAGTGTTGTGGATGTTTTAATCACCGATTATTCCAGTGTATTCTTTGACTATTTAGTTACAGACAAACCGATCTTGTTCTATTCTTGGGATAAAGATTTATATGCCCAAAATCGTGGCATGTATTTAGAGGAAAAAGAATTACCCGGTCCTATTTTGGAGCATATCGATGAAGTAGGAAATGCTATCCTCCATATTGAAGATGTGAAAAGCAAATATAAAGACGTTTATCAAGCTGCCAAAAAACGTTTTGTCCATTATGATGATGGCAAGGTTACAGAACGTTTGTATCACCTTGTTTTTTGCAAGGAAACATTGAATGATGTGAAAATTGTACGTTACGAAAATAAGAAGAAAAAGATTTTCATCTATCCTGGTGGTTTGATCAATAACGGGATTACCAATAGTTTTATCAACTTAACGAATAATATTGACTATGACAAATATGATGTCACTGCTTTTGTAGCTGCCTCAAGAAGAGAAGAAGTCCTTTATAACCAAAATCGTATTCATAAAAAAGTGCGCTTTCTTTTTAAGCCCGGCGTACCTGTCTATACGTTTAAAGAAGCCTTTCTTGACCGGTTAATACGTTCACATGGACTAACACCTAAGTTAAAGCCCCACTATCCAACAAAGGCTTATGAACGAGAAATACGTAGATTGACAGGTGGCGTACATTTTGACTATGCGATTGACTTTAGTGGCTATAGTTATTACTGGTCAAAACTGATATTGGCTGCAAATAGTACACGCAAGATTTGTTTCTTACACAGTGATATGCAAGCTGATCGTAATCGTAAAGTAAATGGTAAGAAACCTCACTATCAAAATTTACTCACCATGTTCTCGATCTATTATAAATTTGACAAGTTGCTGGCGGTATCAGAAGCGACAATGGAATTGAATCAGTCGAAGCTGACGAGATTTACAAATGATGAACAATTTGGATACTGTATCAATACAATTGACCCAGACCGCATTTTAAATCCACCTAAAACGGGCATGACACAAAACAAAGAAGAGACTCATATAACATTGATGGATGAAATCGATAAATGGCAAACTTCATCTGAAACGGTTTCAATTTACCGAACACTTGCTGAAATTAAGGAAGAGAGCCCTACTATGCAGCATAGTGTTCAAGCAGACGATGAAATTCATATTTTCGCTCAGTATCATTGGCAAGATGAAAATTATTGTAAAATCGCGATTAATGATATTTATGTTGGATGGTGTAAAGAATCCTTATTAGAAATAGAAATTGTGGATTCCTATGAAGATGAAACTATTCAGTATCAGGACTTGAAAATGTTTGGAAAGCTAACGAATGTTTCATCAAATTATTATGTATGGAATTTACCTTTTGGTGCACCAGGCGCTCACAAAAAATCAGACGTCACATCTTTCAAAGATTTGATGGTCTATATCTCTAAGGTGGTCAAAACACAACAAGACACTTATTATCTAATTTCTATCAATCGTCATGAACTGGGCTGGATTAATAGCAATTCCGTTACTTTAATCGATAAAATTGGATTTATTGAAAAGAGCAATCCTCTATTTCGTATAATTGCAAGTGCCTATTTGAAAATGCACTATTTCAATCATAAAGACATGATTGGTTATGTGAATCGTCTGGCAACTTTAGAGGAAAACGTAAAACAATATGGATATATTTTAGAAGATATTGATGGCTACAAACTATTCACAAAACCCCCAACAAATCCAGAAAGTGAAATCGTCAAACATAAAAAAGATTTACGTGGTAAGCTAATTTTTGTTCATAAAAAGCAAATAATTGAAGATCATGTCTACTACTATATTAAAAAAAATTCTTACATTGAAGGATGGATAGACAGTCGCTATATTCGATTGGTTCCACCTGACTACTCCGTTTTTATCGATGAAAAAGAGATTTCATATCCCGCCACTGTTGAAGGGGATTCAATTGAGGTATATAAAGAGCTTCCAACAACAGCGGAAGTTGCAGATTTTATATTACATGATGATCTCCACTTAAAACCTCTTCTTGTTAAAAAAGAAATGCGTACAGGACACGGCCGCTCTCTTTTACTATATGATGGAGACAAAAAAATTGGTTGGGTTGATAAAAAAGTTGTAACACCTTATAAATGTTGGAATGATATTCACAATAATGTCATTACGTTAGATGATGATTCCTTTAAATTTGTGACAATGGGGCGCTTATCCCCAGAAAAAGCCCAAGATAAGCTTATCAAAGCATTTGCACAAATCCATGAGGAATATCCAAATACAAAGCTGTATTTAGTGGGTGATGGGCAGCTAAGAAAATCACTGAATTCTTTAGTGAAAAAATTAAATTTAAAGGATTCTGTCTTCTTAACAGGTCAATTAGATAACCCCTTCTCCTTTATGAAGCAATGCGATGCATTCGTATTGTCTTCAATATATGAAGGACAGCCGATGGTACTTCTTGAAGCATTAACGTTGAAGATGAAAATCGTAGCAACAAATATTGTTGCAAATCGTGCCGCCTTAGCGAACGGCGACTATGGTTTACTAACAGAGGATACTTCTGTAGAAAGTATTTATGACGCTATGAAAAAAATCTATCTAGAGCCTGATTTAAGTTTCAAGGAATTCGATTATCTTTCATACAACCAACATGCAATTGAAAACTTCTATCGTGAAATTAATGACTAGTTGAAGAAGAAAGGGTTATTTTTATTCATTTGGCTATAGCTAGAAGAATGCCTGTCCGTGAAGTCGGCAAAAACCGATTTTACGAGCAGGCATTCTTATTTGTTCTTTTGCTGGTTTTATTGGATCTTTAGACGGTGATTCTGGGTGGTTTTCGTGGTTCTCTCTATTATTCAAACCCATTAGGATTATTCGATTGCCAACGCCATGCGTCTTCGCACATCTGCTCTATTCCATATTGTGCTTTCCAGTTTAGCTGTTGTTCGGCTTTTGTTGTGTCAGCATAGCAAACGGCACTATCTCCTGGACGACGATTTACGATTTGATAAGGGATTTTCTTACCTGATACTTTTTCAAATGCAGCGATTACTTCAAGAACACTATAGCCATTTCCTGTTCCCAAATTAAAAGTTTCTACGCCACTGTGATGTGATAAATACTCCAATGCTCTTACATGCCCTTTTGCTAAGTCAACTACATGAATATAATCTCGTACACCTGTACCATCCGGTGTATCATAATCATTGCCAAAGACAGAAAGCATCTCACGTTTTCCTACTGCAACCTGTGTAATATATGGCATTAAATTATTGGGAATGCCGGATGGATTTTCCCCAATACTTCCACTTTCATGGGCACCGATTGGATTAAAATATCGTAATAATGCGACACGTATTTCTGGATCAGTATGACCAACATCTTGTAACACTTGTTCTATCATCAACTTTGTTTGACCGTAAGGATTAATAGCACTCAATGGGAAGGTCTCTTTAATAGGAACCACTTTTGGAATGCCATAAACAGTAGCGGATGAACTGAACACTATTTTTTTCACGTGATGACGTTGCATAGCTGATAATAATTCAATAGACCCCTGTACATTATTTTGATAATACATTAATGGTTTTTCAACAGATTCTCCTACTGCCTTTAAGCCAGCAAAGTGGAGAACGCCATCAATTGAATAATCCATAAATAACTGATCTAATAAATTTCTATCTCGGATATCTCCTTTGACAAAAGGAAAATCTATTTTTGTAATCTCTTTTACTTTCTTAAGGGAAGCTTCACTGCTATTAGATAAATTATCAAGTGCAATAATGTTGTAGCCAGATTCTAATAACTCTATACATGTATGTGAGCCTATATAGCCAGCTGCTCCAGTTACTAAAATACTTTTATCATGCAAAGTAATCTTCCTCGTTTCTTTAATGAGCATTTAGCTTCAATTGAGCTATTTAATTTTTTATACACATGAACAATATACATTATATATGATTTCCGTACTCATTTGGTTATTTCTGAAATACTTCCTGCACGATTTTTTCTGTTGCGTGTCCCGTTTCCCAGCAACATATTTTTTCGTAGAATTCATCGTATTTTTCTTTGTAATCTTCTTCGATTTGGTCGATATGTTGAATGGCATTTATGATTTCGTCCGTTGTTTTTAATATAGGTCCAGGCATTTGGTTTTCATAATCTAGGTAGAAACCACGCAACTGATCTCGGTATTTTTCCAAATCATATGCGTAGTAAAGGATGGGTCTTCGTAAATTTGAATAGTCGAAGAATACAGATGAGTAATCGGTGATCAAAATATCTGAGATTAGATATAGGTCTGCGATATCATCGTGTTTTGACATATTATAGACGAATCCTTCATAGCCATCGATATTCAAATTATCAGCTATAAAATAATGCATACGTAAGATGATAATATAGTCGTCACCAAGCTTTTCACGTAGCTTCTGAAGATCGAATTTTAAGTCAAACTTGTATTTTCCAGCTTCGTAAAATTCATCATCTCGCCATGTTGGTGCATATAATACAACTTTCTTATCAAGTGGCATATTGAGTGATTTTTTTACTTTCGTAATATAGTCTTCATTGTTATTTTGATATAATGTATCATTTCTTGGATAGCCGTATTCAAGCATTTTCTTATCAAATTTAAAAGCAGATTTGAAAATTTCGGATGAATATGGGTTTGCTGCAATCAGATAATCCCATAGGCGCGATTGTTGGTAAAAATCCTTTTTGTATTTTGGGTTCGCTGAATAGACTTCATCCATATCAAAAACAAGTCGTTTTAATGGTGTTCCATGCCAGGTTTCTAGAAAGATGTTACCTTCTCGTTTTTTCAAATGGAGTGGTTGGCGCATATTGCTTACCCAATATTTTGCTGTTGCTAAGTGATAATAGTAGGCAAGACTCAGTCGTTTCACTTGTTTTGCTTCGCCTGGGAGCTTTCTGCCTGTTTCATTAAACACCCAAACAAATTTGTATTCTGGGTAGTGTTCGACCATATATTCATAAATGGCTTTTGGACTGTCTGCATACTGTTTTCCAAGGAAACTTCCAAAAACGATTTTCTTGTCGTCTAATGGCATTTTCATAAAGATGTCACGATAAATTTGACGATAGAACTTGTTAAGACTGGTCAAAGATTTCTTCGTATCTCTCACAAAATAATGGATACCTAGGATGCGTAAGTATTTCTTATATTGTACTTTTTGTAAAGCCCTAAGTTCCTCACGAATGACAACATTTTGTTTTTTTACTTGGTTTTCAGATACTAAATTCATGATTGTTGAAAGCGTGTCAAATGCAGGTTTCTTCTTGTCATCTTCTTTCATCAATAAGATGAACTTTGAACGATATAATCTGATTAATTGGATATCTAGATATTTGCTGACTTCTACGTTATTTTCATATTCCTTTTTTAGTCGACTGAAAATATCCGCAAAATCATGAAGTAATACATCGCGATCACGTTGGCCTAATGATGGATTGGTAATGGGGTCATTACGAAGTCGACGATAATAGTATGAATTCTTGCTCATTACGATTTTGTACTGCTTATAAATCGGCATTAAAAAAGATAATTCGGAATAGCTATCAACTTTTTCATCAAATTTTAAATGTAAGGACTTAATCACATGGAGTGGGAAAAGTACACTTGATACTGACATACGTTTATAAAATCTAAAATCCGGAAGAGGTTTTGTACTTAGAAATTCTTCTTCCTGCTCTTTTATCGAAGCTTCTATGCCTTCTTTTTTATCTATTTTCACAACATGACCTGTATAAATGGTATCAGGTTCATCCCCCTGTAAGAGGTATTCGATTGCTTTTTCGTGAAGCATATCATCGCTATCAACGAAGTATACATATTCTCCTGTTGCTTGTTGGATGGCTAGGTTGCGGCAGTAGCCAACGCCCATTCTTTTGCTGTTTGTCATACATTCAAATCGATGATCTTGAGTTACAAATTGGTCTATCAGTTTACCGGAATGGTCTGTTGATGCATCGTTAATAACAATAACTTGTAAATCTATATATGATTGAACTGCTATAGATTGCAAACATTCTTGTAAGAATTCTTCAGTGTTGTATACGGGTACTATTACACTTACTTTTTTGTTCATAAATATTGGATACCCCTCTTTACCTTGTTGTACTAATTTCATAAGATGTTTTATTATGAATCATCTTCACATTTTACATTCAAGTAAAATAACTGAAATCGAGAAGACTATTACTTTTAAAAGGTGTCGCATATTTTATTTCTGTACTTTTATCTGTCTTCACTTGCATTATACCATTCCAAAATTAAATTTTGCTGAGAAGACTTATTATATTTATAAAAATGTAGTATTCAAAAGGGATTGAATCATTTCCTTTAATTCCCTTTAATGTGGGATTCGACAAAATTCGACAATCGTTTTGTTTCTTTTTAGAAAATGAAATATGAACTATGATATAATTTGTACCTGTAGAAAAGAATTTCTAGATTGGGTGAATAAATGAGAAAAGAATGGTTGAAAACACTGTTTTTGTTTATAAATAGATGTATTTTCTTCATTTTTAATATGTTTCCATTGAAGAAGAAAATTGTTTTTCTATGTGATTTTGGTGATAATGCACGTTTTGTTGTTGATGAACTTGTGAAGCGAAATTTTAAAAATATTGTGGTTTTACGTACTAGTAAATGTAAAGAAAGTTTCATAAGATCGGATGTAGAATCTGTTTTATCCTTTAGGATATCTAGTGTACTTGACTATTTGCGTGGTCTTTATCATTTGGCAACTGCTAAGACTATTTTAATCGATAACTATTTTGCCCTACTAAGTGCCATGAGCTTTCGTCCGGATGTTGAATGTATTCAATTATGGCATGCAGCAGGTGCGGTGAAAAAATTTGGCATGAAAGATCCTAGTGTTTTATTCCGCTCGCCATTGGCTATTCGACGTTTTAAGCATGTTTATAGTCGGATGGACAAAGTGGTCGTCGGATCGGATGAGATGGTACCTATTTTCAAAGCGGCTTTTGAAATGCAAGATCATCAATTTTTGCGAACAGGTATTCCACGTACAGATTTCTTTTACGATCAATCAGCTATGGAAAAGGCCAAACAGGAATTACTCGCAAAATATCCTACGCTACATGATAAAAAGGTTATTTTATATGCTCCGACTTTTCGTGACCAACAACTGGAGGCACAAAGTATTCCTATAAAATTTGAGAATATAATAGAACAACTTGGCGAAAACTATATTATGATGATTAAATTACATCCAGCTGTCGCCCATAATTTGGGGAACTTTAAACACCCATTAATCGTCTCAGTAGAAAATGATGTACCTATCAATAAACTTTTATGTGTAACGGATTATGTTATTAGTGACTATTCTTCTATACCATTTGAGTTTTCTTTGTTGGGCAAGCCACAAATTTTCTATCCTTATGATATTGAAAAATATGAAATGGAACGTGGCTTTTGGACAGATTACAGTAAATTAGTCCCCGGACCAGTAGTATCAACAGATGATGAACTTGTATTCGTGTTGAAAAAAGATGAGTTTGATATGGAGCAAGTTAAGACATTTTCTGATACATGGAATATGTTCTCGGATGGCCATGCAAGTAGTAAATTAGTGGATTATTTGTTGAAAAATTTAAGATAAGAGCGAGTCTCAAGAGTTCTTTCATTTTTAAATAAATTGTAATATAATACGCAATAGTATATCTATGGAGGCACATTATGAAAAGAGTAATTACGTATGGTACGTTCGATTTGTTACATGTTGGACATGTAAATATTTTACGACGTGCCAAAGCACTTGGCGACTACCTAGTTGTAGCAATTTCAACTGATGAATTCAATGCATTAAAAGGCAAAAAAGCATATTACAGCTATGAAGATCGCAAAACTATTTTAGAAGCCATCAAATATGTAGATGAAGTTATTCCAGAAAATACATGGGAACAAAAAATCCAAGATGTGAAGGATCATAACATCGATACTTTCGTAATGGGACATGATTGGGAAGGAAAATTCGATTTCCTAAAAGACTATTGTGAAGTCATTTATCTTCCACGTACAGAAGGTATTTCAACTACAAAAATAAAAAAAGATTTAATGAAAAAATAAATTCTTTGAATAACAGTGAAGCTAATTGTGATGGGATGCAAAATTTTACTTCCCACCAATTAATGATAAAAGGGCTAACGGAAATTTCCGTTAGCCCTTTTTAATTATTTTTTTGATGCAAACATATTAGCAACTTTCAGCGCTGTACGAACTGATTTGCGGTTTAAAGTACCTTGTAAATACTTTATTTGCTTATCTTTTTCAGCTAATATGTTGTGGTATTGTTCTTTATCTTTACTATTCCCTTTTTTAGCTTTTGCTTGCTGCTCAAGGGTTGTAAGCGTTTCAAAACGTTTAATAGCTTCTTGGACATCGCAACTTGCAATTGATTGGATAGGTGGCTGTAAATTTACTTTGGCTATAGCATCGTCTAATGGGACACGTGCTGGATTATTACCGTTTTTATAAATATGATCAATCTTATTTGTATTTAGGAAATCTATATAGCGATCAAAATTAGCACCTTGGTATTTTGATACTTCATGGAAATCTAACTTTTCAATAACATCCCATATATTCGTATTGTCATCAATGTCTTTCGCCCATATATGTGTTAAGTGATGGTATTCTGTTAGTTCTCGCATACGACCATCTTTAGGTATTAGAAGACTTGGTGTTCCTGCAATAGTCGCTGCAATATTCCCATGTAATCGAGCTCCAAATGAAAAGTCCGCTTGTTTTAAGAAATCTAACCATGTTGGAACATTTAAGAAATAGCGAACACGATTATTGACATATACATCATCGGTAATTTTCCCTGGATAGTTGTTATGTTCGATTTTTGGAATGTTAGGGAACCCAATGTATGTCAATCTCATTTCCTTTAACCATTGTGGTATGAAGTAATGATCAGGAAATTCATCCATACTTCTCGTTATAAAATCTAGTACGTTTTTAGGTGATAGACGTGATGAATTGACAGTTACCATAGATTCTGGTGTGATCGTTGTATCTCGGATTGTTAGTTCCCGTCCAAATGAATACATAGATGGGCAACCAATAGCCATATGATCTTTACCTTCACGGAATCCTAATCTTGAAAGGTAATCTGCAGTTATCTGTCCACGTACACCAACCATTGTAGATTTCTCTAATACTGCTTTGATAAAATCACGAACAACATCGTCAAATTCAAATTTATCATCTGGTTTTGGTTCGAATGTTGTACGTAATCCAACCCCAATAATATATACAGGGATTTTCAGTTTTTTTATCAGCTTGGTGTATTTTTTCATTGAAGATATAAAGTCACTTCGAAAAGCGTCCGCTAATGGGATAATATATGCATCATAGTTTTCGTTGATATAATCAGCTCTATCAGGATTGATATGATAATTGTCTGCATCAAATGTAACATCATCATCAGTCATCAATGTTCTATATACACTATAAGCATAAACTAGGTTTCCTACGTTTCCGCCGATTGAGTTTCTTACAATCATTTCTGCAGGAGTAAATGTTTGTAACGGGGTAATTCCCGATCGTATTAAATACTTTTTCATTTTATGTAACACTCCTTATTGTCTCGTGCTAGATTTAGATGCCATACAAGAATCGATTAAGTCAGCAACACGCTCAGTAGATTTGCCATCTAAGTTTTCAAAGAATTTATCTGTAAATTTCTTATAATCCACTTGTTCAATATCTTTTAGTTCTATTACTTTATCAATCATATCATCACATGTACGGACAATTGGACCTGGTGTGAAATCTTGATATGGAATATAGAAATCCCGTGTTTCAATATATTCTTCCAAATCGAAGCAATAGAAAATCATTGGTTTGTTCAATAACGCATATTCAAAACATACAGACGAATAGTCAGTGATTAAGACATCTGTAATAAACAGTAGGTCATTGACGCTTGGATATTTTGTAAAGTCTTTAATCTTGTCTTGGTATTCGGCTGGTATATGCATTCTTTTCTTAACAAATGGATGGAGTTTAATCAGTAAGATGCTGTCATCATCTAATTTTTCATATACTCGATCTAAATTGAGCATCTCCATCGGAAAATGAGCACTTGATTGGCCGTTACCACGGAAAGTCGGTGCATATAAGAAAATTTTCTTCCCTTCGAACTCTGGGTGTTTAGCATATAATTGTTGTCTTTTTTCTTTTTTATAATTGTCGTCAAAGAAAATATCTGTACGTGGAACCCCAGTAGGAATAACCTTATCTTCGGAAACACCAAAACCTTCTGCATAAAAAGGCACTACTTTCGATGAACTTACAATAACCTTTGTATAGTTTTTATGGTTTTTAGAATTAGGATTTGGACCGCCAACCTTTCCTACACGACTATAACCGAAAGTTTTAAAAGCACCTACTGCATGCCAAATTTGTACTAAATCAGCATTTTTGCGGATTTTCAGAGGATAAACCATCGGATAGAAGTCATCTAACATAATAACTTTTGAAGTAGCCATATTGTAAGCCAATTTTATAATTTCTAAATATCTTTTACGTGTTTTTACACTTTCTTTTAATAGAAAATAATATTCGTAATTATGTCTTTTTTCTAACTCATTATAGACGAATCTAAAATTATCACTTAATGTTTTTCGACTATCTGATAGAATGGAAATTTTGTTGTGATTAATGGGTAGTATGCAAAAGCACTTGTATAGCATTTGGAAAATTTCTTTTTTAAATTTACGATCTAGTTTTTTTCGCAATTTCTTTTTCATTTTGACTAACTTTTTCAATGTTGTACCTCTTTTACCATGTATTATTATAAGTAAGCGACCTTGTGGATTCAAAAAGTCAACGTTATCTTCTAACACCAAGTTCAAATCCTGATCCTAATGCACATTGAACTCTTGTAAACTACTGATAGGTTTACTATTATGGGTCCGTATCCTCATATTGCAATGCGTATGCCTTTACATTATAAATTCTTTTTAGCTTTCCTTCCAGGAAATCCTCTCGAAATACCGACAAAATACTTGTTCTTTTCACAAAATATGTGAAATTCATAGTTTTTCATTGTCTTTCAAATTACTTTTTTGTTTCCTTTTTAACTTTTTAATCTCCTTTTTTAATAGGTGATTTTCCTTTTTCAGCTTTGTCATATCATTAGTCAACTCTCTTAGTTTTTCAGCAATTGATAATTTATACAAATCATTTTCTCGAATATACTTTACTCTTCCGCTAAATATATCTGTTACATATTGGTCGGCCTGTATAGGAACATGCTTATTTAAAAATGCTGCATACAAAGACAACAAGTGCTCTTTTTTATCTTCTGTTATTTTTTTATCTTTATAAAAGGAGCGAAATTGGCCGTGTCTGAACATTCTCGTTACAAATTTCCCTGTTAATCGATGTTTGTACTCTAAATCTCCAATGGAACCTTGGTAAATACTCTCAATTATTTTAGTCATTATCTCAAAATATAATGACCCATTTAGTTGAACATCCGATAAATGTCCATGATCATGTTTTGTGATGAAATAACAATCATAGTCTGCTAATACTGAAATGTGATTTGTATTACATAACATTGTTACAGAAAAAGCTTGATCTTCGGCAACTATAGCATCTTTTAAAAAGGTCAAATCTAGTTGCTTGATTTTTTCGAGCTTGTACATTTTAAGAACAGATAGAGCGTAGAAAAGGCTATTTTCAATAATTTCAGCTTTAGGTATATTTCCGTTTTCAAAAACAGCTTTCGGTACCTTTCTGCCATTCATCCCGACATACTTTCCAATGATAATATCTGCATTGTTATGTTTACCGTATTCATACATTCTCTCTAAGGTTTCTTCAGCCAAGTAATCATCCGCATCGACAAAAAATATATATTCGCCTTTTGCTAAAGCTAAAGCGTCATTTCGTGGCATACTTGCTCCCCCAGAATTTTCAGTTCGACTGACGATTTGTATGAATTCTGGATATTGCAATTGATAAGATGTAAGGATTGTTTTTGTATTATCTGTAGAACAATCATCCACTACGATAATTTCATAATCGGCATGGCAAAGCGATTGATGTACGACAGAATCTAAACACCGTTTTATATAATCTTCTGCATTATATGCTGGGATTGCTACAGTAACTTTCAAATTTTCATTCTCTCCTCTTTACATTGCCTAATTATAATCTAGGACATTTTTAACACTTCTTCACTTAAGTTGCAAGAATATCAAAAAATACATACTAAAAGCTCCGATTCAACTTGTTAACTTAAATCGGAGCTTTTAGAGAATGTACTAAGCATAATTTTTTATAGCGAATGAACGAATGCTTCTAGGCGGTCCATACCTTCTTTAAGTTCTTCGTCAGAGTATGCGTAGGTGATACGTAGGTAGCCTTCTCCGTATGGAGTGAAAACTGATCCTGGGATGACACCGACGCCGCCTTCTTTTCGTTGCATGAGGCGGATTGCGAATTGTTCAGATGTTAGTCCAAATTTCTTGATAGATGGGAAGATGTAGAATGCACCGTTTGGTTTTTTTACTTCAATACCCATTTTAACAAGGCGATCGTAGACATAATCGCGTCGTTTGATATAGCTTATGTTCATCTCTTGTGGCGTATCTTTGCAATTGGTTAGTGCTTCGATTGCTGCATATTGGCTTGGAAGCGCTGCGCAGATTGCATTGAATGAATGAATTTTCGCTACTTCAGCGATTAATCGAGCGTCTGCCATTAAAAAGCCTATGCGCCATCCTGTCATGGAGTGAGATTTAGAAAGACCATGGATAAGGAATAGGCGATCTTTTAGCTCGGCATAGGAACCGAATGAGCGATGTTCTCCGACAAATGTATTTTCGCTATAGATTTCATCTGAAATAATGTAAAGATCTTCATCCTTCAATACATTTGCAAGTGCATCCATTTGTTCATGGGAAATTGTTGCACCTGTTGGGTTAGATGGGAAGTTAAATAAAACGGCTTTTGTTTTTGGTGTGATTAGTTTTGCTAGGCGTTCGGCAGATGGTTGGAAGTCTGTATCTGTTGTGTCTAGGTAAACTACTTTTGCACCGCAATACGTAATGACTGGTTCATATCCAGAATATATTGGTGCTGGTAAAATGATTTCGTCCCCAGGTGCTAAGATTGTACGGAAAACAGAGTCAATAGCTTGTGTTGCACCGTTTGTAACAAGGATTTCATCTTCCGGTTTGTAGTGACAATTATATTTTTCGGCGAAGAAGGCGGCCACTGCTTTACGTAATTCGATTAATCCTGGATTTGCGGAGTAAGTTGTTAAGTTATTTTCAATCGCTCGTATTCCGGCTTGTTTTACTGATGCTGGTGTTGGGAAGTCGGGTTGGCCAATTGTTAAATTAATCGCATCTGGATAGTTAACTAATTGATTTGAAAATTTACGAATTCCAGGTAAACCTAGTTGATCCATTTTTGGATTCATTGATAAAGACATGTGAAAATCCTTCTTTCGTTATGTTTAAATTTAGTTATTGTATTTATTATACTCATAAATCTGAAAAATGAAATATTTTATTGCTTATTTTAGAAATAGATGCTATAAAACATAAGTTTAAAAGAAAAAGACAGAAAATTCAAAGAAATTTCATGTGCTCTTTGATTTTTCTGTCTATTAAACGATCATATTGACCTTATTCACATTTTAATAACTGCTCCACAATCTCTTTTGCAATTCCTTTTGTTTTAGAAAAGTTATAGCGTACCATTCTGCTCGTATCAAAATGTTCGCTAGCTTTTCTCTCATTAATCCATTCAATAAGTTGAGTTCTTTTTTGTAAAACGGGACCGTCTGATATAGTCTCTATTTCGTTGTAAAGGCCTCGACTTTTTTTGTATTCCTCTAAATCCGGAACATAATGTGCTAGTGGTTTTTGAAGAAGCCCAAATTCAAATATTGCAGAAGAATAATCTGTTATAAAAGCATCCGCTAATGGCATCCAATCATTTGCAGAGAATTGACTATTCATAATAATATTGCTTTGTTTTTGCAACCTTTCAAATTTGCTCTCCTCCATATATGGATGTCCTGCAAATATAATAAGTTTATCCTTTTCGATTTGTTTTGAAATAGCTAGTATTTCTTCGACCATATCCAAATCAGATTCTCTATAATTGTTTGCTGCGCGGTATGTAGGAGCAACCAGAATCTTCACCATTTGCTGCTGTTCTTTAGTCAATGACTTTAAAACTTTTTTATTTGTTTTTTTTACATATTTTTCATCTGCAAAAAAATCAATACGTGGAACGCCTATTGGATAAATACGTTCTTCTGACATGTGAAAAGCTTCTGCATAATAGGGAATCATGTTCTTAGAAGATACGAAAACATGCGTATAATGAGAATGAATCGGTATGATTTTCAAATAACTACTACTAGGTCCAAATTTGGTATCTACCGTACTATAGCCAAATTTTTTAAAAGCGCCTGCAGCATGCCATAATTGTACGATACTCGTACCTTTTCTCGGCTTTATTAAATATACAGGTAAATAATAATCATCTAGCAATATGTACTTTGCATTACTAATATACGCAATTTCTTTAAACTGTCTAAGATTCATCTTATTATTTGGTATGATGAATTGGAACTCTAATTGTGGCTGAGTTTTTTTTAACTCTTCATATACAGCCTTTATATTACCTTCAAGTTTTTTGTGACGATATAAAGGAATAACTACCTTGTTTTGTTGAATCGGACGGAATATGGTCGTAGCTTTATAACAACATTGAAAGATTACTTTATAAAACCATTGAATTTTATATTGTATCTTTTTAAGGATACTCATAACTAAATTCTCCAATTCATAACAGTTTTTCCCCATGAACTGGACAAATCAGATTCAAAAGCTTTTAGAGCGTCTTGAACAGAAGTGACATCTACTACTTGTCCAATTAATGTTGATAAGGAATCAACAATCTCTGGATGTTCTTTATATATACTCACTGTTCTTTGGAAATCAGCTAAACCACTACGACTACTTCCTATCAATGTAAGACCTTTTTCAAGAACCATACGCGTATTGATTTCTACTGGATATTCACTAACACCTAGTAAGGCAATAGATCCTTCCGGTTTAATCACATCTATAATTTGGTCAATAGCATATTGACTGCCTTTTCCACCCGCACATTCAAAAGCATGGTCAATTTCATATCCTTCTGGAATATCGTTGATAAATATAGCTTCATCGCAGAATGAGAAATGATTTAACTTATAATCTGTTTTACCGAAAATTGTTACTTTGCAATCAGGATACAATGTTTTTAAGAACAGGCTAGTTATAAATCCTAGATTTCCGTCTCCCCAAACACCAAACGAACCTCTACGTTTAATGGCTTTTTGTTCAAATCGGCTAATGGCATGTACTGCTACTGAAACAAGCTCTGTATAAGCAGCTACATGCATATCGATTTCTTCTGGTAGAATAACAAGACGATCTCTTCGGATAAAAATATAGTCTTGCATAAAGCCATCATAGCCACTTGATCTAAAATGACTCGTTCTTAAATAATTTTCAGCAATATATGGATCATCTTCAACTGGTTTGTTTGGTACCATCACTACTTTTGTACCGACAGGGATTTCATTTTGCGGATCATAAGCTACCTCTCCCACACCTTCGTGAATAAGAGCCATTGGTAGTTTTTTCTTCATCGCTTCTTCGCCACGAGTACCTGTATAATAACGCTGATCAGCAGCGCAAATTGATAGGTTTGTTGGACGGATAACGACTTTATCGGCTGATATAGAACTGTCCTTGTATGTGACTTCAATTTGTCTTGGTGATACTAGTCGATAAACTTGGTTAATCACTTATCCATACTTCCTTTCAAAATGGCATTTGAAACACTCAAATCATAAGGGGTTGTTACTTTAATGTTAAATGTTTCCCCACGAACTAATTTAACTTGATGCCCTTTTATCGCAAAAATTTTACAAGCATCTGTTAAAATTTCTTTTTCTTCATCAGTTAACGTATTGTAAAGTTCTTTTAACTTTGTAATTTTAAATGTTTGTGGTGTTTGCCCTTGATACATATGGCTTCTCACAGGAATAGATGAAATCATTTCACCATCTGTCGATTCAACGATTGTATCAATTGCACTAATAACTGTATCAACAGCATCGTGCAACAACCCTTCTTCAATATTTTGCTCAATGATTCGATGTGTTAAGAAAGGTCGAACAGCATCATGTGTAATAATAATGTCATTATCGTCAACTGGAGCAAAACTTTCTATATAGTGGATGATATTCATAATTGTCCCATTACGATCAGCTCCACCTTCAATAACCTTTACGGTAGGGATATTTACTCCGTATTTTTCGAGAATATCATTTGTATGTCTGATCCATTCTTTTGGTGTTGCAACGATGATCAAATCAATTCTCTTGTTCAATATAAATTTTTCAATAGTATGTACAATAATTGGTTTGTCGTTCAAATGTAAAAATTGTTTAGGCATTGGGACATTTCCCATACGCGTGCCCTTTCCTCCTGCTAATATACCAGCATAAATCATGTATCAGCACCCCTTATAAGTTAAATATCTATTAATTTATTATTTCAATTTTTAAAATTCGAATTTGGACTTTTCTTCATTCTATAGTCCTTTCGCCACATCGGGAATATTGTAGCACATTTCTACAGTATGTTCTACTTACATCGCCCTTTCAACAACGTTCAACGTATTGCTTATAACTTCATATCTACTACTCTCATTTTCCATTTTTATATAAGAATGAAGTATGAAGTTCAATCATGTTCAACTTTTAAAGTGTGGAATTTTATCGAAATAACCAATGTAAGCAAAAATCCCTTAAAAACTTTTCGACAAATTTCCCCAATTCAGTAAATTGTGGATAAGTTTATACACATTCCCCACATAGTTGTACGTACATTTCGTTATTTATCCACACAGTTTAATCACAACTTATCCACTTATAGTTGTGGATAATAGGCCAGTTGTTTATCAATGAACAATCTGATAAATTAAATGTACAACTTAGCAACTATCAATATATTCCTCTTTTATATAAATTAGAACATGAAATTTTCAATTGGAGGTGAATGAAAAAATGGATACACTATCGGACGAATTATTAATCGAGGCTTACAACGAAGCAAAGACATTTCAATTAAATTCGGATTTTATTCGTTTGTTAGAAGATGAAATTCTTAGAAGAATAGCTGTCAGGATGATAATAGATTGTAAAGCAGAAAATATTGATGTCACCAAAACTTCCCCAATAGATTCTAATGCATTCAATAGATATTTTAACCTTGCTTAGATTATTTTTAGGTGTGCTCAAAAAGTGAGCACTTACTTTCATTTAATATTGTTTATATAATTATTTAACAACCTCACATATATCTGCATAATCTAGTTTATGGGTCATAGTCCAAAGTACTTTGGCCAGATAAACAAACGTGGGAGGATATAATAAATTGAATCCTTATTCAAATGGTGTTATTTCGTATTCGCTAACACAAATGTATCAACCACCTTATTCTCAATACACTGCTCCTGTTCGATTCTTTCTAGTGCAACCTCCGTCAATATATGATTATCGCTGTAAAAGCAAGGCCGAAACAGATTATGTTAGTATGAATCGGCTTCTTTGGATGGAGCATGTAAACTGGACTCGTATGGTAATTACGAGTATCGTTTTTAACTTACCCGATGTACAATTTGTTGAAGAACGTCTTTTAAGAAATGCGACAGATTTAGGAAATTGTCTTCGTCCTTTCTACGGTGATCAAGTGGCGGATCATTACACAAAGCTTATCCATGATCATCTTACGATTGCAGCTGAACTTGTTACAGCGGCTGTTAAAGGTGATACAACTACCGCAAATGCCAAAGAGATAGAATGGTATAAGAATGCAGATGACATTTCCCTATTTTGGAGCAAGATTAATCCATATTTACAACAAGAAGATGTGAAGAAGATGTTCTATACTCATTTGGATTTAACGAAAAAAGAAGCCGTTACGATGATTCAGAAAAAATATAAAGATGATATTGAAACATTTGATCAGATTGTTATGGAAGTTTTAATGATGGCTGATATGCTTTCAAATGCTGTTGTGATGCAGTTCTATCAATATTTTCAGTGCCGGTATTAAGGTGTGAAACATTGTTAATGTGGCTACAATTTTATTATTTTTCTGTCTGGCTTTCTTTTATCGGCAAGTAAAGGAAAGCTTTTTTATATTTTGAATAATGGACAATCGGTTTGTTCTCTTGTACTTGGCCCATTAAATATGGCGCTATTGTATTTTCATGAACGACTCCATGTGCACGCTGTAATACCCATTGCGTATGGCCATTATATTGTCGGATCAGTGTCCCCGTTGTTTTTGTCCATAGATAATGCCGTTCTGTTAGCCAAAATTCTAGTGGTGTCCGCATGATTGGCTCAGATATTGGTTTAACAGTGGCTATTAATGTTTCTGGTGTATGACCATTTTCTTCCCTTCTATTTTGAAATGTTAAAGTACCTTTGTCTCTTTTCTCATACATTTTCGCAAACTGAAAAGGTAGTATGTCCCCTACACTCGCTAGCTTCGATACGATTGGATTATTTACGTTTATGTTAAAAAAATATACACCAGACTTTCCCTTATATTTCACATAAGTTCGTACGTTTAGCTCCAAAAAAGAGCTTGTCCCTGGAATAGGTGGTATAAATCTAAAACTCTTTTGTTTCATCTGAAAGTACACAACTCCAATCCAGGCCATTCCATCGAATGTATCAATCTCCAATTCTTGTGGCACATGTTCTCGCAAGTCCTTTGCCATTATCGGCCAATGAAGAAAATACACATCCTGCCATTCCTGTTCCATCACCCACGGTCCTTTACTCATATATGTATCCCTCTTTTCAGAAAGTCATAATCGTACATAGTTATTTGCGATATCAAGTGGATTCAGACAACAGATTTGATGATGGTTTATTTAGGTAGGGTTTCGAGGTCACGCGGTTTTGGGTGGTGGTCACGCGGTTTCGGTGGTCAGTCACGCGGTTTCGAGCTCTCCTCCCGCGTTTATAGAAATTGAATCCACGTTCTACACAATTTAAGTCCTGCATGAATAAAGCTCGATTCCGTTTTTCACAGTTCGAGCTTTTATCTTTTATGTGAACGGATATATAACTCATCCATCTGACGATAATTGTTTCTTGAGTATTTTTTGTTTTAGATCAATCATTTTTTCTTTGGATGGATAGAGGAATGTTGAGTTTAGAGCTTTGTCGATGGAAATTAGAGCATCATCAAGTTCTTTTGCCTTTAGTTGCGCATCCGCTAAATAATACCAGTAGTATGAGTAATTGTAGATTTGGACTAATTGTTTATAAAAAGAAACAACTTTTTTAAAATAATAGGGATAAACATCTTTGGCTAGTACGAACTCTTTGCCATCGTATCGATATACGTCAACCATATAGGCATCTCCTGTATCATGACTCCAAATTGCCAATTCGTATTGACCATCTTTTCCGTATCGTCCGGGCATATCTTCCACAAATAATTTACTATAAACCGTATTGTTCGGAAGCAAATTGGTGAATCCATAGCCCTTCCACTGTAAGATGATTAGTTCTGACCATATGCTTCCAATTTGCCAACCTACGATTAGTGATTTTACGCCATTGGGGGTTATTTGAACTGCCATTAGCTCAGTGATTGCATATCCTTTTCCTTTGATCTCCATAACGGGGTACCAATAGTCTATTGTTTTTTTTAATAAAAGAAGATAATTTTCTCCTCTAAATTGATAAGCAACGATTAGCTCTTTTAAGCGGTCTCCATCTATATCTGCCAACAAAATGGCCGGTCTGTTGTTTTGTAATTTTAGAATAGTGGCTGTCGGTGGTAAAATATTTTCCAACAACTGTTCGATTTCATCCATGTCTCCCCACCCTCTCATAGTAGTGTATGCTTACTTGGGAATGGGGAATAGTTGGGTAACATGCTGTACTTTTATATTTGGAGGTAAGTTAGCTTTTGAAACATTCCTTTTTTTCTCTTGCACGAATGGGGCTATGCCATAAAAAAAGATGCCATCTGAAAATACAGATGACATCTCCTATTATTTAAAAGGGGTAAGTTTTATGTTATTTCGATAGATTAATATACAGTTTACCAGCAGCTTTTTGACGTGTTTCGTTTTTGAAGCTGTCGACCGCTTTAACTTCGATCACTGCTCCGTCTGCTACAGTTCCATCTGGTACAGTCCAGTATCCTACATAATGACCATCTGATTCTTCAGTCAGTGGGAGTTCTGTAGCGTTTGATACAGTATCATTTACGTTTGTTAATGGCATGTGGATGAGGAATGTTGCTTTCACATCCGGCTCACTATCAAAGACGATTTTAACTGTTTTACCAGTTGTCAATGTAAGATCTTTTGCTGGTGTTAAGTTTTCAATTACTGGTGCAGTGTAATCTGCAGTTACAGTTACTTTTTTCGTTACTTTATTTTTTGCTTTGTCTTGTGCCACTACTTTGATCTCATTAGTACCTTCATCTAAAAGGATACGAAGAGAGTATTTACCGTTTGATACTTTGGCTTCTTTGCCGTTTACTTTAACCCAGTCAAGGTTAGCATCAGCAATTGTTCCTTCAACTGTTACAGTTTCACGATTTGTTTTTGAGCTATCTTGTGGACTGTCGATAGTCAAAGTAGGATTTTCTGTATCTAAAGTTACTTTAATCGCTTCAGATTCTCCAGTTACTTTACCAGCCAGTTTAGATACTGCTGATAACGTGTTCTCCCCTTCTACTAGTGTAGCTGGGATTGAGAATTTACCGTCAGAGCCAACAACTACTTTACCAGCTTCTTTGCCATTTTGTTTTAGGGTGATTTCTGTTGTTGGTGAAGCCTTCCCTTCAACTTGAACCGCAGATTCACTTGTTACCGACTCTGCTACTGGTGAAGTGATAACTGGTGCATTCACCTCATAGCTAACGCGTGCGCGAATCATATAGTTACCCTCTTCTGCTGGTGATTTAGACCATGTGCCAGAAACAGCTTGATAACTTCTTTCCGCATTTTTGCCATCTTCATCTGTTGCAAGGCCAGGAGCATTTGGATTTGCATTTGTTTGGCGATATACCATATAGAAGTCGCCGTTAACAATGATATTGTGCTCACTTAAGTCAACAACAGTCCATTCGCCATTACGTAGAGCAGTTGCATTAATTGGACCTGCAAGTTTTTTACCTGGAGTACCTTCAGCACCAGTTGCATCCCATACTTCTACTTCAAATACTGTGCCACCAGGGTTTGGCCATGTTGTATCCCAGAAACGGAATACGCCATCTGTTACAATCCCTTGCTTTTCGTTTTCTGGGAGTGACATTTTCACTGCCCATGCATTACCTGCTGCATTGAATGCACGTGCATTTTCAGCCGTTCCATCATCGTATCCAATTTCTCCACCAGGGTAAGTGTAGAATGGTTTTAATTGAATATCCTTCGATTTTGCTTCTTCACCGATTGAAACAGTAAACTCTTGGCTATTGTATCCACGAGCAACTACTTTTAATGTATAGTCCCCATGATAAGCTTTAATAGAGTAATTACCTTCAGCATCTGTTGTTACAGGTGCAATATTTGCATCTTCTTTAAGCAGAAGTGTTGCGCCTTCGATTCCTTCACCTGTTGACTCATCAGTAATCTTACCGCTTACTGTGTTTTGAGCGATTTCTTGTAATGTGAAGTTAGCCGTTGATGTTTCATCTGCTTCAACTGTTACAGATTGCTGTTTAGATGAGAATCCATAAGCTTCCGCTTTTGCTGTAAATGTTCCTGTACTATGTTTCAATGAATATGAACCTGTAGCAGGATCTGAATATACAGAACGATTAGATTCTAAAATGCTTACTTGTGCTCCTAATGGTAGAAGTGTTGGATTGACAACTTTTTCTTCAACAGGAACTGATTCTTTTTCAGGTTTTGTTGGTTTAATAGTTTTAGGATCAATCGCTTCTTTTTTAGAATTCTTGTCTTTTCCTTTACCACTTACAACAATCACACCTGTTTTCTTATCTTTACCTTTTGATACTTTACTAGCTTGAGAACTGTCTGTTAATGCTATGTCATCAATATACCAGCCTTCTTTTTGAACACTTGAATCTGAGAATCCATTAAAGCCAATATAAATACGTTGACCAGCATATGCAGATAGGTCTACTTCAGCATCTAGCCAACCATTCGACGCGCCAGAAACTCTCATTAGTTGTGTCCAGTCTTCATTGTTTGTTGAGACGAAAACTGTGCCATAATCATATTCCCTACCAGAAGTAGACTTTTCAAAATTAAACCATTGTTTAAATTGTAAAAATGCATTTCCTTCTGGAAGATCGATTGGTGGCATCACTAATGTTGCATTCATACTGTTCGCATAGTTTCCTGCTAAGTTAGTAGCATAAACTTTTTCGCCAGATGCAGCATTTCCTGGGCCAGAAGTTGGTTTACCCCATTCCCAGCTATTTTGGTTACCAAATGATGTCCATCCAACTGGTTGGGATTCTAAGTCTTCAGAATAACCTACTGTAATGCCTGGTTTGACTTTTACAGTGTACTCATCACTTACAACTTCATTGTTACCAAAGTCATTGACAACCCATTTATATTTGAAGTCACCAACTGGAACATTTTCGCCAGGGACTTTCACACTGAATTCGCCTGATTTATAGTCGCCAGATTTACGGAGTGCTTCGATATTTTTCCAATCACCGTTGGCATCTTTATATTTTAAAACAACAGATGCAACGCTAATATTATCCGACGCACTTGCAGTTAGCTCTAAATCCATACCCGCATAAGTTTCTTTTGGTGCAGTATGTTTTAGGACTGGTGCTTCATCATCTTCACCTTGCTTCGTTACTTGTCCATCTATAGTTCCTAGACCAGTAGCGATGGATGATACTGCTTGGTAAGCGTCAACTAATCCATATCCATAACCATGGTTTGGCGTTTGTGGATATT
Organism: Rummeliibacillus sp. POC4; assembly: GCF_003576525.1. Classification (GTDB taxonomy): domain Bacteria; phylum Bacillota; class Bacilli; order Bacillales_A; family Planococcaceae; genus Rummeliibacillus. Next base: position 66,964 of record NZ_QWUA01000002.1, on the reverse strand, counting down.
GTGAGTCTGTTAATGGTGTTGCTGTTTCGAGTAAGATATCTTCCATCTCATCAACAGTTAAATTTGCACTTACTTGACGAAGAAGTGCTGCTACACCAGAAACAGCTGGACCAGCCATAGATGTTCCATTCCATCCGCCTTCATACACGCTACCTGGTACAGATGAACGGATATTAACTCCTGGAGCAGAGATATCTGGTTTTATTTTGTCATACGGTGATGGCCCACGTAATGAGAAGCTTGCTACTTTGTTATTGATATCAATTGCGCCTGTTGCAAAACTTTCAGGATAGTTTGCTGGTGCGGCTACTGAACCAGCTCCACCTGGATTTGTGAGTGTTGTGTTTCCTGCAGAGAACTCTGGGAAAATTTCAGCTGCACGCCAATTTCGTACAACGTCACGGTACCATTCATCAAGTCCAGGACCGCCGCCCCATGAATTGTTTACTACGTCAGGTGCCATATCTACTCGTGCGTTACCGCTTGAGTCTGTTGGCGCCAAAATCCATTCTGCTGCTTCTAAAAGGTCTGTATCTGTTCCTCCATTAGAAGTAAATGCTTTAACGGAGATGAATTTTGCACCGGGTGCTACACCGATTTGGTTGGTGCCATTCGGTTCGCTACCGACCATTGTTCCTGTTACATGTGTTCCATGTCCAAGATCATCGTATGGTGTAGCTCGTCCAGCTGAGGTTGCATCAAACCAGTTAAAATCGTTTGATACTTGCCCAGTAGCCTTATTGTACCCACGATACTTTTCTTTCAATGCAGGGTGGTCCCATTGAACACCAGTATCAATACTTGCGACTACCGTACCGCTACCATCAATACCCATCTCCCAAGCTTCTGGAGCTTTTACACGTTCAACATTCCACTCAATACTTGAAGTTTTAGCTTTTTCTTCAACTGCATTTTTTGCTTTTGTTTCAGCAGTTTTTTTCGTTTTAGGTAGATCCTTCACTTTCAAAAATGATGGATCTTCTTCAGAACTTACCTTGGTCGTATAAAGTTGGCGTGTTTCATTTGGTAGTACTTTTTCTACTTCCTCAAAAGTTGCAACCTTCTCTGCTACCTCTTTTGTAGCCGTAACAGCCATACCATTTACGATATAGTAAGACTCAATGTCTTTTGCATTGCCCTTTTTAACTTCTTTCTCAAGATATTGCTTTACGGATTCTTGTGATTCAAGAGATGTCGCCTTTAAATCCGATACTACTGCAGAGCGTTGCACAAATTTCGTTTGTTGTGCTGATAGGTTGTCCTTCTCTGCACTTTTTCTAGCTTGTGTAGCTACTTTGTTGACAGATGATTTGTCTTTAAATTTAATCAAGAAAGTTAGTTTTTCATCATCTTTGAAATCCTCTAGTAAACTATTACTTACTTTGTTTTTTACAACAATTGAATTTTGATTGGACTCACTGAATGATGAGTGAATCTCATTTGTTTTCGCTCCTGCAATGTTGGGCGTTAGCATCGAAAATGCCATAAGTGCTGATGTAGCAAGACTCAATGCTTTAGCATAACGTCCTTTCCTTTCCATTCGCATTCCTCCCTCTATTTTTTGGGTGTTACTCGTTTTCTAGATGTAAGAAAATTTAAGATAACTTAATAAGTCCAAAGAAAAAGAAAACACCTTTCCCCCCTTTCCCAAATGGCATTTAGGTAAATAGATTCAAAGGTGTGGATACATTCTCTAGTTGTTAAAGTTACTATATATTAACAAAATCAAAAATTTTGTTAGTCTATGTCGAAAGTTTTTAGAATTTTCAAAATTAATTGTTTTCTACTAATCACATGGGGGACTTTAGTATTTAATTTAGAGGATTGAAAACCGAATCTAACTACTAAAAGTGCCTGTTATTACTGGTTTCATGGGGATTTTAAAAGTGATAAATATAATAACCTTATAATTCATAAAATAAAAAATGCATAATTACACCCAAAAAGGATAAAAGCATGTCATTTGGATATTTAAATTTTAATTACTAATCAGTAAAAAATAACTATAACAATTTCTAGCTATTAGACAATAAAGTTATTTTTCTTGATTTGGTATTTGTTATATATCAAGCTCTAATTGTATTTAGTTATTTATTTTCATATAAAAATTGAATATCTACTCTTTTTATCCGCATAGGTCCATTTATGTGTTATAAATTTTCTTATTTATAGGATGAATTTTCTATATATGTACTTTTGTATGTACTTGTGTCTATATGTCTCAATTTAAAATAAGTGCCAAACAGTTAAATTAGATTTAGTCATTTAGTTATGGGTTTGATTCGTAAAAAGTTTGGATTAGAGTACATAATCTTCCTTAGATTCATCTATTTACTGTCATTAATGTTTAGCCTTGCATATGTTTGGGTAAGGATGAAAAGAAATTGGGGGATGATGATGAGGAGGTTATGGAGACGCTTAGGGCTGGATTTTTTTGATGCGGTGATTTGGATTTATGGAGGAAGTATGGCGGTTTTGTTTCTCGTGCTATTTGTTTTTTTCTGGATTCGTTAGATTAGATTAATGCGTTTTCTCATTAATTTCTAAGTGAAAATTTTATATAAGAGGGATAATTTGTTGTGGAAGGTGCATATTATCTTTATTGTGCGATGGGATTATCGAATTATCTAGCTGCACGTCAAAAGCACCTAGTCATTTAGCAATGAATAGGTGCTTTTTAAGAGTGTTGCGTATTCAATTTCTTAAGTCCTCCATAGGTTTTAAATCTTTTGCAAGTGTGTAAAATAACTCTTCATCGCGTTGTTCTAAAGCTTCATCGATCAACCGTAAGCGATTGGAATCTTCCAGTTCTTTTATGAGTATATCCAATTCTGATGGTGCCTCTAAAAGCTGTTCACCACGTTTCAATTGCAGTTCATCTAAAATTAGTTCTAGGTGATCGTGAATATTTGAAACAAGTAATAATTGATACAAAGGTAGACGTATGAAACGGCTGCCCTTTTGGAATACGAAAACTTCAGATAGGTTTTCAATTTGTAATGATGATAGATTAATCACTATTTCCTTTCCTTCTACAGGGATGAAATGGAATAATTCCTCATCCTTAATAATAGAGAAGTATTGGTAAGCAAAGACCATTTTCAGGCGAGCACCATCTCGTTTCGTGTAGAAAGGTTCCATTCTTTTTACTTCTAACATAGGCCCCCTCCTTCGAAGGAATATTCTGATTATTAATATAGTATCATTAAACACTCTTAAATGACACTAAAATATTTGTCGTCTTTTCAGAACTTTTCTGCTGTTTTCAGCAAATTAAAACAACGTTACATGACTTTGTATTGAAAAACTTCCTTTTACATTTACGAATAGTATGAAAAAGATTTATAATGAAAGGAAAGTTTTTTTGCAGGAGCGATGATATGAATACGAATATTTCTGATATTGCCAAACGTTACGAGGATTTTATTCGTAATCAAATGGCTCAAATTAGTTTAGATCTTCATACAACAAATAGTGAAGATGACGAGTTAGTCAGACGTGCTGCTTTTTTAGCTCGTCATAACTATGTAAAGATTACTACTTATAGTGAAGAACGTAATGTCATTTCTTTTGTAGTTCAAGACGCAACACCGACGAACGTGACATTTCAAATAAATTCTGACAGTCTAACTTGTGATTGTCCAAAAGAACATTGGTGCCGTCATAAACTGGCGGCTTTGTTTGTTCTATATCAATATATTGATTCTTTATCAACATGGCTTGAAGGATTTCGGGCGAAAAAATCAGCTCAGATGAATTTGTTAAAAGATGAGCGATCTCCAGAAGCTTGGTTGCGTTTAGTTCAGAATGTTTATAAGAGCAATTTGTACAGTCAACCTGTTATGAATCCATATTTAGTTGAGAGTATTTTCGCTGATATGCAACGACAAATTTTCCAGCATACTCCGCTTGAGCGTGAATGGCAAAGCTTATATAAATTATTTACGCATATTGCTTTGTTATCTCACACATGGAAACATCTGCATCCGACAAACGAATCTTATAAAACATATTACAATAATTTTATAGAACATGAAGCAGAAAAAGTGAAGGATTTTATTCGCTTAACTTCTTCAAAACCTCGTCTTTTTGCGACAGACCCTTTCTATGATACATTGCAAAAAATAGTCAATTATTTTTTGTTACACCAAAAAGGCTACTTTGAACAAAGGTTATACATCTATACGTTTTTCTGGGAATCTATGTTTAATGAGAAATCCCGTCGAGAAACAGAACTAGCTTTGATCAAGAATGATCGACATATTGCTGATGATGTTAAAGTTGAAAGTATTGAATCGATGTTCTTAATCATGTTAAAAAAATACGATCAACTTGAACAAAAGCTTATCGATTTAAATGAAGCGGATATGCTTATATGGATGGATTTAGCAAGATTTGCAGACCGCAACGAAGATGACCAAGCGCTTTCCATGATTGTACGTGCAATGCTTCCTTATTTAAACTCATTCATCAATAGTTGGCTATCAACCCGATATCGCTCAGCATTTGTGAATGCTTTCAATAAATTATGTTCAAAAGTTCATCTTAATGACGAAGAAGCAGAAGTTTTATTTTCAGCTTCAGGTATGTACGGTATGCAACCTTATTCTCTGTTTTTAATAGAACGTGGTCGCTTTACTGAATGGACCGCACTTCATCATCGTTTTCCTTCTTCGCTTGCCTATTTGGAGCTGTGTGGATTAAAAACGGTATTAGAAGAAAAACCTGAGGTACTTCTGCCGCTTTATCATGCACTTGCTATGAATGAGTTAAATCAAAAATCACGTCAACATTATAAACAAGCTGTACGTGTTTGGAAGAAGATGAAGGCTGCTGCAAAGAAAAGTGGTAAAACGGAGTTTTGGAATGATTATGTCGATCAAACACGTCAACAATATAAACGTCTTCGTGCATTACAAGAAGAAATTGAGAAAGGAAACTTGAAGCTATGACTATGAATGCAACAGTACCGGATACTTTTTTAAAAACAATCTCTCTTAGTGTAGAAACTGAATCCGGACAATCCTTTTCTTTGCAAGCACACGATCAGAATGGTTCGCCATTACTTGCAACTGAATGGCTATCCTTTCTTTTCTTTCAATACGAACCTGCTTTTTATGGTCTTACAGCAAATCATACATCGTATACTATTAGCCTTTCACCACTTGAAATGGTGGAATTGTTTTCAGATGAAAATAAACATCCATTCATTTCGTACGTTGGCATTGATGAAAACTCAAATAATTGGTTAAACGCTTCTGCTAATGCTTCTAAATATTGGTATAGCAAAGATCTGTGGAAAAATATCTCTGTTGGAGAAGATGATTTTACAATCGATTTATCAATCGATGATCAGGTGAAAGAACTACTGCAAATGGCGATTATTCAAAAGCTATTAGGAGCAGGATTAACTATACATGATTTACCTTCTCTCCTTCCTTTCTTCCGCAATGGCGGTTGGCCGATTAAGCCGAAAAAAGTTGATGATGCAGTGTTTGTTGGCTTACGTTTACGGGAACCCGGAGAAAATCAAGAAGAGTGGTTCCTTGAGACCGTTATTCGAAATAAAAAAAGTGCTAACTATTGGGCTCCACCTATGCGAAAAAGAAGACTCCCAATTGAAAATGCATTACCCGAAAAATGGGTCCAACAAGCAGAAGGGATTAAGCAACTTCAACAACAAGTAATTGGGTTATTGCGTAGTCATGATTATATGAAAGACGTCAGTGCAGAATATTTTCTTTCTGTAAACTTGAAAGATCCTGAAGTACGAGAATTTTTGCGCATAGATTTTGCTCGTCTACAAGCTCTAGGCTTTGAGATTGTACTTCCCGGATGGCTCAAGGATCTCAAAGATTCTCGTATTAAAGTTCGTGCCAGTGCAAATACTGCCTCTAATTATAAGTCTGCTGCTGGTTTACAAGAGATTTTAACGTTTGATTGGAAGCTTTCGTTAAATGGTCAAGAGATTTCAGTTGAACAGTTCCAACAAATGGTGAATGATAATCGTGAGTTTATACGAGCTGGTACTGAATGGGTAAAAGTCGACGCTGCTTGGATGCAAGAAATTCAAAAATTGATGGATCGAGCAGAAAATGAAAATTGGACAGTTAAAGATTTATTATTCCAAGAGTTACCAGAGGAGCTTACTATTCCAGATGAAGAAGAGGAAGATGATGACCGAGATGATCCTTTCTTCCAATTTGAAATGCAACAATCTCTTCGTGACTATGTACAAACGTTGGTTGATAAGAAGGGTATGCCTGCTATTAAAGTTTCTGATCATTTACAAGCTTCTTTGCGTCCTTATCAACAAGAAGGATTTGAATGGTTAGTCTTTATGCGTGATCAAAACTTTGGAGCTTGCTTAGCTGATGATATGGGGCTTGGCAAAACCGTTCAGCTGATATCTTACTTACTTCATGTATATGATCATGAAAATGATGCTCCGCCTACACTTATCATTTGCCCTACATCTGTACTTGGAAACTGGCAAAAGGAATTAGAGCGTTTTGCTCCTTCTTTAAAGGTATATTTACATTATGGTTCAAACCGTTTAAAGGATGTCGCTTTTGATAAATTTATAGATAAAGAACGACCTCAAGTTGTCTTGTCTACGTACGGGACGATTACACAAGATGTCGATATGCTTGAAAATCATGATTGGACGAATATTACTCTTGATGAGGCCCAAAATATTAAAAATATGCATACGAAACAATCTAAGGCTATCAGAAGGCTTCATGGCCGACATAATATAGCTTTAACAGGAACACCTGTTGAGAACCGATTATCAGAGCTTTGGGCTATTTTCGACTTTATCTATAGAGGTTATTTAGGTAGTTTTTCTCGCTTCCAAGAAGAATATATTGCTCCAATTGAACGCGATGAATCAGAAAGCCATAAAGAACGATTACGAAAGAAAATTCAACCGTTCTTATTGCGTCGTACAAAACGAGATCCTGCTCTTATGTTGAATTTACCTGACAAACTTGAGCAAAGAGAGTATTGTCCACTAACTGAGGAACAGGCTGTTCTTTATGAAAGTTTTATACAAGAAACGATGCAAAAGTTGCAGACATTATCTGGGTTTGAACGAAAAGGTCTTATCTTGAAAATGCTTAGTAAGTTAAAACAGCTTTGTAATCACCCTGCCCTCTATTTAAAAGAACCATTCGAAGGGGCTAAAGAGATGCTTAGCCGTTCAGAGAAACTAGAGCGAATTGTCTCACTTGCATCTGATATCGCCAACAATCAAGAACAGTGTTTAATCTTCACACAATATATTGGAATGGGTCATCTACTACAACATTGTTTATCTGAGCTATATGATATTGATGTACCATTTTTGACAGGTAGTATGCCGAAACAGCAGCGTGATTATTTCGTGGAATCATTCCAAAAAGGAGAATTCCCTATATTCATCCTATCATTAAAAGCTGGAGGTACTGGTCTGAACTTAACTGCGGCAAACCATGTCCTTCATGCCGATCGTTGGTGGAATCCAGCTGTTGAAAACCAGGCAACTGACCGTGCATACCGTATTGGGCAAACGCAATTTGTCCATGTTCATAAATTTATTACGACAGGAACTATCGAAGAGAAAATTGATACTTTGCTGTCTGAAAAACAAGCACTATCAGAAGAACTAATTCAATCCAGTCAATGGATCACAGAATTAAAAGACGAAGAAATTATGGATTTGTTATCTTTTAACTTTTAGAAGGAAAGTAGTTGAATGGGAATCATATTCCTTATTCAACTACTTTTTTGTTTAAAGAGATTGTTTATAGCCACATTTAAAACACTCTTCTATCATCATTGATTAAGCGATTATGTACAGATAAAGTCATGCTATGATGACTTCATCCGCTTGTTACCCCATAGACAAAGTTTTAAAACGCCTTTTCATCTTGAATAGTATATCCCCAAATATACTATTCTCTTATATTACAACTACATATTTTCGTTATGTATGCTGTACATAACGAATTTTGTTATTTATACAGCAATTTTTGAATTGTTCCATAGGATGATCGATTGGTTAATTTATTTGGATCAATTCATCAAACCTATTGGCGCGGTCTTTCCAGTAGGATTTGCTGTACTAACTATGTTTCTGACAAACATTAGAATTTGATAGGATATGATTACTTTATCCTATTGGTAAACTTGCTTCTTCTTTTGGTAATACAAAACCTTCTGGAATTTCTTGAGATTGCCCAGATGTTGTTTGCAAAGTTGTCTGTTCTTTTTGTTCTGATGTTTTTTGAACACCTTTATCCTCACGTTCTTTTAATGCTAAAAAGCGTATCTCTTCAGCAACTACTTCAACGACAAAGACTCTTTTTCCATCATCACGCTCGTAGGACCTTGTTTGCAGTCGGCCTCCAACCCCAATTAGTGAGCCTTTACCGCAATACTTCACTACATTTGTAGCTAGTTTACCCCAAACAGAGCATGGGACGAAATCTGCATCAATCTCTCCATGAGCATTTTTGTAATTTCGATTGACTGCTATGATAAAACTGGTTTGCACCCTCCCTTCTGATAATTGTCGTAATTCCGGATCTTTTGTAATCCGTCCAACAAGGGCAACTTGGTTCAAGCTGTCACCTCCTTTCTTCTAACTTATCCATATCATAATGACATTGCGTATTTTGCGCAAAATGGCGAAATAATGATTTTGTACTTCTTTTTATGTACAAAATTGCGTTTTAAAAGCACACATTTTGTTGTAAATTGCGCCATTATTAGGTTTCTTAATTTACAAAAACTATGCAAAATACTATTTTAGCTAATTTTTTATATGTTATAATTATTAAAAAAATTGGTCGAAAGCTAGGTGAGTTCATTCAGTGAAGACATTTAAAATGTTGTCGTTGGAACTATTGAAAGATGAAAAATTACAATCCTACCCACTAACCGATGGAATCATTATTAATCAAGAGAGTAGTCATAAATCTTGGATTTTAGAGATGTATATAGATCGACAATATGCCACTGACTTTGCCCCTTATAAAGGGACAGATACTATTTTAAATGTACGTGCTGTAATTTCTTATCCAGATAATGAGCCTGCAACTTTTCGAGTAGTTGTTCAAGACATCATCGAAATGCCAGATCATAAGCATGTTTCGGTATTATTAAAGGGAACTTTAAATTCAGGTCGACGTCAATACGCCGAACAATTACTTTTAGAACTTGTTGAACAAGGATTAAAGGGAAATGAGCTTCTTGAAAAATTCAAATCCGATATGCGAACGAGACCGCGATTAAAGAGTTCGACTCAAACCAAAAAATAAAAACTTAGCATATCCTAGATTGGATATGCTAAGTTTTTTTATCTTTTGTTATTATCCATTACGCCGTTATTATCAGTAACATCATTGACACCACGTTTAACGTCATCTGTTACATCATTGACGCCATTTTCAATGTCATTGACACCTTCGTTGATACCTCGTTCAACAGGATGATTCACACTATCATTTACACCATCATTAGTGATGCCATCATCAGTAACACCTTCGTTAACACCTCTATTTGTATCTTCCATAGGTGTTTCTGTACGAGTATCCTCGACGGCTTTATTGTTACATCCTACCAATAAAAGTCCGGAAAAAAGTAAGATCGCAGCTGACTGCTTCCACATTTTTATTTCCTCCTTCCATCATATTTTTTAAATCACTACACGCTGTGTGCGATTCAAAAAATAGGATGCGCGAAAAAAATGAAACTATCCTGAAAATTGATAAATGATTTTAGTTATTATGGGCATCATTATAAGAACAAATTTCAACATTTAATCTTGCCAAATAAAAAACCGCTTCAAACTTAGTATGTTCGAAACGGTATCATTTATTAGTCTTCGTTTTGTTGAGCTGGTCCAATTGCAAAAAGAATATCTGCTTCGCTCACAAGCTCACCATCTACTGTTACTTTACCATGACCTTTTCCCATAACACCGCGAAGTTTTGTAAACTCAACTTCAATATGAAGTTGATCTCCTGGTGTTACTTGGCGTTTAAAGCGTGCGTTATCAACACCTGTTAGAAACGCTAAATGGCCTTGGAATTTTTCCGATTTTAGTAGTGCTACCCCACCAACTTGCGCCATTGCCTCAATAATTAGTACACCTGGCATTACTGGATATCCAGGGAAATGGCCAGTGAAAAATGGTTCGTTTATAGAAACGTTTTTAATACCTACAGCTCGTTTCCCCTCTTCGATTTCAATAATACGGTCCACTAAAAGAAAAGGATAACGATGCGGAAGTATTTTTTGAATTTGATCTACAGTTAGCATTTTCTTCCCCCTATTGCTTATTAGGATTGTTTGCCATTCATAATATCAAGCATATGTTGCCATGTTGCTGGGTTTAGTACGCTTAGCGGATTCCCATCACCAATGACACCATAACCAATCGCCGAACCAGCAAATGCTGCAATGACAAGTAATACAACTACAATGATGATTCGGAGACTGATTGAAAAAAGGCTTGATGAGATCCATTTTCCACCTATACGTTCATCAGCAAGTTCTTTATTTTGCTTTGCTTCTCTGCGAGTACGCGGTTGCGGTGTTGGTTTTTCAGTTCTCTGTTCAGTTGAATTATTTGTCATTACATAATCTCCTCTATAAACAATTACTTATCTTATTCCGTTAACTAGTCCCATCATTTGATCGGCCATCGTTATCGTTCGAGCGTTGAATTGATAAGAGCGTTGAGTATTAATAAGTTCTGTCATTTCTTTTGAAATATCTACGTTAGACATTTCAAGGCTACCATTTTGCATACCTATTTGTGTACGATTTGCACCTTGTAAGTTTTGCAAAACATCAGCTCTTGTAACACCCAATTGATTAAAATTATTAGGCAATCCAATATATGTATCAGATATATGTTCCATCAATTGAGGCTTTTTAATCTGTGTGATACCCATTTCAATTTTGACGCTTGTATTATTATTATACTGAACATTTAGCGTTCCGTCCTCCGAAACAGCAAAGTCTTTTGCCCCATCTTTCAACACGATGGCATTACCATTGGCATCTGTTACTGGATAGCCATCTGTATTGACTAGCATTACATTACCGTTTTTTATAGGCGAAAGATAAAAGTCGCCTTGTCTTGTATAAGCTGTTTTTGTGCCATTTTTACCATCTGGCATCAACACATTAAAATATTGGTTTTCTTTTGTAAATGCAAAGTCGAGTGCACGATTTGTTTGTTGAAGGCCACCTTGTTTTGTATTCAATTGTGCCTGAGCTAAACGAGCTCCCACACCTATACGAATACCGACTGGTGATTGTCGCTTTGTTTTGTCTTCTTCATCGTTTTTAAATTCTTGGTATAGCAATTCGCCAAATTTAGCTTCCTTTGCTTTGAAGCCATGTGTATTGCTATTTGCCATATTGTTACCGATTGTATCCAACTGTTGTTGTAGTTGTGACATTGTATTTGAAGCCGAAATCATTGTACGTATCATTTACGTAAACCTCCTAAGTAACCCAAAATACTAAATCTACGGTACTAGCTTGCTGTTTTAGCAGAGTAGATATTATACTTTGCCAATTTCGTTTGCAGCTTTATCCATACTTTTATCGTACGCTTGTAGTATTTTTTGGTTTGCTTCAAAGGCCCTATAAGCGGTCATCATATCGGTCATTGTACGAGCTGCATCAACGTTCGAACGTTCTGTGTAACCTTGTTTTACAGAAAAGCTAACATTATTTACGTTATAAGCGGATGGAAGTGGTTGTCCATCACTTGTGTAGTATAATCCAGTATCACGCTTTGCCAATGTATCTGGTTGTGCTGAATAAGATACGCCTAAGAGTGCTACCTGTTGCCCATTTTCCATAATTGAGCCGTCTTCTGTAATTTGGAAATCTTCACTTTGTAGTGTAATTTTCTTGCCTTGATCTGACAGTACATAATACCCTTGAGCATTCACTAAATTACCTGCAGCATCAATTGTGAAGTTGCCATTACGGGTGTACGCTTCTCCGCCTGTTGGATTTTGAAGACGGTAAAAAACAGCGCCAGGCTTTCCTGTTTCACCGTTCACTGGTAAGTTACCATTTACTAGTGCTACATCTGTTGGAATCTCTGTTTCAGTAATTTGTCCTTGTGAATAATCTGGTAATGTTTCTTGCATATAAACACCTGTTCCAAGTGCACCAATTTGTTTAGATGAACTACCTTCAAAGCCGTTTTCTACATTAGCAGTTCCACTTTTTGTAATACGCGATAATAACATATTGGGAAATGAGCGGATGGTAGATTGATCTGCTTTATAACCAGGTGTGTTTGCATTTGCGATATTGTTTGATAAAAGTTCAGTACGACGCTGTTGTGCAATCATTCCTGAAGCAACTGTATAAAATCCACGAAACATCGCTTTCATCCTTTCAATAAAATAAGATTTATATTCTTATTTTATTTCGGTTATTTTTTTCGACTCTTTGGTGTTTTATCAATATTTTCTAACAATACGCCTGTTCCAACAGCTACACAGTTCATAGGATTTTCTGCGATAAAGACCGGTACTTTTAGTTCATCTGTTAATAAATGATCTAAGCCATGAAGTAAAGCACCACCACCTGTAACCATTACACCGCGATCAATAATATCCGCTGATAATTCTGGTGGTGTCTTTTCAAGAACATTTTTTGCAGATTGCACGATAAGTGAAACAGATTCATGTAATGCTTTTTCAATTTCATGCGAATGAATTTCGATTATACGTGGTAATCCTGTAACGAGATCTCGTCCGCGAATTTCCATGCTTTCATCTCGTTCTTCAGGATAGACGGTACCAATTTGAATTTTGATATTCTCTGCAGTACGTTCGCCTATTAAGAGCTTGTACTCTTTTTTAATATATTGCAAAATATCATTATCAAGTAAGTCACCAGCGACTTTGATGGATTCAGATGTTACGATATCACCCATTGACAATACCGCTACGTCAGTAGTACCACCACCAATATCGATTACCATATTTCCGCTTGGTTGGAATATATCCATTCCTGCGCCAATCGCTGCTACTTTTGGCTCTTCTTCTAAGAAGACATTTCGTCCGCCTGACTTTTCAGCTGCTTCACGAATAGCTTTTTGCTCTACACTCGTGATATTAGTTGGGCAACATATTAATATACGTGGTTTTGACATAATACCAGAGATATTTAATTTATTGATAAAGTATCTTAACATGGATTCTGTTACGTCAAAATCGGCAATAACGCCATCTTTTAATGGGCGAATAGCGATTATGTTCCCAGGTGTTCTACCGACCATCTTACGTGCTTCTTCTCCAACAGCTAGTACTTTATTTGTATTTTTATCGATTGCAACAACAGATGGTTCGTTTAACACGATTCCTTTACCTTTTAAATGGATCAATACATTTGCTGTTCCTAAATCGATCCCAATATCTTTAGAAAACATGTTTTTTCCCCTTTCATTCCTTATCAATTCTTACTTAAAAAATTCGATATGTATCTAGAATATTTTAACATAGCATTGATTTAATTACATCTAATATTTCCTTAATATATAGGCATTTATATATATAAAATATGCCTTTTTACTTATTATTCCCATACATATAATATTTCAGTACTGTCGTTAGCAATCTTCTTTTAAAATAAAAGACAAAAAAGACACCCTCACTATTCTAAATGCGAGGGTGTCTTTTTTTCTGCATTACGAGAAAGCCATTTTTGGCGTGTTGCCTCTCCTCCGCGAATATGACGGATGGATTTGTGGTAAGCCAGTATTTCACTTACCTCTTTTGCTAACTCCTCGTTTACTTGTGACAATCTTTCTGTAAGATCCTTATGGATGGTACTCTTGGAGTAACCTGTTTTTTGCGCTAAGGCTCTCACAGTCTGTTGCGACTCTTTAAGCATTAAACCAAGTTTTAGACATCGATTGCGAATATGTTCGTGCACATTCTCTTCCTTTCCACAATGTACGAACGTTTCTTCACCTTATGTCTAAAACCTTATACTTAGAACCTAGTCGTCAGAATTATCTAAAAAGCAAGTAAGCTTTTTGGATTGATAAGTTTACCTTCTTGCATTACTTCAAAGTAAAGATGTGTTCCAGCAGTTGGATTGTATTCGTTGGAAATTGCTTTACCAAGTGTTTGTCCTTGTTCTACTTTATCCCCTTTTTTAACTTTGATATCACCAACAGAACTGTACTTTGTAGTCATACCATTAGAATGAGATATTGTAACTTCATTTCCAATAAACGAGTCGTCTTTTACTTCTTCTACTGTTCCGCTAAGTGCAGCAAGAACATCGAAGCCCTCACCGTTAACTGAGATGGCAATACCATCACTTGTTGTAAACGTTTGGTTAAATACAAGTAGGGCACCTTCTCTAGATTCTTCACTTGCCTCAACATCGTAGTAGTCCTGAATTACTTTTGCATCTTTTAAGAGTGCTTCTTTAAATGGATACTTCATAGATTCGGCTTTTGCGTTTGTCTCTACAGATGGAGTCTCTTCTTTTGAAACTGTTATTTTCTTAGTGCCTGTCTCATTTGAAGAGTTCGTTAATGCCGAATAACCCCAAACACCTGCGACTAGTAGAATCGAAAAGCTTGCGTAAATTACCGGCCAAAACCAGCGCTGTTTTGTAACATTTCCTTTTTTTGGAGTAGGTTTATTCTTATTTTCCTCTCTCATTTTCATCACCTCATTTGCTATTGTTGTCAATAGCTTGAGAGTTTAAACATAGAGAAGAAGATTTTTTTAGTTTTTCTATTTTTACGTGTTGATAGAAATGATGAAGGATCTCTTTTACACCTGCCCCCTTTTCTGCGAGTGCCTTGGCACCATATTGACTCATCCCTACTCCGTGGCCGTATCCGGTTGTTTTTACTTGAATCGTATTTTTGTCCGTATTCCATTTAATCGTGAAGTCTGTTGACGCTAATTGCAGTTTTTGGCGTACTTCTCTACCAGACCACTTATAGTCTCCAGATTTAATGGTTTCAACTCTTCCAGAACTATTATGAGAGATTTTCATATTTTGTATTTGTGATTTTGTCCATGTCTCATTGAAGGCTGCATTCCATTGTTGAAGTGTGAAATTATAAGTTGTGTGATATCTTGGTGATTCTTTTTCATTTGTAGGAACAGAGACCGATTGAAGATAAGGAATGGCGTGACCACTATAACTTTTTGCACTTTCTGTTTGTCCATTACTTGTTGAAAAGAACATAGCTGTAATTAGTTCATCTTCATAAACTAATACTTGTCCTTTTGTTTCTTTTACTGCTTTTCTTATTTTCTTTTCATTTTTCTTAAAAGTTTTTCCCCAGCCCTTTTTTCTTTGCTCTTTGTTGGCAAATGCTTGAGCTGATACATTTGGCTCTATCGCATTTTCACCAAAATTGGTACGTTTTAAAGCGAACGTTCGGGAGGCGATAGCTTGTGCCTTTAAGGCTTCAAGAGGGAAAGAAGCAGGCATTTCTGCAGCTAAAACCCCTACTAGGTACTCTTCAAGTGAATACGTTTCTTTTTTTCCTTGAATCTGAATTTGAATATTACATTCATCGTCCTTTACTGTATTTTCCTTCCCCTGAGTCTGTTTTCCTGCAGCTTCTGAGGATGGAATGGATTTGGTCTCCTTGTCCTTGTTTAAAAAAGTTGGCAATATGAATAAAACGGCGATAATAAGTAGAATATAGAGATGTATTTTTTTCATAATCTATGAATATGAGATTGCATTGCTTTTTATGATTTTTTTGAAAAGATTTTCTTTTTAAGCATATAAAAACCCACTACATGCATATGTATGTAGTGGGTCCCATATTAACGAAAAATCAGTTTGTTTGAAGTTCTTTTTCAAATACTTCTTCTGATGAAATTCGTTCAATTTCTGCACCTAGTGAAGCTAGCTTTTTGTGGAAATTAACATATCCACGATCTAAATGTCTTAGCTCTGAAACACGTGTAACGCCTTCTGCAACTAATCCAGCGAGAATTAATGCAGCAGCTGCACGTAAGTCGGTTGCCGCAACTTCGGCACCTTGTAACTTACATGGTCCATCAATAATAACAGAACGTCCGTCAATTTTCGCATTTGCATTCATACGACGGAATTCTTCAACATGCATAAATCGATTTTCAAAAACAGTTTCTGTAATGACGCTTGCACCTTGTGCTACTAGCATTAGTGCCATCATTTGTGATTGCATATCTGTAGGGAATCCAGGATGAGGCATAGTTTTAATATCTACTGCTTTCAAAGGATGAGTTGCACGGATACGTAAACCTTCAGCTTCTTCTTCAATTTCGACGCCCATTTCGCGCATTTTTGAAACAAGCGCAGTTAAATGCTCAGGAACTGCATTTTCGATTAATACATCGCCACCTGTAATCGCTGCAGCAATCATAAATGTTCCAGCTTCGATTCGATCAGGGATAATTGAGTGTGTTGTACCATGTAATTTTTCGACACCTTCAATACGAATCGTATCTGTTCCAGCACCAACTACTTTACCACCCATTTCATTGATAAAGTTTGCTAAATCCACTATTTCAGGTTCTTTTGCGGCATTTTCAATGATTGTTGTGCCTTCTGCTAATGCTGCACCAGTAAGAATATTCTCAGTAGCACCTACACTAGGAAAGTCGAGATAAATTTTAGCACCTTTTAAGCGGCCTTCTGTTGAAGCTTCTACATATCCATGTCCTGTAGAAATTTTCGCTCCCATTAACTCAAAGCCTTTCAAATGAATATCAATTGGTCGTGAACCAATTGCACATCCACCTGGCATTGCAACACGTGCATAACCATTACGTGCTAAAAGTGGTCCCATTACTAAAATAGATGCACGCATTTTACGTACATATTCAAATTGAGCTTCTGACGAAATCTGTCCAGATGCGTCGATTTCGACAATATTTTCAGCGCTTGAAAACGAAAGGTCCACATTTAAGCTTTTTAATACCTCATCGATTGTATAAACGTCTGCCAAGTTCGGTACATTATTTATAATATTTTTTCCTTCAGATGCTAATAATGATGCTGCAAGTATTGGTAGAACTGCATTTTTTGCTCCTTCTACTTTTACATTTCCGTGTAAAACCTTGCCGCCTTTTACAACAATTTTCTCCACAATATGTCCCTCCGAACTTATTCTAAATAAACTTTCTTATATTTCAGCTCATAAAATTCTTTTTTTAAGTTGTTCAATGTAAATAATTAGTAACAAAGCAACTTTCATAATACCTTTTTTTCATGTTGTTGACAAGAACCGATTACACTATTTTAGATTTCTACAAATAAATAACTATAGTAATACTATATTACGTTAAAAAACTAGAAGTGTGTTAATAAATTTCCATTTGCGCTTAAAGAAAAACAATACTTGAGAAATTTAAACATGTTTCAACAAAATATTTCCTGGGTAATTAGTTACTCTATATGCAAAAGGAATAATGTAAACACATAATGCGACCAAAAAACGCACATAACTTTATTGTAATATAAAATGGATTAATACTGAAATAATTTCTACAATAAGTTTGTGCCATTATTTCTTTTGCATACAGAATACATTTAATTAAATAAATATGGTAATTGTTTAGACCACGTTGAAATGGCAATAAAGAAATTCGACACAGTTGATCCGATAGCAATACTTACTAAAATTAACAGTAGCTGAATTTGAAAGACATGATTTTTCTTAAAAACTTTTTCATACATGATTGCTTGTAATGCATAAAATGTTATTGCAATAAAGAAAATATGCGAACAAATTCCAATTAACGCATTTTGTCCTAAAGAAGCTGTTATTGAATCCATAGAGTCCTCCCTTTTTTCTTTTAAAAAAGCGAGCAGAAATAAAATTCTGCTCGCTTTAAAATTCATCTATTACTTAGATGTTACCCTCTTTAACGTTGATACGATTCATCGCGCGTTTTAAAGATAATTCTGCACGTTTGAAATCAATGTTATCTTGCTTACTTTGAAGTCGTTGTTCTGCACGTTTAACAGCTTCTTTTGCGCGAGCAATGTCGATATCATCGGCAATTTCTGCAGAAGGAGTTAAAATTGTAACTTTATCGGGACGAATCTCAACAAAGCCACCGCTTACTGCTACAACTTCAGTGTTATTGTCTTTTTTAAGACGAACAGCACTAACTGCTAATGGAGCAACTGTTGGAATATGTCCAGGCAGAATTCCCATTTCACCAGTTACAGTTTTCACAATAACCATGCTAACTTCTGAATCGTATACTGGGCCGTCGGGAGTGACAATGTTGACTACAGTCGTCTTCATATTTTTTCCTCCAAGTCCCTAGTATTAAAGTTCTACGCCCATATCTTTTGCTTTAGCAACAACTTCTTCGATAGAACCTACAAGACGGAATGCATCTTCAGGTAATTTATCATACTTACCTTCAAGAATTTCTTTGAAGCCACGAACTGTATCTTTTACGTGTACGTAAGATCCTTTTTGACCTGTAAATTGTTCAGCTACGTGGAAGTTTTGAGATAAGAAGAATTGAATACGACGAGCACGTGCTACAGTCAATTTATCTTCATCAGATAATTCATCCATACCTAAGATAGCGATAATATCTTGTAATTCGTTGTAACGTTGTAATGTAGCTTGTACTTGACGAGCAACATCATAATGTTCTTTACCAACAATTTCAGGTGACAATGCACGAGAAGTTGAAGCCAATGGGTCAACGGCAGGGTAGATACCCATTTCAGAAAGTTTACGTTCAAGGTTTGTTGTAGCGTCTAAGTGAGCGAAAGTTGTAGCTGGAGCCGGGTCAGTATAGTCATCGGCTGGTACATATACCGCTTGGATAGATGTTACAGAACCTTTGTTTGTTGATGTGATACGTTCTTGTAAACGACCCATTTCAGTTGCAAGTGTTGGTTGGTAACCTACGGCAGAAGGCATACGACCTAATAATGCAGATACTTCAGAACCTGCTTGAGTGAAACGGAAAATGTTATCGATGAATAATAGAACGTCTTGTCCCATTTCATCACGGAAATATTCAGCCATTGTAAGACCAGTTAATGCTACACGCATACGAGCACCTGGTGGCTCATTCATTTGACCGAATACCATTGCTGTTTTTGAAATAACGCCTGAATCGCTCATTTCATAGAATAGGTCGTTCCCTTCACGAGTACGTTCACCTACACCAGAGAATACGGAAATACCACCGTGTCCTTGAGCGATGTTATTGATAAGTTCTTGGATTAATACGGTTTTACCTACACCAGCACCACCGAATAGTCCGACTTTACCACCTTTGATATATGGTGCTAATAAGTCAACTACTTTAATACCTGTTTCAAGTACTTCAACATTTGTTGAAAGTTCTTCGAAAGTAGGAGCTTCACGGTGAATTGGATCACGGCGAGCTTCTGCTGGAATTGGATCTGCTAAGTCGATTGTATCACCTAATACGTTGAATACACGACCTAATGTTACTTCACCAACTGGTACTGAGATTGCAGCACCTTTGTCAGTTACTACTGCGCCACGTTGTAAGCCATCTGTTGATGACATTGCGATGGTACGAACAGCGTTATCGCCTAAGTGAAGAGCTACTTCTAAAGTAAGTGTTACAGCGTCTTCGTTAGGACGTTTAATTTCTACAGTTAGCGCGTTATTGATTTCTGGTAATGTGTTGTTATCGAATTGTACGTCGACAACTGGACCCATTACTTGAAGAACGTGTCCTGTGTTCATACTTGTATTTCCCTCCTATCAAACTAATTACAGAAAGGTTAGGGAGTGGCCTATTCTAAGGCCGCAGCTCCACCAACGATTTCGGTAATTTCTTGTGTAATAGCCGCTTGACGTGCACGGTTATACAGAATTGTTAAGTCATTTATTAAGTCATGAGCGTTATCTGTAGCGCTCTTCATTGCTGTCATACGTGAAGCATGTTCACTCGCTTTACCGTCTAATAACGCACCATAAATCAAGCTTTCCGCATATTGTGGTAACAATACTTCTAGAATTGCTTCGCCAGATGGCTCAAATTCATAAGAAGCTGATGTTGTGCTTGTTGGAGTAATATCAGTAATTGGAAGTACTTTTTTCTCCGTTGGTTCGTTAGAAATTGCACTGATAAAGTGACTGTAGTACATATAAAGTTCATCATAAGTACCATCTGTGAACATACCAACAGCTTTACGAGCAATTTGTTTAATATCTGAAAATGAAGGTTGGTCAGGTAAACCAATTTCTTCATCAACTACGTTAAAACCTTGTTTTTTAAAGAAATCACGAACAACTCGACCAACCGCAAAAATAACGACGTCATCTTTTGATTGGTTACGACTTTCCATTCCATCAAGTGCTTTACGAATAACATTTGAGTTGTATGCACCTGCTAAACCACGATCTGAAGCGATCACAAGGTAAGCAGATTTTTTTACAGGACGAGAGACTAACATTGGATGTGCGCCATCTTGAGTTCCTGAAGCGATTGCTGCAACAACATCTTGAATCTTATTCATATATGGAACGTATGCTTTAGCATTTGCTTCAGCACGTGACATTTTTGAAGATGACACGAGTTGCATTGCGTTCGTAATTTTACTTGTACTAGTTGTAGATTTAATACGTTGTTTTACTTCGCGTAATGATGCCACTGGTATTTCACCACCTTACCGTTTTATTTTAAAATTCACATTTATGCAATCTTACTCAGCTGAAGGAGCGAAAGTTTTTTTGAATGCATTGATTGTTGAAGCCATATCTTCATCAGATGGAAGGCCTTTAGTAGTGCGAATTTGATTTAAAACGCCGGCGCCGTTTTCATCATTAACATCTAACCAAGCATATAATTCTTGTTCGAAACGAACGATGTCTTGAACTGGGATATCATCTAAGAATCCTTTAGTCAATGCATATAGAATTACAACTTGTTTTTCAACTTTAATAGGTTTGTTAAGATCTTGTTTAAGTACTTCTACTGTACGTTTACCACGTTCAAGTTTTGCTTTAGTAGCGGCATCAAGATCAGAACCAAATGCAGCAAATGATTCAAGTTCACGGAAAGCAGCTAAGTCAAGACGTAGTGTACCGGCAACTTTTTTCATTGCTTTGATTTGTGCAGCACCACCAACACGAGATACAGAAAGACCTGCGTTGATCGCTGGACGAACACCTGAGTTGAATAAGTCAGATTGTAAGAAGATTTGACCATCAGTGATTGAAATTACGTTTGTTGGAATGTAAGCACCGATATCGCCTGCTTGAGTTTCAACGAATGGAAGAGCAGTAATTGAACCGCCGCCGTAAGATTCGTTCAATTTAGCAGCACGTTCTAGTAAACGACTGTGTAGGTAGAATACATCACCAGGGTAAGCTTCACGACCTGGAGGACGACGTAATAATAATGACAGTTCACGATAAGCAGCTGCTTGTTTAGAAAGATCATCATATACGATTAATACGTCTTTACCTTGAAGCATTAATTCTTCACCCATTGATACACCAGCGTAAGGAGCTAAGTATAATAATGGAGCTGGAGAAGAAGCTGCTGCAGTAATAACGATTGTGTAGTCTAATGCACCGTTTTTACGTAAAGTTTCAACTAAGCTACGTACAGTTGATTCTTTTTGACCGATTGCAACATAGATACATGTTACGTTTTGGTCAGCTTGGTTTAAGATTGCATCGACTGCAACAGATGTTTTACCTGTTTGACGGTCACCAATGATTAATTCACGTTGACCACGACCAATTGGAACTAAAGCATCGATTGCTTTAATACCTGTTTGTAGTGGTGTATCAACTGATTTACGAGCCATTACACCGAAAGCAGGGCTTTCGATAGGACGAGTTTTTGTAGTATTGATTGGACCTTGTCCATCAACTGGTAAACCTAGTGGGTTTACAACACGACCAATTAGTTCTTCACCAACTGGTACTTCCATAATACGACCTGTACGACGAACTTCATCGCCTTCTTTGATGCCTTTAGCAGGGCCTAGGATAACGATACCAACGTTATTTTCTTCTAGGTTTTGTGCCATACCAAGAACACCAGTAGAGAATTCAAGTAATTCTCCAGCCATGACGTTGTCTAGGCCGTGAGCACGAGCGATACCGTCACCAACAGTGATGATTGTACCAACTTCGCTAACTTGCATTTCAGATTGGTAATTTTCCATCTGTTTTTTAATAAGTCCACTGATTTCTTCAGCTTTGATGCCCACGTTTGTCACCTCTCAAATGATTATTGGATTAACCGATCAATTCACGTTGTAAGCCAGCAAGTTTTGTTGCGACTGAGTTATCGTAAATTTGGTTTCCGATTTGAACTCGAATTCCACCAAGTAGTGTTGCATCGATTTCGTTTGTAATATGAAGCGCATTTTTTCCTACTTTTTGAGCAAATACAGTAGAAATGCGTTGTGTTTCATCTTCTGTTAGTGCACGTGTTGAGAAAACAATTGCATCTGCAACACCTTGAGCATTGTTAGCTTGAGTAACGAATGCATCAATTACATTAACTACTTCATGAATGCGTTTTTTATCAACTAAAAGTTTTAATGCATTCACAATGATTGGTTGTACAGAAGCGAACAATTCAGAAAGGTTTGCTTTCTTTTGTTCTGCATCGATTTTTGGAGAATCAAGTAACTTAAATAGTTCTTGGTTTTCTTCAAATGCGATTTTTACTTCACGTAAATCTTCTGTTACTTCATTTAGAAGATTATGTTCTTGTGCTAATTGAAACAAAGCTTTAGCATAGCGATTCGCTGCAGTCGATTGACTCATCGATTTTCCCCTGCCTTCGCAATCGTTTCTTCAATTAGAGAACGATTATCTTCTTCTGAGACTTCTTTATTAAGTACTTTAGATGCTGCAAGGACAGAAAGTGAAACCACTTCTTCGCGAACAGCGGCGATTGCTTTTTCTTTTTCAGTCTCGATGTCACGTTTTGCTGATTCTTGTAAACGCACTGCTTCATTACGAGCAGCTGAAACAATCTCTTCTTTTTGAAGATCTGCTTGTTTCTTAGCGTTTTCAACAATCGCTTGCGCTTCTACACGAGCTTCTTTAAGAAGGCTACGTTGTTCTTCTAATAATTGTTTAGTTTCTTGACGGCTTTTTTCAGCTGCGTCTAAGTCACCAGCAACTTGTTCTTCACGTTGTTGCATAATTCCCATCAATGGACCCCATGCGAATTTTTTCAAAAGAAGCATTAGGACGATGAAAACTATTAATGTAACCAGGATATCTCCCCAGTTCACGCCAACATGAGCTGCTTCACCTAGTGATAGATAGTCTAAAAACACGATTGTTTCACTCCCTTCAAGAGCTTAGAGTTCAAATCATTTATGATTGGAATCTTAGTAAGATGTAAATTCTAAAGGAATTTTGCCCTTCAATTATAGGCATAAGGAAAGGCGAAGTATTCCTTAGATGAAATTTTCTTCGCCATTTCATAAAACAATTAAAGACGATTATTTGTTCATTACGATAAATGCGATAACTACCGCGATGATTGGAAGGGCTTCGACTAATGCTACCCCGATGAACATAGTTGTTTGAAGAACGCCACGAGCTTCTGGTTGACGAGCGATACCTTCTACTGTTCTAGAAACGATTAAACCATTACCAATACCTGCACCAAGTGCACCTAAACCAACTGCGATTGCTGCTGCTAATAAACCCATTGTAAATTTTCCTCCTTGGAAATGTTATATTTTTTTGTGGTTGTCAGCTGTTTAGCTAATGCTACTGCTAAACAATTTATACTTAATGGTCTTCACTCACTTTGTGAGAGATATAAACCATTGTTAACATAACGAAAATAAATGCTTGGATTGAACCAATGAATATGGAGAATCCTTGCCATACTAATGTTGGAACTGCGGCTGCAAAAAAGCCCATAAAATGCCAGCTTGTTCCTAAACCTGCAAGTAATCCTAAAAGAATTTCACCTGCATAAATGTTACCGTAAAGTCGTAGACCTAATGTCAATGTATTCGCAAACTCTTCAATGATTTTCAGTGGGAATAAGAAAAGCATTGGTTTTGTAAACGTACCGATATAATGGTTCATACCACGTAGTTTAACACCATAGTAGTTTGATAATACTAGAATCATTACGGCTAGAGTCATTGTGATTGTCGGATCAGCTGTTGGTGATTTCCACCATAGTTCTCCATTTACTTGAACTGAGAAAGGAAGACCAAGCATGTTCGCAACAAAGATGAACATTATCAATGTGATTCCTAATACATGGAATCTACCACCTGTTTTCCAGTCCATATTGCTGTTGACGATATTCTTTACGAAGTCCATGATCCACTCCATAAAGTTTTGCATACCTGTTGGTTTTAACTTCAGATTTCTAGTAGAAATGAAAGCAATTAAGAAAACAATTACAGCTGTAACCAGTAATACTAAAATATTCGCTGGGTTAAATCCTAATCCCCATAACTCAAAATGCGGATTTTCATGTTGCACTTTGCATTCACCTCACTTTCAAATGTGCTTATTGGTTTTTTACATGAAATACGATCCTGTCTACTAAAAGCAGAACGTACGGAATCATTAGCCCAATGACCACACTCACTAAGTGAAAATACTTTGGCCAAGTAATCGCTACTGCGGCAGCTGCAACACCAGATGCAAAGCGTAAGCCCATCCCTAGAGACGGTGCTTTTTTCCCTTCACTTAATGCTCGGTCAAAGCGTTCCATTCTTCGGACGAGAATCCAAAAGTTATATTGACCAAAAAGCACACCTACTGCGAGACCAGCAAATACAGTTTTGAATGATGTAAATCCCCAGCCTAACGCAAAAAATGCAAGCAAAAAAAAGAAGGCTTTCTTCTGCATAGCAAAAATTTGATGCAATTCTAGCATTGGTCTTTAATCTCCTGAATCTTATTTTCTTCGAATGATGGAAGTATAGCTGACCACCGAATGGATGTCTGATAAGTAGTGTAAAACTACACTGGGGTGGAAGCCGTTTAAACTCACATTTGAGTTGAATCGGATCCAAATGGTGAGAGATAAGCTTTTATGATAAACCACCGCCTCATAAGGACATCTAATAGACGTACAAAAACCGCTAAAATTTTACAGAAAATAGTTTTAACTGTAAAATTAGTAGAAACTTGGTATCTAAAGAGTTTCCATTATGATTTTTGAGCATGAAACCCTTATCATTCTTACCCTTTGTAAGCATACAATAGTGAATATTTCATGTCAATTGGTTAGAGTGAAAAACTTCACAAGCAATATTACTTTGTCAAATTGTAGACAAATTTTGAACAAAATATTTCAATTTTGTATCTGTTTTTAGAATATTATAAAAACCCCACAAATTAAATGGAATAATTTGTGGGGATATTATTACAAACTATTTGTTGATAAAAATGAGAGTAATGATTCTACTATTCTTTCAGAAGCATGTCCATCGCCGTAAGGATTGGATGCATGCGCCATTCTTTCATATTCATGATGATTGGTTAACAATTCTTTTGCCAAATGATATATTGTATCCTCATTTGTTCCTGCTAATTTTAATGTACCTGCTTTAATACCTTCTGGTCTTTCCGTGGTATCTCTTAATACAAGTACTGGTTTACCGAGAGAAGGTGCCTCTTCTTGAACACCACCTGAATCTGTTAAAATCATAAAAGATCTTGAAGCAAAATTATGAAAATCAAATACTTCAAGTGGTTCAATCAAATGTACTTTTGGTTCATCCCCCAAAATTTCGTTAGCAATTTCTCGAACAACTGGATTTAAGTGCACGGGATATACAACTTGAACATCATTGAATTCTGTTAACAAACGTTTAATAGCCTTAAACATATGGCGCATAGGTTCACCTAAGTTTTCTCGACGATGAGCAGTTAATAGAATCATACGATCTTGTCCTAATTGTTTTAATACAGGATGATCATAATGATCGCTAACTGTCGTTTTCAGAGCATCAATAGCTGTATTCCCGGTTACTACAATACTATTTTCTTTTTTATTTTCAATCAGCAAATTTTGTTTTGCTTGTTCAGTAGGCGCAAAATGAATGTCTGCCATCGTTCCTGTAAGCTGACGGTTCATCTCTTCTGGAAACGGAGAATACTTGTTACCCGTTCTTAACCCAGCTTCTACATGTCCAATAGCAATTTGGTTATAAAATGCAGCTAAGCTCGCTACAAATGTTGTAGTTGTATCACCGTGAACAAGTACGATGTCTGGCTTCGCTTCTTTCATAACCTCATCAAGTCCTTCAAGACCTCTAGTAGTGACATCTAGAAGCGTTTGTCGATTCTTCATGATGTTCAAATCATAATCAGGTGTGATCTTAAATGTGTCTAGAACTTGGTCTAACATTTGTCGATGTTGAGCTGTTACGGTTACTATTGTTTGAATTTCGTCCGAATGCTTTTTCAGCTCTAATACGAGCGGAGCCATTTTAATCGCTTCTGGACGCGTACCGAATACTGTCATTACTTTCCACTTTTTAGACAACCGAAGCACCACCTATATTATTCATTATTTTGTTCCAAATAAACGGTCGCCGGCATCTCCTAGACCCGGTACGATATATCCGTGATCATTTAGTTGTTCATCCAATGCTGCAATAAAGATATCGATATCTGGATGTTCTTTTTGAATTGCTTTTACACCTTCTGGAGCTGCAATTAAGCACATGAATTTAATATTTTTTGCACCGCGTTTTTTTAGTGAGTTAATGGCTTCAATTGCTGAACCTCCTGTTGCTAACATTGGGTCAACAATAATATAATCACGTTCTTCTAAATCAGCTGGGAATTTTGCATAATATTCAACTGGTTTTAGTGTTTCTGGATCGCGATATAAACCAATATGAGCTACTTTAGCAGCTGGGATTAGTTTTAATACTCCATCGACCATACCTAATCCAGCACGTAGAATTGGCACAACTGCAATTTTCTTACCTGATAATACTTTTGTTTTTGTTGTTGTAATTGGTGTTTCAATTTCAATTTCTTCAGTTGGCATATCACGAGTAATTTCAAATGCCATAAGTGTTGCCACTTCATCAACTAATTCACGGAATTCTTTTGTTCCTGTGTGTTTATCACGAATATATGTTAGTTTGTGTTGAATTAATGGATGGTCAAAAACGAATACTTTACCCAAGAAGATCTCTCCCTATTTAATATTTATCTTGCTTATTATAACAGAAAAGATTCATTCTTATGTATTTTTTTGAAATTATCGTATTTCGTTCAAAATTTCATTTACTTGTCCTATAGATAAAGGTTTATAAAAGTAATAACCCTGACCTACATCACAGCCAATTTCTCCTAGCTTTTCAACTTGACTTTTATCTTCGATTCCCTCAACTACAGCTTTAACATTTAAATTGTCCGCTAGTTGTAACATGGTTCGAATAATGGCAAATGTTTTCGGATCATTCATATTGTCAATAAAACTTTTATCAATTTTAATCTCCGCAAAATCTAATTGAGTTAAGTAATTCAGAGAAGAAAAACCTTTTCCAAAGTCGTCCATAGATGTTGCAAATCCATAAGATTTTAAATGATTAATAATTGTACTCGCTTTTTTCAAATCGACTAACCCAATACTTTCTGTTATTTCTATTTTGATATATTTTGGATTCACACGATATATATCTAGTTTGTCGACGAGATTACATACAAAATCTTGTTCATAAAAATGCTGTGGAGATATATTAATAGACACTTGATACAATGGTAATCCTCTACTTTTCCGTTCACAGAGCCAATCTAACACATTATCTAAAATCATATTTTCAATATCAATTATTTTCCCAGTACTTTCAGCAAGTGGTATGAATTGATCTGGGTAAATCATCTTACCAGTTTTCGTTTGCCACCGAGCTAATGCTTCAAAACCAATGATTTCATTAGTTTGTAGAGATACTTTTGGTTGAAGATATGGTATGAATTGCTTTTCTTTTATGCCATGAATGATTAAATTGTACATTCTTCTTTCGTGTTTAATTCTATTATTATCTTCATCATCGAAAAATTGAATATTATTTCCAGGCTCAAGCTTTGCTTTTGAAAAAGCTTGATCTGCCCTTCTAATACTTTCATCTAGTTGCTGATAACTTTCAATTGGAGATAGCCCTACACTTAATGAGACAAAAACTTCAAAACCATCTATTATAAATGGCCTTTCTACAAGTTGTTCTAAGACATGTTTTTCATATTGCTTATAGTTAAAATCAACAAAAACAATCAATGCGTTTGTAGCGAATGAAGCTACTACTAAGTTTCTGTTTTCTTTATAACTACTCATCCTATCCGCAATTTGAGTCAATAAATCATAACCTGCTTTACGTTCATAAAGATTAACTATATCTTCATATTCTTTAGGAGATATTATGCAAACATAACCTTTCGAACATTCTGGAAATTTTTCTTGTACTTTCTTTTTAAAATATGCCAGGTTATATAATCCTGAGTTTGGATCTTTCGTAATTTGCTCAAGCATTATTTTTTGATAACTATCATATTTAACAATTGATCTAATCACTGTTGTTAATTGTTGAAAAAGTGCAAGATTAATACTCTCTAATGGCCATTTGTTAGAACATGCAACAATGAATACGCCTCTTACTTTATTTTCATCATCTTTTAATGCAAATAAAACCGCTTTATTGTATCGAGAACATATATCATGTGATGGTAAGTACATATTAGGTTCTAGTAATACATTTTTTATGATATATTGTGAATTCTTACTTAGTAGTTTTTTAAAATATTTATTATAAGGGATGATATCATCTTTGTTAAATGCGTTTATCGTTTTGTTCGTAAAACTTTCTGATAGAAATATTTTCGCACTATCATCTTCATTATAAATCATTACACTACAAGTAATATTATTGGACGTGTATTGTTCAATTTTTTTGAAGAATCCCTGTAATATTATTTCTGGGTTTTCTTCATCGTTATACTTTTCTAAAACCCAATTTTGAATATCTGAAATTAATTTATTTTTCTTTTGTTCTGTTCTATTATAAAAAGTTGCCATATATAGCTTTCGAGAAGTTCCACTAAATTGCAGTGGATGAAATAATACTTTGCAATGAACGATAGCATTATCTTTTGTGGTTATGAACATTTCCTTGCTTAACCGTTTTGTTTTTGAAATAGCTTTATGTAATTCTTCTTTTATCATTGAAAAAAAGGACAACCCTTTTACTTCTTGCTTTTCGTATTTGGTCATAGTTTCAAAGCTTCTACTTGAAAACAGTATAGGAAAATCATCATTTTCTGTATCAAATACTACAAAACCACCAAGAATTTTGCTATCTATCTTATCATCAAAATTTTGAAACCACTCGATTAAATCATTGGACAATTGAGGCAAATCGTTTTCCACTTAAATTATCCTCCCCTATAAACACACAAAACAATACTATTTTACTAAATAAAAAAAGCTACTTTTGGATTATACCAAAAGTAGCTTTTTTTTACACTTATTTCGTATAAATTGGGTATTTATCTGTTAGGACTTTAACACGTGTAATTGCATCTTGTTTAACTGCTTCGTCTTCTGGATTTTTTAAGACATTAGCAATAATAGAGGCAACTTCTTTCACATCTTCTTCTTTGAAACCGCGAGATGTAATAGCAGGTGTACCAATTCGAACACCAGATGTGATAAATGGACTTTCTGGATCGTAAGGAATTGTATTTTTGTTTGCAGTGATGTTCACATCATCTAGAAGTTTTTCTGCTACTTTACCTGTTAAGCCTAGAGAACGTACATCTAATAATAATAGGTGATTATCTGTACCATCTGATACAAGTTTAATACCTTCTGCTTGTAATGCTTCGCCAAATACTTTTGCGTTTTTCACAACTTGGTGGATATATTCTTTAAATTCAGGTTGAAGTGCTTCGCCAAATGCAACAGCTTTACCTGCGATAACATGCATTAATGGACCACCTTGAATACCTGGGAAGATGGATTTATCAATTTTCTTACCCCATTCTTCTTTGCAAAGAATTAGTCCACCACGTGGGCCACGTAAAGTTTTGTGAGTAGTAGATGTTACAAAGTCAGCATATGGTACAGGGTTTGGATGAACACCTGCAGCAACAAGACCTGCAATATGAGCCATGTCGACCATGAAAAATGCTCCTACTTCGTCAGCGATTTCACGGAACTTAGCAAAATCAATAATGCGTGGATATGCAGATGCACCTGCCACGATCAATTTTGGTTTATGTTGAAGTGCTTTTTGACGAACATCTTCATAGTCGATTACGTTTGTATCTTCTGTCACACCATATTCAACAAAGTTATATTGTTTACCTGAGAAATTGACAGGACTACCGTGTGTTAAGTGACCCCCATGAGATAAGTTCATACCTAAAACAGTATCGCCTGGTTCTAAAATAGTAAAGTATACGGCCATATTGGCTTGTGCACCTGAATGTGGTTGTACATTTGCATATTCAGCGCCAAAGATTTCTTTTAGGCGATCACGTGCAATATCTTCAACAACATCCACATGTTCACAACCGCCATAATAACGTTTACCAGGATAGCCCTCAGCATATTTGTTTGTTAATACAGAGCCTTGTGCTTCTAAAACTGCTTTAGAAACAATATTTTCAGAAGCGATTAACTCAATATTCGCTTGTTGACGAGCAAATTCTTTTTCAATTGCTTCAAATACTGCTTTGTCTTGTGACGCAATAGTTGACTGATCTAGTGCTGCTAGATTTTCCATTACACCTATTCCTCCTAATTTCTACTCTTTGTTGTATACTGATCTCTCGCCACCTATTAGTTTTGGACGAGTTTTTGCAACTGTCACGACTGCCTCTCCAATTTTTGAGATAGAAGTGCGGACAGGAATTGCCACTTTTTTTAAGTGCATACCAATTAATGTTTGACCAATATCAATTCCTGCATGAGCTTGAATTTCTTCAACTACTACAGGATCTTTAAATTGGCTATAAGCATACGTTGACATCGAACCACCAGCTTTTTGAACAGGGATAACAGAAACAGGTTCTAATCCATATTGTTCTGCTGCAGCTCTTTCTATAGTTAAGGCGCGATTTATATGTTCGCAACCTTGAAACGCTAAATAAAGTTGGTGTTTTTCAGCAAAAGACTTTAATGGTTTATACAGAGCTTCTGCTATTTCTAAACCACCAGCTGTACCAATCTTTTGACCTTTTACTTCTGATGTTGAGCATCCTATAACGAAAATTTGCCCATTACGGAAAGTCACTTGTTGTTCAAACTGAAATAGCAATGATTCGAGCTGTTCTTCAATTTGATGTAAGTTCATCGTTTAAGACCTCTAATCTAATTATTGTTCTTGTGCTTCTATTTCTGAAATTTTGTTGATGCGACGTTCATGACGACCACCTTCAAAGTCTGTTGATAACCACGTTTGAACGATTTCACGTGCAAGTCCTGGTCCAATGACTCTTGCTCCCATTGCCAACACATTTGAATCATTGTGGCAACGTGTTGCTTTAGCACTGAATACATCATGTACTAATGCACAACGAACACCTTTTACTTTGTTTGCAGTAATGGACATTCCAATACCAGTTCCACAGATTAAAATACCGCGATCAAACTGACCACTAGCTACTCCATTAGCAACTGGTAAGGCATAGTCTGGGTAATCTACTGAATCAGATGTTTTTGGACCAAAGTCTTCATAACTAATACCTAGTTCTTCTAGCAAAGCTATGATTTCTTTTCTTAAATTATTACCACCATGATCTGATGAAATTGCAATTTTCAATGGGTTCCCTCTTTTCAATTGTTCTTTTCATCATCAGTTTACCACTTCTATATGTATAATGACATATTTTCTACTCAATTGCGAGAGGTAATTTTTAAAAATACGAATAATATTATTTTTTATCATAATTTTATTATGATATTATAAGTAAATCACGAATATATTTTTAAATTTCAATATATTAATTCGTGATTTAACTCTAATTGATTAAGTTGTAGATCAAATCTATGTGATTATGGAGAGAATCCAACGCTAGTTTGAATGCGACTAGGAGAAGATTTCATAAAATTGCTGGGTGAAAAGATAAAAAAGAGCGGAAGAAAAAGGCAAATTGCCATCAAAATAAGACGACAATTTGCCTTGTATGATTAGGCTATTCCTATGTCCTAACTGGTTAGCTATAGAAGCTAGCTTCAATATTAGTTTTCAAATTTTTGAATCATTTGGTATAGCTCTTCAGATTGTTGTTTTAATATATGAGATAGTTGGTCGATTTGTTCAATGGATCTTACTTGATCATCTGTTGCTGTTTGTACTTCCATTGCTCCTGCAGAAGTTTGTTCAGCAATAGCTGCTACCTCTTGAGATTGATGGGCCGTTTTTTCAATGTTATGTAATTGTTTCCCTACAAATTCTGAAATTTCCACAATTGAATCTGCCATTTCTTTAACCATTGCAGACATTCCATCAACAGCAGATGTTGTTTCGGAAATACGTGCTACTTCACCTTCCGCAATATTAACTTGCTCAGTCATTTTCCCAACGACTGTTTGAACATCTAATTGAATTGTTTGGATTAATTCCGTAATACCTTTTACAGCTTCTGCACTTTCATCTGCAAGTTTACGTACTTCTTCTGCTACTACTGCAAATCCTTTACCTTGTTCTCCTGCTCTTGCCGCTTCGATAGAGGCATTTAGTGCAAGCAAGTTAGTTTGTTCAGCAATGTCACCAACTAACTGAATAATTTGTTCTACTTTTAACGCGTTTTTTTCAAGTTGGTGAATATCTTTAAGAGCTAATTGGTTACCAGATGTTATTTTTTCAATACCTTCTACTAATTGGTTAATAGCATTTGTTGTATAATTTAGCTCACTCATCATTTTTGTTGATTGGTTTGATGATGTGATGGCACGTTGATTGACCTCTTCTGCCAATATACGAACATCTTCTAGTGCTTCCGCTGTTTCTTGAATAGCAATTGCAGAGCTTGTAGCACCTTCTGAAATATTTGAAATCGTTTCAGCAATCGATTCCGTTTGTTTGGAAGCTTGTTCAGTCTCTTCAGACAAATTTAATACTGTTTTGTTCGTTGTTTGGAAATTTTGATTGATACTTGCGACTATTTTACGTAGACTTACAAGCATTGTTTGAAATGCTTCTGATAATGAACGAATTTCATCTGAGCTATTTGGCATTTCTACATCTTTGCTAAGTTTCCCATCTGCAGCTTCAATTGCTACATGTTCTAGTTTTTGCAAAGGTTTTACTAATAGTGAACTGAATAATCCAGCTAAAATGCCGGACCAAATGATTCCCAAAGAATATGTAATGATTTGAAATACCCCGTCTTTTACGTTTGGGAAAAATTGAGGTTGTAAATACTCGATAAAGAAGTAACTAACACTATAAGTTATAACTGCTAAGATAGTTACAAATAGGATAAGTTTCTTTTTTAGTCCAAAAGAATGTTGCACACTTTTTTTTGCCATGCTTACTCCTCCAATATTTTCTTTTCAAGTCCATCCATCAATGTACTAAGTTCTTGGAACGTCTTGCGATATGTCTCAATATCGCCACCAAACGGATCTAATACATCTAAGTCACTCGATTCAGTGACATATTCTTTTAATGTAAATGTCTTATCCGCTACTTGTGGAAACACTTGTAAAAGTGATTCTTTATGTCCAGAAGTCATGGTTAAGATTAAATTGGCCCATTGAAGGTCTTCCAATGTAATTGGTTGTGAAGTATGGTCGTAGGAAATTTGCTTCTCCTGTAACACAATTTCCGAGTTATGTGACATGGGGCTTCCAGGCATTGCATAGATTCCTGCTGACTTCACACTGATTTCTGGTAGTTTTTTTGATTTTAAAATAGCTGCTGCCATTGGGCTTCTACAAGTATTTCCTGTACATACAAAATAAATATTCATCTGATATCCTTACCTTTCATTATATAGTAAAACACTTAATTAGTAATCTATTTTTACAAATTAAATGAAAAAATACCCATCAAAAGTAACACTACTCCTGCTATTAATTGCATGTATATTCCTATTTTTGATGGGATTTTTTTATGTAAAACTAGCGCAATATATGAAAATAGAAAAGCAAATGCTCCCATACTACAAACGAGTAATGTTTCTTTTAATTGAAGCATACCAAAAGATACACTAACTGAAAAGGTATCTAAACTAGTAGTGATGGCTAATATGGTTACAGGAATTTGAGCAGCTTTATGATCTTTTACTGCTAGTAATAGTTGTACACCTATCATACTTAATAATATACCTGAAATATTTTGTGCAAGGTTTGATATATAAGCGGCAAGCCATTCACCAAAGAGAAAACCAATATAGGGGAAAATCATATGGAGAACACCTGTCCAAAGTGATAGCCAAAAGCGATATTTCACTTGGGGTATTAGTATATAAATCGTCAACACATCCATAGCTGTAATAATAGCAGCAATAATTTCTTTCACAAAGCTCCTCCATTCAATAGGAATCGTCTTTTATCCTATGAATGCTGAAACATTCATATGCTGAAATTTTAAAATGATGCTCGGGGTGGATTATATTTTTCTATTATTCGCGGGAGGATTTTAATTCTTTCCTTTTCTTTGGCGCGGACAATTAAGAGCATTTTTCTTTTGGAGGTTGTCGTTGCTTTTGGGATAGGGATTTTATTGGTAATTGGTAAATTGGTAATTGGTTATAATTTTGTTTGCTGATTAGCACAACTCGTGGGGTCTTTTGCACAACTCATGGTCCCTTTTGCACAACTCACAGCTTCTTTTGCACAACTCATGGCTCCTTTTGCACAACTCACAGCTTCTTTTGCACAACTCAGCTTCTTTTGCACAACTCGCAGACCCTTTTGCACAACTCACAGCTTCTTTTGCACAACTCGCTACTCTTTTTGCACAACTCAGGCAGTTAAAAAAAATAAAGCAGCTGTTTTCCAGCTGCTTGTTAAAAATTCCTTCTATAATATAGAGTTATTTTTGTTTATACCATTTACCGCCTGCGGATTTTTCGAGGCGATTCATAATGGCAGCTCCGACTCCTTGGGTAGTTGTAACTGTTGCAAGTACTACATCGGCTGTTGTTAAATCACATGCTCGTAATGCATGAAAAAGGTTGGCCGCCATATCTTCTTGTGTTTCTCCTAAAGTGAAAAACCAATCTGGCGTTAGTTGCTCAAAATCTTGTGGTGCTAATAGAGCAACTTTGTGTCCTTGTTGTTGCAGTTGCTGTATGGCAGACGCAACTTGGTTTTTGTCTTTTTCAATTAACAAAACCGGTGCATTTGGTGCATAATGCTTGTACTTCATACCTGGAGCACGAGGAGCACCTTGTTTTTGTTCAATATGAGTAGGTTGTTTTACTGGACCGATTACTTTTTCGAACATTTCCTTTGTAATTGCTCCTGGCCGTAAAATAACTGGTGTTTCTAATGTAAGATCAATAACAGTAGATTCTACGCCAACTCCAGTTGCTCCACCATCCAAAATCAATGGGATTTTGCCTGTTAAATCTTGTTCAACATGAATTCCTTCAGTAGGACTCGGTTTGCCACTGCGATTAGCGCTTGGAGCAGCTACCGGCTTTCCTAGTTTTTGCAATAGCTTTAAAGCAACTGGATGGTTTGGCATACGAATTCCTACTGTATCCAATCCAGCTGTTACGCTTTCTGCAAGCACATTGGGCTTAACTTTAAAAATCATCGTTAATGGGCCAGGCCAAAATGCATCCATACATTTTCTTGCCTTGTCTGAAATATCCTCTACATAGTTTTCAAGCTCATCGAAAGTACCAATATGTACGATTAATGGATTGTCCGATGGTCTTCCCTTTGCTGCATAGATTTTTTTAACTGCTGTGTTATTTGTTGCGATCGCACCAAGTCCATATACAGTTTCTGTCGGAAATGCAACTAATTCTCCAGCATTTAACAAATCCACAGCTTGTGAATAACTTTTTTCGGAATCCACATTATTATCCACAATTAGACGTTGTGTTTCCATGTTGTTACCTCCCGATATTAAAGAGTTTTTAGAAAGTTATGCACAATTTGTTGATAACGTTGGTTAGATTGTGGACAATTTACCAAATATTGTGGGTAACTCTAATCTTTGTCTGAAAATAGACTCTTAAACCATTCTATTATAAAAAATTTAGGTTTTTCTTCTTTCTTTTCTTCTACCTCATCACGGTAGCAAACTTTCGGAAATAATCCACACCACCAATTATCTCCCTTTCCTGCACCGATTGTCACAACAATTGCTTGATACTTATCTTGTGCATATATCTTATCTTGATAACGCTTTGGTGGAAATAATGCATCTTTTGTTGTGACTTTAATATTGTCTGTTTCTAATTTTGTAGCTAATTTATTTTTGATCTCAACTTCAATTGTTGATAGATTTACTTGTCCAGTAGAATTCAATACTGCTTTATCTAAGATTGGTTTGATTTCATTTACTAATTGGTGTTTATATTGTTGATCTGCAGATGAATTGCTATTGGCGATAATCCGAAATCTTGGTTGCTCTAGTTCAACGCTATATTGCTCCGTTAAATAGCTTTGAACGACCATAAGGATTAATTGTATAAGTAAAAGTGCAGTTATAAATTGCAAAAGTATTGTCACTTGAGATGGTTGTTTTGGTTGTTTAATCGTGTAATATGATAATTCTTGTGGTTGTTTGATATTATAGTAATCTTCTATCATTTGTATCCCCTCCATGAAACTATCATGGACAAATAGATTACTATTTATTCATCTATTTCACAAAAAACCATACGATTTTTTCCGTTGATATCTTTTATGATTTCAACATTGGCTTGTGGAAAGTTTTCTTTAAATAGTGCGGCAACTGCTGGGCCCCGCGCATACCCGATTTCCACACCTATAAAACTTGGTTTGGTCATTAGACTTGGAAGATTTTTTGCTAGTCTTTTATAAAGTGCTAGTCCATCATCTTCTGCAAAAAGTGCCGTATGTGGTTCATGCTCTAGTACAACTTCAGACATTTCAGCCGCTTCTTCATAGGCAATGTAAGGGGGATTAGATAAGACAACTTGCCATTTTTGTTGAGAGATTGGTACTGTTAAATCGCCCTCTTCAAAATGGATTTCTGCATTGAGCAGCTTCGCATTTTTTTTTGCTACTTTTAACGCATCGGATGAAATATCTGTTGCCGTTACTTGTAAAGTGGGGATTTCTTTTTTCATTGTAATGGCAATGGCACCACTACCTGTCCCTATATCCGCTAACTTAATGGTTGGTTGTGCACCAAAAAGTCGCTTTATCCTTTTGGTTGCTTCTAGAATGAGTTCTTCCGTTTCAGGTCTAGGAATGAGAACTGATTCGTTCACTTGAAAAGTACGGCCATAAAACTCTTCCTCACCAATGATATATTGGATAGGCATTCCCTGTGCATGAGATTCAACCATTTGCCAATAAGTTCGGCAATCCTCTTCTTCAATCTCATCATGCATACTTACTAATAATTCTGTGTACGATTTTTTTAATACATGTTGTAAAAGAAGTCTTGCAGCAATTTCCTCTCGACCTTTATCCCGTAAAAAAGAAGAAGCCCCATTCAGGGCCTCATATATAAAATTAAAGTGCTGTGTCATTTAGTGCATCCAATTTTTTGGCTTGTTCTTCTAAAATCAATGCATCGATAATTTCATCTAATTTACCTTCGATAATTTGGTCGAGTTTTTGAATTGTTAAGCCAATACGGTGATCTGTTACACGGTTTTGTGGGTAGTTGTAAGTACGGATACGTTCAGAACGGTCCCCTGTACCAACTGCAGATTTACGTTCTGCATCGATTTCACTTTGTGCATCTTGTTGTAATTTATCATAAACACGAGCACGAAGTACTTTCATTGCTTTTTCGCGGTTTTTAAGTTGTGAACGTTCATCTTGCATAGCTACTACGATACCTGTTGGGATATGTGTCATACGTACAGCAGATGCAGTTTTGTTGACGTGCTGACCACCAGCACCTGATGAATGATAGATATCTACTCGGATATCTTTGTCTTGAAGATCAAGTTCTACTTCTTCTGCTTCTGGCATTACAACAACTGTCGATGTTGATGTATGGACACGACCTTGAGATTCTGTTTCTGGTACACGTTGAACACGGTGTGCGCCACTTTCATATTTAAATTTAGAATACGCACCTTGACCGTTAATCATAAAGACGATTTCTTTATAACCACCAAGTTCTGTTGTGTTTGCATTCATTACTTCAATTTTCCAACCTTGTGTTTCAGCGTATTTACTGTACATACGGAATAGTGAGTTTGCGAATAATGCTGCTTCGTCCCCACCTGCAGCACCGCGAATTTCCATAATAACGTTTTTATTATCATTAGGGTCTTTAGGAATCAATAAAATTCGAAGACGTTCTTCAAAGTCACGAATTTGTTTTTCTAAATCGCTAACTTCTTCTTTGACCATTTCTTTCATGTCTGGGTCTAGTTTTTCTTCTAGCATTTCTTTTGCATCAGCTAGTTGTTCTTTTGCTGATTTATATTCACGATAAACTTCTACAGTTTCTTGAATATCAGATTGTTCCTTTGAGTATTTAGCTAATTTTTTTGAGTCAGATACGATATCTGGATCGCTTAGAAGTTCATTTAGCTTTTCATAACGATCTTCAACAGCTTGTAGGCGATCAAACATTATTTTTCACCGATACCTTTCTATTTACAATTTATTTATTTGTATTATATATGTGAATCAATTTCATAAATCTATTTTTTGTTTATAAATATGAATGGTTGAATATATACGATATCCATTTACAGATTTTCAGCTATAGACAACATTTTATAGAAACTATTTAATAGAAATTAGTATCAAATGAGTCACATTCCATTTGAAAAAACTTGAGTTATGAAATTAATTCAGTTGCTGACATAAGTTACTGATATATCATTTATATCTGTACAGCTACGGCGCTCTCTTTTGTTCGTTAGGGTTAGACGAGTCGCTCATTTTTGATGTTCCTTTAATAGT
The DNA here is from genome assembly GCF_003576525.1 of Rummeliibacillus sp. POC4. GTDB lineage: Bacteria > Bacillota > Bacilli > Bacillales_A > Planococcaceae > Rummeliibacillus. The sequence continues at coordinate 27,890 of NZ_QWUA01000002.1, read as the reverse complement.
ATAATGAAAAAAAGCCACTATCGCTACTCTTTTAGAACGGAGAAGATTGTTATTTTATGTTTTTTCAATCATTTAGGTGTATTTTACTTGTGTTTTGGCATTACTTTATTCATATATTAACCCCGAACTTTACTTCCATTCAAAAAAGGAGCAGCTATTGCCACTCCTCTTTTCTATTTTATTATTTCACCATATTTGTTTGGCCTGCTGGTACTAAATGGTGGTGACGGCAACGAGGTTCGTATGCTTCTGCAGCACCAACTAAAATTACGGGATCGTCTACTTTTGCAGGTTGTCCATTAATAAGTCTTTGCGTTCTACTTGCAGGTGAACCACATACACTACAAACAGCTTGTAGTTTTGTTACTTGCTCAGCAATTGCCATAAGTTTTGGCATCGGACCGAATGGAACACCTTTAAAATCCTGATCAAGTCCTGCTAAAATTACACGGTATCCGTGATTAGCTAATTCTTGAACAGTATCTATAATATCTTCACCAAAAAACTGTGCTTCATCAATCGCGATTAAATCAAAATCATCTGTAAGGTAATTCCACATTTCTTTTGATTGTTCGATTGGATGAGCAATTACTGTCGAGCCATTATGACTTACAACAGCTTCTTCACTATAGCGATTATCAATTTTAGGCTTAAAGACAGCAATTTTTTGTTTCGCAAATTGTGCTCTGCGCACTCGTCGAATCAATTCTTCAGATTTTCCTGAAAACATACTGCCACAAATTACTTCAATCCAGCCGTTTTGAGTCATTACGTACATTGACCAGACTCCTTTCAAAAACATATATTCAACATCATACCGAAAAAAAGCCAAAATACCTCTCTTTTTTTCGACAAAATAATGTGTTATAGGTAGAATCAATTTCTTTATACTACATGAAAATACTTTTTATCGCAAGAAAAATACCTGCCTTGCGGTAAAGTGCTAGGCAGGTATTTTAAATTTCTAAAGAAATTATTTAAGACCGTATTTTTTGTTGAAACGATCCACACGTCCATCAGCAGACGCGAATTTTTGACGGCCAGTATAGAATGGGTGACATTCGCTGCAAAATTCAACAGTGATGTTTTCTTTTACTGAACCTGTTTTAAATGAATTACCACAAGAGCAAGTTACTGTTGCTTCTTTGTATTCTGGGTGAATTCCTGGTTTCATGTTTGGTATCTCCTCTCGCCCTGAACCATCCGGAACAGAGTATTATAAGAACTGTTGCCTTACACGACCCAGATTAGTTTGTCGCATATGCAACGCATATGAAATGCATTGTCCATAGTATAACAAGAAATTTAAAAAGGTGCAACACAAAATTAGGCTGGAAAAATAGCATACATTCTATAATGTATTAGATTAAACCTTTACCATTTCTAGCAGCTTTCATATCAGAATTCAGTGTATCGAAGAATTCTGTATTTGTCTTTGTATTGCGTAATTTTTTCAAAAAGCGCTCTGCAAAGTCTGGTGAATCTGAAAATGTCTTGCGAATCGCCCATAACTTATCTAATTGAGCTTTTGGTATTAGTAACTCTTCTTTACGCGTTCCTGAACGTCTAATATCAATTGCTGGGAAGATACGACGTTCTGCAAGATTACGATCTAAGTGTAGTTCTAAGTTACCTGTACCTTTAAACTCTTCATAAATTACTTCATCCATACGTGATCCCGTATCGATAAGAGCTGTTGCTAGGATTGTTAAGCTTCCGCCCTCTTCTATATTACGTGCAGCTCCAAAGAATCGTTTTGGTCTATGAAAAGCTGCTGGATCAATCCCACCTGATAATGTACGACCACTTGGTGGAATTACTAGATTATATGCACGTGCAAGTCGTGTGATAGAATCCATTAAGATGATTACATCCCGTTTATGTTCTACAAGACGCATTGCTCGTTCTAAAACAAGTTCTGCCACTTTTACATGATTTTCTGGTAATTCATCAAAGGTTGAGCTTACAACATCTGCTTTAACAGAACGTTCTATATCAGTTACTTCTTCTGGACGTTCATCGATTAACAAGACAATTAGTTCTGATTCTGGATATTTTTCTGTAATTACATTGGCGATTTCTTTTAATAATAATGTTTTACCTGCTTTTGGAGGAGCAACTATTAATCCACGTTGTCCAAATCCAACTGGCGCAACTAAGTCCATGATACGAGTAGATAGTTTCGTAGGAGTTGTTTCTAGTTTGATTTGTCGATCTGGGTATAGTGGAGTGAGCGCTGGGAAATGTACACGTTCTTTTGCTGTTTCAGGATCTTCTCCATTAACAGCTTCAACATGTAAAAGTCCATAGTATCGTTCGTTTTCCTTAGGAGGACGAACTTTACCAGTTACTTTGTCGCCATTACGAAGACTAAATCGACGGATTTGCGATGCAGAAATATAGATATCTTCTGAACTTGGTGAATAGTTAATAGGACGTAAGAATCCGAAACCTTCTTGTTGAATAATTTCTAATACACCTTCCATGAAGAAATAGCCTTCACTTTCAGCACGTGATTTTAAAATAGCAAAAATCAATTCTTTTTTTGTCAACTTACCATAATATGAAATCTTGTATTCACGTGCAAGCGCATACAGGTCCTTTAATTTCATATCTTCTAGTTGAGAAATAGTTTTTGTCGTCATAGGCAATAACACCACTCTTATATAATATTGTTTTACAAATTTGAATTTTGGTATGTGAGTTTTACGAGTTTTGAATGGAATGAATTTTTAAGAAGAAGCCCGGCATGACACCGGGCAGTAAAAAATTGAAGTTTAGTCTTGCATATATAGTTTTGGTTTTTTAGTTAAACTATGTCTGCCTTCGATAAAACGAACAGTACCTGATTTTGCACGCATTACAACGGATTCAGTTGTGCAGAAGCTTCCTTTAAATTGAACTCCTTTTAACAACTCTCCATCTGTTACTCCAGTAGCTGCGAAGATGGCATCATCGCCTTTTACTAAATCATCCATTTTCAACACTTTGTTGACTTCAATCCCCATTTTATGGCAACGTTCAATTTCTTCATCATTTGAAGGAACTAATTTACCTTGGAACTCTCCGCCAAGACATTTTAAGGCAACTGCTGCGATTACACCCTCTGGTGCACCACCTGTACCAAATAGAATATCTACACCTGTTTCATCAAATGCTGTGTTGATAGCTGCCGCTACATCACCATCTGAGATAAATTTAATACGTGCACCAGCAGCACGAATTTGATCTACGATTGGTTGATGGCGTTCACGGTTTAATAATGTAGCTACGACATCCTCGATATTTTTATGTTTTGCTTCTGCTACTGCACGTAAGTTGTCAATAACAGGGGCTTCAATATCGATTTTACCTGCTGCTTCTGGACCAACTGCAATTTTTTCCATATACATATCAGGGGCATGGAGTAAGTTACCACGATCAGCAATAGCTAATACTGTTAAAGCATTACCGCTTCCAGCTGCTACGATGTTAGTACCTTCTAGTGGATCAACTGCGATGTCAACTTGTGGACCATTAGGGTCTGAGCCTAGTTTTTCACCGATGTAAAGCATAGGCGCTTCATCCATTTCGCCTTCACCAATTACAACAACTGCATCCATTGGAATTGAATCAAATACTTGGCGCATTGCTGTTGTAGCTGCGTCATCTGCTTCCATTTTCAACCCACGGCCCATCCATCTTGCTGAGGCGATTGCTGCCGCTTCTGTTACACGTACTACTTCCATTGATAAACTGCGTTTCATTTTTTACTGTTCCTCCCGTTTTCCAGCCTTTTTGACCGGAATCGTTTCAAACTAAATCTATTATAGCACACAGAATATTTTCTGCAGATTTTTTTCAGCTTCATCGCTTATTAACAATGTAATAAGAACTACTACAGGAAATCTACATTATCTATTGGTCACGCTGCTCTTGTTGTTCGGTTCGATTGATTCCCTACGTATATCAGCACCTATGGCTTGTAGTTTAGTGATAATATCACTATAACCACGCTCTATGTGATAAATATCGTGGATTTCAGTCTCACCTTTTGCTAGTAGCCCTGCTATAATTAGCGCAGCCCCTGCACGCAAATCTGTTGCAGTAACTGTTGCAGCTTCTAAGTTGCTAGGACCTGTGATAATGGCAGAACGTCCTTCTACTTTTGCGTTTGCATTCATTCTAATGATTTCATCAATGTGTTTAAATCTAGCAGAATAAATCGTATCCGTTACAATAGAAGAACCTGTTGCCTGTGTTAGAAGAACTGTAAATGGTTGTTGTAAATCTGTTGGGAATCCTGGATAAACAAGGGTTTTAATATCAACTGATTTTAAAGCATCTGTTTTTGGAATAAGAATCCGTTCTTCTTCTTCAATAACCTTTACGCCCATTTCCCGTAATTTGGCAGTCACTGCTTCCAAGTGTAATGGAATAACATTATCAATTATGACACCATCACCTACGGCAGCAGCCATAATCATATATGTTCCTGCTTCAATACGGTCAGGAATAATTGTATGGTTTGTACCATGTAATTCTTCAACGCCTTCGATACGAATCACATTCGTACCAGCACCTTTTATCTTGGCACCCATATTCGTTAAAAGAGTGGCAACATCAATAATCTCTGGCTCTTTTGCGGCATTTTCAATAACTGTTTTACCTTTAGCTAATACTGCTGCCAGCATAATATTAATCGTAGCGCCGACACTGCTAACATCTAAATAAATCTTCGCACCATGTAGCTCTTCAGCACGTAGATAAATGGCACCATGTTCATTAGTCACTTGAGCTCCTAATGCTTGGAAACCTTTAATATGTTGGTCAATTGGTCGAGGGCCTAAATGACATCCACCTGGTAAACCAATGACTGCTTTTTTAAAACGCCCCAACATTGCACCCATCAAATAATAAGAAGCTCGTAATTTTTTCACATTGCCATTAGGTAATGGCATATCAATCATTGAACGAGGATCGATTATCATATGGCCATCTTTAAATTCTACTTCGCCACCAATTTCCTCAAGCAATGCTTTTAATGTCCAAACGTCTAAGATTTCTGGTAATCCTTCAATCGTTACAGGAGAATTTGCCAAAATAGAAGCTGGAATTAAAGCTACTGCACTGTTTTTAGCACCACTTACTTTAATCGTTCCTTTTAGATGCTTTTCCCCTGTAATTTTATATACGTCCATGTGAATCTCCTTATATTATTTATCTTTGTTTGCCCAATCTTTCATAAATCCTTCGATACCTTTATCAGTTAAAGGATGTTTAAATAATTGTTTTAAAACTTTAAAAGGTGTTGTAGCAATATGCGCACCTGCTAAAGCAGCTTCTGTAATATGTTGTGGATGACGAATAGAAGCGGCAATGATTTGAGTTGAAATTTCGTGAATTGCAAAAATTTCAGCAATTTCACGTACTAGTTCTGTTCCATCTTGACCAATATCATCTAAGCGACCTAAGAATGGAGAAACATATGTTGCGCCAGCACGTGCAGCTAATAATGCTTGGTTTGCGCTGAAGATTAACGTTACATTTGTTTTGATACCCTCTTTTGAAAGAGTTGAACATGCAGTTAATCCATCTGGTGTCATTGGAAGTTTAACTGTGATATTAGGAGCGATTTTAGCTAATTCATGACCTTCTTTGATCATACCTTCAGCATCTAATGAGATAACTTCTCCACTTACTGAACCATCAACTAATTCTGCGATTTCTTTTAAACGATCATGAAATGAAATGTTTTTTTCTTTTGCAACTAAAGAAGGGTTGGTAGTTACACCAGAAATGATTCCCCATGCATGTGCTTCTTTTATTTCTTCAAAATTTGCTGTATCAATAAAAAATTTCAATTTATATTCCTCCTGAATGATGGAAAAAATGGAGAAGATTCGATTTTCTTACCGATGTCTTCTCCGATTCCCTTACTAAAAATATATGCTTAAGCTTTTTGTGAGCTACCAAATTCACGCATTTTGCCAATGACAGTTGCCTTGATTGCTTCACGTGCTGGTCCTAAGAATTTACGTGGATCGTAAACTTCTTTATCGTTGTCCAAAATTTCACGAATTACTTTTGTAGCAGCAATTTGGTTCTCAGTATTTACATTGATCTTCGCTGTTCCTAAAGAAATAGAACGTTGAATATCTTTTGTAGGAATACCCGTACCACCATGTAGCACTAATGGAAGTCCAGCTAAATTTGAGATTTCTTCCATTTCTTTAAAACCAAGATTTGGTTCGCCATGGTAAGGTCCGTGTACTGAACCAAGTGCTGGTGCTAAGCAATCAATTGAAGTTGCTTCAACCATCTTGCGGCATTCTTCAGGATCAGCGTACATGATACCACCGATTACGCCATCCTCATTGCCACCAACTGTTCCTAGTTCTGCTTCGACAGAAACACCATGTGCATGTGCATAATCTACTACTTTTGAAGTAATTTCAATATTTTCTTCAAATGGATGATGAGAAGCATCAATCATAACAGATGTAAAACCGGCATCTACCGCTTCTTTACATTTTTCAAAACTTGAACCATGATCTAAGTGAATTGCTACTGGAACTGTCGTTTTGTAGCTTTCCATAAGTCCTTTTACCATATTAACAACAGCAACAAAGCCACCCATGTATTTACCAGCGCCTTCAGATACGCCTAAAATTACAGGTGATTTTTCTTCCTCTGCTGCTTGTAGAATCGCTTGAGTCCATTCAAGGTTATTGATGTTGAATTGACCAACAGCATAACCGTTTTCTTTTGCAGTAATTAACATTTCTTTCATTGAAACCAAAGCCATCAGTAAATCCTCCTTTAGGATATAGCATGGTATAAAATTGAATAATAACACTATCATAATAACAAAAAGAATAAGCATTGACCACCGTCTATACTTATTCTTTCAATAATTTGTTAATCGTGTCCTTCACTTCAAAAATATCAAAAGGCTTCATAAAAAAATGCTGTGCTCCAAGTTCTTTTGCTTTGCTAATTAAACTAGCATCTCCATTACCTGTCATCATTACAACTGGTAATTGTTTATGTAAATTTTTAATATAGTTTAAAATTTCCAATCCATTCATGCCAGGAATTTTCATATCAAGTAAAACAGCGTCGACTGCTCCATTTTCTAGAATTTGAATTGCCTCTAATCCGTTAGAAGCTAGTAACGGCTCATGCCCTTCTCTTTTAAAAACTTCGTTAAGTAAAAGGCGTATTCCTTGTTGGTCATCTACGATTAATAATTTTTTCACAAAACCTCTACTCCTTATTTTATCATCCTTATATTGTATTCGTGCCCATCCCTATTTTTTCCTCTTAAGATATCTACTTTTTTTAGATTTTGCAATTGAAATCTACCCTCTTTATAATTAATGTCATGAGGTGAATAAAATGTTAAAAATGTTATCGACCCAAGTCGGCGGTTTATTATCTAAAATTGCTTCTGATAAAGAAGATGCAATCGAAGAAACCGCGCGCTTACTTGCACAAGCAGGTGCTTTTGAAGGTACTGTTTACTTTGCATGCTTTGACGAATTACAAGCTATTGAGATAAATGCTTTAAACGCAACTGAACCTTTTAGAAAATTACGTCCATGGACAAGTAGTGTCGAAATAAGTGATTTAGATCGCGTATGTATTTTCACACACAGTGCAAATCATCCTGATGCATTAGCGCTAGCTCACAGATTATATGATTCTTTTATCCCTTTTGCTGTTGTTGCAAATGAAAAAGAAGAAGATGCTGGCGAAATGGGTGACTTAGCATACACATATATTTCAATGGGCATTAAAAAAGGCTTGTTACCAAACGAATTAGGTGAACGAATTGTTATGCCACACACTTTGACAGCATTATTTATCTATGAAGCAATTAAAATAGCATATGATGAAATGCTAGGTGGTTTATAAAACTAAATTATTATGTACAAAACGCTCCTATTGATCACGATTAGTTTTTGCTTTCTAATTTGTCGTGATCAATTAAAGAGCGTTTTTTCTTTTAGAAAACTTTCATCCTAATAATAATGCCAGACTCTATTCAAGAATCTGGCAAGTATAAAAAATTATTATTTAACTGCTGCGCCGATGAAATCACGGAATAATGGTTGTGGACGGTTTGGACGAGATTTAAATTCTGGGTGGAATTGAGATGCCACGAAGAACTTATTGTTTGGTAATTCGATGATTTCAACTAAGCGTTCATCTGGTGAAGTACCTGAGAATACTAATCCTTCTGCTTCCATTGCTTCGCGATATTCGTTGTTAAATTCATAACGGTGACGATGACGTTCATATACTAATTCATCATTGTAAATTTGTGCTGCACGAGAACCATCTTTTAGTTTACATGGATATAAGCCAAGACGAAGTGTACCGCCTAGGTCTTCTACATCGATTTGTTCTGGAAGTAAATCGATAATTGGGTATTTTGTTTTTGGATTTAGTTCAGTAGAATGAGCACCTTTTAAGCCTAGTACATTACGTGCAAATTCAACTGTTGCAAGTTGCATACCTAAACAAATGCCTAAGAATGGTACGTCATTTTCACGAGCATATTGGATTGCCAAGATTTTACCTTCTACACCACGATCTCCAAATCCACCTGGTACAAGGATACCATCCGCATCGTTTAGTAATTCTTTGACATTTTCAGCTGTAACGTGTTCAGCGTTGATCGCATTAACTTCGATGTCAGTATCAAAAGCATAGCCTGCATGTTTAAGAGCTTCGACAACAGAAATGTAAGCATCTTGTAATTCAACATATTTACCAACAAGGGCGATTTTTGTTGATTTTTTAAGGTTTTTCACTTTATCTACAAGTTCTTTCCAATCTGTCATATCTGCTTCTGGTGCTTGGATGCCAAAGTGTTCAAGCACGATGTCATCTAAATCTTGAGATTGTAGATTTAGTGGGATTTCATATAAATGATCCGCATCTACACATTCGATTACTTCGTGAGGTTTTACGTCACAGAATAGTGCTAGTTTTTCTTTCATTTCTTGAGGAACCGGACGATCTGTACGTACAACAAGGATGTTTGGTTGAATACCAAGTGAACGTAGTTCTTTTACAGAGTGTTGAGTTGGTTTTGTTTTTAACTCACCAGCTGCTGCAATGTAAGGGATTAGTGTACAGTGAAGATATAAGACATTGTCATTTCCAAGATCACGTTTCATTTGGCGAATTGCTTCAAGGAATGGTAATGATTCGATATCACCGACAGTACCACCTACTTCAGTAATAACAATATCTGCATTTGTTTCGCGACCTGCGCGTTGAATACGGTCTTTAATTTCGTTAGTGATGTGTGGAATAACTTGAACTGTACCACCGTTATAATCACCACGACGTTCTTTTTTCAATACAGTTGAGTAAACTTTACCTGATGTTACAGTTGAATGTTTACCTAAATTGATATCGATAAAACGTTCATAGTGACCAAGGTCTAAGTCTGTTTCTGCACCATCATCTGTTACGAATACTTCACCGTGTTGATATGGGCTCATTGTTCCTGGGTCAATGTTGATATATGGGTCAAACTTTTGGATTGTTACTTCTAAACCACGATTTTTTAATAATCGTCCTAATGATGCTGCTGTAATACCTTTGCCTAGTGATGAGACTACGCCGCCAGTTACAAAAATATATTTAGTCACTGCAAATTCCTCCTTATAGGTAGTGTTCCTAAAACACTTGTAAAAAATACAAAAAACGCTCCTCCCGCAAGTAACTTGCAGGGGGAGCGTATTATTTATACGGTCAATCTCCTTTTTTAAGGAGCCCAAGTAAAAGGGTATATGATATAACCTAAATTGTCAAGAAGTTATTATTTTTCTTTATCTGCTAAATCATCATCGTCTTCAATTTCAAAGTCTTCGTCTTCAATCTCGATTTCTTCATCTTCGATTTCGATTTCTTCATCTAAATCATCGTCTTCAATTTCATCGATATCAGTAGTATCAAAGTCTTCTGTATCATCATCATCATCGTCATCATCGTCATCAACGAATTCATCGAAATCTTCATCAAATTCGATTTCTTCATCTTCATGAACATCATCGACAATTGCAGCTTTCGCTTTTTTCTTACGAACTTTGACTGTTGGAGCAGTTTCTTCTTCGACTTGTTCGATGGCATACCATTCACGGATACCCCAGCGATTTTCCCCTAATACAAGAAAGCGGCCATCAATATTGATATCTGTGTAGAATTGGATAGCTGCAGCTTTCATTTGTTCTGAAGTGCGAGCACCTAATTCAATAATAGCTTCCATAATTTCAGCAAACGCCATTGGTTGATGTTTTTCTTCTAAAATAGCATATGCTAGGTTAATTAATGATTCTTCTGTTAGTTGTTCTTGAGTTAAATCACGAAGGTTCAATTCGTGCACGTCCTTTCTCTACATAAACATAATATCCATTATAAACAATTATACTTAATTTTTGCTACAATCAATTCTTCTTTTTTTCAATTCTCAATCGAGAATAGCCATAGATAAACAAGTAAAGCGCAAGAAGAAGGAATGAGATAGCGCCTAATTGCTTATCGTATATATAATAGGTTAGTACTAAGCACAATATAATAATCATGAAATGCATCACGATTTTCACTGTACCGTCACTCCTTCAAATAGTCTAATCAGTAATTTTAATAAATGCGAAAAAGAAGGCCTAATCGATTGACTAGACACTCCATAGTTATAATACATATGTCATAAATTACTCTGTTGAATAAGCATACTCCTCTATTTCCTATTCGTAAAGTAGAAGTATTGGAAAACTAATTTGAAGTGACGTTTAGTACGTTTCGCTTTTTTAGCCTTCTATCTCCGCCGGCTTGCCCCTCGTGTCATTTCGGTCCCTCGGTCGAAAGTTGGAAAGACACTTTCGATTCGGGCTCTCCAGCGCTTGTCAGGGCTTTCGGGCGCGATCCGCTTTTAATCCTATCTAGCTACTCGCGCCAGCCCTTCGAGTCGCTTCGATCCCTCGGTCGAAAGTTGAAAAGATACTTTCGATTCGGGCTCTCCAGCGCTTGTCAGGGCTATCAGGCGCGATCCGCTTTTATTTCTATCCAGCTCCGCCGGCTTGCCCCTCGTGTCATTTCAGTCCCTCGGTCGAAAGCTGAAATGACGCTTTCGATTCGGGCCTTCCAATGCATTTCGGGGCAGTTCGAGCCGGCTCCGCTTTTATTTTAATATCACATATTTCTTCTGTATTGTCCACCTACTTCGTAGAGTGCGTTGGTTATTTGGCCTAGGCTTGCTACTTTTACGGTTTCCATTAGTTCTTTGAAGATGTTATCGCCTTTTTTGGCTGTTTCTTTTAGTTTTTCAAGTGCTATAGCTGTTTCTTCTTTATGTTGTTGTTGGAATTTACGTAAATTTTCAATTTGGGTGTTTTTTTGTTCTTTCGTTGCGCGCGCTATTTCCATACTATTAATGGTCTCTTGTGATGGCGGATTCGGATTTAAATACGTATTCACACCAACAATTGGTAGTTCCCCTGAATGTTTTAAAGATTCATAGTACATGGATTCTTCTTGAATTTTACCACGTTGATATTGTGTTTCCATGGCACCGAGAACGCCGCCTCTATCATTCATACGGTCAAATTCTGTAAGTACTGCTTCTTCTACGAGATCTGTTAGTTCTTCAATAATAAACGAACCTTGTAAGGGATTTTCATTTTTAGTCAATCCGTGTTCTTTTGTAATAATCATTTGAATAGCCATTGCTCTTCGAACAGATTCTTCGGTTGGCGTTGTAATAGCTTCATCATATGCGTTAGTATGCAGTGAATTACAATTATCATGTAAAGCCATCAAAGCTTGTAGTGTCGTGCGAATATCATTAAAGTCAATTTCTTGTGCATGCAGACTTCTTCCGGAAGTTTGGACATGATACTTTAACTTTTGGCTTCTCTCATTTGCATCATATAAATCGCGCATTGTCACAGCCCAAATTCGACGTGCAACACGACCAATAACGCTATATTCTGGATCAAGACCATTTGAAAAGAAGAACGAAAGATTTGGTGCGAAATCATCTATATTCATACCTCTACTCAAATAATACTCCACATATGTGAAACCATTTGCCAAGGTAAAAGCAAGTTGTGAAATTGGATTAGCTCCTGCCTCTGCAATATGATATCCAGAAATAGATACTGAATAGTAATTTCGCACTTTTTCATCAATAAAGAATTGTTGAATATCACCCATCATTCGAAGAGCAAATTCAGTTGAGAAAATACACGTATTTTGTCCTTGATCTTCTTTAAGAATATCAGCTTGTACAGTGCCTCGAACAATATTTAATGTTGTTGCTCTTGTTTCGATAAACTCTTCTACAGTTAAATTCCGTCCAAGTTCTTTTTCACGTCTTTTTACTTGTTGATCAATAGCTGTATTCATGAACATCGCCAAAATAATAGGAGCTGGTCCATTAATCGTCATAGAAACAGATGTAGATGGTGCACAAAGATCAAATCCTTCATAAAGTTTCTTCATATCATCTAAAGTACACACATTAACACCAGATTCACCAATTTTCCCATAAATATCAGGACGCTCATCAGGATCTTCACCATATAGTGTTACAGAATCGAATGCAGTTGATAAACGTTTTGCAACATCATCTTTTGATAAATAATGAAAACGACGATTTGTCTGTTCTGGTGTACCCTCCCCAGCAAATTGACGTTTCGGATCTTCTCCTTGTCTTTTAAACGGGAATACACCTGCGGTATATGGGAATGCTCCTGGTACATTTTCTGCATAAACCCAGCGAAGAATTTCACCATAGTCTACGAATTTTGGTAAAACAACTTTTGGGATTTTAAGGCCTGATAAACTAGTCGTTTTTAATAGTGTGCGAATTTCTTTATCACGAACTTTCGTAACAAGTTCATCACCTTGATAACTTTCTTTTAACGTATTCCAATTTTTCAATATTTGTTTTGATTCTAAAGAGAGTTGGTTTTCCACATCTTCGATTAGCAGTTGTAAGGACTGAACAAGGGCGTCTTCTGGTGCTTTCTCTTGAACTTGTTTTAATGTACCTTCTAGTTGGAAGAGCTTTCTAGCTATTTCTACTTGTTGTTCCGATTTTTTGTGATAACCTCTAACCGTGTCACTTATTTCTCTTAAATAGTACCTACGATCATTTGGGATTATTACATTTTGCTTTTGTGTTTTGACAAATTGTTCATAGGACGTTCTCCAAGTATAACCAAATTTCTTATTAATAGTATGAATTAATGCCGCAAATAAAGAATTTGTGCCTTTATCGTTAAATTGGCTAGCAATTGTGCCGTAAACCGGCATTTCATCTAAATTTTGCTCCCATAATTCATGACTTCGTTGATATTGTTTTTGTACTTGTCGAAGTGCATCTTCAGATCCTTTTCTCTCGAATTTATTGATGACAATTATATCTGCGAAGTCAATCATGTCTATTTTCTCTAGTTGTGTTGGCGCTCCAAACTCACTAGTCATCACATACATAGATAGGTCTGATATATTTGTTATTGCTGCATCTCCTTGTCCTATCCCGCTTGTTTCTACAACAATAAGGTCAAATCCAGCTACTTTTATAATATCTAGGACATCACCAATTGCTGCTGATAATTCGGTATGTGAGTTACGTGTCGCTAAACTTCTCATATATACACGATTGTTGAAAATTGCATTCATCCGAATTCTATCCCCTAATAAAGCGCCACCTGTCTTTTGTTTTGTTGGATCAATCGATACGATGGCAATCTTCTTATCTGGAAACTCATGTAAGAAACGACGGATGAGTTCATCTGTCAACGAACTCTTCCCTGCTCCACCTGTTCCTGTAATCCCTAGTACAGGTGTATTTTTGGATTGTTCTCTTGCATTTCGTAACAACTCTTCAACATCAGGATGTTGCCCCTCTTCAACCGCCGTAATAAGTTGTGCAAGAATTTCAGGACTTTCCGTTGAAACCCTATAAAGTTTTTCTAATAGATCACTCTGTACTGTCGAAAAGTCACTTTTTTCAATCATCTTATTGATCATGCCTTGTAGTCCTAGAGCTAGACCATCTTCCGGCGAAAATAGATTTTTTATACCATAATCATGAAGTTCTTTAATCTCCCTTGGTAATATAACGCCACCGCCACCGCCAAATATCCCGATATGAGGTGCCCCTTTTTCTTTTAAAAGATCATACATATATTTAAAATACTCCATATGCCCCCCTTGATAAGAAGATACAGCGATTCCTTGAGCATCCTCTTGTATAGCGGCATTTACTACTTCTTCCACAGAGCGATTATGCCCAAGATGTATTACTTCAACCCCACTCGATTGAAGAATACGTCTCATGATATTAACAGACGCATCATGGCCGTCAAAAAGGCTGGATGCTGTCACAAATCGAACATGATGTTGCGGCTTATATACTTCCAACTTCGTTGTCATTATAATGTCCCCCTTTGTACATGAACAATTTCTATAGATAGAAAATGCAAGGCGAGAAATCACAATCACTTCTGTTTGTGTTTTTCTGCCTTGCACTTCTGAAACGTATATAGTGAAGTGTATACCAACAAAAATATACGACTATCTTAAAATTCCGTTTAGTAAAATCTTCGTTTGCATTTGAATGTAGTCTTCTATTTTCAAGTTCTTCCGCCAAGCCCATCGGCGAAAAGCCCATGCTTGCCCTTGTAAGACTATTTGGTGTGCGAGAAGTTTAATCTCTGTTAATGGCATATGAAGTTCTCCCTTTTTCTCACAACCAATTAACAAATTTTTAAAATGGCCAACCATCTCAATTTCTTTCGATAAGACATACTCCAACGCATCTTTTGGCAAAGACTTTGATTCTTGATACATAACAAGCATTTCATCTTGCATGTCATCTACAAGATGATAATATTGATCAATCGCATAGATTAGTCCTTCCAGAGTTGCTTCTTGCTTCTCTATAGGCTCTAATCTTTTTCGGACTTCTAGATAGATATTATCGCAAACTAGATACAATATATCTTCTTTTGTACGAATATATTCATAGAGTGTGCCAATACTGAAACCCGCTTCTTTCGCAATTTCCCTCGTTGTGGTTCGATGAAACCCTTTTTCTTTAAAAAGACGAACTGCTGCAAGTATCATTTCTGTTCTTCTTTTTTCTATTAAACTTTCATCTTTTATGGAGGTTTGGATTAGTCTTTTTCTTTCTTTGACCATAATTATTTTAAAAGCATACGAGAGATTACGAGACGTTGTATTTCTTGTGTGCCCTCGTAAATTTGAGTGATTTTTGCATCACGCATAAAGCGTTCCACTGGGTATTCTTTTGTATAACCATAGCCTCCATATACTTGAACAGCTTCAGTCGTTACTTTCATCGCTGTATCACCAGCCATTAGTTTAGCCATTGCAGATTGTTTGCCATATGGCAGATTATTCGATTCTAGCCAAGCAGCTTGATAAGTTAGTAATCTTGAAGCTTCTGTAGCCGTCGCCATATCTGCTAATTTAAATGATATCCCTTGGTTTGCAGAAATTGGTTTACCAAATTGAACTCGTTCTTTCGAATAAGCTACAGCTGCATCTAGTGCTCCTTGAGCAATACCAACCGCTTGCGCTGCAATTCCATTTCGACCACCATCTAAAGTTTTCATGGCAATTTTGAAACCTTCTCCCTCTGCACCAAGTAAATTTTCTTTTGGTACACGACAGTTATCGAAAATGATTTCTGTTGTAGGTGATGAACGTATCCCCATTTTCTTTTCTTTTTTCCCTACTGAAAAGCCTTCAAAATCGGCTTCCACGATAAATGCCGATGTGCTGTTTTTAATTTCTGGATCTGTTACTGCAAATACTACATAAATATCTGCGATTCCACCATTAGTGATGAAAATTTTAGAGCCATTCAACACGTAATGATCGCCGTCTAATTTTGCTGTTGTTTTCATACCACCAGCGTCTGAACCTGAACCTGGCTCTGTTAAACCATAAGCACCAATTTTTTTACCTTCAGCCATCGGGCGTAAATATTTTTGTTTTTGTTCTTCTGTTCCAAATTTATAAACAGGCCAGCCTGCAAGAGATGTATGCGCTGATAGTGTTACTGCTGTAGAGCCACAAACGCGTGCTAATTCTTCAATTGCAATAACATAAGCTAAATAATCAGAACCAATCCCACCATATTCTTCAGGCCAAGGAATTCCTGTTAAGCCTAGTTCAGCCATTTGGTCAAAAATAGCACGATCGAATGTTTCGTTTTCATCACGTTCTGCTGCAGTTGGAGCAACTTCATTTATTGCAAAATCTCTAACCATTTTTCGAATCATTTCGTGTTCTTCTGATAGTGTAAAGTTCATTATTTATATCCCCTTTGTTTTAAATTTTTATATAAATAATATTTGTTAGTTACTATGAGCATAGTAAGTTACAAATCTTTATAAACTTCTTGAAATAACTATTCTTTGAATCTCACTCGTGCCTTCGTAAATTTCTGTTACTTTTGCATCTCGGAAATACCGTTCTACTGGATAATCTTCGGTATATCCATAGCCTCCGAATATTTGAATGGCTTCTGTAGTGACTTCAACTGCTGTTTTTGATGCAAAAAGTTTTGCCATAGAAGCTTCTTTTCGGCAAGATTCCCCCATAGCCTGTAAATTAGCTGCTCTATAAACTAGTAATCTCGCAGCTTCAATAGAGGTTGCCATATCCGCTAATTTAAATGAAATCCCTTGATTTGCAAGAATTGGCTTACCAAATTGGTTTCGTTCTGATGCATATTGAGTTGCTGCTTCTAAAGCAGCTTCTGCGATTCCTAAACTTTGTGCAGCTATCCCTATACGTCCTATATCTAAATTCGCCATTGCAATTTGGAATCCTTTTCCTTCTTCTCCAAGTAGGTTTTCTACTGGGACTTTCATCTGTTCAAATGTAAGTTGTACAGTTCTTGAACCATGTAATCCCATTTTTCTTTCATCTTTTCCTATGATAAGACCTGGTGTACCCTTTTCAACGATAAATGCTGATATTCCCCTTGGCCCTTTAGAAGGATTTGTTGTTGCAAAAACGATGTAGACATCTGCCTCACCACCATTTGTGATAAAAACTTTGGAACCGTTTAGTTCATAATAATCGCCTGATTTAACTGCCTTAGTTTTTAAGGAGCCAGCATCTGATCCTGATGAAGGTTCTGTTAAGCAAAAGGCTCCTAAATATTCTCCAGAAGCTAATTTGGGAACGAAGCGTTGTTTTTGTTGTTCATTTCCAAAATAGAGTATTGGATTGGTTCCGACCGATGTATGCACAGACAAAATCACCCCGATGACTGCACTTACTTTTGCTATTTCATTGATAGCGATAATATAGGATGTAAAATCCATTTCAGAACCGCCATATTTTGCTGGTGTTGTAATCCCCATAAGCCCTAGCTGTCCCATCTCCGCTAGGATATCACGTGGGAACCCCCCATCTTCCATATATTTCACTTGTGGTGCAATAACATTCTTTGCAAAATCCCGAACCATATCGCGCATCATCATTTGTTCTTCTGTGAACTGTAGATCCATGATGTTCTCCCCTTTATCATGCATGTAGGACAGTATAAGCAAAAGGCTATTTCTTTCTGAAATGGAGCTTTATTTTAAACGAGTGACAACACTATTTATCTATAAATCCCATCTTTCAGTAGAAATGATTTTACTAATTCTCTAATTCATAATCATAAAAGCCTCTACCTGTTTTCCTTCCTAGCCATCCTGCCTTTACGTATTTCCGTAATAATGGGCAAGGACGATATTTGCTATCTCCGAATCCTTCATATAGTGTTTCCATAATGTAAAGGCAAGTATCAAGTCCTATAAAATCTGCTAAAGTTAACGGACCCATCGGATGATTCATACCAAGTTTCATCACATCATCTATTGCTTCTTTTGATGCAACGCCTTCATACAATGTGTAGATGGCTTCATTGATCATTGGCATAAGAACGCGATTGGCAACAAAACCTGGAAAGTCATTTACTTCAACAGGGACCTTTTCAAATTTCTTCGTTAACTGCTCAATCTCTGTATATACTTCATCTGATGTAGCTAACCCTCGAATGATTTCTACAAGTTTCATCACTGGAACTGGATTCATAAAGTGCATGCCGATGACTTGTTCAGGACGTTTTGTTACGGCTGCAATTTCCGTAATGGGTAATGATGACGTATTGGATGCAAGAATCGTATGCGGAGGAGTAATTTCATCTAGTTGTTTAAAAATAGATTGCTTGACTTTCATATTTTCAACGGCTGCTTCTATAACAAGATCGACACCACTTGCATCTTCAAGAGATAAAGATTTGTCAATTCTTTTTAAAACCGCTTCTTTTTCAGTTTCTGTCATACGACCTTTTACAACATTCCGAGAAAGGTTTTGTGTGATTGTGCGAATCCCTTTTTCGAAAGATTCTTCACTAATATCATTTAGTTTTACCGCTAATCCCGCTTGAGCACAGACTTGAGCAATACCTGAACCCATTTGACCTGCACCAATTACCATAACTTGTTGAATAGTCATTTTTTTACCCCTCCTTGTATTGGAACTTCAATCATGATTGCATCGCCTTGACCGCCACCTGAACAAATTGCGGCAATTCCAATGCCACCACCTCGACGTTTTAACTCATAAGCTAACGTTAAAATAATTCTTGCCCCCGAAGCGCCAATCGGATGGCCTAATGCTACAGCTCCACCATTAACATTTACTTTTTCTAAGTCCAGTCCTGCGATTTGACTACTTGCAAGAGCAACGACCGCAAATGCTTCATTGATTTCAAACAAATCAATATCTTCTACCGTTTTACCTGTCTTTTCTAAAATTTTGTTGATGACGAGTCCTGGTGTTTGTGGGAAATCATTTGGCTCTACCCCTACTTCTGCATGACCGATAATATACGCGAGCGGTGATAGTTGATGTTCTTCTGCATATTGTTCGCTTGTAACAACAATTGCACATGCTCCATCATTAACACCTGGGGCATTTCCAGCAGTAATTGTCCCATCCTGACTGAATGCTGATTTCAATTTTGATAGTGCTTCAATTGATGTATCTTTTCGTGGAGCCTCATCTGTATTTACTATCACATCATCGCCTTTTCTTTGAGGGATTGTTACAGATGCAATTTCTTCACTAAATTTTCCTTCTTCAATTGCAGCAATTGCCTTTTGATGACTGCGAATCGCCCATTCATCCTGTGTTTTTCTTGAAACTAAGAATTTATCTGCAGTTTCATCACCATATGTGCCCATATGAACATGTTTGGCATGAAATGCACACGAAAGACCATCATAAACCATACCGTCGACTAGTGTTGCGTCTCCCATTCGCAAGCCAAATCGCCCTTTTGGTAATAGATAAGGGGCATTAGACATCGATTCCATCCCACCAGCTACAATGACTTGTTCCTCCCCAAGTCTAATAAGTTGATCTGCAAGAGTGACACTTCGTAACCCAGATGCACATACTTTGTTAATCGTTTCTGTTTTGACAGAGTAAGGAATACCCGCTTTTGTAGCCGCTTGTCTTGAAGGTATTTGCCCTTGTCCTGCCTGTAAAACTGTTCCCATGATGACTTCATCTACTTGCTCCGTTCCTATGTTAGAACGCTTTAATGCTTCTTTTATCGCCACACTACCTAGATCACTGGCAGATAAACTGCTAAGTTTTCCGCCTAGTTTTCCAAAGGCTGTTCGTGCTCCATCAATAATTACCGCCTTTTGCAAGTTGGACACCCCTTTAAATTGTCATTGGATACGCTTACATAGATTATTTATAGAAAGCGAGTGCTCAAATACTCATGGTGACTGAACGCTCGCTCAACAAAACTTTTGAAAAAAAGAGAGGGCACTTGCTCTCTCTTTTTCACTTGTAAATATTGTATAAAAGTATTAATTATTATGCAATACCCTATTTTTTTCTGTTTATTGTACCGTTTCTTCTTCCGCACCTTGTGAAACTTGTACTTCTCCACATACAGATTTCTCTAATAACTCTGCAATGTCATATGTTCCTATTTGTTCTTCTACTTCTTTCGCTTTTGTTCCATCTGATAACATTGTTAAGCAATAAGGGCATCCTGAAGATATGATTGTAGGATTTACTGCTAATGCTTGCTCTGTACGAGCTACATTAATACGGTTTCCTACATGTTCTTCCATCCACATTAACCCCCCGCCAGCTCCACAGCACATTGCAGTATCACGATTACGTTCCATCTCAACTAGTTTAACTCCTGGAATTGATTTTAAAATCTCACGAGGAGCATCGTAGACATCATTGTATCTTCCTAAGTAACAAGAATCATGGAATGTAATGGTCTCATTTACTTCATACTGAGGTTTTAAACGTCCTTGTTGAACTAGATCATACAATAATTCTGTATGGTGATATACTTCTCCACTCCATCCAAAGTCACTATACTCATTTTTGAAAATATTATATGCATGTGGATCAATCGTTACAATTTTTGTTACGCCAGCTTTTTCAAACTCTTTAATATTTGCCTCTGCAAGTTCTTGGAATAAAAACTCGTTTCCTAAACGGCGAGGCGTATCACCAGAGTTCTTTTCTTTATTGCCTAAAATCGCAAATTTCACACCTGCCTCGTTCAACAAATGTGCAAATGCTAGCGCAATTTTTTGTGAACGATTATCAAAAGATCCCATAGAGCCAACCCAGAAGAGGTATTCAATTTCCTCACCTGCTTTTGAAGCTTCTTTTACAGTTGGAATTCGCACATCTGGTCGTGCATCTCTCCAATTTTCCTTTTCTTTACGATTAATCCCCCAAGGATTTCCTTGACGTTCGATGTTTGTCATTGCACGTTGCGCATCTGGATTTACACGTCCTTCTGTCATTGTTAAATAACGACGAAGATCAATAATTTTCTCTACATGCTCATTCATCACAGGACATTGGTCTTCACAGTTACGACAAGTAGTACAAGCCCAAATCTCTTCTTCTGTAATAACATCTCCAATTAGTGAAGGACTATAAACATCTTCAATAATTGCCCCTTCTGCCCCTGCAGCAAGTGCTAATTTGTTTCCTTGTGTGTTTTTAAAGAACACTTTCGGTACCCAAGGCTGTTGATGTGTTTGTACAGCCCCAGTAAACGTTAAATGATCTCGAAGTTTTGTCATTAAATCCATTGGTGATAACATTTTGCCTGTTCCACTCGCAGGACACATATTCGTACAACGACCACACTCTACGCACGCATAGAGATCAATTAGTTGAAGTTGTGTGAAATCTTCAATCTTACCAACGCCAAAGGATGGTACTTCTTCGGATTCTTCATCTTCGCTTTCTAATGCTTCAAAATCGATTGGTGTCAGTTTTCCAACTGATGATAGACGATTAAAGTAAACGTTTACAGGGCCAGCGATTAAGTGTGCATGCTTAGATTGTGGAACATATACTAGGAACGTTAAAAGAATCAGTAGATGAATCCACCACATGATAAAGAATACTGTTATAGCAGCAACAGGCGGTAAGAAACCAAATGCTGTGCCAATTATAGATGCAACAGGTTCTGACCAAGTTGCTTCTTCATCATGCCAAATCATTCCCATACCATTGCCTACAAGTACAGAAACCATTAAACCTCCGATAAAGATAAGAACAAGCCCAGACTTCAAGCCACGTTTTAGGCGTACAAGTTTTTCAATATACCGTCGATAAAATGCCCATACTACAGCAACCAAAATTACTAATGTTACAATTTCCTGGAAGAATGTAAAGTAAGGATACAATGGTCCAAGCGGTAGATGTGACCCCGGTTTTAGACCTTTCCAGATAAAATCAATCGCGCCAAACTGAACTAATATAAATCCATAAAAGAACATTACATGGATGGCACCACTCTTTTTATCCTTCAATAACTTCTTTTGTCCAAAAACATACACCCAAATTTTCTGTAACCTTGCTTTGACATCATTATCAAACTCAACTTTTTTCCCCATCTTGATAAATTGATAACGTGTCTTCACTAAATACGTGAATAATCCTAATGCATAAGCTACTACAGCTAAAAATAAAATCCAATTAATAATTAATAGTACGTTCATTTCTTTCCCCCCTCTTAGCTGCTTCTTTCCCTTTGTTTTGATCATTGGTATTTTCTTAGAAAATACTTTTGTTGCTATCATTGTAAAATATGAATGAGCATTCAGTCAATCTGTTTTCTAATAAAAACATAATATTTTCTCTAAAAACATTAATATTTCTGTTTAGAAAAAATATTAAAAGTTGCTTTAAAATTCTATTAATTTAATATATTCAACTGATATATTATTATAACCATTTTAAATATATTTCTTGGTAAAATTTTTAAAATTGCTTTTGAGTTTAAAAATGTACATTCATACAAACACACTTAATGTTGAGTAACTGCATAAATACACGTATCAGTTACACGTTTTCCATCTGCTGATAAATCTTCATTCTTTAAAATACCTTCTAATGTAAAATGGAGTCTTTCAGGAATTGCACGACTTTTTATATTTTCACTTTCACAACGAATTTCAATACGTTTAAAACGTAAAGTATGTATCCCTAATTTAGTAATAGCATCAACAGCTTCTGTCATATAACCATTTCCAACATATTTGCTATTTGCCCAATATCCAATTTCACATTTAGGAATATCCCAATCGATAGACTGAAGGCTTGTTACCCCAACAAATTCTCCTGTTTCTTTAGTAAATATGAGAAAACGAAAACTCTCATTTTTTAAAAATTTATCATGAGCGCTTTCTAAATTAAGTTCTGTTTCTTCTTGCAAAGGAAGTGTTTGGACAAATGGTAACCACGGTTTCAATTCTTGAATGGATTCTCTGATTGCTAAATTCATTACTTTTCCGTCATTGCGTTGTGGAATTCTTAATAATAATCGATCTGTATAAATATGTGTTGGTACTTCTGATAAAATTTTTGTCATATATCACAACACCTTCCTACCTTTTCCTAATATTATTCTAGAGAGATTTAACAAATTCCTTTTTAATCGTGATTTTCCCTTTCTATTTCCTTTCTACTAAAACAGGTGTTAATTTATTTTTAATACACTCAATTTTAGCACCATAAATATTTAGGTATCTCCTTACAACTAAGTATAGCTGTCATCTAACTATCCATTTGACTTTTAGATTCACGATGTTTTAAGAAGGTGATGTACAAAAAGCATAAGATGTTTTGTTCTATATCCGAAATACTATAAATTTTATCCGGTACTAATCTGTTGATTTCCGTTACTGGCGGACGCTTTCCGCGGGCGAGCGGTGAGCCTCCTCACTTCGTTCCGGGGTCTCACCTGTCTCGCTTTCCCGCAGGAGTCGCCGCCATCCACTCCAATCAACATACAGATTCATAAATATAAATAAATGGGCCAAGAAAGATGGTGTCAATTTTATACTTTTTAAGAGAAAGCAAAGTAATTCAATAGTAGAAATAACTCCAGTAACATCAGGTGTTTAAAATGGAATTTTAACTACGAAAATTGATTTATACACAAAAACTGGGACGGAAAAATTTTAGCTAATAAAAAATCCGAACTATAATGTGGAATTTTAAATTTCACATTGTCCGGACTGTTGTTTTTTATTATACAAGTTATCAAATGATTTCTATTGGTTTTAGTAATTCTCCAAATAGATTTTGGGCTTGTTGAATTTTTTCTTTGTATATTCCAATTAGAACAACTGTTGAGGGGCCTGCAGATGCTTGTATATCCCATTCACATTTAAATGATCTATCTCCAAGTAAAACTCTGATTTCTTTTGCAATACCTTTTGACCCTACTGGCCAAATACGTTCAATCAATTTCTGTTGCATGGCTCTATAAATCATTGTTAGATTAGCTATCTTTTCTGGTTCTGCTACAACTTGATCTCCAACCAAAGGTTTACCATACGTAAACCATTGAAGATCTGTTGCAGAAGGGAGTTCTTTAACGAAATTTCCTATTATCGTTATTCCAATGCATGATTGTAATGTTTTTATATTGGTCTCTGTGCTCCCAGTAATTTTTGGGGTTTCTATTCCGATTTCATCAAATAACCTTTGTATGCCTGCTACATATCGATTCCAAGCTTCTTCTCCACTAAAATTATGTAAAATGATTGCTTCTGGTTCAGCGCCGGCTGCCCATTGTTCGAGTAATGTGACACGCCCAGAAAAATAACTTGTCATATCATCTGGGACGTTCACTACATCTTGTTCTTTTTGACCAATTGCACCTGAATTATCAGTTGTTACGATCAAACCCTTCGATAAGGATAGTGCATTTCTCATTATTCATGTGCCTCTCCTGTTAGTGTTAATATCTTTAATTTCATACTGCACACCTAGTCCTTTTCCTTTTTTCTACCGCCGTTTCTGAATACTTTTGCACTGCGAATATATTCAATATCTGATACATTTAAACGTGCATTTACAACACGAGCTGCAGCAAATAAATAATCCGATAAACGATTTAAATAACGTTGGACTACTGTTGGGACATCCCCTTCTTCTGCGTTTTTCAATAATGTGACTGTTTGGCGTTCTGCTCTTCTTGCAATGGTACGAGCAATATGCAATGTTGCAGCAGCGGGTGATCCTCCAGGTAAGATAAACTTCTCAAGTAAAGGTGGTTCATCCATTAATAGATCAATTCGTTTTTCCATTACTTCAATTGGCTCATCTGTCATTTTATAATGGCGGTCTTTCATGACATTTGCTAAATCGCCACCACAATCAAATAACTCATTTTGAATATTTTCTAAGTCTTGTAAGATGTCTTTGAATATTTCTTTATCTAATTCTGTCACAGCTTTACCTATAAATGAGTTAAGTTCGTCGATTGTGCCATAGGCTTCTACTCGGAAGTCGTCTTTGTCTACTCTGCCGCCAATAATACTTGTTTTCCCTTTGTCACCTGTACGTGTGTATAAATTCATCTTTCTTCCTTCTTTCCTTTTATATTTGGTTACACTTTATCTATAATTACTTTTCAATATAAATCTACTTTTCCCTTTTCTCATTAATAGGAATTTACTTTATCTCTTCAGCTATCCCATACCAAATTCTTGTGACGTGGTCACTTATAGCAAATAATTGTTGATATAATCTTCCAAGAGTGTCCCTTAATTGTCGGTCTTGTTGTTCGATTGGTACGATACCTCTTCCCATTTCTGTTGCAATGATAATCACCTGATGTTGCTTTTCTAATAACTGTAGCTGTTCAACAATTTTAATTGCTAGTGTTACTTCATCCTCCTCAAGAAATGGTTTAATCACTTCCTCAAGTTTGGATACTACTACCGTGTGGCTAGTTGGGGTTTTCGGAAGTTGCCCTACATACCATTCGACATCTTCAATCCCTCGTTCCTTTAACCAACGTCTTACATATTCATGCTTTCCGTTATAGGCACCACCGATAAAAGTGTGCATCGTTTCCCCTCCTTAAACGCTTCTGACGTATCCCATTGAAGCTTGAATAATTCATCATGTGATACATGCCAATCCCAAAAGTCACTAGGTTCAGGAGACAATCGAACAAGTAATGCCCGAATCGTACCACCATGTAAAATAAGAGGATACTCACGAAGGTTTTTTGGTAATCTTCTAAAAGCATCTATACAACGATTGGTCACTTCTATTAAAGTTTCACCAGCTGGAGGTGCTATATGATTAGGATTGTCAATCCACTTTCGATACAGAGGACATTCTTTTAAGTCATCATACGTTTTCCCTTCAAACTCGCCAAAGTTACTTTCTCTAAACCCAATATCTCCGTAATATGTAGCATTAGGAAAATAGCTTTTTGCCGTTTGCTCACAGCGCTTCAAATCACTTCCAAAAGCCACTTTACACTTCTTATTTACAACAGGTAAATTTTGATTTGGTAAAATGTCTTCATCTGTCCAGCCCAAATAACGATGCTCAATATTGCTTTTTGTTCTTGCATGACGCATTAAGTAAATAGTAATAGAGCAATCCATAATACTCCCTCCATACCTTCGATAAATGCACCTAGCAAATCGCCAGAGCTCCCACGGAAATTACGAATTGTCCACCATTTATAAAAGAATGCAGTAACAATTACTATTAGAAGTAAGATAATTAACTGCCATTGACCACTTAACCAGAACAAAAACGTAGTCCCAATAATCGTCGAAATGATTGTACTTATTAGCCAATATTTAAGATTCAGATGTTGTTTAAAGAAAAACCCTAACCCTTTTTCCTTTGAACTTTTGGTCTGAATAAAATACACAGACATCCCTAGACGAGAATAGAATGGTACGGCTATTAACCAGATCCAATTAAAATCTTGTTGTCCTACTAATTCTGAAAGGAAAAAGATTTTTGTTAACACTAAAAAAACTAAAGACATTGCACCAAAAGCACCTATACGTGGATCGTCCAATATCTCTATACGCTTATCTATATCACGATATGAAAAATAAGCGTCACCCATATCTACAAAGCCATCTAAGTGTAATCCCCCTGTCCAAATCACATAGCCAAACACAAGGAGAAAACCTGTAAGTATTGAGCTTAAATCGGTATATGTTTGGAGCAAGTAAAATATAGCTGTCATCACAGCACCCATAATCGCTCCAAGCCATGGTAAAAAGGAGAACATGGCAGTAATTGTTTTCTTTGTTAATGGTAATTCTTTATTAATCGGTACTACTGTAAAAAACTGAAATGCTAGTAGTATCCCATTTAAGACCGTTTTCATCGCAACATCCTCCTCTACTTCCATCTATGTGCATAGCCGTATTCCATCTCAATCGCGGTTGTTGCCTGCTGTACAAACCATTGATGAAGTTGTCCTAAATATTTTTGATATAACTTAACTTCAGTAAATTTAGATATAGGCTCATCTAATACTTCGTTAGAAACAATTACAAGAGGAATTTGCATTGCGCGTAATGTAAGAATGGTCTTTTTCATTTCAGCGATTCGTTCAGTAAGTTTTAAAGGCTGTTGCCAATTACAAATACCTGTTTCAAATCCTTCATAAAATTCGTTCGTCAGCCATGTTGTAACACAATCCCAAAGTACAACATCTCCTTTTTGGATCATTAAAAGAAGTTGCTGTAAATTTGTTGGTTGTTCCACTGTAACCCAATTTTGTTTTTGCTTTTTTCGATCTAGCTTATGTCGAGCTATCCGTTTTTTCATCTCATCATCAAATGCGACTCCAGTAGCTACGTAAATGAGTCTTTGTGCTTGATATGCTTTAGCTAATGATTGTAGTTGCTGCTCTGCAAAAGCACTTTTGCCACTTCTCACACCACCAGTGATGAAAATTAGTTCCGTTTCAGCCATAAAGTCATCTCCTTTTGCAATGACTTCATAGATTTTTCATCTTTCATCCCTACTCGAAACCATTCGCCATTCATTCCCTTAAAGTTTTCTGTATGTCGAAGTACCATACCTTTCTCTAACATCGCATGGAAAAATGCTTTGGATTGTTGCGGTTTGGGTAATTGAAAACAGATATAATTCGTAATACTTTTCGTTGTCTTGCACCCAGATTGATGCAAGAATGCCGTAAAAAGTTCCCTACATTTTTGTGCGTATTGAATAGACTGATTTCGAAATTCAGTTTCTTCTAAACAAGATGCACCAATCTCAGCGGCCAACCCATTAATATGCCAGTGTGAAGCTTTTCTTTGTAATGTTTGAATCATTTCGGGTGCTGCAATCATATATCCTAATCGAACACCAGCTATTGCATACATCTTCGTCATCGACCTGACAATCATAATATGTGGATGTTCATTTATATAAGGAATCATTGACGCTTCTTCGCCAATCCAATCGATAAAGGCTTCATCCAACACAATATGACAATTGGC
>NZ_QWUA01000001.1 GCF_003576525.1 Rummeliibacillus sp. POC4 | reverse complement strand
TGTACAAAGATATAAAATATCAGCTTGTTGCATGTCTTTAATAATTTGAACAATCGGTAACTTCCAAGTTGTTATGTCATCGACCTCGATATGAACCATTTCAACATGATTAGCTGCCAAAGTTGCTTCATATTCAGAAAATGTTGGATGAATAATGATAGCCCTTTTGCGTTGAAATATGGTTGCCAATAATGAGAATATCTCTGCAGCTCCGTTTCCCAATAACACTTGTTCCTCATCAACATTATGAAACTTTGCTATAGCAGCCAAAAAAGGTTGTCCTTGTGGATCTGGATAACGTGAAATTAGTGGAAATAAGTCATCCCACTTTTCTCGAATGAAAGATGGTGGTCCAGCAGGATTTACATTTTCACTAAAATCAATCATTTCCATAGGTTTTTTTATGGATAATTGTTCATATAAACGATGTGGATTAGCGCCATGATTAGGTAATGACAATATAAATTCCTCCTATTACTACACCTATTAGCCAAAACCAAGTTGTCACTGTGTGCATTTGTTCAATTGCTAGTTTAATATGTTTTGGTGCAAGTTCTGTTTCTGGTTCTCCCATTTTTGCTCGTTCAGAAATAATTCCTTTATAACGATTTGTTCCGCCTAGTTGAATACCAAGTTGATAGGCTGTTGCTGCTTCTAAAAATCCACTATTAGGACTTGGATGTTGTTTAGCATCTCTTAACCATCCTTTAAGACGATATGAAAATGAATGCAAAGACTCTTTTTTTGTCCCGATTAACATAAGAAATCCAGTTATTCTGCTCGGTATGTAATTAAAAACATCATCTGTATGTGCAGCAACATATCCGAAATCTCCATATTCTTCATTCTTATAAGCAACCATTGAGTCAAGTGTATTGACAGCCTTGTACATCCAGGCTCCTGTTGCACCAAATAGGAATGCCCAGAATAACGGAGCTGTAACGCCATCGCTTGTATTTTCAGATACCGTTTCTACTACACCCCTCGTCACTTCTGGTACAGATAACTTTTCAGTGTCTCGACCGACAATCCATGAAAGCTTTACGCGTGCTTCTTTTAAGTCTCCTCCAACGAGTGGCGTATAAACGTCCATCGCAGCTTGTTGGAGACTCTTTTGTGCTAGAGCTACGGCAATCATTATGCCTTCCACTAATATGCCGAAGATCGTTCCCACCGTATAAGCAGCAATAACAATGGCGTAGCTTACAACAGTTGATATTCCAACAACTATCATAACAAGAAGTAATCCTTTTAACTTTCGAAATTTGCCCTTATTCAAGTGAATAGTAAGCCATTGAATTAGATTACCTATCCATCTTACAGGATGCGGCATTTTGGGCGGATCACCGATAAAACGATCTAGTACTACCCCAAGCGTACAGGCGATTAAATGTGCCAGCATCTTACAACACCCCTTTTGCACGTTTATAGTCTTGTAGTGCAATGCGAGTTGTTTCAAATACCCCACGGCCAATTAGTTTACCTATCCCTGTAATAGTTCCTGCATATTCAAAAAAGGGACCGTTTTGTGTAGCAGCAATAAGAACACTATCTGTAGATGTGCCGGTTGCAGTTGTATTAGATATATTATCTTGAATATTCTCTACTGCTAATGCCTTTACTTTCGCTTCTGTTGCAGTAATCATTGCTTGCATAAAGGACTCATCTGTTAAAGTGCCATTGACGAACACCCATGTATTAATCGTCCCAACATGAGTTGTTTCAACACGTTTATAAGCTTGTGAAACATCTACTGCGTTCCCTACACCTGCTGTAACCGCTACTACAATACTGCCTACTTGAGACGAATACTCCCTGATTACGACGTGTTTTGATGCAACTGCAGTCATCATGGCTACTGTATTAGATGGTGAAAAGCCGTGTTTTTCAAGATACTGTTTTAGTTCTTCATGCGCATTCTCACACATATAATTCTTATCAACTGAACGATTGATAAATGATTGAAACCATCCAAAACCTGCGTTATGAACAGCTGAAGAAATTGTTTTTAACGGAAACATTGTTTGTAACTCCACAAATTCATCTTTAACCTTTATTTGCTTTGATGTGATGGTCATTGATGCTTGCCCTTCTTCTTGAAAATCAGGGATTAACGTTACCTGTGGCTTCGGCATCACAGGGTGTGGATAGCTTGAAACTTTTGTATGGTAGACCTCCATCACATGCTTCTCTTTTAACACTTCATGTGGTTCACCAATAGAGCTAATTTGTCCATTTTCGAGTAAAATCAATTGATCACAATATAGTGAAGCTAAATTCATATCATGAAAAATCGAAATCACCGTTAAATCATGATACACAACCTCATGTCGAATCATATCCATCAGTTTCCGTTGATGTTCGATATCTAAATGATTAGTTGGTTCATCTAATAGTAGTAAATCGGCTTGCTGCGCTAAAGCTTGTGCAACAAACGCCCTTTGTTGCTCCCCACCGGAAAGAAAATCCAATTGTTGATCTGTGTATTGTGTAATCCCTGTTTGATCCATTGCAGTAGCAACTGCCTCTTCATCATCTTTTGACCATGTTTGAAACCAACTATTTTGATGAGGATAACGGCCAATTGATACAGTCTCACGAACTGAATGTGAGAAGGCATGTGCATGTAACTGAGGTAAAACAGCCATTTTGCGTGCTAATTCTTTCGTTGAATAGTCTTTACGATTCTTTCCATCAATCAGAACTGAACCACTTGTTTCAGCAAGTATTCCACTAATTACTTTTATAAGTGTAGATTTCCCGCTTCCATTAGGGCCTAAAATGCCAACAAATTGCCCTTTTTCTACTTTAAATGAAATATCCTTTATAATAGGTTTTTTAGGATCATATCCACCACTAAGTTGTTTTACATTAAGCATTCCTATGCTCCCTTCGTTCTACGTTGACGGAAGAAAATATAAGCAAAAACCGGCGCGCCAATAAAGGATGTTATAACACCGATAGGTAATTCTGTTGGTGCAATGATTATACGGGCGACCAAGTCACATACAATCAGTAATGATGCTCCATTGATAAAAGATAATGGTAATAGATGACGATGATCTGCACCAAATAGTAATCTAGTCATATGTGGGACAACTAGTCCGATAAAGCCAATCGTTCCTGAAACCGCGACCGCCGAACCAGTTAACATTGAACCCCCAAGTAGAAGCATAAGTTTACTTCTTTTCACATTAACACCTAAATACTTTGCCCTTTCTTCTCCAAACAACATAGCATTTAGCTCACGGCGATTAAACCATAACATCAATGCCCCTATAAGGATGAATGGCCATACCATCTTCACATAAGGCCACCCACGCATCGATACGCTTCCCATCAACCAGCTAATTATTTGTCGAAGTTCTTCTCCTGTTAGCGCAATCATTAATGATATAACAGCGCTTAAAAATGAACTCATGATTATTCCTGTTAAAATAAGTGTTTCCATCTTCATCGTACGATCAACTAATTTAGCAAATCCAATCACTGCAAATAGAGATAGCATTGCTCCTACCATGCTAAATGTAGGTAAAGTGAATATCCCTAAAATAGGGGCTGAAATATTGAAAAAAAGCGTCATCACTGCACCTACTGAGGCACCTGATGACACTCCTAACGTATATGGATCAGCAAGTGGATTTTTTAATAAGCCTTGAAAAGCAGCACCTGCAATTGCTAATGCTGCTCCAACAAGTCCAGCCAATAAAACACGTGGCATACGAATATTCCATAAAATATTTGTTGCCATTTCATCAGCTTCTGTATCCCATAACGTACTTAGTGGTACCTTTACAGAACCTACAGATATACCGAGCCATATACTCAGTAACAAGATGAATATGGCTACAATATACCCCACTACTATTTTCCTCATTTGAATACCTCTGGATAAACTGCTTTTGCTATTTCTTCTAGACCATCAGCAAGGCGAGGGCCTGTCCGAGCTGTTAAATCTTGATTCACTTGTACAACTGCGTCATTTTTGACTGCTGTAATACTATTAAATCCTTGACGTTTTTTTACTTTTTCTACGATATTCGGAACATCTTCCATTACAATCATTGTATCTGGATTACGTTTAACAATTTGCTCTGAATCGATTTTAAACCAACCTGATTGATCATCTACAACATTTTTGATATTTGCTAGGTCTAAGATTTCTTGCATAAATGTATCCTTACCTGCTGTATAAATTTCCGGTTCATCTGAAGTTTCTACAAAAACAGAACGTTGTTTCACATTTGCTACTTTATCTTGAACTTCTTGTACTTTTGCTTTCATATCTTCAACAATTTGATCTGCTTTTTGCCCTTTGTCTGTAATTTGGCCAATTTGTTCGATCGTGTTATATGTTTCTTCAAAGTTTGTTGCATTTTTTACTACAAAAACAGTAATTCCTGCATCTTTTAGTTGTTGTAATCCTGCCTCTACTGATTTGGCATTGGATTCATGCGCAAACACTACATCTGGTTTTAAACTTAGTATTTTCTCAATATCATATTCCATGCCGCCCACTTTTTCCTTTTTAGTAGCAGCTTCTGGATAGTTATCGTTATCAGTTACACCTACAATTTTGTCGTCTAAACCTAGCGCAAATAATATTTCTGTATTACTAGGGACTAAAGAAACTATCTTTTTAGGGGCTTCTTTAAATTCCACATTGTTACCGAGTGCATCTTTTACCATCATTGGATATGTAGACGTATTTTTTGTTGTTTGCGTAGAATTTGTTTTGTCACTAGATGATTTTTGCGAATCTCCTTGTCCACATCCTACAAGTAAAGCAAATACCATTGTGAGCATTATTGCTAATTGCCATATTCTTTTCATTGATCGAAGTGCCTCCTTCAGCAAAATAAAAAGCCTCTCTATTTTTTCGAGAGGCATCATGAATCCAGTAAATATTAAATATACTGGCACCCATCCTATCCTCGTAGTTAAACTGGTGTCTTTAAATACGGCAGGTATCCTGGCTTGTGTTCAACGCTTCTCGTGCCTTCCCGAAAATTTTTCAGTGGCAATTATACGAGTTACTCACACTTACAGTGGCGGGACCGCATCGGATTTTCACCGATTTCCCTTTTCACTTAACATTTTACCGAATGTTAAGAACCGTACTTTTTTAACTATTGAATTGTCTATCATTATACCGAATATTTTGTTTTTATGGAAGGTACCTTAAAATAATTAAAGTTTTACGGAATAGTTTTGACCTATTGAGTGGGGGTATAATTCTTATGAGTTGTGCTAATTGGTGCCTGAGTTGTGCTAAACAGGGCGCGAGTTTCCTAACTTTATACTCTCGGTAATTTTATACTTGAAGCTATGTATCTCTTATTTTTTCTTTCGATTGAGTAATTTTAGTCGATGGAGCTTACATGTCCCCTAATTCTTTCCTACGTAAAAAAGCTAAGCAAAATAAAAGGACATCGCATATTTTCACACAAAATATACGATGCCCTTGCTTATTTTTTGAGATTCGGGCCTTCCAGCGCTTGTCGGGAGCCCACAGGATATGGGTCAGATAGCCGTTGCGACACGATGTTGCGCTTTTAGGCTATCTTCCTCTTAGCGAGCGCGTTCAGCAATTAAATTATCCAGCTTCTGCGGCTAGTCCCTCGAGTCACAACGCTTTCTCGGTCGAAAACTGAAATGACGTTTTCGATTCGAAAGCTTTTGTGATTTTCGGGTCTGAGCAAGCCGCCTCAGCATTTAATTTTATCCAGCTTCTCGCGCCAGCCCCTCGAGGTCGCTTCAGTCCCTCGGTCAAAAGCTGAAAACATGCTTTTGATTCGGGCCTTCCAGCGCTTGTCGGGGCTAAACGGACGCGTTCAGCATTTAACTTTATCCGGCTTCGGGCGCTAGCTGCTCGAGTCGCTTCGGTCTCTCGGTCGAAAGCTGAAAACACGCTTTCGATTCGAGCCCTCCAGCGCTTGTCGCAGCTGAACGAGCGCCCTCAGCACTTAGTTTTATCCAACTTCTGCGGCTAGTCCCTCGAGTCACAACGCTTTCTCGGTCGAAAACTGAAATGACGTTTTCGATTCGAAAGCTTTTGTGATTTTCGGGTCTGAGCAAGCCGCCTCAGCATTTAATTTTATCCAGCTTCTCGCGCCAACCCCTCGAGGTCGCTTCAGCCCCTCGGTCAAAAGCTGAAAACATGCTTTTGATTCGGGCCTTCCAGCGCTTGTCGGGGCTAAATGGACGCGTTCAGCATTTAACTTTATCCGGCTTCGGGCGCTAGCTGCTCGAGTCGCTTCGGTCTCTCGGTCGAAAGCTGAAAACATGCTTTCGATTCGAGCCCTCCAGCGCTTGTCGCAGCTGAACGAGCGCCCTCAGCACTTAATATTACATTTTTTCTGGTGCTGATACGCCTATTAGTTTTAGTGCGTTTGCTAATGTTGTACGTACTGCTGTGATTAATGCGATACGTGCTTCAGAGCGTTCTTTGTTTTCTTCATCTAAAACTTTTTCTGCATTATAGAAACTGTGGAATGTTGCAGCAAGTTCTTGGATGTAGTTAGCGATACGGTGTGGCGCACGTACACGAGCAGCATCCGCTACGACTTGTGGGAAGTCTCCAACTTTTTTCAATACTTCAATGTCTTTTTCAGATGATAATGTATCAAGATGTTCAGTTGAAGCTGCAAAGCCTTTTTCTGATGCTTGACGTAAGATTGAGCAAATACGTGCATGTGCATATTGTGCATAGTACACCGGGTTTTCGTTTGATTGTTTTACAGCTAAGTCTAAATCAAAGTCTAAATGAGTATCGCCTGCACGCATTGCAAAGTTATAACGAACAGCATCTAAACCTACTTCTTCTACAAGTTCGCGAAGAGTTACTGCGTTACCAGTACGTTTAGACATTTTAACTTTTTCACCATCACGTAGAAGGTTTACCATTTGAATTACTTCTACTTCTAATGTATCACGATCATAACCAAGTGCTTCGATAGCCGCTTTCATACGTGGAATGTAACCGTGGTGGTCAGCTCCCCAAATGTTGATAAGCTTATCGAAACCACGACGTAATTTATCTTCGTGATATGCGATATCAGGAGTTAAATATGTGTAAGAACCATCAGTTTTGATCAATACGCGGTCTTTGTCATCACCAAATGTAGTAGAACGGAACCATGTTGCGCCGTCTTGTTCAAATACATGACCGTTTTCTTTTAGTTTTTGTAATGCAGTTTGAACTTTTCCTTCTTTGTATAAAGAAGTTTCAGAGAACCAAACATCAAAATCTACACGGAAGTCTTTTAAGTCTTTTTGAAGTTTACCGAATTCATGTTTCAATCCATGTTCACGGAAGAATTCAAAACGTTCTTCATCAGATTTTTCTAATACGTCTTTACCGTATTCAGCAGAAAGTTCTTTTGCAATGATAATGATATCTTTACCATGGTAGCCATCTTCAGGCATATCAAAATCTAAACCTAGCGCTTCACGATAACGCGCTTCTAGAGATTTTGCTAATTTTGTGATTTGGTTACCTGCATCATTAATGTAATATTCACGTGATACATTGAATCCTGCGAAATCTAAAACATTACATAAAGAATCACCAACAGAAGCACCACGAGCGTGACCTAAGTGAAGGTCACCAGTTGGGTTAGCAGAGACGAATTCTACTTGAACTTTTTCACCTTTACCGGCATCTGTACGTCCATAGTTAGAACCTTGTTCAAGAACTGTTGTCACTACTTCAGCTAAGTAATCTTTGCGTAAAATAATATTCATAAAACCAGGTCCTGCAATATCAATTTTTTCAATATTTGTGCCTTCAGTTTCAAGATTTTCTAAAATCGTTTCAGCAATTGCACGAGGTGGTTTTTTTGCTAATTTTGTTAGCTGCATAGCGATATTAGTTGCGTAGTCGCCGTTTTCTTTGTTTCTTGGTGTTTCTAAATGAATGTTCAAAGCAGTTGTATCTTCTACAAGATTTGCTTTTTGGATTGCTGCAACAAGTGCTTCTTTAATAGATTGTTGAACTTGTTCTACTGCGTTCATTTGTTTCCCTCCGTATAGTTCAGTTCTAAACAATAGTCTCCGACAGATTGTTCACCGATTATTAGTTCATATTGCAAATAAAATCGACCGTTTTGAATAGTTTCGGACGGTTCAAATTTCATTTCTTTCGTTTTTGTTACAATAGGCAATTGACCATATTCACTATTATAATGACCTCTTCTTACTTGTCCAAGTACAAATGGCATTCGCATTTTCACATCACCATTGCGCATGATAATGGCATCTTCTTGGCCAAATCTAAGAGTCGTATTCATACGTTGATCTTCTTGTATTTCCTCGTATTGCAAATAGATTTGATCATTCTTTTGCATAATTTCCCCTTCAGACCACAGTTCAAATTTCTCAGTTTCTGTGCCTGGTTGGGTAATCGTTGTTATGATTTTTAATTTTACGGGTGCTGTCAATACATCTGACATTTTAAGACGCCTCCGTTTTCCGTTTAATATAACCTTCTTATTATAGGATAGGAATATACCTATTTTCAAGATACAACATGAATATAGGACATTTTTGTGATTATACGATTTACTCACGAGTGTTTTCGCTCACTCTCGATACTATTCCAATAGAAAACAATTTCCTAATGAATATAAAACTCTAAACCAGACATTTACCCACATCTCTCAAATAATGATATGGATGCAAACTTCTAATTTTTCGACAAAATTAGTGTTTTTCCTTCGTTTAGTTTATCTAAAGACTTCACATACTAGATTCATCAATGTGAAAGGAAGCGATTAGATGAACCGAGCTGAACATCAACGGCAACGGAAAAGAAAACAACGTCTAAAGAAAATCGTCATTTGGGTTATCGTATGTGGCTCAGCAGTTGCATCTGCCCTGTTATCACTTCGAATATATGCACAAATTACAGGTGCGCCTTCCTTGACGGTTCCAAAAGCAACTGTTTTCTTAGATGCAGATGGAGCACAATTAGGAGATAAATTTGCACAACAGCGTCGATATTGGGTAGATCTAGATGAGATTTCTCCTTTTGTAACGAAGGCGCTTATTGCCACGGAGGACCAAGACTTTTATAGCCATAACGGATTTGACTATACACGAATTGCCGGTGCCTTATTTAAGGATATAAAGGCAATGAAAAAAGTCGAGGGTGCTAGCACAATTACACAACAATATGCTAGAAACTTATATCTATCACATGATAAAACATGGTTAAGAAAAATAAATGAAGCATTATATGCCTATCGCTTAGAAACTTTTTATAGTAAAGATCAAATATTAGAAGGCTATTTAAATACCGTATATTTTGGTCATGGAATGTATGGTGTAGAGGCTGCAAGTAGATATTATTTTGCAAAATCAGCAAAAGATCTAACTCTTCCAGAGGCTGCATCGTTAATAGCAATTCCAAAAGGTCCAAGTATCTATTCGCCTCTTGCAAATGAAGAAAAAAATCATGATAGACAGCAACTTATTCTAGCACTTATGCAGAAACAAAATATAATTACTAAAGAGGCTAAAGAACGAGCACAACAAACAAGACTCTCCTTCAAATATGATGAATGGGATAGTGGAAAAACAAGCGCACCGTACTTTATCGATACAGTATGGGCAGAAGCACAGAAAATATTAGAAAAGAATGGACGTAGTATTGAAGAGGGAGGATGGACAATTCAAACAACGTTAAATACTTCCCATCAAAAAGCTGCAGAAGAAGCAATTGAAAAGAATTTACCTAATTCAGGTTTACAAGTTGGCTTTATTAGTATGGATCCAAAGACTGGATACATTACAGCATTAGTCGGTGGTAGTCAGTATGCAAAAAGTCCATTTAACCGTGTGACCCAAGCTAAGAGACAACCAGGCTCAGCCATTAAACCATTCTTATATGCAACTGCATTAGAGGATAATTTTTCGCCTTTAACATTTATGGATGCAGAAAAAACAATTTTCACTTATGATGGTGGACGTTCTGAATATGAACCTAAAAATGTGAATGGAAAGTATGCTAACCATCCACTATCATTGGCACAAGCACTTGCGATATCCGATAATATATATGCTGTAAAAACATATGAAGAAATCGGTTATCGTAAATTCAAACAAATGTTAGATCGTTTTGGTATAGGTGAAACTTTACAAAATACACCTTCTGTAGCATTAGGTACAACTGAAGTAACACTAAAAAATATAACATCAGCTTATAATACGATTGCTGCAGGTGGTGTTAAGAGAACACCTATTTCAGTACTCTCTATAAAAGATTCAGATGGAAAAGTTCTTTACAAAGTGAAAAAACAAAGAGGATCTAAGAGAGTATTGAAGAAAGACGATAATTTTATCTTGACTCAACTAATGACAGGTATGTTCGACCCAGTATTTAATGATTATGCACCGGCAACAGGTATTAGCATTAGAAACAAACAAACACGCCCGTATGCAGCAAAATCAGGTACCACTCTCACCGATCAAATGATGATAGGATTCTCCCCTACATTAACTGCTGGTGTTTGGAATGGTTACGATCAAGGAAAGCAAATGACAAGTGAAGCGGATAGCCGTGCGACTAAACAAATTTGGATAGACTTTATGGAAAGTGCTCACAAAGATTTACCTAGTGAACCGTTCATAGCACCTAATGGAGTAGAAGCAGCTATCGTTGATGTTGAAACTGGTGGTATAGCAACAAAAAGCTGTAGCAGACAACGTCTTGTTTATGTAAAGAAAAAGGATGTACCCAAGAAAAAATGTACAGATCCTTCTATTGTAAAAGATTTGACAAGAGAAACAGACGATTCGTGGAGCCTTTTCCCTTTTTCTCTTTTTGAATAATATATTTTAAACTGACTCGCATTGTTTTTAAGGTTTGTTAAACCTAAAACAATGCGAGTTTTTTTATGCACTAAAAAACTTTCATTCCAATGAAGTCCGTTATCCATTGGAATGAAAGCCTCTTCGCTTACTAAAGTATAAGAATTATTAAGCATTAAGCTTGGTCCATACAAAATGCCAAATAATACTCATTTAAAAGTCAATAAGCATTTGTCCTAGCTTACTTTACTTTTGTAAGCTTTACCTTCAGTTTATCGTCTTTCCATGTCAGTTTCAACTATGTTTCTGAAAACACTTAGGAAATGTCACAGATTTTTCAATTTTTGGTTTCCTAAAATCCTAAATCAGTGTGTAATTGAGTATCACTGTTTTCCCACATTTCTTTATTGAAATTCTTCAAGAATTCCCCTAAAACGTGTTTTGATGAATCATCCATATGTTCTACAATGATATGTCTTTTCATCGATTTGTCCATTTTATTGACATGGTCTGCAAGAATTTTATAACCACGGCGTTTTTCACGATTAACAACCATTTCACATGCTGTTACACCTGCATAATATGCGCCTTCTGGTTTTTGCTCAATTGTCACCCAAACTAACCAATATGGTTTTCCGCCCTCTGAATCAGCTCGATCAGTGGTGAATTTTATGCCCTTTTCTACTGCACTTCGAGCATGCATGGCCCCAATATCAACTTCAGCCGTTTTTTCTTCAATATCAATAATAACAGGTGATACATTTTCAAGTGATAGAGTTCCAATACCAAACCCTTTGTGACCGTCAGTCGGATTGTTTTTTATAATGGTAAATTCCATTTTTTTTGGTTTTTCTTCATTTGTCATACGCTAAATCCCTCCGTTCTGTTATTATAACGAATATACACTATATTTTACATGAGGAGGACTTAGAATGCCTGTAGTAACGATTAAAATGATTGAAGGACGTACTGACGAACAAAAACACAATCTAGTCGAAAAAGTGACCGATGCTATTTCAGAAACGGTTAATGCCCCTAAAGAAAATATTACAATTATTATTGAAGAAATGAAAAAAGAACATTATGCAATCGGTGGCGTTCGTAAAAGCGAACAGTAATATAAAAAAGTGTATTCGGTAGAAAAGTCGAATACACTTTTTGTGATTTAATATTAGTTCACTTTAAATGTTGAGAGCATGTCAATTAGTTCGAAGGCGTCCTTTATTTCTTGTTCTGTAAAATTCAGTTTTCCCTTTACAACATGGACTTTCTCGATTTGCTCTTCTCTTGATAATTCTCCAAAGTATAATAGTGTTGATACCAATTCCAAAAATCTCGCACTTTTACTATTCAAAATATGAACAACTTCGTTTAAATTTTGTTGTTCTTCACATAAAGCTTTTGAAAAATCTATCCCCTTATCTGTTACTTCATAACAATATTGAACATAGGATCCCTTGTCTTCCATTTGTTCAGTTAAAAAGCCCATTGTACATAGTTCCTCAACACGTAATGTAAGTTCTTCTGAATACGGTCCATAAATATGGAAATGATATTTTTCATGGAATGGAAATTGCATCTTCTTAGCTATATAAACCATCTTCTGTAACTTTTTGCGACCAGTGACTTGTCCTGCTAATGACACGAATTGTACGACTTTAGCATGTTCTTCTAGCACGATTTTCTCCTTTCGAGAAGGCTTATCCTCTCAACACATTTAGTATTTGTTTTCGTAATGTTTTTTGTTTCCCGTTTTGCAATAATGCATCTTCAGGAAAATACAGTTTGTGATCTGATCTACGTTTACCTGATATAGCATCTACTATTTGAGAACAACGTGATAATTCTTTTATCTCTCCATTTGGCATTAATAATTGAATCGGTACACGTTCCTCTTCTTCACCAGGGCGATAGAAATCATATGGTAAGTCAGAAATAGAATCATGTACTAAGTAATATTTTGGGTTAATCCCTACTTGGATAAACAAATCCTCTAAATCTCTTAGTTTTTGATACTCATTTGCCGGATCAAATTCGATATATTTGAATAACTTTCTATTAATAAAGCGGCGACTCAAATCACTTAATATAGGATCCTTTTCTTTTGTCCACATTTGAAAATACGTTAACAATATACTTTCATCTAAAGATATATAATCTTCCAACTCTATCTGGTTATTGAAAAACGCGATAAATGGCGTAGGTTCTTGTAAAAATTGATAGTTTTCTTTACTTAACTCTTTTGCGCGATGCAAGATTTTCGTTAAAATAACTTCAGCACTTCTGGAAACAGGGTGGAAATAGACTTGCCAATACATTTGATAGCGACTCATAATATAGTCTTCTACTGCATGCATACCACTAGATTTAATCACTACTTGGTCTTCTTGAGGCCTCATAACGCGAAGTATTCTTTCCATATCGAAGTGCCCATAACTAACACCTGTAAAATACGCATCTCTTTGTAAGTAATCCATGCGATCTGCATCGATTTGGCTTGAAATCATACTAACCACTTGTTTGTTTACATACGTTTTAGCTATAACATCCGAAACTTTCTGAGGAAAGTCTGGTGCCACGCGAGTTAATACTT
This sequence comes from Rummeliibacillus sp. POC4, assembly GCF_003576525.1. GTDB lineage: Bacteria > Bacillota > Bacilli > Bacillales_A > Planococcaceae > Rummeliibacillus. Next base: position 97,346 of record NZ_QWUA01000001.1, on the reverse strand, counting down.
CGTTTACTTCTGTGTCACCTTTGATAATAGCTCTAGTAAATGCTTCATGGTCTAAGTCAAAAACATGTTCAAATGCATGCGAAAATGGGCCGTGACCCAAATCGTGCAATAAAGCTGCACAAAGTACAACGAGGCGTTCGCCTTCATCCCATTCTGGTCTACCCTTGAACACATCATCGACCATCCGACGTACAATTTCATAAACTCCTAAAGAGTGGCTAAAGCGGCTATGCTCTGCACCGTGAAACACCAAATACGTCGTTCCTAGCTGTTTAATACGGCGTAACCGTTGGAACTCCTTAGTACCGATTAAATCCCAAATCACTTGATCTCGTACATGTATATAGCGATGCACCGGGTCTTTGAATACTTTCTCTTCAGCTAACTTTTTTGTCGCATAACTCAATTTAAGCACCTCCACTAACCCTGTTTTAAAGTTCTTGCATACCTTTTATATTTCAACATTATAAACGAAAAAACCACCTTATTAAAAGGTGGAAAAAGTCGTATAAAAGAAAAATTTATGATACTTTTTTATTCTAATTTCGCGAAAAATTAAGATACTTCTAAGTAGTACCTTATTTTTCTTGATAACTTTCTGGTAATTTCTTTTGTGATTTTAATTTTGCGATAATTTTGGGCATTAATTCATCTTCCGTATGAGCTGCACATGGACGATTATTTACAATAGTAAATGTTTTCCGAAGTCCAGGTCCGCAATAAGATTGGCATTTAATATCTATCGTCGCATCTGGATCAATTTCTTTAAGCTTAGGAATTAATGTTTTTAAATTAACGGCCTGACATTCATCGCAAACACGAAATTCGTTTGCCATTTTGTCTACAACCCTTTCTATATCTCAATTTTAAGTCTATGTAATAGTGTAGCGTATTTTCTATCTTTCATTCAAGACATAATACTCATAAAGCGTTTACAAGTTTATGAATAAAAAATATAAAAACTGTCTAGGCTAATCCTATGAATCAAATAGGAGGTTTTAAATCAATGAAAACAAGACAAGATGCTTGGTTACCAGAAAATGATGAATTATTAGCAGAAGCTGTTTTACGCCATGTAAAAGAAGGAAGTACACAACTCACCGCTTTCGAAGAAGCTGGAGATGCACTAAACCGCACTGCTGCGGCTTGCGGCTTTCGCTGGAATGCAGTAGTACGAAAAAACTATGAGAAAGAACTAGCTTCTGCTAAAAAAGAGAGAAAGGAAAGAATGCGCATTTATGGTACTTCTGCTAGAAGAAGAACTGCTGGACTATATCTGCTGCCAAATGAAAAGCATAATGAAGTGACGCGTTCAATTCCACTTTCTGCAATGTCAATCGACCTTGTTATTGCATATCTAATGCGTTTACAACAAAGTGACTTCCATGATGAAGAAGTGACAAGATGGCGTCATCTAGCAAATATAGCAAATGAAAAAGCTTCACAATTAGAAAAAGAAGTACTGCGATTAGAAAAAGAGCATCGTAATATGAAAAAAGATTACGACCAATTTATGCAAGTGATGAACCGCGCAAGACGTTTAATGACTCTAGGCACAGAAGATGAACATATCGCACCTATATTTACGATGGAGCGAAATGGTAATCTCGTTAAAAAAGAAGATTCTTCAGTAGGTGTCGAAGAATAGTATTTAAAAAGCCTGATTGTTATTGTTGAAAAATAGCAATCAGGCTTTTTCTAAATTTCCCAGGAAATCGACAGAATAGGAAATTAAATTATAAATGTCTTTAACGTTTTGACAACATCGATTGATTTCTGTCGAGAACTCTCTTCAAATAGAATGTATACAATTCCATTTCATCTTCTTGTAATGTTCCCATTTTCACTTCATCACTTAAAGTAACTAGCAAACTCTGCAAGTCTATAGTTGTTTGTTGTACAGTCAATGTTTCATCTACTAATTCGTTTAAAGAAGCCATTACTTCTGGTTTAATATCTGGATATTTAAACTTTGTTTCTGCTCCTTGCAAACTAATGTCATAGAAATCACGGACAAGCTTTGCTCTTTCGACTCCGCTTCCTTCAATACATAGATAAATTTGTACAGCAATCCCTTGACGTAAACGGCGTTGGGAAATCCCTGCAAATTTCTTACCATTAATACTTAAATCATAGGAGCCTGGGCAATAAGAACCCACAATTTCATATGCTTCTATCTTATCTGCAACTTTTGGAAATAACCTTTTGATCAGCGAAACCATAATATCATAGCCAGTATTAATATCTATTTTTTCCTCTTTCTCAGATAAAACCATTGAAATATTCAATACACCTGGATCTAATACAACAGCCAAGCCACCTGAATTTCGAACGATTGGTTTAAATCCTCTATCTTTTAATAATGCCATTCCTTCCTGAACATGTGGCAAGCGATGATCTTGAATCCCAAGTACAACCGATTGATCGTGTACCCACGTCCGAATTGTTGCTGGGGATAAACCTTGTCCAACTAATTGGCATAGTGTATCATCGGCAGCAAATGATTCTAATGGTGAACGTCCTTTACCACTAACCGATTGATCCCAAAAACGCCATACTGATTGTTGTAAATAATCTTTCATAGTCAATTCTCCCGAAATTGTTTTATATACCCTATAAGCATACATGATTTTAACGAATAACTCATGTCAAAATGGTGAAACCGAAGCGTTCTACATAGACCTCTCAAGCATTTATGTTAAAATTAACGTGAATGATTCTCAATAAGAAGGAGTGTCCACGATTATGATCGAAGCAGCACAAACACTAGATGGTTGGTACGTATTACATGATTTCCGTTCAATTGACTGGGCTTCATGGAAATTAGTTTCCGAAGAAGAACGTAAAGCAGCCGTTGATGAATTCATCAACTATCTAGAAAAAATTAACGAAGCAGATATTGCTAAAACAGGTAGCCATGCTTTCTACTCTATCTTAGGTCAAAAAGCAGACTTCGTGTTAATGACATTACGCGAAACAATGGAAGAACTACAAGATCTTGAAAACGAATTCAACAAATTAGCAATAGCTGATTTTACAATTCCAACTTACTCATATGTATCTGTAGTTGAACTTTCTAACTACTTAGCAAGCAAAAAAGCTGGAGATGAACCAGCTGAAGATCCATATCAAAATCCTCATGTACGTGCACGTTTATACCCTGAGCTTCCACGTTGGGAACATATTTGTTTCTATCCAATGGACAAACGTCGTCAAAAAGGCGCTAACTGGTACATGATGGAGATGGATGCACGTCGCGAATTAATGCGTTCTCACGGTTTAATCGGTCGTAGTTATGCTGGTAAAGTTAAACAAATTATTTCTGGTTCTATCGGTTTTGATGACCATGAATGGGGCGTTACATTATTTGCTCATGATGTTCTTGAATTTAAAAAACTTATTTACGAAATGCGCTTTGATGAAGTTTCAGCTCGTTATGCAGACTTCGGCGAATTCTTCGTTGGTAACATCATGGATAATGATAAATTAGTTAAGTACTTAGCTGTAAAATAAAAAAATTCCCGCTCTTTCTAGAATAAGAAGAGCGGGTTTTTTTAATATGCGAAACGGTTATCCAATTCCGATAGTTTTTCAATTATTTTTTCTTCTCGCAACGAATCGTTTTCAATATTTTCATCTGCGTAATGTGACAGTAAGGGATGTTTTCCAATCATTACACTATGTTGGGCATTTTCGAACATACTGATATCATTAGCATCATTGCCAAATGCAATATACTTTCCTTTTTGAACGCCTAATTGTTGAAGGGCATTCCACTTATGAATACCACAAGGAGTAATCTCTAATATCCCCTCTTGGTGATGAGTTTGGATAATTACGTCTAATTTATCTAGCTTTTTTCTTAGCCCCATCATATTAAAAGAAGTTAGAATAGCAATTTTCACAACATGCTCTAATTTTCCTATTGGTTTATTTACAGCAAGCTTTTTTGTATCAAAATTAGTTAAAATTGGATGATCAGCCGGACCTGTATAAGAATAATCCCAATCACCTTCAATTAAATAGGTAGCGTGATATTCTTCCATTAAATGTTTTATCTTTTCTAAAGTAATATCATCAAACCCAGCGTTTTGTTTTATATTCCCATTTACACATAATAGAGAACCATTTCCTCCAACCATTTTATAGCCATGGAATCTTTTATGTAGAATTGGCAATATATCACGAATTGGGCGTGCAGATGCAAATATAACTTCATGTCCTTTTTCCGTTAACAGTTCGAGACTGTTTAATATAGATTCAGTAACTTGCTTTCCTTCAAAACAAATCGTACCATCTAAATCAAAAACAAATTGCATATAAACACTTCTTTCTGTTTTTTTACATAATCATCTTAATACTTTACTTAAAAGTATACGATTGTATTGATTACATACGAAGGATGTGGCATGTATAAGATTATTTCCCTCCTTCCAATAATTTTATACAAATTTTCTGGTTCTTATTTTACCCAACTGTCATATATAAAGAAGAGGAGGTTATATAATGCCTGTTTTAGAGTAATGTCCAAAGAGCTTGATTTACTGCTCTAGTTATGTAGGTTACAGGTGATTATCCTACAAACTTTTATAGGCATCTAAAGACTGACATTATAAAGCACATGTTTTTTGTCTCCATCAGTAGATGATTGTCCACAAGTATAATATTCTGAAAGGAAGATGAAATGGTTCAATATTATTGGACACCAAATTATTCTGGCGGTACGCAATATCCTAGTGGTGCAGCCTTTCCTAGTGGCACCCCTCAACCTACTGCAGGTACGCCTGGAACAACAAACGTTTTTCCACAAAGAGAACAGTCCTATATCGAGAATATTCTCCGTTTAAATCGAGGAAAGCCTGGAAACTTTCACTTTTCTTTTGAACATGCGGTTGCTCCACAAGGAAATACCCTTAATATAAGAGGTGTTGTGGAAGCTGCAGGTCGAGATCATGTTATTTTACGTGAACTTAATACAAATCATCGATTCTTGATGCCTATGATTTACTTCGATTATGCAGAATTTGATGAGCAAATGAATTACTTCAATCAAAATCCATAGGCGTAAAAATGCCATATGCTATAAGCATATGGCATTTTTAGTTTTTAGAACTCAAGCTGCTTTTCGTCCGGCTTCGCTTTTATTTATCCAGCTCTGCCGGCTTGACCCTCGTGTCATTTCGGTCCCTCGGTCGAAAGTTGTAAAAATACTTTCGATTCGGGCCCTCCAATGCGCGTCGGGCCAGTTCGAGCCGGCTTCGCTTTTATAGTTTTGATGCAGTTAAGATTACCATTAGCCATGAGATTAGGAATAGGACGCCTCCAATTGGCGTAATGGCACCTAGAATTTTTATTTGAGTGATTGCTAGAACATATAGGCTTCCTGAGAAGATTATGACCCCTATGAACATAATAATTCCTGCGCGTGATAGCATTGTGGTTGGTCCTAGAATACCTTTACTAATTAAAATACCAATTACGATTAAACCAATTGCATGGAACATTTGATATTGTACAGCCGTATCCCATATTGCTGCATAATGTTCTGTTAATACATCTTTTAATGCATGTGCACCAAAGGCACCAAAAGCAACTGCTAGAAGTGCATATACTGCACCTGCTATAATATTAAATTTCATCGTTGTACATTCCTTTCTAAAAGTCAAAAATTGAATCACCATTTGCATCGTCTTCTTGTAACTTGTTAACCATCAACGATGGGGAAACTTGTCCGGAAGTTTGCTGTGGTGATGGATTTACATTTGTCATCATCTTAGGAAAACTAGGACTAGATGGAAGTTTTGTCCCTTCCCTATGTAAAGCTACATCACATAATGCGCGAATGGCAGAAAGCTCCTCACGTATTTGTGCATCTGAAGTAGTAGATTGCGCTTGTGTTATATGCTTTGCTATTTCAGTGACAATTACTTCATAAGAAATCATTGTACTTTTCCCCCTGCTTTTTGCTCAAACTTTAAACAATCCAAGCCTGACGATTTTTTTACTACAATTGAAGGAATCGCTTTACTTTTGAATTGATAGGCACGACATCCTCTAGGATTGTGCTGATCCCAAGTGACAAAAAAAGTGTTTACATTTAAAACAACTCTGTTGCATCTTGCGTCCCCTCTTCACTTGACTTTAAGAATGATTCGCCAAATTGAAAGTTTAAAAGACACTTTCGATCTGGTCCCTCTTTTAGTATCACTTTACCATGTTTATAGTTTTTGGTGTAGTGTGATTACTTATACTGTCATAGACTTTTCATCTATTTTGTTAAATCAAAGTCAATCGGTTCCATCCCCCATGCCACTAGTTGATTGTTGATTTTCGAATATGGGCGACTGCCAAAGAATCCTCTATAGGCACTCAAAGGACTTGGATGAGGTGCTTTAATAATAGCATGACGTGTCGTATCAATTAGTCGTTCTTTTTGTTGTGCTGGTCTTCCCCATAATACAAAGACAATAGGTTCGTTTCGTTGTGATAACTTTTGAATGACTGTGTCTGTAAACTGCTCCCATCCATGAGCTTTATGTGAATGAGCTTGATGAGCACGGACGGTAAGCACTGTATTTAATAATAATACTCCTTGTTGAGCCCATTTGATCAACGTACCGTCTCTTGGAATATCATATCCGAGATCGTCATGTAGCTCCTTGAACATATTTTGTAAACTTGGTGGATGTGGTACACCGGGTTTAACTGAAAAACTCATTCCATGTGCTTGACCTGGTCCATGATAAGGATCTTGCCCTAAAATCACAACTTTTACTTTGGCATAAGGTGTATAACGAAAGGCACTCCACATATCTTCCATAGGTGGATAAACTGTTTTCGTAAAATATTCTTGCTTTAAAAACTCGCGTAATTGTAGATAATATGGTTTTTCAAACTCTGCTCCTAATACATCTTGCCAATCATTATCAAAAATAATCTTCGACATTTTTCTACTCCTTAAACTTCACTGTGACATGGTACCCAACTAAAGAGAACATTTCAGCTACTGATTTCTTAGCATTTCTTTCAGCAGTCTTCAGTACTCCCTGTGTCGTTGCCTCTTCAATCATCTGTTTTTTTGCAGCAGCGGCTAAATCATATGCTTCTGAAATATCCGGTTTACTTCGGAATAGTCCTTCACTTGAAAACACTTGTACTTTATCAAAGTCAATCTCTGGTTCACCTAATATTTCTGCTGAAGGTAATGTAATTGTAGCTATCTTTTTCTTTTCATTAATCTCAATATTTTTATCCGATACATTTGAAAAATTGACTCCAGCCTTTACTCCCCCAGGAATAACGACTAGTAATTGTCTTTTAGTACCAGGTAAATTTATACCAATTTCTTTTCCGAATAGTTCGTTATTTTCACGTTCAATCATGACCTTTGTATAAGCTTCTGCAGTTGTTAACTCATTGAGGTTTTGAATACGCTCTACAAGAGAACCCTTTTGTTCAGCAAAACTATTTCCTTGAATAAGCTTCCAAGTAGCAAAGGGTAAGATTATTATTGATAAGATTATTATTATCGCTGCCCACACATACCAATTTTTCAATAAGCGGATTAGTATCCTACTTCTAAAACGTACGCGAGAGCCTGATGCAACCTCCATAATCGTGGCTGCTTGTTGCTCACCCATATGGAAATCCTTTAGCACTTTTTCTAGCTCTTTGTTAGTTTTCATAGGCTTTCCTCTTTTCTTACCTTTATTATATCTTTCTATTAATATACTTTCTGCTATTGTAGCTAGAAAGTAGACTATTTGTCGAAATGTTAGGTTTCTCAAAAATATTTCTTTTTTATCCAAAAATCATTTACGATACTACTAGAGGAATGAAGGAATGAAGAAATTAATAAATAAATAATTTCTTTTAAATCAAATTTAATCTTACAATACATATCTCTTTTTTTATTCTACTGGAGGAATTTTAGATGAATTTTCAATGGAAAGAAAGACTTAAAAAAGTTTCAGATGTAACTACAAACACAAAATATGTACCTGAAAAAGCGAAGACTATTGGGGTTTTCTTCTTTTATTTATTTGTTTTAATCATTATGCTTGTTTTATTGTTTTTTGTCGTTGGTTTATGCCAACGAAATCATTACATTGCCGCTATCATAGTTGCTATCATTGGTTGTAGCATAACTTTCTTTTTATGGAAAATCATTAGCGCTGATTCAATTGACAATGAGGAATTTTAAATTGGTGATTCAACTCACTTAAATGTGCGCAAATAAAACTGACCACATCAAATTTATGATTTTTGACTATTTTCTTCTACTCAGTTTAGTCCCTATAATAAAGAATAATAGATATACACAATATCCCGCTTATGAAAAGGCGCAGGAAGGACAAACTATAACAACTGTTGTCCGAAAAATTTGATAACTATTTAAAGGAGTCCTCATTATGTCATTGAAAAAAACGTTAACAATTGCTGGTTCTGATGCATCAGGTGGTGCTGGTTTAGAAGCAGATTTAAAAACATTCCAAGAACACGGCACATATGGTATGGCTGCAGTGACTGTCATTGCAACAATGGATCCGGATAATAATTGGTCTCATGGAGTTTACACATTACCAATAGATGTCTTAAAAGCACAATTAAAAACTACTTTTTCAACAGGTATCGATGCACTTAAAACAGGTATGTTATCAACAGAAGAAGTGATTAAAACTTCTGGTGAAGCGATCAAAAATTCTGGTGTACAAAATGTTGTTATCGATCCAGTTATGGTATGTAAAGGTGAAGATGAAGTATTAAACCCTGGTAATGTCGATGCAATGATCACATACTTACTTCCTCTTGCTTTAGTAACAACTCCAAACTTATTTGAAGCAGGTCAATTAGCAGGTATGAAGACCCCTAAAAACATTAATGAAATGAAAGAAGCTGCTGAAAAGATTCATGCACTTGGTGCGAAAAATATCGTCATTAAGGGTGGTCGTTCAATCGATCCAACTAAAGCATTCGATTTATACTACGATGGTGAAAAACACTATTTACTAGAAACACCTAAAATCGATACTAGCTATAACCATGGCGCAGGTTGTACTTTTGCTGCCGCTGTCACAGCTAACCTAGCAAATGGACTTGATGTAAAAGCAGCAGTTATTGAAGCAAAAGAATTTGTTGCTGCTGCAATTACTCATGGTTGGAAATTGAACAAATTTGTAGGTCCTGTTATGCATGGTGCTAAAGGCGTTTATGGCGCACCAGAAATTACAGTAACTGAGATTTAATAGAATAAAACTAACGAAAAGAGCTTCCATTCCATTTTAAGGTTGGAAACTCTTTTACTTTATGATTGAACAAATTTCAATTATGCTTTTTTAATACCACTTTTTCAACTGAATTTTTCTTCTTCCCCATAAGTATATGGTGCTTAACAATAATCCGGCAGACATCAAAATTCCTGTTACTGCTGTCACCAAACATATCCATTCATATATTGAATAGTGTAAGATTTTTGACCACTTATAGCCATTATCCCATTCATTTACAACAAGGTTCATACCGAAAATTCCAGAAATAACTGAGAACATCGTTAAAATAAATAATAATTGGTTTTGTCTCTGGTCTGATGTTTTTTCTTGATTGACATATAGTGCATCCAATGTTTTTGCAACATCTCCAAATAACTCATCGATTTTGAATATACTGCGTAATCTTTTTGCCATTTCTCTACTAGACGAACGACTGCTAACTTCTTGAAAATAGAATTTAGATGAAAATATTGTTATTTGCTTCATCAACTTTTCTATATACACTTCATCTGTTCTCCAAGAAAGCTCGCTATATCTAAAGGATAATTCTAATAATGTTAGTTTATAAAAATAATGTAACAACACATTATAATAATGAATGCCCATAAATCGAGCTCTAGCTTTTCTCCGCAATACTTCATCAGCTTGCTTAAAAACAATCGTTGTTTGCACATGCTCTGTTGTAATGTCGCATAACTTCGGCATATATCGGTTGTTAATCTTCGTTTGTAGATACTCTTTCATATGTTCCTTGTTACCTGAAGAGATATAAGGAAGACCATTTTCTGTAAAGCCATCTAATTGGCTTACCCGGTAAATTTGTTCGATTGATAATTCATCTTCATCTATCTCGATATATGACGAGACCAGCATTCTTTCATCTTCAAAAAAAGGTAAACTACCATAGTAACCGTTACGAATTTCATCATGAATAATATACGGTTGAATTTCTGGACAAAGATACATCATAAAAAGATCATTTACAGTATGAAAAGTATAAGACGAAACAAAAAGCCTGACACCCTTTTCATCCAAAGCTTTCGGTTCTAATATACGGAAGTGATGCATAAAATCCAATGTTTCAGACAGCGAATAATTATCTTGTAATTCAACCCGTACTGTGGCAAATCCTACACCAAATGGACAAAGTATTACGTCTACGCTTAATATTTGAAAATGATAGTGGCGATCATGGATGACCATTTCACCTTTTTTAGGAATAGCTTTTGAAAAGCGATGAAAAGCATGTTCATCGACGCTACTAGGAAATAGTCTGCGTTCTATGTATGGCAAAAAATTTTGATTGAGTGCGATATTCGAAATTTTAATATCTCCATAATAGGCAGATTCCTGAGTTTCGTCTTGCAAATCAAAAAATTTAAAGCCTTTTGCCAACAATTCTTCTGCCAACTTCTTATTATCTTTCTCAACAAATAAAAAAGGCATCATAGACGTCATCCATACTCTTGAAGTTTTACTTTCTTTATCTACACTTGGTAATGTGAAATTCACCCTACTCGCCTCCTTGACCTAGTATCCCCAAAGTTACTTTTTTTATGAACATAGGGAAAACAAAGCCTTTTAACGAGTTTTTTCTTTTAATAAAATCATTTTTTCTTTTAGTTGTTGCTGATTCCACGCAACAACATCTTCGGGAATATCCTTACGATTAGATAACTTCCTATCTAAAGATTTTGTAACAACAGAAGCTCTTGAATATCCTTCAATCATAGCAGCGATAGATAAAATCACTAATGCGAAGCAAATTGCTGGACCTAATGGTAACCAAGGTGCACCTTGCAAGTAGCCGAAAGTTGAACCAAATAACCCCGCCCATTCAAAAGATATGGACATCGGTGGATCGCCGAACATTGGGCTGTAATTTACCTTTGTCCCACCCAAAAATAAATCTAACAAACCCAAATGTGCAAAAACTATTAGTGTCTCCAAAATTTGTTGACCATATAAAACAAATAGTTTTTCTCGCAATTGAGGAAATAAGTGTTTTCGAATAATGCGAAACTTACTTGCCCCAAGTGTTCTAGATGCTAAAATATATTCCTTTTCGTATAATATGGCAGCCTCATTACTAATTAGCGAAGCAACTATTGGTACAGTCAACATAGCTAATATTACGACTTCAATGATAATTCTCTCCAGTAAAGAGTTACTAAAACCGTCTTGTGGCATCCACAGTACAGGCATTAAAATTATAGCGTCTAAATAATAAGTAAAAGTAAATAAAAATGTATGACTTTGTACACCTTCTATTAAAATTGGTAATCCACTTATCAAAATAATCCCTATAATAGCGCAGATCAGTTGTAATAGACGATTAGAAAAATCCTTCATTTTTTACACCTCCAAAAACAAAAATTAAAAATAATCAGATAATTTTAATGATAGCATATGTTAATTCAGTTTTATGAACAATTTCTTACGAAAAGCCCTATAGGGTAAGGACCTTTTTTAAAAAGCTATATTATAAAAATGCTTAGCAATCGCATTTACTTTAATAATTCTCTATACTATAGAGTAGATTCTATCTTCTGGAAGGAGCATTTTGATGGAAATAGTAGATACAAAAAAGCTGCAAGAACTTCTGAATTCCTTTGCAAATAAAGATGTCTATATACATTTAGAAACTACAAATGGGGCGTATGCAAGTCACTTTGATGAAAAAGTATTTAATGCAGGTGCCTTTATACGCAACGTAAAATTGAGCTATGAATTAGGTAAAGTAACCCCTGATGCACCTCATCGTGTTGGTTTAAAACTGCATAATGATGGTTGGGTTTACGCACAAGGTATTACACACTATGAACTAGATGAATTGGGTCGCTTATTAATGGCTGGACATGGCTACGATGGCAAATTGGCCGTTGCTTTAGAAATTAGCGAAACACCATTCGCTTATTAAAAGGAGTTGAAAAAACATGCTACAACCTGAACGTCAAATTCTTGTCGTATTCCCACATCCAGATGATGAAGCATTCGGAGTATCTGGAACATTAGCGCAATATGCAAAAGCAGGCACACCGATTACATATGCTTGTCTTACTTTAGGTGAAATGGGTCGAAATCTTGGTAATCCTCCATTCACTACACGTGAAGGACTTCCACTTATTCGTAAAGAAGAGTTGAAAGCTTCATGTGATGCAATCGGTATTAAAGATTTACGTATGATGGGCTTACGTGATAAAACCGTTGAATTTGAAGATGACGAGAAAATGGTTCAAATGATGACGGATCTTATTGACGAATTAAACCCTTCACTAATCATTACCTTCTATCCAAACTATGCAGTTCATCCTGACCATGAAGCAACTGCAAGAGCAGTAGTCCGAGCAGTACGACGCATCCCTGAAGAAAATCGTCCACGTCTTTATGGTGTTGCTTTTGCAAACGATACTCTAGAAGGACTTGGCGAACCAGATATCGTGAATGATATTCAAGATGTCAAAGAAGCTAAATGGAATTCTATGCATGCGCATATTTCACAAACTGGTTGGATTTTACAAGAAGAAGCCAAACGAAAAAATGAAGGTGCAACAGAAGATGATAACTGGCTTGTCATTGAACGTATGTATTCTTATCGTTGGCATGAAGATTTTGAAGAGAAATTCTAGAATTAGAAGTCCCTTTTGAAGAGGCTATCCAAAGTATGCTTCTAAATACTTTGGTATAGCCTTTTTTTAATAATACGCCTCAATAATATATTTCAGATTGAAACTGGATATAAAATATTCAATGTCATTTTTGCTATAAGATTCCGTTGAAAGATCTTTACTCTCATCGTAATTTTGTAAAATTATTGTGTATTCCTTATTTGCCTATGTTCTTTTTAAATATCCATGACTCAAACAAAAATCTAGCATGAACTTTTTAGGACCTACGGATTCAAAATCAATTTCAATTGAGTCTAACGTAATGCTTGTAATTCTTCCAACTCCATATAAATGATGTTCTACTTCATGTCCTATACTTAAATCTGATTCATCTGTAATTGCATTTTCAGATATTACTTGATAACTTGGGCGTTTAGGTTGTTTCCTTGCTGTCGTTTGTTTCACATCTTCTGGCGCGATGATTCTACGGACATTTTGAACAAAGCGTGATTCTTTTACATGCACATCACTTCGAACATTGTAAGTTAGCAATTCTAAATGATGACGTGCTCGTGTCATCCCCACATAAAAGAGGCGTGTTGCTTCTTCCATTTCATCTGTATTTCCTAATTCGTACTCTTTAATATCCTCATGATTTGGTAGAATCCCCTCGATTAAATCAATCATATATACACTGTCATATTCCAATCCTTTTGAACTATGTAGTGTTGATAGAGTTACAACGTTTTGGCCTTTATACATTTTAGAAGTTCGCATTAGCTTTTCAATTTCTTTTAAGCGTCGGGCAAATGATTCTAGATCTGGACGTTCTTTAGCAATTTGCTCTAATGTATTTAAAACGTCGAATAAGTTATCCTCATTCATCCGCAAATGTTCAGCCATGTTTTTTAAGGACTTATCATATCCTAATTTTTGGCGAATCATTTGAATCGCTTCATAAGGTTCTTGTATTTGAAGTTTATGAATGGTTTGCTTTGCCCTTTTTAGCACTTGCTCTTGGTACGGGGCATGGACAATTTTTTGCAACCGGTCAAATGCTGATTCTTTACTAGCACTTCTTTGTAGTTGTTGAATTTGTCCTTTTTTAATATAGGCGCCAATTTTTGTATAAACCTTTTCCAAAATATCGACGCGCGAATCATTATAAGAAAGTCTCATAATATTTAAAATATCTTCTACAATCCAATGACGGAAAAACTTTAACTCAACATCTTTCATATAGAAGGGAATGCCTTCATCCATTAGCTTATTGCACAGTAAAATGGCTGAGTTATTGTTGCGATATAAAATAGCAACTTCTGATGGATGTTCTGCTTTTTGTATTTCACCAACAACATAATTAAGTTGTAAATCATAGCGTTTCAAATTATGAATTTCAATTGGTTCACCCGCTGGATTTTCTGTGAACATCTTCTTCGGATAACGATGCCGATTCCTTTTAATAAATTCGTTTGCAGTATCTACTATTTCTGACGTCGAGCGATAGTTTTGTGCCATCGTCACAGTCTTGGCATTTGGATAGATCTTTTTAAAATTGAGAAGCTTTCTTACATCTGCTCCCCGCCACATAAAAATCGACTGATCATCGTCTGCTACTACACAAATATTAAATTGTGGAGCAGCTAGAAGATAGACAATTTCATGTTGAATAACTGAGTTATCTTGGCTTTCATCCGTTAAAATATATTCAAATCGTTGTTGATACTTGTTTCGTAAGAACTCGTCTTCACTCAATGCTTTATAACAATAAGTTAACATATCATCAAAATCTAATAGCACTAATCCTGGATATTGGACCTTAAAAGCTTCGTACTGTTTATACATATCTACAAGCCCTGGCATCATCGTCTTTTTTTGAACAAGAGAATCTTCAGGAATCATTCTATTTTTGACAAAACTACAGTATGTTATTAGTTCATCCATTTCATCTTCAGAAGGAATTGTATTGCGTTTTTGTGCGAAGATATTCCGCAAAATTGTCTTTTTATCAAAATCATTGTTCAGATTTCCCTCAATAATTTCAAAGTTTTGGTGATGAATAGAGAAATACTCGCGTACAATTTGAAATGCAATACTATGAATTGTAGAAAAGTGAACACGTTCACGAATAACAGATGAGAAGAATTGATCAAACCTTGCAGCCATGTCTACGGCTGAAGCCTTACTAAAAGTGATGGCTAGAATTTTATGTGCAGGTACTTTTTTTACCAATAATAAATACCCTATTTTCATATTCAATGTTGTTGTTTTCCCTGACCCTGGGGATGCAAGTAGTAATAGCGGTCCTTTCGAATAACGTACAGCTTTTTGTTGTACTTCATTCAGACATACTCCTGTCAACTTTTGCATCTTCTCAAAAAAGTTCATACTGCACTAACCTTCCTCTTATTATGTTCTTTCTATTATAACGAAAATATCGTTCGTATAACCTTTTTCATCATTTTTGTAATTATTATATAAAATATTTAGAATTGACTTAAAATTTCGGATTTTTAGAGCTATAATTAGTTAAACTCTTTTGAATCTTACAGAAAGTGGGAGGTTTTAATGTGACTGTACAAGACAAAACTGTACAGGTGGAAAACGTACTAATCGCCTATCAATTTTTGAAGGATGTCGTCGTACATACACCTTTACAAAAGAATGAATATTTATCAGAAAAATATGAAAGTAATGTTTACTTAAAACGTGAAGATTTACAACATGTTCGCTCGTTTAAACTTCGCGGGGCCTACTATAAAATTAAAACAATCGAAGAACAAGCACGTGAAAAAGGTGTTGTTTGTGCAAGTGCAGGAAATCATGCACAAGGTGTAGCTTATGCTTGTGCACATTTAGGCATTTACGGGCATATTTTCATGCCAACAACCACACCAAAGCAAAAGATTGATCAAGTAAGGATGTTTGGTCGTGAATTCGTCGAAATTATTTTAGCTGGAGATACTTTCGATGATTCCGCGAAAAGTGCAATGGAGTTTTCTGATGCAGATGGTCATATTTTCATCCATCCATTCGATGATGCAGATATTATTGCCGGACAAGGTACAGTTGCTGTGGAAGTGATGAATGATATTGAAGAGCCACTTGATTTTGTATTTGCTAGTATTGGGGGCGGCGGACTAATCTCCGGAATCTCTGCGTACGTTAAAAATCTTTCACCACAATCCTCTATTATTGGTGTTGAACCTGCTGGTGCAGCAAGTATGAAAGAAGCTCTTGCTGAAGGTCATCCAGTCGAGTTACCTCATATTGATAAGTTCGTGGATGGAGCAGCTGTTCAATGTGTTGGAGAAAAAACATTTGAGATTTGTAAAAAGTATGTAGACGATATTGTTACAGTACCTGAGGGAAAAGATTGTACGACAATTTTAGATTTATATAATAAGCACGCAATTATTGCAGAGCCTGCTGGTGCTCTACCTGTTGCTGCACTCGATTATTATAAAGATCAAATTAAAGGCAAATCTGTTGTTTGTATCATTAGTGGCGGTAACAATGATATTAGTCGTATGCAAGAGATAAAAGAAAAATCACTTATTCATGAAGGATTATTATATTATTTCCTTGTTAGTTTTCCACAACGAGCTGGTGCACTTCGCCAATTCCTAACGGAAGTATTAGGACCAGAGGATGATATTACAACCTTTGAATATACAAAGAAAAATAATAAAGAAAGTGGTCCTGCACTAGTAGGCATCGAATTAAAAAATCCTGAAGATTATGCAGGATTACTCGATCGCATGAAGCATAATGGATTTTCTTTCAAAGAAGTAAACAATGATAGTACACTATTTGCATTATTAGTATAAGTATGTAGCTTAACTTTAAATAAAACAAATTGAAATCTTCCTACGTAACGTAACAAAACCTCCAAAGAAGCCATGATCTTTGGAGGTTTTACTGTATTGAATAGTTGTTATGAAATGCTGATACTTTACTTTTTTTATGATTTTCAAACTCATTTAGAAGCTGTTCATGCATCGTTTTAGCATTTTGTACGCTAACCCAAAATATATCAAAAGAGTAACCAGACACTGTCGGGTTCCATTTACTAAGGCGCTTTTGGATGTCTTTTCCATACTTTTCCGATGTAGAAATAACCGTTGATCTACCAATGCCAGGATGATTTATGCATTGTATATCTTCAATTTCATACCAATAGATTTTATGATGACTAAAATCTATCTTAACCCCTTCATCGTCCCAGCAAATCCCACGTTTCTTTATACGAGCAATCAAATAATAAAAGCCTAAAAATGAAAATGAAAAATAAACACATATTCCAACAAAAAGCATAACAAATTGACGCCATGTCCAACTAGTTAAATCCGGATTGTTAGCAATTTGAGCAATAGCACCAACAATTGTTAAAAAGCCTACGACTAATAATAAAAGTGTACTCCATAAATTTGGCAAAAATTTATTCATATGAATGCTCCTCGACTCTTGGTAGATTCGTTAATGGTAACTGAATTTATTCTATTATAACGGATATTTGTTTGCAGGACCTTTTTTGTTTATTAAACTTAATTTAATTATATCCTTTAGGCTATAATAATTCATTTTCTTAGGCGTATGAGTATGAGCGATTCGATTTAATATTAAGTTTTTTATTTAAAAGCATAAATTTCCTTTCTAGAAAGACGATTTTCGGGTGCACGGTTTCAATTTCAAACAAATCATGTAAAAAATAGAGAAAAAGGCGACTTTCCGTTCAAAGTAAAACAGAAAGTCACCGGTATTTCTCCTTATTAAACACTTAATAGAGTTCGATCTGACACCATTTTCTCTCCACGTATACGTTGGAATTCGGCCATTAAATCATCGATTTGTAAATCTTTTTTCGCTGATGGTTCTACTTCTAAAATGATTTGTCCCTTATCCATCATAATTAGTCGATTTCCTAAGTCAATGGCTTGTTGCATATTATGCGTTACCATTAATGTAGTTAGGTTATCTTTTTCAACAAGTTGTTTAGTAAGATTCGTGATTAGTTCCGCTCTTGATGGATCAAGTGCCGCTGTATGTTCATCAAGCAAGAGAATATTAGGCTTAGTAAAAGTTGCCATTAATAGTGATAATGCTTGGCGTTCCCCACCTGATAAAAGACCGACCTTCGCATTTAAGCGATTTTCTAGATTTAAATGTAAGGTTGCTAAAGATTCTTTAAAAAATTCTCTACGTTTTTTATTTACACCAATACGTAGTGAACGTTTTTGATGACGCGAATACGCAATGGCAAGGTTCTCCTCGATTGTCATCGTTGGCGCTGTTCCTGCCATTGGATCTTGGAATACACGACCTATAAATTGTGAACGTTTATATTCTGGTAATCTTGTTACATCTTTACCATCAATTTTTATATGCCCAAAGTCAGGAAGTAAAGCTCCGGAAATCATGTTCATCATTGTTGACTTTCCAGCACCGTTACTACCAATAACCGTGACAAAATCCCCTTCTTTTAAGTCTAGAGTAATATTATCTAGAGCTACTTTTTCATCGGGCGTTGCTTCATTGAAGATTTTGTTGATTCCTTTTAGGTTAAGCAATTGTCTTCGCCTCCCGTCTTTCTGCTAAAGCACGTTCTGCACGACGTTTTGCTTTTCGAACCTTGTCTTTCCGTTTTTTTCGAAGCGTTGGTACTACTAATGCTATGACAACTATAATTGCTGTGATTAACTTCATATCTCCTGTATCTAAAAACTCTACTTGTAATGCTAATGCAAGAACAATTCGATAAATAATCGCACCGAAAATGACAGCAAATGTTGTACGAACGATTGTCTTTGTTCCGAAAATGGCTTCCCCAATAATAACAGAAGCTAAACCAATAACGATCATGCCGATTCCCATTCCAACATCAGCAAATTTACCATATTGTGCAATTAGAGCGCCTGATAGTGCAACCAGTCCATTGGATAAACCTAACCCTAAAATCACTAGTGTATCTGTATTTGCAGAGAAACTACGAATCATCTTGTCGTTATCTCCTGTTGCACGAATTGCTAAACCCACTTCTGTTTTTAAGAACCAGTCGAAGGTAAACTTAATCGCAAATGTCAAAACGAACATGATAAAAATTGTGCCCCATGTATTCGGAACATGTTCTACACCTAAGCTTAGTAACATGTTGTTTAAAGCAGTATCTATTCCAAGCTTTTCCCAAAATCCAAAAAATAGAGTAAAAAGTGAATCTGAGTTTGCGAGTGGAATATTCGGGCGTCCAACAGCTGTATCTATAGTCAATCCCATAATTCGCAAGTTAATGGAGTATAAAGCAATCATCATTAATATCCCTGATAGTAGTGGATTGATTTTTGCTTTAGTGTGTAGGAGGCCTGTAATTGAACCGGCAACAAAGCCAGCTAATGTTGCACATAATGTGGAAATAATCGGATTGTATCCTAGTGTAATCATTGTTGCTGCGGTTGCGGCACCTGTTACAAAACTGCCGTCTACTGTTAAATCAGGAAAATCTAACACTCGGAATGTTAGATACACTCCGAGTGCCATAATAGCGTAGATGATCCCTTGCTCCACTGAGCCAAAAATTGCTGTAAACACATGAATCATCTCCAATCTATTTAACTACTTCTGCTTTCCATTCTTCTTTAATGTCTACGCCAATTTTATCTGCTGTTGTTTTGTTAATTTCCAACTTTAAGTTTGCAGGGTATGCTACAGGAATATCTGCTGGCTTTTTACCATCCTTTAGAATTTCTACAGCTTTTTGTCCAGCTTCATAACCAATATCATAATAACTGAAACCGTATGCTCCAAGACCACCGCGTGCTACTGAATCTAATTCCCCTACCATGACAGGAATTTTCTTGTCATTTGCTACATCTAATACAGATTCAAGAGCTGATACTACTGTGTTATCAGTAATAATGTAAATTGCATCAACTTTACTAACTAGTGATTCTGTCGCTTGTTTTACCTCCGCTGATGTAGATGCAGATGCTTCTACTATTGTAATTCCAGCATTTTTTGCTTCCTTTTTCACTCTATCAACTTGTACTCGTGAATTTTGTTCACCAGAGTTAAATACCATTCCTACTTTTTTAGCCCCTAATTGTTCGGATAAGAACTTCACAGTATCTGGAATTGCTTCAGGATGTGTATCTACCGTTCCTGTTACGTTACCACCTGGTTTTTCCATTGATTTAACTAATTCTGCCCCTACTGCATCTGTTACTGATGTGAACACAATTGGGATATCAGATGTTGCTGCTGCTACAGCTTGAGCACTTGGTGTTGAATTTGCAAAGATCAAATCCGCTCCGCTGCCTACTAAATTATTAGCTGCTGTTGTATTAACACTTTGATCGCCTTGCGCAATTTCTGTTTGATACTCAACTTTTAAACCAGCATCTTTTAGTGCTGCTTTAAATCCTTTTGTAGCTTCGTTTAATGATGGATGCTCCACTATTTGTGTTATACCAACTTTATATGTTTTGCTATCTGCCCCTGCATTTGAATCTTCTTTGTTAGATGATGAATCATTTTTGCTACCACATGCTGCTAAGGCTAAAACGACTATAGCTGTTATTAAAAGTAATACATACTTTTTTGTTTTCTTCATATAGCAATCCCCCTATTTTTCTTCTATATAATAAAGAATTATTGTAATATTACAGAATGCTCTTACAATAGTCAATAATATTTAGAATATTTGAAAACTTTAAGACGCCAAACTTTAGCGCTTCAACCCGTTGAATCATTGGCGTATAAGGAGTTCCGGAGTCCTCCTTTAATTTGTGTCTAATTTGTGAATTTTTTAATGTACTCAATAGCCTATTTAATCACTCTTTTAATTAATGAAAGTTTGACATTCTATTTTCATAGATTTAAAATTGATTTTTGGTTGATTAAAAGTAACGTGGTTCGAGACCATCCCACGTAAAAAAAACTAGGGGGAACTTAATAATGAAGACAAAATCTTTAGCAGTTAGCGCAATTATTGCCGCTCTTTACGTTGCGGTTTCAATGCTTATTGCGCCCTTTGGCTTTACAAATGTACAATTTCGCATATCAGAAATGTTCAATCATCTTGTTGTTTTTAACAAAAAATATATGATTGGCATTGTACTTGGTGTAGTTGTCACTAATCTTTTCTCACCACTTGGAACGTATGATTTAGTATTTGGTGTAGGACAATCGATTCTAGCACTTAGCATTACTATTTTTTCGGCTCGCTTTATCAAAGGCCAACTATCTCGCATGATTTTCAATACAATTGTGTTCACGATTACAATGTTCATCATTGCAATTGAGTTGAATCTTGCGTTAAATCTACCATTCCTATTTACATGGTTGACAGTAGCTGTTGGTGAATTTGTTGTAATGGCTGTCGGAATTCCCGTTATATCAGCACTTAATAAGCGCATTCACTTTGGTCGATTAATAGATTAGTATTTTATAAAAAAGAGCAATTTCCTGTCAGGTTGACATAGGAAATTGCTCTTTTGTAATTTTATAATTTTAGACTTTTTAAATCTTCTCGAAGTTTTGCTTTTAGGAATTTCCCAACAGATGTCTTAGGGATTTCCTTTAAGAAAACTACATGATCTGGTACCCACCATTTTGCAAATTGTCCTTCTAAATAGGTAAGTAATTGTTCTTTTGTCGTTGTTCTTCCTTCTTTTAGAACGATACATGCTAACGGCCTTTCTTGCCATTTTTCATCTGGTATCGCAATAACGGCTGCTTCAAACACATCTTCATGTGTCATTAAAGCGTTTTCAAGATCTACCGAGGAAATCCATTCTCCCCCACTCTTAATCAGATCTTTTACACGATCAGTTATTTTAATATAACCTTCAGGTGTCATGACTGCGATGTCTCCTGTATATAACCAACCGTCTTTAAATGCTTCTGCTGTTCTTTCGTCACGATAGTATTCGTCGGCAATCCATGGTCCCCTGATTGTTAACTCACCCATCGTCTTTCCGTCCCAAGGCACTTCACCAGTCTCATTTACAACACGAGTTTCGATCAAAGATACTGTTAAACCTTGTGTTGCACGAATGTCTAATTTTTCTTCTTTTGACCATTGCTCCATTTCAGTAGTATAGGTAGATAAACTAACTATCGGTGAAGTTTCTGTCATACCATAGCCTACGATAAATGGTACGTTATACTTTTCTTCAAAGGCTTTGATCAAACCTTTCGGTGAAGCTGATCCACCACTTATAATGGTACGTAAAGAAGAAATATCTCTAGGATTCCCTTCTAATTCTTTTAAAACCCCTAGCCAAATTGTTGGTACGCCGGCTGTTAATGTCACTTTTTCTTGTTCTATCAAATCTAATAATAATGCTGGCGTGAACATTGGGCCTGGTAATACTTGAGTTGTTCCAAAATTAACTGCAGCAAAAGGCATTCCCCATGCATTTACATGGAACATTGGAACAACTGGCATAGCCACATCACTTTCGCGAATCCCAAGTGAATCTGCTAAACCAAGTGCTATACTGTGAAGTACTAAACTACGATGCGTATAAACAACGCCCTTAGGAAATCCTGTAGTTGCACTTGTATAGCACATCCCAGCTGGCATATTTTCATCTAAGTCCTCTGGGAATTCGTAATCCTCTCCCGCATCGGCTAGTAATTGTTCGTATGAATGAACATTCTCTAGCGTTGTTTCAGGTAGTTCTAATCCATCTTGCATGACGACAATATGTTTTACTGACTTTAACATTGGAATTGCCTTTTCTACCAATGGAAATAGATCCCCATCAATTAATAGAATCTCATCTTCTGCATGATTGATAATATAAATAATATGTTCTGGTGAGAGACGGATATTAATCATGTGAAGAACTGCTCCTGCACAAGGAACCGCAAAATATGCTTCTAAATGTCGATGATGATTCCATGCAAAAGAACCAACCTTTGTGCCCCTCTTCATGCCTAATTTCGTTAAAGCTTTTGCTAACTTTCTAGTACGTTGTCCAAACTCCTTGTAAGTTATACGATGAATCGTATTTTCTGCCGTTCTTGAAATAATGAGTTTCTTTGGAAAATAACGCTCTGCCCTCTTTACGAAATCTGTTAATACTAACGGTGCTTGCATCATGTTAAATCATCTCCTTTGTAAAAATACTTTTAAAAACACATCAAGTAAGTTTTCACATAATGTAGATATTTTCCATCCATATTATGCATTTATCTATATGAGACCCAATTCCATTAGTAAACTTTATTTAAAAAGTTTAAAAATAATGAAATCAATTCAATCTAGTTAATACTATGATTTCTTAAGAGAATTATGTGTGAATATATGGTAGTAGATTAAAATATTTTATACCGATGTACGCTGAAAATATGAAAACAACGTGTATTCTTGTCACTTTTGGGAATAACTTAAGGAGAATTCAAATAGGAGGAGAAGCTTATGATTCATAATTTTTCTGTAGAAAATGTAGTTCAAGCAAAAAGTCAGATTGAGAAGTTGGAATCACAAGGTCTTAAACGTGATAGTATTTATGTTTTTGCCCACTACGATGAACGTGAAGAAGATATTACTAATGCTTTCAAAACTGCTGAAGTAGGGATGAAGGACCAAGGCTTTTTTAATACGATGAAAAATATTATCGTTTCTCGTGGAAACGAACTTCGCAACCAAATGGAAGCTATAGGGTTAAGCAAAGAAGAAGCAGCTGTTGCAGAAAAAGAGTTAGATCAAGGTAAACTTATTATTATCGCTAAAGGATTGCAATAAATTTTTAGTTAGGCGTTGTTGTTTCTATTTTAGTGAGGTTTATTTCTTTTTGGTGGTTTTTATTTCTTTTTTAGAGTGTTTTATTTCTTTTTGGCACTCCTTTATTTCATAAAAAAGAGAATCCCAATTCATCCAGAATGGGATTCTCTTTTTGTTCAAAATTATGCTGAATGGCTAATTTTTTTTTCTAATTTTTTTAGCATATCTATTGTCATTGCATCTAAATCATATTTTGCGTTAAATCCCCATTCCTCTTTTGCGGCACTTGCATCAAGAGAATCTGGCCAGCTATCTGCAATCGCTTGACGAACGGGATCTACGTCATAATCCATTTTGAATTTAGGCATTTGTTTGCGAATAGAAGCAGCTATTTGTTCAGGTTCAAAACTCATAGCTGTTAAGTTAAAGGCATTTCTGTGTATTAACTTATCTGGGTTTGCTTCCATCAAGTCAACAATTGCTTGTAAGGCATCTGGCATATACATCATATCCATGTAAGTATCTTTTGCGATATAAGACGTATATTTTCCTTCTTGTACAGCTTTGTAGTAAATATCAACAGCATAATCTGTTGTACCACCACCAGGAGGCGTAACATTTGAGATTAAACCTGGGAAACGGACACCGCGTGTATCTAATCCAAAACGAGTATGATAGTAGTCACATAAAAGCTCACCAGCCACTTTGTTAACACCATACATGGTTGTTGGACGTTGCAAAGTATCTTGAGGCGTATTATGTTTTGGTGTTGAAGGTCCAAATGCACCGATAGAACTTGGTGTGAAGAATTGTAAACCTAATTCACGAGAAACTTCTAATGCATTAACAAGGCCACCCATATTTAAATTCCAAGCGAATAGTGGTTTTTCTTCTGCAGTTGCAGATAATAACGCCGCCATATGCATCATTGTATCGGCACCAAATGCTTTTGCTATATCGTGCATACGTGTAGCATCCATGACATCAAGAACCTCAAACGGTCCTGCTTGTGTAGATACTTTTCTTATATCTGTCGCCAACACATTATCCTTACCATATTCATCGCGTAATTTCGCCACTAACTCAGATCCAATTTGTCCACATGCACCAGTAATCATAATTTTTTTCATTGTTACTCCTCCTTCTGTCAACTACATATGTATTTTTGGAGTGTACATATTTTATAAAAATACAACTGTATTTTTAGAGTGTACATTAATAACGCTTTTATTTAACGTTATTACTATATTTTTCGTTAAAAATATTATATATTGTATTCTTTAAAAACACAATAGTTGTTTCTCTTAAAAGAACACATATACAAAAAGACTTTTTTGAATATTTTAATTATAATAAATGAAAAGGAGTGAAGCTCATGCAATTATGGAAATTGACACTGATTTATTTATTTGCAATTATCGCTTGTACTTTTTTGCTATTAATGGATATATCTAAATGGCTAATTTTCATTTTACTTTTTCTTTATGTTTTTTCATTTACCATGTATCCTCACTTCAACGCATTATTATGGACAAACAATCTAAAAAAAGTGGAACATTTTCTTGAATCAAATAAGCATCGCTCTCTCTATGCATACCCTTATGCAATCGCACATCAGACTGTCGCCGAACAAAAAGCCGCTCTACAAAAAATAATCACCTCCTATAAGCAACCGTACGTCAAGCATAACTACGCTTCTATACTTGCAATGCTAGAGAAGGATTATCATCGTGCCTTATCTGAAGCAAAGCAAATTACAAGAGAACCATTCCAAAGCTATATGATTGCCCACAGTGAAGTATTTTTAGGAAACTATGAACAAGCTAAAGCTTTAATACCCAAATTCACAGAAAAGTGGATGTCGCCTTCCATTGAAAGTTTAATCTCTTTTAAACAACAAGATAGGAAAAATTTTAAGTATCATTCAACAAAAGCTATTAAACAAGCTAGAGGTATTCAAAAGTATTTGCTCGTTTATAGCTTTCAAGAAATGGAAGGGAAAATGAAAAGCTGATTGGCTGCTTTTCTATAAAAGAATATTGAATAGCCCATATAAAAAGGGAAATTGCGCCAGGCAATTTCCCTTTTTGTTTATATCGAACATATGCGATTAGGACTGATTCTATTTATTTTTCATCCAATCAGGTTTACCAAATCCTTTGAATTGTGAATCGATTACTTTTTCAAATTCATCAGATTCAACAACTTCTTTAAGATCTTTTGCAAGTTGTGAATTTTCATCTGCTTCACGCACTGCTACGACATTACGGAATTGATCAGGCATGTTTTCTAGGAATACGGCATCGTCTAATTTCATACCTGCTGCTAATGCAAAGTTTCCTGGTACACCAGCTAGATCCGCACTTTCTACAGCACGAGGAAGTCCTGCTGCTTCAATTTCTTTGAATTTTAAGTTTTTAGGATTTTCCTTTATATCTTTTGTAGAAGCTTTTAATTGGTCAATATTATCATCAATTTTGACTAGTCCCTGATCTTGTAAAGATTTTAAAGTACGAGCTAAGTTTGATGGGTCGTTTGCAATGGCAATTGTTGCTCCATCTTTGATATCATCGACTGATTTATATTTTTTAGAGAAAAAGCCCATTGGTGCTGTTGGTACAATGATTAGACCTTTGATTTTTGTTCCATTTTGTTTGTTAAAGTTTTCTAAGTAGATAGAGTGTTGGAATAAATTCGCATCAATGTCACCAGAATCTAATGCTTTGTTCGGTTGGATATAATCACTAAATTCTTTTAACTCTACTTTGTATCCTTTCTTTTCAAGCTCCGGTACGATTGCTTTTTTAAGCATATCACTATATGGACCTGCTGTTGCACCAATTGTAATGTCTTTTGTTTTTGTTGCTTTACTTGTATCTTTTGATTTATCTCCACCACAAGCCGCTAAAGCCACTGCTAGTACTAGCGTTAATACGCTAAACAAAAATTTCTTCATGTTTAAAACCCCCAATTTTTTATAAAAAGCTATTTTTTCAGAATGCTAGTTACTTTTAACGTTTATCGACTGCTTTTGCAATCGCGTCTCCTGCTAATTGAATTGCTTGGACAATGATGATTAATATCACAACTGTCGCGATCATAATAGTGTTGTCATAACGGTAGTAGCCAAAGCGAATTGCTAGGTCACCAATACCACCACCACCGATGATTCCTGCCATTGCTGAGTATGCTACTAAACTAATAATTGTCATGGTGATTCCTTGAATGACACCAGACTTTGCTTCTGGGAGTAACACGTCCTTAATAATCATCCAACGCGTCGCTCCTACAGCAATAGACGCCTCAATAACACCTTTATCAATTTCTCGAAGTGATGTTTCAACAAGTCTTGCGAAAAACGGAATTGATGCGACTGACAAAGAAACACTTGCTGCAATAGGCCCTATCGTATCGCCTATTAACCACTTAGTAACTGGGAATAACGCTACTAAAAGAATGATATATGGAATTGAACGTATTAAGTTAACGATAAAGCCAACCACTACATTCACAAAGCGGTTACCAAGTAAACCGGATCTACTTGTAGAAAACAAGCCTTTTCCTGTGATGAATAAAAGCAAACCAAGTGGTAAACCAATCACCAAGGCTACTGCTAAAGAAATCCCTACCATTAGAAGCGTTTGACCAAATGCTTTCCAAATATCAGGAAGCATTTCTGTAAAATGACTAGGATCAAATAACATTGTCTAACACCTCCACTGTGACTCCACGACTTTCCATATAGGAAATCGAACGGTTAATATCTGCAACTTGCCCATTCAGTTCCATTAGGAAAATGCCGAGTGGCCTTTCCTGTATATATTCAATCGTGCCATGTAGAAAGTTCCCACGTACTTCAAATTGTTGTAGCATATCTGAAATGACACCTTCGCCAGCTACATCACCTTTGAATAAGATTTTAACAATTCTCCCTTTGACGTTTTGTAAAATGGTTGGTGGAATATCAAACGACACTACACTGTTTATAAATTCTTGCGTTAGGGGCTTTTCAGGGTTGGCGAAAATATCATAAACCGCCCCTTCTTCGATTACCTTTCCATTTTGCATAATCGCCATGCGATCACAAATTTCCTTCACAACGTCCATTTCATGTGTTATTAGAATAATTGTAATACCAAGTTCTCGGTTGATTTTCTTTAACAATCGTAAAATAGAGGTTGTTGTTGTTGGGTCAAGCGCTGATGTTGCTTCATCGCAAAGTAATATAGAGGGGTTATTAGCTAATGCTCTTGCGATTCCCACACGCTGTTTTTGTCCACCACTTAACTGGGCTGGAAACACATCTTTTTTATCTGACAAACCAACCATATGGAGCAACTCTTTGACTCTTTCATTTCTCTTTTCTTTTGATATATTTGCAGCTTTCAATGCAAACTCAATATTTTCCCCTACTGTTTTTTGGCTAATTAAGTAAAAGTGTTGGAAAATCATCCCGATTTTCAATCGTGCTTGTCGAAGTTGCTCACCTTTTAATTTTGTTAAATCTTGACCATCGATTAATATCTGTCCATCTGTTGGCTGTTCTAATAAATTAATGCACCGTAATAAGGAACTCTTGCCTGCTCCAGAATAACCAACTATTCCAAATATCTCTCCGTTATCAATTGTCAATGAGACATGATCTACACCGGTTACGCTTTTCTTTTTTACCTTGTAAATCTTTGATACATTTTGTATTTCCAGCATATACATCCCTCTAATCATTGTTAAATTACTATTGCACAAAAATTCATAATTTCTATTGAAAAACTATGTATTCCTACTAAAAAAAGATACATCCTTCTACTGAAAGATGTATCTTCTAATCAGATGTCGATTTATCTTTCAGAAATAAATTCTGTAGGAATTAGCACCTTCCCAAACGGGGGTTGCTGGACTTCACAGGGCCTATCCCTCAGTCACTCTTGATAAATTCCATTTGTTAAGTTGTAAGTTTATGTTAACCATATTATTTCTTTTTATATTATTTGTCAATCTATTTTTAGAAAAAATAAATTATTTAAAAATATTTTTATATTGGCTTATTTTATGTCTATTATTCAAATACCTTAACATTGAGGATAAATTCTACCGGAACCCATTTATCTTTATATTGGGTATCATTGTGTAGGCATAGCTTTTTTTCTTCGCTAATTAGTTTGGTGATGATTCCTCTATAGTGAACACTAGTTTGTTGGTGCCAAACGTCTAATAATACTTCTTTTTTGCCGTAATATGCTTGCAAAAGTTCTTCCTCTAAGGCTTGTAGGGTCCATTCATCAAAGGTCGGCTTTGTGATTTGCTGATCTTCTTGTTGCCAGGTTCTTAGTCTTTGTACATGTTCTGGCAACATCATAGCAGTCCATTTTATGTTACCTCGATCACGTAACATTTGTAATACCACTCCTTAGTATTGGAATCAGTTTTAGATTTAAATTTTATGCCCACCGAGTAATTTAGAACGATCGATAGCTGTTCCTGCATTTGTATATGATACGGCACGTAATAGAGCCGTAGAACCATAGTGGGTACGAAGGTGATCCATTGTGGTCCCAAGTTGTCGCCGTTTCCAACGTGTTTTATCAAAAAAACTAAGTTGCATAGAATGTTCTGATTCTAACTTTGAAATACTGACACTGATTTGTCGTACAGGGCGCTCGTTGTATTGTTCGTTCAATATCTGTTGGCAAATTTGATAAATAATCATCGTATCGTTTGTTGCTTCATCTATCGTACGTGAACGCTGGAAACCTCCTCCAAAAGCGTTTTTGCTATAAGAAATCCCAAGCGTAATCGTACGTCCTACTTTATAAGCTTCACGCGCTCTTCTTGCCACATCTTCACACATTTCTAGAAGTACGGCGAGCACTTCCGTTTTAGTGTTGTAATCCCGCATCAATATT
The DNA here is from genome assembly GCF_003576525.1 of Rummeliibacillus sp. POC4. GTDB lineage: Bacteria > Bacillota > Bacilli > Bacillales_A > Planococcaceae > Rummeliibacillus. Next base: position 67,837 of record NZ_QWUA01000001.1, on the reverse strand, counting down.
TGGCTTTTACCATAACTAATTTGACCTTCTATCAATGGCGCTTCGCCAACTTTTGATAGATCAATTCCCCAAGCGTGATAGTAGAGTTGATTGCCCATAATACCAAAATGCCTTTCTAATGTTGTTAAATCAGCGTGCGCTAAATCCCCAACAGAAAAAATCCCCATATTATTAAGGGTTCGCTCGATTCGATGGCCAATTCCCCACATTTTAGATAATGGTGCAACAGGCCATAGCTTTTTTTCTACATCTTCAAAGTCCCACTTCGCAAACCCTGTTTTTTTTGCATCTAAATCAAGTGCAAGTTTTGCTAATAACATATTAGGACCCATCCCAACTGTGCTAGGAATTTCAAATTGGTTATAGAGTTCATATTGGATTTGGTGTGCTGTTTCTACAGGATCTCCCCACAGTTTTTCAGTGCCAGTCAGATCCACAAAACTTTCGTCAATGCTGTATACATGGATGGCCTCCTTCGGCACATAGCTGTTCAATAACTTGGTGATTTCGACTGACATGCGTACAAAGTATTCCATCTTAGGTTCAAACAAATGAATATCTGGATGCTTCGGTATCTCATATAGTCTCGTTCCAGTTTTCACTTGAAAACGTTGTTTCATTATTGGAGAAGCAGCCAGTACAATACTTCCTTTTTGTTCGAAATTCCCTATAACTGCAATTGCCTCTTTTTCAACGTCTAAATGAGCTAAAGTAGCCATACAACTAGCATAAAAACATCTCATATCTATACACATAATGGATCTTCTCGGCATATTTTCATACATTTCAGCACACCTCACAAAAGGAACGTTTGTTCTTATTTTAAAATGAGATAAGTGAGATGGCAAGTAAGAATTCGCACTTACCAATAAACAACAATATTTTTGTTGGTATTATCCTTTTCAGGAAGTCCGTTTAAAGATCGTGCTATTTAATCCACGGAATTTCTTGTTCAATCCACGCCTTTCTGTCTTCAATCCACGCAAATGCATGTTTAATCCACGCTTTCTCGTCTTCAATCCACGCAATTTTGAATTGTATCCACGTTCCGTGAAATTGATGTCATTAATTAAAAAAGGCTTTCATAATGCGTCCATTTAGTTCTCATGCTTTAATCCGTAAAAAAATATATGAAAATCCCCAAACTAAAACCCACTCTGCTCAGCAAAATGGGTTTAAGTCGTTATTTCAAAATATCTTTATACAATTCTGGGCGTCTATCATCATATACAGGAATCTTCTTACGTACCTCATCAACTTTTGAAAAGTCTACATCGACTATGGCTAACTCTTCATCTTCGCTCCCTGTCCATAAAACTTCACCCCACGGTTCAATCACCATCGATTGACCATTAAAGTTTTCTTTTTTATGGCTGATGCGATTTACCGCAATGATAAAACTTTGGTTTTCAATGGCACGAGCCTGCAACAAAGTTTTCCAATGATCAATTCTTGCAGTTGGCCATTGTGCCGATACAAATATAACTTTTGCGCCATTTAACGCATGAAGACGAAGCCATTCTGGGAAGCGAATATCATAACAAATCACTCCAGCACCTTGTAAGTCTCCTAATTCAAAATTATTTTGCCCCTCACCAGCAGATAGATATAAATGTTCATCCATCAAGCGAAACAAATGCGCTTTATCATACTCTCCAACTAATTCGCCATCACTATCTACTGTGAACATTGTATTGAAGAATCCTTCTCCTTTTTTCGTTGCTACTGAACCACCTACAATATGGATGTGGAGCTCTGAAGCTAATGCTTGGAGGAATTTCTTTGTCCTTTCACCATTCACATCAGCTAACTCACCTAGTTTTTCTAATGCATAGCCCGTATTCCACATTTCTGGCAAAATAACGAGTTCAGCTCCTTTACTAGCTGCTTCTCTTATAAATTCTTCTGCTCTTGTAAAATTTTTTTCAACGTCGCCAAAAGCTACGTTTAATTGGATACATCCGATCTTCATTTTTGCACCACCTATGGACATTTTTTGAAAAAGGTTATAGTATTTTCACTAAATCGTTTTTTAATTCTGAAAATTCATCTTTATACTATTCTATCTATATCAGATTGAAATGTATAGTCATGAACTTAACACAATCTTAATGTATTGGAGGAATACATATATGGAGTTATCCACAAAACTACAAAATTTACCGAAACAATTTTTCGCAAATCTCGTAAAGCAAGTAAGCGCGGCCATTGCAGAAGGCAGGGATGTGATCAACTTAGGACAAGGAAACCCTGATCAACCTACACCTGCACATATTGTCAAAGCAATGCAAGAGGCAACTGCCGATCCACAGATGCACAAATATTCACCCTTTCGTGGTTTACCTGAACTAAGAGAAGCCATCACTACATTTTATAAGCGTGAATACGATGTAGATATTGACCCTGCTACAGAAGTATCGGTTCTTTTTGGTGCGAAAGCAGGTCTTGTTGAACTACCTTTAGCAATTTTAAACCCAGGTGATACGATGCTATTACCAGACCCTGGATATCCCGATTATTTATCAGGTGTTACATTAGCTGATGTTCGATTTGAAACAATGCCACTATTGGCTGAAAATGATTTTCTTCCAAATTATCAAAAGCTTTCTGAGGATGTTAAGAAACAAGCAAAATTGATGTATTTGAACTACCCAAATAATCCTACAGGCGGCGTTGCTACAAAGGAATTCTACGAAGAAACTGTCAAACTAGCAAAAGAAAATGATATTACCGTATTGCAGGATTTCGCCTATGGAGCAATTGGCTTTGATGGTAAAAGACCAATTAGTTTTCTTCAAACTGAAGGTGCTAAAGACGTTGGTATTGAATGCTATACATTATCCAAAACGTATAATATGGCAGGCTGGCGCGTCGGTTTTGCCGTTGGTAATGCACAAATCGTCGAAGCATTGAACCTTATACAAGATCACCTCTTTGTTAGCCTATTCCCGGCAATACAACTTGCAGCAGTTGAAGCATTAACTGGTGATCAATCTTGTGTGACAGAACAAGTGACGATTTACGAAAACAGACGAAATACATTAATCAAAGCTTGCAAAGAAGCTGGTTGGTCTGTAACAGCACCAAAGGGATCCTTCTTTGCATGGCTTCCTGTTCCAAAAGGATTTACAAGTCAGGAATTTGCCGATTTGCTTTTAGAAAAAGCAGATGTGGCAGTGGCTGCGGGTAACGGCTTTGGAGAATATGGCGAAGGTTATATACGCGTAGGATTATTAGTAGATGAAAAGCAAATAATTGAAGCTGTTAAAAGAATTAAAAAATTTAATTTTTTTAAAGAAACTGTTTAAGTTAGAAAATAAATGCATTTTCGATTAAAAGCCATTAAAAATCCATACTATTCTAGGTGGAATTATATAAAATGATATTGACTATACTGAATTTTTACTGTAAATTGAATTATCATAAAGTTTCAAATTAAATAAAAACCTCTTATCAAGAGTAGCTGAGGGACTGGCCCTATGAAGCTCGGCAACCTTCCCACCCGTGGAAAGGTGCTAAATCCTGCAAGACGTACAAAACGTTTTGATAGATAAGAGAGGTGAACTCTAAAAGATGAAGCCCCTCTTACTATTAAAAGAAGAGGGGCTTTTTTATTAAACTCTTATGAACAAAAAGGAGGAAATCAAATGAAAAAATTTAGTTTCGCATTTATTTTATTATTACTTGTAGCCGTTGTTAGTGCGTGTGGCAATGGTGAAAAAACTGAGGACGGTAAAGCTGCTGCATTAAATACCAAGAAATTAGTAATAGGTGTTACAGCAGGACCTCATGAAGAAATCGCAGAAAAAGTAGCTGAAGTTGCAAAAAAAGAAGGATTAGATATCAAATTAAAAGTATTCTCAGATTATGTATTACCTAACACAGCATTACATGAAGGTAGCTTAGATGCAAACAGCTTCCAACACGTTCCGTTCTTAAAACAATATAACAAAGATAAAGGTGACAATCTTGTAGCTGTTGGTAAAACCATTTTAACTCCAATGGGTATCTACTCTAAAAAATATAAAAACTTCGATGATATTCCAAATGGTTCAAAAATTGCTATTCCAAACGATCCGACAAACGGCTCTCGAGCACTAGAAATTTTAGAAAAAGAAGGATATATCACTTTAAAAGACACTGGGGATGACCTTCCAACAGTCTATGATGTTGATCAAAACAAAAAGAATCTTAAATTTATCGAATTAGAAGCTGCACAAATTCCAAAACAATTATCTGAAGTTGCAGCAGCAGCAATTAATACAAACTTTGCTTTAGAAGCTAAACTTAGCCCTAAAAAGGACTCTATCTTACTTGAAGGTACAGATTCACCTTATACAAACGAAATTGTTGTACGTAAAGAAAACAAAAACGATCCAACTATTAAAAAATTCGTGAAAGCTTATCAATCTGATGAAGTAAAAAAATTCATAGAAAAGAAATATGAAGGTTCTATAATCCCATCTTGGTAGAACATAGTTAACATGGATTGCCATCACATCGGTGGCAATCTCTTTTAAAAAGGAGTGATATGATGATTAAACTAGAACATGTTACAAAGAAATTTGAAGTTAACAAGAAAACAATAACTGCTGTTAATGATGTCAATATTGATGTTAAAAAAGGTGAAATTCATGGGGTAATTGGTTATAGTGGTGCCGGAAAAAGTACATTAATCCGCTGTGTAAATTTACTTGAAAAACCAACAGAAGGAGATATATACATAAACAATCAAAAAATTACCGACCTCTCTCCTAACAATCTTCGGACAGTTCGTACAAAAATCGGTATGATTTTCCAAGGTTTTAATCTATTAAAAACAGCTACTGTTTACGACAATATTGCACTCCCCCTCAAACTATTAGGTTTTGATAAAAAAGAAGTAAAAAAACGCGTTGAAAAATATTTGAAAATTGTCAATTTGGAAGATAAGGCAAATAACTATCCAGCTCAATTATCTGGTGGTCAAAAACAGCGTGTTGCTATCGCTAGAGCACTATCTCAGGAGCCGGAAGTTTTACTAAGTGATGAGGCGACAAGTGCTCTTGATCCAGAAACAACAGAATCCATTCTTGACCTACTACTTAAAATTAATAAAGAATTTGGCATCACTATTCTACTAATCACTCATGAAATGAACGTTATTCAAAAAGTTTGCGATTATGTATATGTATTAGAAAGTGGTCAAATTGTTGAACAAGGCTCTACGATTGACTTATTCACGAGTCCACAACAGCCTACAACGAAAAAATTTCTAAGCACCATTTCACAACGTAACCTATCCAATTCACTAATTGAACAACTCAATGTAACAGGGAGCGTTACTCGCCTTACATTTGTTGGAGAAAGTACAGGTAAACCTGCATTGGCTGAAGTGAGTAAATTATTTAATGTAACTCCTAATATTTTAACAGCCAATATTATTGAGCTAAAAAATGGTGTTGTCGGCAATATTGTCATCCATTTAAATGGAAATTCGCAAGATGTGAACAAAGCACTTCAATATTTAGAAGAACAAGGTGTTCATACTGAACAATTAAGAGGTGAAAACTAATGAATCGTTATGAAAGATTTGTAGATCAATGGCTGCCTATCATTTGGAAAGCAGTTTTAGAAACCTTCCAGATGGTCGGAATTTCTTTACTATTTGCTGTTGTCATTGGTATTGCATTAGGTATTCTAGTCGTTCTAACTAGACCTGGTCAAGCTTTAGCAAATAAATTTGTATATCAAATTATTAACTTAATCATTAATATTGTTCGTTCTGTCCCATTCATCATATTATTGTTCTTTATCTTACCTTTTACAAAGGCAATTGTTGATACAACAATCGGTGTTCGCGGAGCAATTGTTCCACTCGTTGTTTATACAGCTCCTTATATAGCACGTTTAATAGAATCTGCTTTGTTAGAAGTAGATGCCGGTGTAGTAGAAGCCTATACAGCAATGGGTGTCAAAACTCGAAAAATTATCTGGAATGTTATTTTACGTGAAGCAAGACCGTCCATTATATTAGGTCTTACGATTGCAACTGTTAGCTTAATTGGTGCAACAGCAATGGCTGGTATGGTCGGTGCTGGTGGACTTGGTGACCTCGCTTACCGTTTTGGATACTTACGTTATGAAGTAGATGTTATGTATGCAACAGTTTTCTTACTAATTGTGATTGTTCAAATCATTCAATCTTTTGGCAACCGCTTAGCAGCTAAATTGAAAAAAGATTAGAATGATTTTGTAAGCTATCCTATTAAAACCTCTAAAATTTCCAAGTAAAGCATGAGAAATCAAAAAAGGCTGTCCTATAAGTAGTAACTTACGGGCAGCCCTTTCTTTTTATAACAAATATCCGCTATGAAGTATTACTCCCTGCGGTGGACGAATTAAGAATCCACCATCCTCATAGCAAAGTATGATTATCAAGAAATTTGAATTATTTAATAACCCCTAATTCTTTCCCTACTTTTTCATAAATAGCTAATGCATCATCCAACATTTCCTTTGTATGAGCTGCAGTTGGCATATTACGAACACGGCCAGTACCTTTTGGAACAGTCGGAAAGACAATGGCTTTTGCATAGACGCCTTCTTCAATTAGACGAGATGAGAATTGTTGAGTTAGTTTTTCATCTCCAATAATACATGGAGTGATTGGCGTTTCAGAGTGGCCAATATTAAAACCTAATTTCTTCAGACCTGCTTTTAAATAATCACCGTTTTCCCAAAGCTTGTCACATAGTTCTGTTGAATCGATTAACATTTGAACAGCACGAGTAATCGCCGCTACATCGCCTGGCGGTAGAGCTGTTGAGAACAAGAATGGACGTGAACGAACTTTTAACCAATCGATTAAGTTTTTCTTCCCTGCTACATAGCCACCAACAACACCAATTGCTTTTGATAGTGTACCAATTTGGAAGTCAATTTCATTTTGTAAACCAAAATGTTTAACAGTACCTTTTCCCTTCCCTGTTACTCCAGTACCGTGAGCATCATCAACATATGTAATAAGGTCAAATTCCTTTGCAATTTCTACGATTTCAGGAAGTTTGGCAATATCACCATCCATTGAGAAAACACCATCAGTAATGACCATGACTTTATTGTAAAGACCAGATTCAGTGGCCTCTTTTGCTTTTTTATGAAGATCTTCCATATCAGAATGGTTAAAAGCAATAATTTTTGCTTTAGAAAGACGACAACCATCAATAATAGAAGCATGATTTAACTGGTCAGATAAAATCGCATCATTCTTATCCATAACAGCTGAAATAGCAGCCATATTACAGTTGAAGCCGGATTGATATGAAATAGCAGCCTCTGTTCCTTTAAACTCTGCTAATTTTTCTTCTAATTTCACATGTAGATCGAGTGTACCGTTAATCGTACGGACAGCACCAGCACCAACGCCATATTTGTCAATTGTTTGTTTAGCAATTTCTTTTAGTTCAGGATTTGTTGCTAAGCCCAGATAGTTATTTGAAGATAGGTTGATCAGTTTCTTACCACGTACTTGAATAATCGGACCATTAGCACCTTCAACAGGATCAATGTGGTTGTATAAACCTTGGTCACGAAGTTCTTGCAAGTTGTCATTAACGAATTTGTTGAGCACGTTAGACAAGGTCATCATCCCTTTCATACATTATAACGATATTGTAGCATATCAAACTTTCATTTTGTACTCCTGAAAAGAACCATTATAAAGAAATCTTTTGTATTCCTTTACAAAAAGGCACTCAATGTACTTTTCAAAAATACAGTTGTATTTTTGAAAATAAACCCCATCCGAATTTCATGCTAGTTTTCTAGTAAAAAAAGCCAATCTCCTTTTTAAAGAGATTAACTTTACCCTCATTTACGTTTCTCCCAATGAATCATGCGATAGCCTATTCGAATATGGGTTTGAATAAATCTTGGTTGATTTACATCTTTCTCAATTTTTTTTCGAAGTGTAGCCATGAAGACACGCAAATTTGGTACGTCAGTATCGAGCGCATCTCCCCAAACTTGCTTTAGTAAATAGTTATGAGTAAGTACTTTGCCGAGATTTTTACTTAGCGTTTCTAATAGCTTATATTCGTTTGGAGTGAGATGAATTTCCTCGTTATTAACATACACAGTATTGGATAAATAATCTATTGAGAGTGGTCCATTCGTAAATACAGATTGTTCTTTTTCTATATCGATATTAGCAACTGAGCGTCTTAGCGCAACACGAACACGAGCAAGCAATTCATCAACACTAAAAGGTTTTTCGACATAATCATCTGCTCCCATATCAAGCGCTTTAATTTTCTCAGTTTCTTCGCCACGAGCACTGACGACAATAATTGGCGTTTTTGACCAAGTACGGACTTTTAAAATAACGTTGATACCATCCATATCCGGTAAACCGAGGTCTAAAATGATGACATCTGGATGCATTGAAACAACTTCCTTTAATGCATCCATGCCCTTTGTAACAAGTTTATAATCGTAGTCGTGAAGTTCTATTGTCATTTTAATAAGATTTCCGATGGCAATATCATCTTCAACAATTAGTATTTTTTTATGATTCATTCACTACACCTCCTTTTTTTAAATAAAAGCTAAAAATAGCTCCATGAGGCATATTATCTCGAACATTTAATTCACTTTCATGCAATTTTAAAATGGTTTGACAAAGAGATAAGCCAATACCTAGCCCGCGCTTTGCATCACTTTGTTCCATATGACTCTTTTTAAATGCTTGAAACAGTTCTTTCTTTTGTTCATCAGCAATACCGTTGCCTGTATCTCGAACTTCAATAAAAACATTATCCCCTTTTTCAAAAGCGTAAATTGCAACACTACTTTGGTGAGGAGTATAGGTCACCGCATTATCAAGTAAGTTAATAAGTACTTGCCCAATTAATCGTGTGTCCATATATGCCAAAAGAAACTCAGATTCAATATGTGCTTGAATTAGTCGGGTACTATTTTTTGAAAGTTGATGAATTGCATCATTAATAACATCTTCAACCAATTCCTCTTGAATTTGAAGAGGAAAGTACCCATTACTTAACTTTGATACAGCAAGTAAATTTTCTACCAGTTGTACAAGTCGATTGGAATTGTAATAAATATCTTCATACAGTGTTTGGCGCTGATTTATAGACATTTTGTAATCATCCGTTTTCAAAATATCTGCATGTCCCAAAATACTTGTAAGTGGTGTTCGCAAATCATGTGAAATAGAGCGCAACAAATTGGATTGAATTTCTTCTAATTCCTTTTCACGGCGTACATTCTCATTAATACGCAGTAGTTGCCATTTATCAATTGCGAGTGAAAATTCATTTAAAATCGCATGTAATATTTGACGTTCAAAAGTAGGCAACTGACCTTTTTTATGAAGTGAAATGCCAATTACACCTGTAACTGTATTATTTGAAAGAAAAGGAACGTAATAACCGTAAGCTTCTTTAAAGACATCTGTTGCCATACCTGCAACACGTTCGTTATTTATAACCCATTGTACAATGGCAAGTTCATTTTTATTGTTGAATTCATTCTCCTGTTCCTTATTCTGCGCTGAAGAAAGAAAAGGTGATTTATAAAATGTATGCTTTATATCCCGTTTATCCTTAATAATGTAATAGCATACAGGGCGCTCAGTTAATTTAACAATTTCCGAGGAACCCACTTCAATTAATTGTTCAAAAGATGAGGCAGATTGAAGCTTACGATTCGTTTCTAGTAGTGTTTCCATACGATAGGATTTTTGAATGGCCTGTCGTTCTTGCATTTTTACTTTTTTCGTTAAGCTACTTGTAATGATACCCGAAACAAACATGATAATAAAAGTCATTGGGTAATCCTGATTGTACGCTTCAAACGAAAAGATTGGTTTCGTGAATAGGAAGTTAAAGATCAATACTGCAACAAGTGAACTAATAATGTTCATTACCCAGCTAGTCGTCCAGATAGCTACTATCAATACACCTAAGATATAAATTGTAATAATATTTGCTTCACTAATCCCGAGGGATTTAAAGAACATCCCAACAATCGACGCGATGCTAAAGATAAGAATCATCTTAAGTAAGTCAAAAGGTTGTAGTTTGAAATCTGTTTTAAAATCCATCGTTTTCTTTGGTGTATTTTCTTGATCTGGGACAATGTAGATTGATAAATTCGGTAAAAGCTCATTTAACTTATCAGTGATTTTCGTTCGTCCCCAATAATTTGCTTTCGTTATCGTTCTGCCAATAACAAGCTTTGTTACGCCACTTAATTGAGCATAATTAGCAATTGCTGTAGCGATGCTGTCTTCTTGAACTGTAACCACATTGCCACCCAACTGATCAGCTAATTTCAAATGTCGCTTTAGTCGTTCTTCATTTGCTTGTGTCATCGTTTGGTTGGTATCTCGCTCTACATAAAGCGCGGTAAATTTACCATGTAATGCTTGCGCAAGTCTAGCAGCAGTTCGAATTACTTTTGCATTCGTAGGAGAGCTACTAATCCCTACTAATATATGTTCTAGCACGTTATTTTGCATAGCATTTTCATATGAGTTGTTCGTTTTATTATGAATTGTATCAGCAATTCTTCTCAGAGCAATTTCTCTTAATGCTATAAGGTTGTTAATTTGAAAGAAATGATTTAAAGCTTTCTCTACATACGTTTTTTTATAAATCTTGCCATCTTTTAATCTTTCAATTAACTCATCAGGTTCAATATCGACGAGTTTAATCTGTGATGCCTGGTCGATAATTACATCTGGTATACGCTCACGAACTTTAATATGCGTAATTTCTTCAACAAGGTCATGTAGACTTTCAATATGCTGAATGTTTAGAGTGGTATACACATTAATCCCCTGATTCAGTAATTCCTCTACATCCCCATAGCGCTTGGTATGCCTAAGATTGGGTGTATTCGTATGAGCCAATTCATCGATTAAAACAATATCTGGTGCACGCCGAATAATACCATCTAAATTCAATTCCATAAATTGTTTTCCTTTATATGAAATAGCTTTTGTTGGTACTACTTCAAAACCTTCAATAAGTTCCATCGTTTCTTTACGAGGATGTGGCTCTATATAACCGATGACGACATCTGTTCCAAGTTTGAGTTGCTCTTTTGCTTCTTTTAACATGGTATAAGTCTTTCCAACACCTGCTGCATACCCCAAAAATATCTTTAACTGACCACGCTTATGATTTGAATACTGAGTCACTTCAACATCGCCTCCCCTTGCCTTCATTATAATTACTTTCCACACAAAAAGGACGCGCTTCTTAACATCTTAATGCCATCTTAATATCTAATCTAAAATCCAAACACTATATTAATTTCTTTTCATCTATAGTAAAACCAATCACAAGCAAGAAAGGATGTGCAAAATGTTGGAACTATACATGATTTTCATATTAATAATAAGCTTTATGAGTCTTTTTGCTTTAACGACATGGTGCTACAAAGAAGTTGAAAAGTAGAGGTGAAATCAAATGTGGATCTTATTAATGATCATGATTATTTTAATTGGATATCTCGTACACGCTTTACTAAATCCAGAAAAGTACTAAAGGAGGTCCTTTACCATGTGGCAAATTACGATTGTTTTACTTATCTATTTACCACTCGTCCTTATCGCAGGACGCTACTTATATAAAGTCACGATGAAGGAAAAGATGTGGGGCGATGGTTTCTTTAATCGAGTGGAGAGCATTATTTATAAACTGAGCGCAATTAAGCAAGAGGAGATGACAGGGAAACAATATATTTTCTCTTTACTATTTTCAAATGCAGTAATGATTGCTATTGGATATTTCATTTTACGTATCCAATCTTCTCTTTTCTTAAATCCCAATGATATTGGAAATATGGAAACGACATTATCATTTAATACGATTATTTCCTTTATGACGAATACGAATCTACAGCATTATAGTGGCGAATCAGGTTTAAGCTATTTATCTCAAATGCTTGTAATTATCTTCATGATGTTCACGTCTGCAGCATCAGGCTATGCCGTATGTATGGCTTTTTGCCGAAGACTAATTGCTAAAACAGATGTACTTGGGAATTTCTATGTTGACTTTGTACGTGTTATTACCCGTATTTTATTGCCTTTATCTTTTGTGGTTTCTCTATTTCTAGTATCGCAAGGTGTCCCTCAAACGTTTAAAGAGAATATTACTTTAACTACGATTGAGCATAAACAACAAGACATTGCGTTTGGGCCCATTGCAGCAATGGAATCAATTAAACACTTAGGAACAAATGGAGGTGGTTTTAATGGGGCGAACTCATCCACACCATTTGAAAATCCAACTGTGCTATCCAATATAGTAGAAATACTTTCGATGATGTTACTGCCTGGTGCTTGTGTAGTTGCACTTGGTTTAATGATTACGTATCGGAAAAACCGTAATCACAAAGCTTTGATTGGTAAGCAAGGTACCTCTATTTTCATAGCAATGAGTGTGATTTTTCTTATTGGAATTGCTGTTGTATATGCGAGTGAAAGTGCAGGAAATCCAGAAATCCATGCAATTGGCATTGACGATAGTACCGGTAATATGGAAGGAAAAGAAACCCGCTTCGGCATCGCCCAATCTTCATTATTTACTGCTGCAACGACTGCATTTACAACAGGAACTGTAAATAATATGCATGACACATTAACACCCCTTGGAGGTTTAGTACCATTATTCAATATGATGCTAAATGTCGTATTCGGCGGTAAAGGTGTCGGCTTGATGAATATGATGATGTACGTTCTTCTTACAATCTTCATTGCGTGTTTAATGATTGGTCGAACACCACAGTTTTTAGGGAAGAAAATTGAAGCAAAAGAAATGAAACTCATTGCACTTTGTATTTTAATTCACCCTACTATTATTCTTGGCTTCTCAGCATTAGCAGTCACCACAGCAGGCGGAGTTGCAGGGATTACAAATCCAGGTGCTCATGGCTTATCACAAGTACTTTATGAATTTGCATCATCTTCGGCGAATAATGGTTCAGGATTTGAGGGGTTGGCAGATAACTCAACATTCTGGAATGTGACAACCGGTTTGGCTATGTTTTTTGGCCGCTATACATCCATTGTGTTACAAATCGCTATTGCTTCGTTACTAGCGAAAAAACTCGTGCACAATGAATCAATCGGTACATTAAATACAACCAATGCGACATTTACAGTATTCTTAGTCGCAATTGTCCTCGTTGTTGGTGCATTAACATTCTTACCTTCGATTGCACTTGGACCAATTACGGAATTTTTACAGCTTAACTCATGAAAAGGAGTGAGAACATGGGAGCAAAAAAGAATGGCCTCTTAACAAAGGAGATTGTAGCCACTTCATTCGTAAGTGCTTTTAAAAAATTTAATCCAATATATATGTTAAAAAACCCTGTTATGTTTGTCGTTGAAATTGGATTTTTCCTCGTTGTACTGTTATCAATCTTTCCTTCTCTATTTCACGCAGGAGAAGAAGATCTTCGTTTATATAATGGCATTGTTGCGGTTGTGTTATTTTTAACGATTTTGTTTGCAAATTTTGCAGAATCAATAGCACAAGGTAGAGGAAGGGCGCAAGTTGCAACTTTGAAGAAAACCAAATCTTCTACATCGGCAAGAGTGATTATTGATGACCATGAAGTAATGAAACAAGCGAGTGAGCTTAGACATGGTGATATTGTTATAGTTCGTGCCGGTGAAACGATTCCAAATGACGGTGAAGTAATTGATGGAATTGCAACTGTAGATGAATCCGCTATTACAGGTGAATCTGCGCCAGTCGTGAAGGAAAGAGGTGGTGATTTCTCATCTGTTACAGGCGGTACGATTGTCACAAGTGATGAATTAACCATTAAGATCACTTCACTTCCAGGGGAGTCCTTTTTAGATAAAATGATTTCTTTAATTGAAGGAGCAAATCGTAAAAAAACTCCTAATGAAATTGCATTAAGTACATTGCTCGTAAGTTTAACCATTATCTTCTTATTAGTGGTGATGACGCTTTATCCAATGCTGCAATATTTAAACATCGACATTTCAGTTGCAACTTTAATCGCATTAACAGTTTGTCTTATTCCAACAACAATTGGAGGTTTACTATCTGCAATTGGTATCGCAGGAATGGACCGAGTAACACAATTCAATGTGATTGCGATGAATGGGAAAGCAGTAGAAGCATGTGGTGATGTAGATACATTAATTTTGGATAAAACAGGAACAATTACTCACGGAAATCGTATGGCAACAGCTTTTCTTCCAGTAACGGGCGTTAGTCAAGAAGAACTGACAAAAGCAGCATATTTAAGCTCATTAACGGACGACACCCCTGAAGGAAAATCAATTATTACTTTAGCTAAGGAGCAAAAACTTGCTGTGCAAGATGTTGAACAGATCATTCAATCAAGTGAGCATATTCCGTTTACTGCACAAACACGAATGAGCGGTCTCGATACAGCAGATGGTGTACGGTATCGAAAAGGAGCTTATGACACGATTAAGAAAGAAAGCAAGGCTGTTCCTGGAGATTTAGAAAAGCTTATTCACGTTGTATCAAACGAAGGTGGTACGCCTCTAGTTGTAATGAAAAATGAAGTAATTCTCGGCGTAATTTACTTAAAAGATGTTGTGAAGTCTGGTTTGAAGGAACGCTTCAAACAGCTACGCGAAATGGGTATTAAAACCATTATGTGTACAGGAGATAATCCACTTACAGCCGCTTCAATCGCAAAAGAAGCTGGAGTTGATGGTTTCATTGCAGAAAGTAAACCAGAAGATAAAATCCAAGTAATAAGAGATGAACAAAATCTAGGAAAGGTTGTCGCCATGACAGGTGATGGTACGAATGATGCACCAGCACTTGCTCAAGCAGATGTTGGTATGGCAATGAATTCAGGTACAAATTCTGCCAAAGAAGCAGCAAATATGATTGACCTAGATTCCGATCCAACAAAAATAATTGAAGTCGTTGAAATCGGGAAGCAGCTTTTAATGACTCGAGGAGCACTAACAACATTCAGTATCGCAAATGATATTGCGAAGTATTTTGCGATTATCCCAGCAATTTTATTAGTCGGCATTCCGGAGATGAATCGTTTAAATATTATGCACTTAGAGTCTTCAACAAGTGCTATTCTTTCAGCACTTGTTTTCAACGCCATTATTATTCCCCTACTCATTCCTGTGGCGATGAAAGGTGTGCAATATAAAGCGATGAGTTCATCAAAACTATTAATCAAAAACAGCATAATTTACGGAGTTGGCGGTGCGATTGTACCCTTCATCGGCATTAAAATGATCGATATGATCATTGCACCACTACTCAAAATGATAGGAATTTAGAGAGGAGTCATGACGATGAAAAAAATATTTTCACAAATCAAGGCAGCTTTTTTAACATCTGTTGTGATGATGATTATCTGCGGCCTTATTTATCCATTTGCTGTGACTGGTGTTTCACAACTAGTTTTCCATGATAAAGCAAATGGTAGTCTGATTAAGATAGATGGTAAAGTAGTAGGATCGAAATTAATCGGTCAAACCTTTGAAAATCCAGCTCACTTTATTAGTCGCGTTTCCAGCGTGAATTATAATGTATATGAAAAAAATGATCCAAACTATGCAGGTGTCAGTTCTGGAAACTTTAACTACGCCCCATCTAATCCAGAATTGACGAAAAGAATGAATGACAGTGTAAATGAATTTTTAAAGAACAATCCAACTGTTTCTAAAAAAGATATTCCCGCTGATTTAATCACAAGTTCAGGCTCTGGATTAGATCCACATATTTCAATTCCTTCAGCTAAAATACAGATTGATCGTATTGCAACAGCATCTCATTTATCGAAAGAAGAGGTGCAAAATATTATAAAAGAGGCCACATCCAAAAAGGTATTTGGTGTGTTAGGAGAAGACAAGATGAATGTATTGGAGGCTAATATGTTAATAGATAAAAAGATGAAGTAAGAGAACAAACATTATCTGCATATTTCAAAAAATTTTCAATTTAACATAAAAATATTAAAAAGCAGAAACGAAAAACAAATTATCTTGTTTTTCGTTTCTGCTAATATAATTTGAACTTAATAGCCAGTATTCATTATATAAGATTATTTATATTTCCCTTTTTGCTTTCCCTTATTTGGTTTTTCCCCCTCTAAAATCGCTTCATAAGCGAAATCTACAGGGTTTAATGTCATGTTTTGCTGCATAAAAAGTAATCATCTTCACATTACCTTTTTTAAACATCTTTCTAATATCCAGTGCTTGCGTATCTGTTACATTAGATGGATTTTGTTTATCTGCCTAACTACCTGTATTCCCCATAAAACTTGTTTACCGAAGCCAAGTGGAATGATTGATTACTGATTTCCATGCAATGGTAAGAAGTCTACTCCAACCTCTAATTTCTTTTGAAAAATCAAGGGATTTAATATTATTAATAAAATGCGACTTGTTGTTCACCAATACATTTCTTTAATAGTTTACGACAAATTGTTAAAGAAATTTGTACAATTGGTCCGAGTGCAAATACCATAATAATTGTTCCAATGCCCACTGGTCCTCCAAGAAGGTACCCAGCTACTGCAACAACAATTTCCATAATCGTACGCGCTACTGTAATACTACAATGGAACTTTTCTACAGCTAATAGCATTAAACTATCTCGAGGTCCTGCACCTAAATTAGCAGAAATGTAAATACCTCCTCCTACAGCGATTAAGATCACGCCCAAGGAAAAGTCCATAAATTGCAATGCAATATGATCAACATCTGGTAATAACCAGTTGAAAAAATCAAGGAATAATCCCACAAAAATCATATTAAGAAATGTCCCTATTTTTGGAAGTTGGTGCATACCTATTGAGGAAATTGTGATAATGAGAATACCTGCAATATCCGACCATAAACCAATAGATAAACCAAAGTGATTAAATAATCCAATATGGAGAACATCCCATGAGCCTACACCAAAGCGTTGTCCTTTTACTGTTAATGCAATTCCTAGACCAATCACCATAAGTCCCGTAAAAAAGAATAACCAACGCCATCTATTTGCCTTCTTCATATAAATCCTTCTTTCTTAATAACAAACAAAAAGCCATTTTATGTTTATACATAAATGGCTTTTTGATAAACTAACTTTTCTATTGTATCAAGAATAAGAGGATTTTCAAGTAAGTGATATTAATTTTGCCATAGAAGCTTTTACCAGATTCTCTGGTGTAATACAAATCTGCATACCGATTTTCCCCGCACTTATATACATTTCATCCACCTGTTCAGCAGAAATATCGACAAATGTTGGATATTGCTTCTTCATACCAATTGGTGAACACCCGCCACGAATATAACCTGTGTTCGGAAGTAAATCCTTTACATGAAGCATTTCAATTTTCTTTTCCCCAACAACTTTAGCGGCTTTTTTTAAATTGAGCTCTTCAGCTACAGGTATTACAAAAACATAGAGTTTTCCTTTACCTGCTGTAGCTACAAGTGTTTTGAAGACCTTTTCTACTGGTTGGTTAATCTTTGTTGCAACTGATAAACCGTCTATTTTTCCTTCTTCTACCTCATATTCCGCAAGTAGATAAGGAATCTTTTGTTGATCTAACAGCCGTACTGCGTTTGTTTTTTGTATTTTATGTTTTGCCATGGAACATCACTTCCTCTATACAGCACGGTAAATTGTTGGTTCTGCAAAATGGAATCCTTGTTTAGCCATTTGCATATGGAAAGCGTAATGAGTAATAGCCTTTTTGAAAAGACGTTGTTTGGCTTTTTCTTGTGCATCTTTAGCGCTATCAATTGCAGTTGTACTTTTTGCTTTCTCATGGTCGTTCATTTGGATGACATTAGATAATTCCGTTTTATGAGTAGATTGACTTTGTGTTTTTTGGATTGTTTCAGTAGCAGTGGCAGCCACGTTCAAATCCTGTTCACTTGGATTTTCTGGAGCCAGTGCCGCTTGACGTACATCCTCTAAAATCGCAATGGTTTTGTTATCAGGAGAATCTATGTTCACTTGGCTCATTTCACTATAATCAGTGGAACTTGGCACTTCTTCCTGGTTAACTTGATCCTTTAAATCGCGAATAGCTGCCTGAACTTGAGGTTGATGTTCTTTTTCTTTTTTCCCTGTCAATAAATCCACCAGTTCTTCAAGCGCTGGATTAAATTGAGGTTTAAAATATTGTGCGTTTTTTCGATATGCATCATCTGCTGTTTTCTGGCGTAGTGCTCTCTTACGATTTTCAACTTCAGCATAACGATTACTTACAAGAGAAGTCACATTCATGTCAATCACCTCTTTACTAATATCGATATAGTTATTATTATATTAGCACCAAAAATCGAGATACAAAAATGTCTATTTCCTCAAATCTATTAACAATATTATACAGGTAAATATTACTACATTTAACAGTAAAATTAATCTTTGTCCCCAAACAACTTTTGTAACGCCTCTGCCATTGCATTATTTGCTGGTTCTTCTTGCTTTTTCATATACTTTTGAACATCACGTTTCGATACTTTTGTATTACCTGTTGCCTTTTTTCGTTTTTCAAAAGCTGATAGTTTTTCACGGTGACCACATGAACATACGAAGATACGTCCATCACCTTCACCACGTAATTCTAATTTTTTATGACAAACTGGACAACGGGCATTTGTTAATGTCGATAATTTTTTCTTATATCCGCAAGTACGGTCTTGGCAGACTAACATTTTACCGCGTTTTCCGTTTACTTCGAGTAAAAGTTTTCCACAATCTGGGCAATGCTTGCCAGTAACATTATCATGTTTGAACTTTTTATCACTAGTTTTAATATCTTTTACTGCCTTTTTAGAAAAATTAACCATATTATTAATGAAATCGGATTTTTTTGCAGAACCTTTAGCAATTTTCGTTAATTCTGTTTCCCATTGTGCTGTCAATGCTGGGGATTTCAAATCGGCAGGTGCAAGGTCTAATAGCTGACGACCTTTTGACGTTGTGTATAAGTCTTTTCCTTTTTTCTCAATAACAAATGACTTAAAGAGTTTTTCAATAATATCAGCACGTGTTGCAACTGTTCCGATACCACCTGTTTCATGTAATGTTTTGATCAACTCTTTGGATTCCCCACTCATAAATTGCGTTGGATTTTCCATTGCTGCAAGTAGTGTACCTTCATTGAAACGTGCTGGTGGTTTGGTTTCTCCCTGTGTCATCGCAATGGCACGTAATTTTACATTTTCACCTTTTTTGAATACTGGCAATGTATGACTAGATGATTCTTCATCATCTTGGTGATATACCTTTTTCCATCCTTCATCACGAACCGTGTTGCCTTTTACTTTGAATATTTCGCCACTTACATTCAAAGTAACGGTTGTTTGATCATATTGATAAGGTCCAAAGAATACTGCTAAAAATCGTTTGGCGATAAGATCGTATAATTTTCTTTCTTTGTCAGAAAGGTTAGGCAAAATAGCTGGTTCTTCTGTTGGAATAATGGCATGGTGATCTGAAACCTTGGCGTTATCCACTACGCCTTTTTGTGGTCTTACTTGTTTATTTCTTAACAATGAGTTAGCTGCAGCACGGTTATCCCCAACCGCTGATGCTTTAATACGTTCAGCTAACGTGCCCACCATATCAGATGTTAAATGTTTGGAATCTGTCCGTGGATAAGTAACAATTTTATGGTGTTCATATAAGTTTTGTAATGTGGATAACGTTTCTTTTGCAGACCAACTCCAGCGTTTGTGTGCTTCTTTTTGTAATTCTGTTAAGTCAAAGAGTGTTGGTGCGAACGTTTTTTTCGGCACTGTTTGAACATCTTCTACAATTGCTTCATGAACATGATCGAGTTTTTTTAGTAACTGCTCAATTTTTTCCTTATTAAAGGATTGTGTCTGATTAGTCCCTTTTTCAGACCATGTAAATGTAGCTTCGTTTGTGATAGCTTGAAGTCCATAATAAGTTTTTGGTTTAAAGTTTTTGATCTGTTCTTCACGTTCCGCAATCATAGCAAGTGTAGGTGTTTGTACTCGACCTGTTGATAGTTGTGCATTATACTTCACTGTCAATGCACGAGTTGCGTTAATCCCTACAACCCAGTCTGCTTCTGCACGTGCAACTGCTGCTTCGTATAAATTGTTATATGCTCGTCCGTCTTTTAAATGTGCAAAACCGTCTTTTATCGCTTTATCTGTGACTGAAGATATCCACAGACGTTTAATCGGCTTATGGCATTTCGCTTTTTCTAAAATCCATCGGGCAACAAGTTCCCCTTCTCGTCCTGCATCTGTTGCAATAATAACCTGATTAACATCCTTACGAGCAAGTTGTGTCTTCACTGCATTAAATTGTTTTGTTGTTTGACGAATTGGTACTAGCTTAAATGGATTTGGGATAATCGGTAGATCCTCCATTTTCCATTCTTTATATTTGTTATCGTACTGTTCTGGATCTGCATGTGTCACTAAATGGCCGAGCGCCCAAGTGACTATATATTGGGAACCTTCTAAAAAGCCATTCCCCTTTTTGTTACATCCTAAGACACGTGCAATATCACGTCCCACAGATGGTTTTTCAGCTAAAACTAAAGATTTAGACATAATTCTGCTCCTCTCAATGTCTTCTATTATAACGGAAATAACGTATAGATTAAAAAATGATGCTAGGATTGCGGATTGAAACATGCTACCTAAATGTTGCCTTTTAAAATTTTGAAGAACATCCCCAATACTTCTGTTAATTAAAATTTCTAAGCGTGTCAATAATCTTAATAATTCCACTCATTGCGTATAAAAAGAACTGTATTCGGCAATGATTTTACATCGAATACAGCTCTTTTCATATTTAATCATATTTTAATATTAGTGTTGATCAATCGTTTCTTTCGGTAAGTTCTTGCTTAGTTCGCAATATTTTACGAATACACGCGCCATTTCGCGAAGACGTTCATGAACGTTTTCATCAATAATTTTGTTCTCTTTATCAAAATGTCCAGCATGTGTATACACGTAATTTGGTGTAACTAATGCACGGAAATAATCAAGGATTGGTTTTAATTGATTTTCTACTACCAAATGATGTTGATAAGTACCACCATTTGCGACGATTGAAACTGGTTTGTATCTCAATGCTTTTGGATGAAGAAAATCAAATGTATTCTTTAAAACCCCAGGTATTGACCCTTGGAAAATTGGTGTTGCCAAGATGTATCCATCTGCTTCTTCAATTGTTTTAACTAATTTTTTCATATCGTCATTATATTGGTCAAACGGACGACCATCTACAAATTGATGATCGAAATCAGCTAAATGTAATTGTTCAATTTCTAAATTAGTATCAAATTCTTTTATATATTGTTCAACTTGCTCTAAAATAGCACCGGTTTTTCTACCAATAATGGTGCCATCAAGAAGTAAAATCTTCATATGATGTTTCCTCCAATTCAGAATTCCTAGAGTTATTGTAACAAATGCGGAAGCCTTTCATAAGGTACCATGCTTGAAATAAGCACAAATCAGTCTTTTGACGGAAAAGTAAAATCTCCCTTAAATTTATAGAAACACTATAATTTCTAGAGTTTTATAGATTCGATACGATTTTATACATATTACACCTCTTCATCCCATAAATTGAAAAGAGCAGCGGAAAGGATGGAGATATATGAAATATAAAAACAATGAGGAAACAAATAAAAAGACGGTCTTTGTAGGAGCTGTGACTCCTTGCCATAATCTTTACCCAATTGAAAGAATTATTACACTCTCTGCCATGTTCGACAAGCAACAAACTGAAATACTCGTTAGACATGACGAACACGCTCTAAATTTTTTAAAACAAAAAGGCATTACTCCAATTGTGTATAAAAACGATAAACAATTAATAGCTGAACTTTCTAAGCTTTCACCTGATTTACTTATTCATGATGCCGGTAACACTGAATTGCCTTTAATCGATCACTTGAAAACATTTATCCCTACGATTCTCCATTTTGATGATTTTGGAGAAGGAGGTTCATCAGCAGATTGTGTTTTCCATACGCTGTACCAAGAAAAACGCGAAAAATTATTACCTCATTTTTTAGTCGGCCCTTCTTCCTATGTTGTGCCAAAACAATTGCAAGCAATATCGAAAAATGCAGATAATTTATCAGATAAACCTCATATTGTTGTAGCGATTGAAGGTTCAGACCCAGAAAATACAAGCTATCGTGTTCTACGCCATTTGTTACAACTGCAAATTCCTATACAAGTTTCGGTGATTGTGCAAATGAGTTATGCACATGATGTGGATGAACTAAAACTAATGGCACTTAGCCGAAAGAATATTAAGGTAATACAAAAAGATAACGCCCTCTATGAATTATTAGAAGTGGCGGATATTGTTATTTGTGGAGCAAAATATACACCTTATAAAGTAGCTACAATCGGCATTCCTTGTATCGTTACTTGCCAAGATGAGCTAGATATGCAACATATCTTCCCTACCGAAGCAAACGGTTTTATCAATCTAGGGTTAGGCAAAAAGCTAAAGCAATCCTTGTTGCAGAACGCAGTGATGGAATATCTCCTACATGAAACAAGGTGTGAACATGCTATTCGCAAGCAACTTAATATTGATTTAAATCGTAACAACCAATACATTCAGTCATTATTAAAAAGCTTCATCGCAAGTCCTGCAAAATCAACTGCTTTTTTAGTTGAAGAACAAGCCAAGAAAACTAGTGGTATGATACAATAACAAAAAGATGAACATAATTGATATCTTATCCACAAAGGAGCTTTGTCATGCCAACAAAAGATGAATTACTATATCAAATTGCCGAACTAAAAAGCGACTATATTCGCCAACAAGGTGATATCGAAAAATTAGAATCCACAGGATATCCAGAGCTTATTGAAAAAGCTGAACAGCGCCTTTCTGATATGGAAAAACAACTAGCTGATTTGAACAACCAGTTAAAAGCTTACGAATCCTAAAGCGCCTGCCCACTTAAAGGCGCTTTTACTGTGCTAAAAACTATATAAGAAAATCCTTTAAAGAGTAAAACTTTCATAAGTGGCTGATTTTCGATTTACGAGAACTAGTGCAACGTTATCAATAGCTCTAAGTTGACTTCATTGCCACTTATGATTTTGTTGAACCAATCAGGCTTTTACGAGCAGCTTCACCGACCTATCCTTTTCATTTCTCGCAATTTTGAGGTAGGTTTCTTACTGCTCGATACGCGAGATAAATACTTTTCACCAAATACACCACTAATTACACTACCCATGCGTACTTTATGGCATGGATACGGAGGACCCAAAATCAATGAGTATATTAACAGTTGAAAAATTAGGCCATACTTTTGGCGATCGTACCCTTTTTAAAGATGTATCATTTCGTATTGTAGAAGGAGAACATGTTGGTCTTGTTGGAGCAAATGGTGTTGGTAAATCAACATTAATGCACATTCTAACGGGTGAACTAATTCATGATACTGGTCGCGTTGAATGGCTACCAGGTACACATTATGGTTATTTAGATCAACATGCAGTATTAACACCTGGAAAAACAATACGTGATACATTACGTGATGCTTTCTTGCCTTTATATAAAAAAGAGGAAGAGTTGAACGAAATTACTGCTAAGATGGCAGATGCTACACCTGAGGAATTAGAGAATTTACTTGAAGACATGGCTGTTATTCAAGATGCCTTGGATGCAGGCGATTTCTATACATTAGATATAAAAATTGAGGAAGTTGCACGTGGCCTTGGTTTAGATGCCATTGGTTTAGAGCGTGACGTTACTGCACTTTCAGGTGGACAACGTACAAAACTATTATTAGCAAAACTTCTATTAGAAAAACCAAAAGTTTTACTATTAGACGAACCTACCAACTATTTAGATGAAGAACATATTACTTGGTTAAGCAATTATTTAAAAGGTTATCCACATGCCTTTTTATTAATCTCACATGATACGGAATTTATGAATGGTGTAGTAAATGTTATTTTCCACTTGGAATTTTCAAAACTAACTCGTTACACAGCTACTTACGAAAAATTCCTCGAGCTTGCTGAAATCAATAAACGTCAGCATATCGATGCTTATGAAAAGCAACAAGAGTTTATCAAAAAACAAGAAACGTTTATCGCCAAAAATAAAGCTCGTTTTTCTACTACAGGTCGTGCAAAATCACGTCAAAAACAATTAGATCGTATGGAAAGAATTGACCGTCCTGAAACAGCTGCAAAACCACAATTCTCATTCAAAGAATCTCGTAGTTCTAGTCGCTATGTTGTAGAAGCTGAGAATTTACTAATTGGATATGACAAGGATAAACCACTACTTCCACCACTTACTTTCCAAATTGAACGTGGTGAAAAAATTGCCCTTGTCGGGATGAATGGTATTGGTAAATCTACCTTATTAAAAACCATGTTAGGTAAAATCCCTGCACTTGGTGGTAAAGTCGAACGAGGTGATTTCTTATATCCTTCCTATTTTGAACAAGAGGTAAAGGCTGGATCTATTACACCGATTGATGATGTATGGAATGCTTATCCTGCGTTAGAACAAGCGACCGTTCGTGCATTACTTGCAAAAACTGGATTAAAAAATGATCATATTTCTCGTCCATTGAACCAATTGAGCGGTGGAGAACAAGCAAAAGTTCGTTTATGTAAATTAATGATGGAAGAAAGTAACTGGATGCTATTCGATGAACCGACAAACCATTTAGATATAGACGCAAAAGAAGAACTAAAACGTGCCATGAAAGAATACAAAGGAACCATCGTATTAGTCAGTCACGAACCAGAATTCTACGATGGACTTGTCACAAAAGTTTGGAATGTCGCAGAATGGTTCGCTCAAGGCCATCAATAATTTTCACGTTACTCATTTGGAGATAATAATTTAAGATGCTTTTCTAAAAGTACAATTCAAAAACTAATTTTGAATTGTACTTTTTATATTTACAAATAGTCTTAAAATGCCTAAAAAATATTCATATTCACTAATCTGACTCAAAATATTATCGCATTATATTGATACAGTGATACATTTTTATAAAAAGTGAACATTTCTTGAATTTGCACATTTTTTCGTTAACCATACTCATTTTTTCTTAATTTTTTGTTGACTTATAAATATCTTACTGGTAAGATATAAATATAATATGAATAAAGAAAGTAGGAATCTATATGACAGTTACAATTTATACTCAAACAAGCTGTACTTCATCTAAAAAAGCTTTACAATGGCTACGTGATAACGATATCTCTTATAAAGAGAAACGTATTACTTCCGAACCTTTAACACTTTCTGAATTCAAACGCATTTTAAGTATGACTGAAGATGGTACAGATGAAATCATCTCAAAAAACTCCAAGGATTTTAAAAATTTACATTGTGATGTTGAACAATTATCTATACAAGAACTTTATAATATTGTAAAAGATCATCCAAAAATGCTACGTAGCCCTATTCTTTTAGACGAAAAACGTCTTCAAGTTGGTTATAACGAAATGGATATCCGTCGCTTTATCCCTCGTAGAGTTCGTGCTTATGAATTGTATGAAATGCAACGCTTATCGTATGAAAGTTAATGATACATTTTGGAGATGAAAATTATGAATGAGGCAAGAAGAGAAAAGATTACTTCCCTTTTTGAAGTTGTATCTTCATTAGAAAGAAAGTGGGCAAACGAGTGGAATAGCCATAATACGATGGGGTTGTCAAAAACGCACATCTTCATACTGGATATACTTGAATCGGAAGGTCCAATGCGTCCATCCTCTTTAGCAGAAAAACTACACGTCACTACAGGTGGTGTTACTGTACTCACTACAAAGTTGATGAAAGCTGGTTATATTAACAAAACACAGAACCCAACCGATCGTCGCGCTTCTCAACTTGAAATTACTGATGCAGGACATGAACTTTTAGAGGCTGCCCATGAACATATTAATAGCATTGTCGATCGTATGTTCGGCATGCTTACAGAAGATGAGATTCAGTCTTTAAAAATTATTTTCTCTAAATGCTTGCTTGGATAATTTTTAAAGCAAACAAAAACATCTGCTCCTGGTGGTACAACTAAATCTACCACCGCGAAAATGAGATTTCTTATTATAAAAAAAGAGGCTGCTCCGTAAGTTTTCTACTTATGGGGCAGCCCCTTTTATTCATTCTAACCTTCATCACAGCCAACGACCTCTGTATAGACCGTCTAGTGCTGTGATTAGAATTGATATTGATTATTATGCAGGTAAAATGACTTCTTTTGAAGTTGCATCAGACATCATAATATCTTTTAAACGTTGTTTTGCACGGAATAGACGAGATTTCACTGTTCCAATAGATACTTTCATCAATTCAGCAATCTCTACTAAAGAATATTGATTGACATAGAAATATAAAAGCGTATTACGATAGATACTATCAAGTTGATTGATCTTTTCTTGAACAATTTTTGAAACGGCTTCTTGTTCTACAACTGTTTCTGTAGAAGGATCATTGTTGGGAACCAAATCTAGTACTGGTACGTCTAATGTTTCAGGTTGGTTCATCATATATTTGCTACGACGAACATTTTTGCGATAGCGGTCGCGGAATGTATTCATACAAATAGTAGTAAGCCATGCTTTTACGTGTTCAACTTCTGCAACATAAGATTCATAACGGACAACTTTTACCCAAACTTCTTGCATGAGGTCTTCTGCCTCTGCTCTGTTACGTGTTAGTTTTAAGCATAAGTGATATATATAACGATTGTATTCTTCATAAACATTTTCAAGTGTAGTATTCATCTTTAAATATCCTCCGGTTTATCGTCTTGCTTTGATAAACCTATTTTCGCAAAAACAAAGCTTTCACTCTATCGGATTAACTTTCAATTACATTACATTCATGTAAGGTTTGACAGTCCTATGTGTAATGAATGTTTTTCAAACGTTGATTGAAAGAAAAACAATAGCTTTCTTTATCACAAATTAAGACTCGTTTATTATAACTCAGGTCCTTTATCACCGCTCTCACCTCTTTTATCACAAGTCGATTTAGAACTCCATTTCTTTTATTTTTATATATAGACCCACTACTCAACTATTTATAAATTACCAAGATTACCGTCTTTTCGATAAAAAAAGCCCAAAGCATCGTATGCTTTAGGCATTTATATAATAATTTATTCTGCTTGCTCTTCAAAAGTTTGCTTTGTAATCGTTAATTTTATAATTCGGCTATCATCGACTTCAGTTACAACAATGTGAAGGTTTTCAAAATCAAACGTTTCACCAGGTTCGGGAATATGCAAACTTTGCTCCAGTACAAATCCCCCAACTGTTTCGTGATCTTGAGGGATGTCCACATGGAAGATTTCATTGGCTTCTTCAATTTCTAATCGTCCATGACAGACTAGTGTATCTTCTGTTAGTTCATAAACGAGCGACTCTTCTTCCTCATCAGATTCATCTTCAATTTCTAGCCCAATCATTTCTTCAATAATATCTTCATGTGAAACGATTCCAAGTGTACCGCCATATTCATCTAATACGATAGCTAAATGTTTCTTCTGTGTAAGCATTAAAGTAAACACTTTCTCAATGCTTACAGTTGAAACTACAAATAATGGGTCTTCATCGATAAAATCAACTAACTTCTTCGAAGGATTTAATGACCATTCCACGAATTTCTTTGAATAGAACATCCCTACTACATTGTCCAAACTTTCTTCATAAACAGGATAGCGAGTAAATGAATACTCTAAAATTGTATTTCGTACTTCATCATAAGTAGCATCAATGGTTAATCCTATTACATCTGTACGATGTGTCCCCATTACATCAGATACGTCCTTATCCGGAAAATCCAACATTTCTTTCAAACGATCAGATTCACTCTCATCAAATGTACCTTCCGTAGAAGCAACGTCAACCATACCTCTTAACTCTTCTTTTGTTAAAGTTGCTTCAGTTACTGTACCATTTGAAAGAATACGGATAAACAAATTTGTAAATCCTTGTACAATCCATGTGATTGGTGTAAGAATTCTTACAAAAAACGCAATGACTGGAGCAACAACATATGCAAGTCGATCAGCAAATGTAACAGCAATTGTTTTTGGTAAGACTTCTCCAAATATAATAATAATAATTGTTAAAACCGTGGTAGCCACTGAAACTTGCCAATTATGACGTAGAGCAATAATCGTCAATAATGTTGGCATCAAAATGTTCACTGTATTATTTATGATTAGTATTGTCGTAATCATACGATCTGATTGAGTAAGCAATAGGTTCAACTTTTGGGACATACGGTCCCCTTGGTTTGCTCTCAATTGGACCTTCATCCTGTTAATAGCTGTTAAAGCTGTTTCACTTCCTGAAAAGAAAAATGATATGAGCAAACATATTATTAATCCAAGAAATTCCAACTATATTCCTCCCACAAAACTGTTAAAATTCCGTTCAATATTACACTTCATAATATACCATATTTTAGTTAAATCTGTATTTGAGAGGGTTGGGCTTTCTATATAAAATAATAGCTATGGTATAATAATTCCATTATTGAAATACTGAAATGAGGGATTTAAGTGAGTCAATTAGAAGCATTAGATACTTACTTTACTAAACATCGAGATGAACATCTTGAGGAAATGAAACAATTTTTATCTATTGCGAGTATCAGTTCTTTATCTGAACATAAAGAAGATATGATAAAAGCAGCAAATTTCCTTGGAGAGTCTATGAAGAAAGCTGGGCTCGAAAATATTAAAATCAATAAGACAGCTGGCCATCCAGTTGTAACAGCTGATTGGTTACATGCTGAAGGAAAACCAACTGTATTAGTTTATGGTCACTATGATGTTCAACCTGTAGATCCTTTGGAATTATGGGATAGCGAACCTTTTAAACCTGAAATTCGTGACAATATTTTATATGCACGCGGATCAAGCGATGATAAAGGACAAGTGTTCATGCATGTAAAAGTAATTGAAGGTTTGATGAAAGAAAATGGTGAACTACCTGTTAACGTAAAATTCTTAATCGAAGGTGAAGAAGAAATCGGAAGTGTACATCTTCCTGAGTTTGTTGAAGCTCATAAAGAAGATCTTGCAACAGACTTAGTATTAATCTCAGATACAAGTCTTTATGCACCAGGTCGTCCAGCAGTATGCTACGCATTACGCGGATTAACAGGTGTTCAAATTGACGTTCGTGCTGCTAAAGGAGATCTTCACTCAGGTATTTATGGTGGCGGTGTCCAAAACCCAATCCATGCATTAGCTGATATTCTATCTTCATTCCACGATGAACATGGCACGATTGCGGTAGACGGTTTCTACGATAAAGTCCGTCCAATTACAGCTGAAGAAAAAGCAGCTTATGAAGCATTAGATTTTGACGAAGAAGGCATTAAAGAAGAAGCTGGTGTCAAAGAATTATATGGCGAAGAAGGTTACACTTACCTTGAACGCACATGGGCTCGTCCAACTTTAGAAGTAAACGGTGTATTTGGCGGCTTCTCAGGTGAAGGTATTAAAACAGTTCTTCCTGCAACTGCTGGAGCAAAAATTACTTGTCGCTTAGTTCCTGATCAAGACCCTTACGAAATTGTTGAACAATTACGTGCACATATTGAAAAACATAAACCAGCTGGTGTGGACATTACAGTAACTGATTTCGATAAAGGGAAACCTTTTATCACTCCGCTTGATCATCCATATATTCAAGCTGCTGGTCGTTCATATGAAACTCAATATGACACAAAAACAGCCTATATTCGTGCAGGTGGTTCTATTCCAATCGTAGCTACATTTGACGAAATCCTAGAGGTGCCTGTTATCATGATGGGCTTTGCCTTATCAACAGAAAACTTCCATGCACCAAACGAACATTTCCACTTAGAAAACTTTGATAAAGGACTTCGTGTTATTAGTGATTACTATTACGAAATCGCCAATTTATCAAAATAGATTCTAAAAAAACCGGAATTCCTATTAATAGGAATTCCGGTTTTTTTAGCTTAAAAGGAAGGGTGAAAAAAATACCTTCACAATTATTCCTTTTCACCAAAGTTAGTAACAATTTCTTCAGCAGATTTACGTGGTTTTTCTTTAGGAATTGTATCAAAATAACCAAATTGAAGCATGCTGATAATTCGTTCTTCTGGTTTTACACCTAGTGCATCACGGAATTTTGGATTATCAATCCAGTTTGGTGTTTTCCAACATGCACCGATTCCACGGTCCCATGCTAATAATTGAATGTTTTGGATAAAGCCACTTGCTGCTGCAAAATCTTCATAACGTTCTTTTTGGCGAACGTCTTGAGGTACAATGACAAATGCATAAGCACCCGGGGTTACGAATTTTTGCATTTTCTTCGCAAGTACTTCTTCAGATAGCTCTTTCCAATCTGGCACTGCATATTCACGGATTAAATCTTTCAATTCATCTAATTCAGAGCCACTAGCTAATACAATTCGCCATGGTTGACGATTACCATGATTTGGCGCCCATACTGCAATATCAATGATTTCCATTAAATCTTCACGATCTACTGGTTGACCATTAAACATTTTAATAGAACGACGACCACGGATAGCTTCTTCAACAGATAAAGATTGTTCGTTCATCATAATCACTCCTAATACAATCACAATTTACATAGAATATACCTGGTATGTATATTACTAAAATCAACCTTACCACAATCTTTCTAAAATATAAAAGAACATAACTGCAAGGTTATATGACATCTATTTTGAAAAAGTAATATTTTATATTAGGTGTATATGCACTTGAATCTTCATATGTCCATAATCGATGATAACTGTTCGTTGTATGTGCATTCACGTATGGTACACCCTTAACAATACTTGTTATGATTAAGGTATGATTAATTTTACCGTCACCATCAAAATCTAAAAAGATTAAATCCCCTAACTGTAATTCACTGACACTATCCACTCGTTTTCCGACTAATCCTGTTTTAGCCGTTTCTAAATACCAACGGAGCGCATTTGATGTCGTCCAGCTATAACTCCAAGTTCCACCTTTGATCCACCAACCCTTAGCACGATTAGGTGCATCCGTCATAGGAGCTCCACCTGCCAATAAACATTGTGAAATGTAATTTGTGCAATCATCATCGAATTTTGGAAAAGCAGGATTGAAACTGTTCCACCAACGATTAGCATATTCAACTGCCGCTTTCCTATTATACATAGCCCAAAACCTCCTGTTCTTACCTTATGTAAAAACAGCACTATTTGCTACTTATCCTTTAAAGAAAACCGATATCATTAGAAAGATCAAAAGAAATATTATATAGATTTCGTATGATTACATTTACTTTATTCGGTAAATATTTATATATTTATATCCAATTATGTCAATAATATAAACTCAAAATTATTAAAGAACACAATTCTTCATTTTTCCATGATGAAGTGACAAAAATCACATAATTTTTGGTACAATAAAAACAACTTAGTTGTATCTCTTATTTTTGTTTGAAAGGATGTTTGAATTGACTCAGCACGCTGAAAAAGAGATTGTTGAACCAACATTACTATGCGATCATAAAGGAAACTTAAATCCTGCTGCTATTGGGTATGCTAGAAAGCCTATTATCCAAAGTAATTTAAAGGGTCATTTCATGCGCAAGAAAAAGTGGAATTATTGGTGCATATTCGGTGACGATATTATGTTCTCGGCGACCATTAGTCATTTAGATTACGCAGCAGTATGTTTCGTTTATTTTCTCGAATATGAAACTCAAAGATATTTTGAAAAAACGATTACAATCCCTCTTGGTAGTCGTTTAAAAATGCCTGAAAATGTTTTGGAAACAATATCTCTAAATAATAGTGATATGAAAGTCCAAATATTATACTCTCAAGGAGAAACTCAAATGACGGTCACAATCCCTGATTTTGATGATGAACTTTTACACGCTGATTTAACAATCAAACATCCAGAAAGCGATGACTCACTTAATGTAGTGATTCCTTGGAATCGTCAAACATTCCAATTCACAGCCAAGCACCACTCATTACCAACAAGTGGCTATGTGAAAATTGGCGATAAACGATACAACTTTAACGAAGAAGATTGTTTTGCAGTATTGGATTATGGGCGAGGAATTTGGCCAAGAGAAGCTGTTTGGAATTGGGCAATGGCGTCACAAAGTTGTGGCAATCACCGTATTGCTATAAATTTTGGTGGTCAATGGACCGATGGAACAGGTATGACTGAAAATGCTCTGTTTATAGATGGGAAAATGCAAAAAATCCATGAAGACGTTATTTTTAAATATAATAGTCAAGACTTTATGCAACCCTGGCATATTCATACAAAATTCACCGATGATGTTCACCTTACCTTTACACCATTTTTTGAACGTGAAGCCTCAACAGATGTAAAACTAGTAAAATCTAAAGTTCATCAAATGGTGGGCTACTATGATGGACGTATTCGATTAGAGGATGGGTCTATTATGCCTATTCAACAATTACTAGGAACAATAGAAGAACATGTTGCGAAGTGGTAAAAAAAAGAGAGGCCTATAAAATTAGACCTCTCTTTTTTTAGTTCATTTTCCAATTGTACTTTTTACTATATGCATGTCGGTACAGTTTTTCTGGATAATCTGTAAATACACCGTCTACTTCAATCTCTTCCATCAAATCGTAATCATTGGTTGTATTAACGGTGTATACTCGTACTGTATTGCCAGCATTAATGGCTTTTTTCGCAGATTCTCGTTTTGCTGCAACAAGTGAAATATGCAATGCAGTTGCACCAATCATTTGACCATATGCATCTAGATTCACTAATATTTTCATGAATAGTGCAGCCACTTCATTGGTAGGTGCCTTTTGAAGAACTCGTTCTACTATTTCATGGTCGAATGATGAAAATAAGACACGCTCCATCATCTCATGTGATTTCACTGTTTCAATAACATCATCTTCTAGACCTGGATATTCAAATACATCGGTTTTCAATTCAATATTAATCATATGATGTGTTGTTCTGAAAATATCAAGCACTTCATCGAGTGTAGGAATTTTCTCTCCAGTAAAATGCTGACCTTTCCATTTACCAAAATCATATGACCGAATTTCTTCAAATGTCATATCACGAATATAACCTTTCCCGTTCGAAGTACGGTCAATTTTTTCATCATGATTAATTACCAATACGCCATCCTTTGTACGCTGAACATCTAATTCAACGCCGTAAATCGGTAATTTTGCTGCTTCTTTAAAAGCAAGTAATGTATTTTCTGGATAATCACCTGATGCACCACGATGCGCGAATATTTTCATTTGTTTTCCTCCAGCAATTTTCTAGTTACTAAATACATCCTATCGCTAGAGCAAATTTTATACAATATTTAAACTTCATATCAACTACGCATTAGCGTATAGTTATAATTATTACCCTAGGATAAAGTGAAACTTCCATTAGTGGGAGCTTCATCTCCACTGATGGTTAGTTGAACCAATAGGGCTTTTATGGGCAGTTATTCCCCTACCCTCTTTGGTGGGAATTACTGCCCGTTTATTGCGACTTCCTTCAGTGAGGTTCCTACATACAGGACGTACAAGTGCCAACTTTGCCACAGGATTGGGCTCTAGTTGACTTCATCATATTTGGATAAAAAAAGGAGGCCAAATTTAATGACGCAACATCCGGATTTTAAAGAGGAAGAACAACATTTAGCTTATACAAAATACTATATGCAAAAATTATTAGACGAATCAAAACGAGACGTTCAAACTGCACAAGAAAATATTCGAACGGCAATGGCTGATTTAGATTACTTAGATTCAAGTTTAAGCTACCAAAATATTTTAACAAATGCTCGTTTCTTTGATATGGCCAAAAACCAAAGTGAAGGATTAGAGGCGATTCGTCAAAAGCCCTACTTTGCACGTATTCATTTCCAAAAAGAAGATGAACCCTCTGAAAAATTATATATCGGAAAAACATCACTTTTTGATCGCGAAACGCAAGAACCTATTATTGTAGACTGGCGTTCTCCAGTTGCTAATGTATATTACGATGGACGTCTTGGTGATTTAACTTATGAAGTAAATGGAGAAGAAAATAAAGGTCATCTTTACTCAAAACGTCAATATAAAATAGAAAAAGGTCGATTACTAGAAGTACGTGATATTGACCTCACTACAAATGACGAACTTTTGCAGGATGCTTTAGCTGGAAAGGCAGATGTTCGCTTAACAGAAATCGTTTCCACCATCCAAGCGGAACAAAACGAAGTTATTCGTGCACACTTAAAACAGCCAATTCTTGTTCAAGGGGCTGCAGGTAGTGGTAAAACTACGATTGCCCTACATAGAATCTCCTATTTTCTATATACAATGGGTGAACACTTCCGTGCACAAGATTTAATGATTTTAGCACCAAATAAATTATTTATAGATTATATTGCAGACGTTTTACCTGAACTTGGGGTCGGACAAATTTGCCAGACAACTTTTGCTGAATATGTACAAAATGCTACCCACATAAAGCTAAAATTACAGGATCCAAATAAGCAGCTAGAGGATTTAGTAAAACAAGACAAAATAGAAGAAACGACATTATGGGTTTCTAAAATGAAAGGAACTCTCGAATACAGAGATATAATGGCACGCTATGTAGCAAAACTAGAAGGTGCAATTGCTGATCAATTTGAAGATGTTTATATTGAAAAATACCGCATCTTAAAAGCTTCACATTTACGTCGACTATTTTTAGAGGATTATAACTACATGCCTTTAGAAAAACGATTAGCAAAAGTTCGCTCTGTGATGCAAAGTCATATTCGACAAAAGCGAAAACAACTTCTCTATACGTTAAAAAAACGCTATGATGCTGTTCTTGATAAAGCTCTGTTCGGCATTCGAGATGACGCAAAACGAAAAAAGGTTGTCACAAAATGGATTGATGAACGCGATGCAAGACTTCCTGCAGTAGAAAAAGAGTCAAAAACTGTTGTAACTCGTTATATGAAAAGGTTTGAAAAGTATAAGATTAAATCATTGTATCGCGAATTTTTGACGAATAGAGTCTTACAAGAAGAACTTGCACCGGAATGGTCTAAAAAAGAACATGGTTTGTTTGAAGAAATGCACAAAAAAGAAACGTGGGCTTTAGAAGATTTAGCTGCAATTTTCTATTTATATGCAAAGATTAAAGGCATCAAAGAGGAATGGAAGATGAAGGTAGTCTTTATCGATGAAGTGCAAGATTATAGCTTGTTTCAGCTTGCTGCTTTAAAAGAGGGGCTTGAGACAGATATGTTCACAATGGTTGGTGACCTTGCACAAGGGATTCACAGCTATCGTTCATTGACAGATTGGACACCCGTTCGTGAGCTTTTCCCTAGAGCTAGTTACAAAACATTGCAAAAAAGTTATCGTACTACAATTGAAATTATGGCTGTTGCTAATCGTATTTTAGAAAAAATGAAAGAAGATTTACCTTTAGTAGAACCCGTAGTTCGTCATGGGGATGAACCAACATTTCATGAAATGCAAAAGTTCGATACATCAAAAATCATTGAAATCTATGAACAAATTCGAAGTAAAGGACATCGCTCCATTGCTCTTATTTGTAAGACAACAATTGAAGCGAAAATGGCGACAAAAGCATTGCAAAAAACGTCAATTAAAGTGCAATCATTATCAGAGACATCTGAAATTGACCAAGATGCACTTTTGATCATCCCAAGTCATCTTGCAAAGGGGCTTGAATTTGATGCTGTCATAATTGCAGCAGTAGACCAACCATTCCGTGATACACCGATTGATCGTAAACTTTTGTATGTTGCAATCACTCGTGCTATGCATGAATTACATTTACTCGCTCCTAAAAAGGAAGATCTCTTGATTTAATCAAAAAAGCATGAAAACATCCATAAAGATGTTCTCATGCTTTTTTATTTTCTAGAAGGAATTGGATAATAACGTTTCTTATGACTTTTGCTTAAGTTTCGACTAAAGAGTTTTAGTAAAAATTGTGTGAAAAATTTTTTCTGTGAAACCTCATTCTTTGGTAATGCAGGCATCCTCATTCAATCCCCTCCAAAACCTATTATCATTCACTTCTATATTATGTTTTTTATTTAAAAAGTATACATATTAAATGTCAATTATTTATTAATTTTGTGTAAATTTTACCCTTGATGTCAAAGTTGTAAGTATTGGTATTTAGGCTCTCACAAAGTAATCTATTTGGTTTATTGGTGTAAATCCAGCTTTCTTGTACACACTAATTGCACTGTTATTATCAATTTCAACTTCTAGTAACACTTTGTATTGGTCAGATGTATATGCATAGTTTTTTACCCATTGTAAAATAGATGAGCCTATTCCTTGACCACGAAGTATTGGATCTACTGTAAGTGCTGTAATCCATATACCCGTTTCATTTTCAACTAACGAAACTGTCCCAACTATTTCTTGGTTTCGTTCTACCATATAAAGTGATCGACCTTTAGTCGTTGTATTAAGTGAAATAAGTTCTTCAGTTTCTTCAGGCAGATCTCCAAAACCATCGTGCATTAATTGGATGAGTTTATTTTTATCTTCCTCTTTAAAAAAGCGAACATGAATAAGATTGGAAACTTCACTTTTTTCTGAAGGGGCTTGCAATGTAGCTTCTGAAGAGTTGTATTCATAGCCTTGTTGGTGCAAAAACTGATGTCCAACTTCATCTGCAAAGGATACAGCCATATCGCCTGTTGCTCCTCTTTCATTTAGGGCATTTTTTAAACCATCTACAAGCACTCTTCCAATACCCATTCTGCGGTATTCTGGGTGTACAACTACAGTCCATTCATATGTATTTAATCCAAATAAATCGTTGGCCACTATGAATCCTAAAAGTTGGTCTTCTTCACTATATGCTAGAATAACAAAACCTATATTCTTATAATTCCCCCAATCATTGCAATTTGTTAATGGCGAAATATCTTGATGATATTGCTCTTTAGTTTTTTGTATTATGTCCATCATTTCCTTTATGGTCAATTCATCCATAGGAAATGATGCTTTCATTAGATAAATATTCAACTATAAGTCCTCCGTTTTGTAATAGTTTTGAAATATAAATGATATAAAAATATTATTTTACCCTACTTTTATTCATGCGACTAAAGGTATAGAATATCGCTTTGGAGGCTAAAAATAATGACGAAAAAAAGATTAACCTGGGTCGATGCAACAAAAGGTTTTTTAATGTTGCTTGTAGTAATAGGTCATTATCCAAAACAACTGGATTATCCTTTACTAACATATATTTATTGGTTCCATATGCCTGCATTTTTTGTTCTTAGCGGCTTATTTTTTAGACCAGCTGATTCTAGTACCTCTATGATTCAATCTATCAAAAAAAGATCTATACAATTACTAGTGCCTTACATATTCTTTGTATTTATCATAACATGTCTCCGTTATGTATTAGCTTTTTGGACTGGGCACGTAGATATTGAATATTATAAACATGATTTACTTACTATTCTTTTTGGCGGGCGTTTCGCTCGTGGCTCTTATGGAGTAATTTGGTTTATCACTACATTATATTTTACTTATATTGCATTTTTATTTGTTACCCGTTATTTAAATCGTATAAACCAAGTTTTATTTATTACACTCTGCTATATAATTGCCCAATTAGAAAGTTTTTATGTAGTGAATATTGTAGGTGGGTCTGTCGATGAAGCATCCCAAACTATTTTAGTACCTTGGAACTTAGATGTAGTACTCATTGCAATTGGCTATTTTGCAATCGGTTATTTTGCAAAAGAAATTTTCTTACACATAAAACTCCCCTTATGGATTACATGTACATCTATTTCTATAATGGCTATGAGATTAACCTGGAACGAAGAATTAGACTATCATCTTAGTATGAAATTTATTCGCTACAGTCATCCAATATTAGATATCGCACTACCTATTGCATTTCTAGTGATGATTTTTGGACTATTCCAATTTATATCGAAGTATATTCGCCTGAAGGTGTTGGAGTTTATTGAAATGCATTCTATTACAATTATGTATCTGCACATATCAGTAGATAAATTGATAAACGATTTTATAGAATACGAATTGTTAGGCTATACATTGATTTGCCTATTCATCCCACTAATCATTTCCGTATTCATGCAACGGTTCATGCCTTATGCTACTTTGTTAATGGGTAATTTTCGATTTAAAAAAGTGGCAAGATCGTAAAACAAGCATGCATTTATTTTCAAATTTAACCGTTCAAAAGCAAATTAAATTACTTTTGAACGGCTTATTCAAAACAAGTCTTAGCTTATAATGTTGACTGTTGTAACATTTGATAGAACACGCCTTTTTTAGCTATCAATTTTTCCCTTTCCCCTGATTCTATTAACTTTCCTTTTTCCATAACTAATATAAGGTCAGCTTTTCTAATTGTATTTAATCGATGCGCAATGACCAAACTTGTACGGCCCTCCATTAATCGCTCTAAAGCCTCTTGAATCTCTAATTCCGTTACTGTATCAATACTGCTAGTTGCCTCGTCTAACAAAAGAATAGCCGGATTGGCCACCAATGCTCTTGCAATGGATAACAATTGCCTTTGACCTTGACTAATTTCTCCTCCATCTGCAGTTAAAACGGTATCATAACCGTTTGGTAATGACATGATAAAATTGTGTGCATTAGCTTTTTTTGCTGCATTAACAACGTCATCATCGGTTGCTTGAAGTCTTCCATAACGAATATTTTCTTTAATAGTTGCTTCAAACAAAAAAGGCTCTTGAAGGACAAACGCCATTTGGCTTCTCAAATTTTGTCGAGAGATTGTTTGGATTGGACAATCATCGATTAAAATACGTCCTTGTTGAGGATCGTAAAAACGAGCAAGTAACTGCATAATAGTTGTCTTACCAGCCCCCGTAGCACCAACTAAAGCA
Organism: Rummeliibacillus sp. POC4; assembly: GCF_003576525.1. GTDB lineage: Bacteria > Bacillota > Bacilli > Bacillales_A > Planococcaceae > Rummeliibacillus. Next base: position 28,875 of record NZ_QWUA01000001.1, on the reverse strand, counting down.
ACTGTTTGTCCTTTTTTCACATGAAAGTTAATATGCTCTATTGTTGCTATATCTTCCTCTAAATTATATTGGAAAGATACATCTTCAAATGTTACATCTCCTCGAATTTCGCGTATTAACTCGCCTTTTCCTTGGTCTTGCTCCTCTTTTTCATCCATTATCGTAAATACTCGTTCTGCACCAGCTATAGCTGACAGTACATTATTAAACTGGTTCGATAAATCATTCAAAGGTCTTGTGAATTGTCTAGCATATTCAGAAAAAACAACAATTGTTCCAATAGAAACATAACCTTTTAATGCTAGAATTCCACCGACTCCTGCAACAATTGCAAAGCTGGTATTATTTAATAAGTTCATCGTTTTCGGAATTGCACCTGAGTATACATTTGCCCAATACCCTACTCTACGTAAATCACTACTTTTGTTAGCAAACTCATCAATCATCCGTTGTTCTTGAGAAAATGCCTTAACTACCCTTTGACCAGAAATGGTCTCTTCAATCATTCCATTAAGTGATCCTAAAGCTTGTTGTTGTGTTTTAAATAATTTCCCTGTCCTTCTCGTAATCCAACGAGTAGAAACAAACATAACAGGAATAATTAGCATCGTTAAAAAAGTCAGTAGCGGACTCATTGAAAACATTACTACCAAAGTTCCAACTAACGTTATAACACTCGAAAACACTTGGATAAATGTACTATTTAAGGTGGAACTAATATTATCCATATCATTGGTCATACGACTCATCAATTCGCCATGTTGCCTTTTATCGAAGAATGCAATTGGTAATCGTTGAAACTTTGCAAATAGTCCTGTTCGCATTCGATATACCGTTTGTTGTGCGATTCCAATCATCCAATAATTTTGCAAAAATATTGAGATAGACAATCCAATATAAACAAATATCAGAACTAAAATCATACTTTTTAAACCTGTAAAATCTTTTTTTATCATATGGTCATCAATTATTTTACCGATTAGATATGGACCTAATAATGATAAAATTGAACTTATAACGACCATTAGCAAAATGATGATTAACAAAGCCCTTTGTTCATCTACGATTTTCCAAATTCGACCTAATGTTTTTCGCCAATCGCTTGCCCTTGCGCCTTTTCTCTTTTTTGAAGATTGAATATCTTCTTTAGTTAAAACAGGTTCATATATATATGATCGCAGCTTTGATTTAATCATCACCTTTTACCCCCAGTTCCATTTGGGATTGCGCAATTTTTTTATATAAAATTGAACTTGCTATTAACTCTTTATGTGTTCCAAATGCAGAAAGAACACCATCTTCTAATAATATAATTCGATCTGCACCTTTAGCTGTTCGTATTTTCTGTGTTACCACAAGCATCGTTGCTTGTTCCTCTTCTAACGCTTTCCATAACGCAGACTCTGTTTTTACGTCTAGAGCGCTTGTACTATCATCAAACAATAGAAACTCAGGTTTTCGTAAAATTGCTCTTGCTATAGATAGTCTTTGTTTTTGACCACCAGATAAATTAACGCCTTTTTGACCTACACGTGTTTGATATCCATTTTGAAAGTCCATTATGGAATCATAAATTTGAGCTTGTTTTGTGGCTTTTATTACTTCTTCTTTTGTCGCCTTTGTTTTCCCCCAAGTAATATTGTCAAAAATAGTTCCTGTAAATAACAATGACCGCTGTGGTACATATCCGATTGACTGACGAAGATTCTTTAAATTCCATTCTTTAATGTCTACGCCATCGACTAATATACGACCTTCTTCTACTTCATAAAATTTGGTGATAAGCTGCAATAACGTTGATTTTCCAGAACCAGTTGCACCCATAATGGCGATTTTCTCACCCTTTTTACAGCTAAATGAAATATTCTTCAATACGTATCTGTCTGTTTGTGGATATTTAAACGAAACATTTTCAAATACAATTTCGCCTTTCTTATATGGTGCCTCTATTTTTGTAGGTAAAACAACTTCCTCTATTCCATCCTTGATCAATAGTATTTCTTCCATACGAGTTGCCGATGCTTTCGCACGTGAAAAAAGTGTAATGATAAAAGCAAACATTGAAAACGAACCGGTCATACGCATTGTATAATTGACTATCGCTGCTATATCTCCAATATTGGTTTTCCCGTTTTGAATTTGCCCTGCTCCAAACCATAAAATAGCTAACATCGCAATATTCATCACGATTAATAATATAGGCTGGATATATTCCATTAAACGTAAAGCACTTGACGTATCTTTTTTTAATGCACTTGCAACCTTTTCAAAGCGACTCACTTCATATAAACCTCGTAAATAAGCTTTTACTAAACGCATCGCTTGTAAATTTTCTTGAATCATTCGATTTACACGATCTACTTTATGTTGAACTAATGCAAAATTACCGATACTCTTCTTCACCATCATATACATAAAAACCGCAAGAACTGGTATTCCAATACATAAATAAATGGCCAATGATGCGTCCACATAAAATGCCATGATTAAACTACCTAAAACTACTAAAGGTGCTCTCAACATAATACGTAAACTCATAAAGAATACCTGTTGCACTTGTGTTACATCATTTGTTAACCGTGTGATTAAACTTGCAGAAGGAAATTGAAGAAAAGTTGCCATTGTAAATGATTGAACCTTTTTAAACAGTGCATTTCGCAAATCATAAGCAAAATTTTGTGCAGCATACCCTGCAAAAAAAGAATTACAAATACCTGCCAAGAAAGCAAGTAATGCAAGAAGCATCATAATTGACCCCCATAGCCAAATCGTATGACTTTCCCCTACAACGATTCCTTCATCTATTATTTTTCGAATAAGTAATGGTTGCGTAAGCTCTACAGCTAATTCAACAAACATTAGCATAAGCGCTATAATAATAGATAACCTATACCTTTTTATGTATTGAAATATCGTATTCAATGATAAACTCCTTTCTTACGGTTCCATATAATTATTTTTAAAAAATTCGAATTTTCTTTAACTATGTAATACATTTTACTGTTTTTTTATACTAAAGATATGAATAGAAAAAAACGAGAATACAGCAAAATAATTGTAATTAGCAAATTTTCCAAATACAATGGTAATAATAAAGTAGCATACAATTAAGAGATTGTTAGCATAAACGGCTTAAATAATTCGATAATTATACTCTTTCATAACACTAATTCTACCCTTAGTCATTTATGCGAATAAGTATTACGTTCTATATAGCAAGTTTATTATCTATATTTTTACAATACGTATTACTTAACTCTAAAATTATTAATTATATATATACTACTGTATTCACAAAAATAATTTTAAAACTCTCCGTTATTATTGTCCTAAAAATTTTTTTCTTTAACTCTCATTCTATTACTAATGACTTATCACTTTCTATTTACTATAATAATAAATATAGAAAACTCAAGGAGACTTAGAATTCATGAATGATATTCAAACAATTTTTCAAGCTGCTAATCCTGTATTAAACCAAACACCCTATCCAATGATGATTTTGAATCCTGAAGGCCTAGTTGTTGTTTGGAACCGTCAAGCAGAAAAGACATTTGGTTATAAACAAGAAGAAGTAATTGGAAATTCCACTCCCTTTATAGAAAAGGAAAGGACAAATCTATATAAAGAATTATGGCAAGAAATTATTCATTCTACAGAATTGTTTCAACTAGAACCTATTGCTGTACATACTAAGAGTGGAGAAATTTTGAATATTCCCATCACCTTCAAATCATTTACCATTGATAATAGCCGGTTAATTTTTTGTCAATTTATAATGGCTTCATCAGAACAGAAAAAAATTGGATCTTTCAATGAGTTTTCAAGTATTCGTGAAGGTTTAGAATCTTCTTTTATGATGCTATCTATTGATAACGAAGGGTTAATTACATACGCGAATGATCTATTTTTAAAATATAGCAATTGGACACCGAAACGAATAATAGGAAAAAGTTTTTGGAAAATGTTCCCTGAGCAATCTGATGGTACTACAATAGCGGATACAATATGGGGAGAATTGACTAAAGGAAAAATATGGAAAGGAGAAGTTGAAAAAATAACAAAAGATGGACAATCCTATTGGGTCGACCTTACGGCAATTCCAATCTATACTTCTTCTCAAACACCTTCTAGCTTCATAACACTTGAAAATAATATTACGGAGAAAAAAATCTTACAAAACCGATTAGAGAAAATCGCCTATATCGATCATGAAACCGGTCTTATGAACCGATATCGCTTAGAACAAATTGTTAACGAAATGATTGCAGAAAATCATCATTTCTCTTTTGTCTATTTTAGCATTGATCAATTTTATTCTTTAAAAGAATTATATAACAATCAAGCAGAAAAAGTTTTACTTCAAGAATTTACACAAAGAATGAAGATGTTTTTCCAAGATAGTTCAATGGCACGTATTAATACCAATGAATTTGTTGTGATAACTCCACTTGGCGAATGGTTTATCCAAGGTTTCCTATCTTATTTGGAACAACATCCGATTTACGTAAATGGTCGAGTTCTTCCCCTTTCAATCAGTGGTGGAATTACAAAATATCCAGATGATCAAGTGTCCTTTACTCATTTGATGAAAGCATCACATGCTGCCATTCAAAAAGTACAGGCTGAAGGTGGTGGCAACATTGTTAGTCTATCAAAAGCTGATCATAAAGCATTACATACAAAATCAGTTATTGAAAAGCGTTTACTTGTTGCGTTAGATAAAAAAGATTTAAAAGTCTTATATCAACCACAACTAGATTTAAAATCTGGTAGAATCACTACCGTGGAAGCTTTAGTTCGTTGGGATGATGAAGAAATTGGATCTGTTCCGCCAGATATACTAATTCCTATAGCTGAAGAAACTGGATTAATCAATGATATTGGTTCATTCATGTTGGAACAAGCTTGTCAACAAGCTGCCGAATGGCACAAAAAAGGGATTGATCTTAAGGTAAGTATTAACTCATCTGTAAGAGAGTTTCGAGATAAAAATATGGTCAAACAAATACGTAAAATTCTTGAGGAAACTGGTTGTCCTACTGAATTATTGCGTATCGAAATTACAGAAAAATTTGCACTTGAAGCTGAAGCTGAAGCATCTATTATTCAACAAATGAAGCAATTGCAAAATGATGGAATTGTATTTGTTCTAGACGATTTTGGTACTGGTTATGCATCTTTCAGATATATGCAATTATTACCATTATCTCAACTTAAAATAGATCAAGCATTTATTTCTTCTATTCAATATCAACCAAAAAGCCAAAAGTTGATCCAAGGTATTATTCATTTTGGAAAATCGCTTAATATGCGCGTCCTTGCAGAAGGTGTTGAAACACAAGAACAGCAAGATATACTTACGGAATTTGGATGTGATGCAATTCAAGGATTCCACGTCAGCCGACCGATTGAGGCATCAGAAGTCGTAAAATTATTATAATTATTGCGCACTGCATTCCTTATAAATTTTAAAAGCGATTGGATTCACTTATTAGAATCCAATCGCTTTATTTATGAAGAAGATTTTACTAATTTCGCTTTTCTTTTACGTATTGCATTAAAGATTAACTGCATAAATACCTCTGCAAACACTAATCCCATCACAATTGCACCTGATATAATAAATACCCTTGCAGCATATTGTATGCTCTCTGGATAATCATTTTCAACAATTGTTCTCATCGCATTATATGCTAGTCCTCCCGGCACAAGCGGAATAATCCCCGCAACACTGAATACAATCATCGGTGTTTTGAATTGTCGTGCTAATATATGTGCAACAATTGAAATGATAAAGGCACCAGCAAATGACGCAAATACCTCATCTACACCTTGTCGGATAAATGCATAATAGATCATCCACCCCATCATACCAACTAAACCACAATGGAATAATGTCCTTTTTGGTGCATTAAAAATAATGCCAAAAGCGGCTGTCGCTATAAAACTAAGTATCCCTTGAACAACCCAATCCATAAATCTCCTCCTAAAATGACAACACAAGTGCTATACCCGCGCCAATTGCAAAAGCCGTTAAAAGTGCCTCCATTCCTTTAGCAACCCCTGATACAAAGTGACCTGCCATTAAATCTCGTACAGCATTTGCTATTGGCAAACCAGGTACTAATGGCATAACAGAACCGATGATAATTTTATCTAGCTGATATCCTAAACCTGCTTTATACACTAAAACAGATAGTAATCCAACAAATAACGATCCGGTAAATTCAGCAAAAAATTTAACCTTTGTCAAAGAATGCATTGCTAAAAAAATGAGGTATCCAATTCCCCCAATTACCATTGCTGAAGGAAAATCCACCCATGTCCCATTAAACAAAATTAAAAAGCAGCCACTGGCAATTGCCGAAGCTAAAACTTGTACCCAGATTGGAAAGAATAAATCAGTATGTTCAATCTTTATCAATTCGCTATAAGCTTCTTCTAGAGTAATTACACCCGCAGTTAACTTTCTAGAAACAGAATTAATAAACGCTATTTTTTCCAAATCTGTTGTACGACTTGAAATCTGTGCGATTCTTGTGGGTCTTTTATGCCCCGCAGAAAATATAATACCAGTAGGCGTAACAAAACTTTGGGCATCTGTTAAACCTTGTGAAATTGCCATTCTAAGCATTGTATCTTCTGCACGGTATGTTTCCGCACCACTTTGTATCAGTAACCGTCCTGCGAGAAGAAAACAATCGATTGCTAATTCTTCTTGGGCTGTTTCAATCAATTCCCCTCTCACCTCTTCATAAATTTGACTATTTTTAAATTATTTTAACAAAAATGAAATTTTTCTAAATTTTTTATCCTCTTTTAAGCCCTAATAAGTTAGAATGAAATTATCAACAATAAAGGAGGAAGTTAGGAAGTGACCACCATTCATCCAAAGAAAAAACCACGTTGGGTCGACCTTCTACTAATTTGTGCGATCCTATCATTAACTGTTCTCACCATTTTTCTAGTTAGTATGCGAAATGGCAATATCTCTTCCAACGATCATGAACATACTGCATTGGCTGCATCAGCAGATATAGTGAAAGAAAAGACAAAGTATAATGGTATTTACATTGTTACTGAAAAATCCACCAATAAAAATGCACCTTATACCATTCAATATCCGAAGACATCCAGTAAAGTATTCAATCAATCTGTAAAAGATACTATACATAAAGTACGCGACCAATATTTAAAGGATATGGAAAAGTCACTCCAAAAAGATGATCAAATAGCTGGCAATCTGTCTATTACATACAAAACTATCATACACAAGAAAAAATATTACTCATTTGTTTTAACACAATCTATATATATCGGTAAAGATTCTAAGCAAAAAACTGTAAAGACCTTTATGTACGATCAAAAAAATAATAAGCAAATCTTACTTCAAGATGTTATTCCGTCTCAAAAAAGCTTAACACAATTAGCTAATGCTGTTAAAGACGCAATGAGTAAGGACAAAGAACTGAAAAATATTATGAACACGCCTTCTATTAAAAAAGCAACAAAACCACTTTGGATAAACTTCGAAAACTATTCTCTTACCGATCAAACACTGACTATTTACTATAATAGCAGTATATTATCCAAAAATATTACAAAGATAAAAGCTGTTCATATTCCTTTATCTTCTATTAATAACATAGTTGCACAACCATATAAAGTAAAAGTTAAAAAAGCTGTACAGAAGAAACCTACAAAAGTCGTAGCCTTAACATTTGATGATGGCCCAAGTAATACAGTAACACCTAAAGTATTAAAAATATTAAAGAAACACCATGCAAAGGCAACCTTTTTCATGGTCGGTTCTCAAGTAAATGCTAATCCTAAAATTGCTAAACAAGTTTGGAAAGAAGGACATGAAATTGGAAATCACTCCTACACACATGCCAACTTGAAGCAACTAACAAATGCGCAAATTAAAAAACAATTATCAATGACAAACAAAGCAATCCATAAAGCGACAGGACATAACCCTACTCTCTTTAGACCTCCGTATGGATCTGTAGACAACAGGGTTCGCTCACAGACGAAACTTCCTACTGTTTTGTGGAGCGTCGATACAAGAGATTGGGAACATCGTAATTCAAAAAAACTCTTATCCTATGTTAAGAAATATACTTATCCTGGGGCCATTGTTTTAATGCATGATATTCATATGCCAACAGCAAATGGGCTTGACAATGTACTTAACTATCTGGAAAAACAGGGGTATACATTTGTTACTGTCTCAGAACTAAATAATATGGAAAAGAAAAAATAAGAAAGGGCCATTCTAAAAGTTCACCTTAAGTCTGTGAATTTTTAGAAGCCCTGTTTATATGCTTACCCCTTTACAATATTTGTTGAGCGGTGTTTCGTTTCTATAATAGTGACTCCTCGATGTTTCATTTCACGTATATACGCTTCTCCTGGGACAATTTTTTCTGGTGGAAATACTCCACTCGCAGCAATTGTACCATCACCAATTAGTTGGGCAACAACTGAAATAGTATTTGCTGTGGCTAACGCCATCGCAGTTTCATTATTTTCTGCATCTTTATAAGTGACCATTTCATATTCATAAGTAACTGCTTCTTCATTACGTTCACCTTTTACTAGAACACGTAATAATACAACATCTCGCTTTTTACCAAGTTCTAATTTACTTTGTAATACTTCTCGTAGTACATCTCTTGCCTTTACTTTGTTCCCATCAACGTTTACTTCTGTATCCTTACTCGTTAACCCTAAATCCACGAGTAACTTAAACTTCTCTGCATGTCCAGAATAACGGATTGTTTTATATTCTAAAGTTTGAATATCAGGGAATGATTGCGTTAACGTTGATAATCCTCCTGATGTATGGAAAGCCTCTAATCCCTTAAATCCTTTGAAATAGACAGGTTCAATTTCAGATAAAGAAGGAATTTCACGTAATACCCCGTCCCTAACAACATAGGAAGGATCAGTATAATGGTCAAAAACGCCCTCTAACGAAAATACAACGTTATATTCTAAAGGAGGCTCCTTCTCCACCGGAATACCGCCTACATATATTTTAATCTCTTTAACAGCATCTAATTTAGAAGCTCCAAAGCCAGCTAGAATATTAATCATTCCAGGTGCAACGCCTAAATCTGGAATAATTGTTATACCTTTTGCTTTTGCTTCAGAATCAAGCTTCAATATTTTATCCGTTACCCCACCAATATGACCACCTAAATCAACAGAGTGGACCCCTATCTCAACTGCTGTCCGAGCCACTTTTTCATTGAACTTATAAAATAGCGCATTCACAACAACATTTGCTTTCGACATTACAATTTTAAGTTGTTGATCATCTGAAGCATCTAATTTTAAAACTTCAATTTTATCAGTTTGAAGTTTATCAGCAAATTCCTGTGCTTGGACAACGTTTAAATCTGCTAAAAAAACCTTTTCAACATTAGGATTTCTTACTAAATCACGTGCAACTTCTTTTCCCATTAGACCAGCACCCAAGACTGCAACTTTCATATTATGATCCCCCTTGGTCAATATAGATTTTAGAACTTACTGTACTCTTTATATCTTTATGCATAACGCCGGACCTACATGTGTTATCTCACAAGTAAATAAATAACGTTTTATACTAGTTGAAATCATTATTATCTACTTTAAGCAATATATTTCTATTTTTATATTTTCTCTACAAAAAGGTTATTCCCTCTTTTTATAACAATTAAATTTAGAATTGTTGTTGAAACTTTTCTTCATATCACTTCGTATTTATACTTAAATTGAAGAGTTAAATTAAACTGGAGGTATAGAAATGAATAATCATGAAATTGATTACAAACTACATGGCGATGATATGCAATTTGTAGAGGTTGAATTAGATCCAAACGAAACAGTTATTGCTGAAGCTGGTGCATTAATGATGATGGAAGATGGCATTCGAATGGAAACACTATTTGGAGATAGCTCCAATAGTGGTGCTGGTGGCTTTATGAGTAAACTTATGGGGGCTGGCAAACGTTTAATCACTGGTGAAAGTTTATTTGTAACAACCTTCACTAACGAAGGAATGGGTAAAAAACATGTTTCGTTTGCAGCACCTTATCCAGGGAAAATCATTCCAATGGATTTAAGCGTATTTAATGGCAAAATTATTTGTCAAAAGGATGCATTTCTTGCAGCGGCTAAAGGTGTTTCAATCGGAGTCGAATTTCAAAGAAAGTTAGGTACTGGATTCTTCGGTGGCGAAGGATTTATTATGCAAAAATTAGAAGGCGACGGTATGGCTTTTGTCCATGCTGGAGGTACAATTATCCGAAAAGATCTTCAACCGGGCGAAAAGCTTCGAGTCGATACAGGATGTCTTGTCGCAATGACAGGCTCTGTCGACTATAATATTGAAGCAGTTGGCGGCGTAAAAACTGCATTATTCGGTGGTGAAGGGCTATTCTTTGCAACTCTTAGTGGTCCTGGTACAGTATGGATTCAATCATTACCATTTAGCCGTTTAGCAAGTCGAGTATTCGCAGCAGCTCCCCAAACTCCAGGAGGTCCTTCTTCTGATGAAAAAGGGCTTGGTGGTTTCTTTAACATGTTTAGTGATAACTAGTCTTCAACGGGAAACTAATTGTTCCGTAGAGATGTAGTACCACACTACAAAACCAAAAAGTGTATAACATATTTGTGCTTCACATTATTTTCTTGAAAAGAAGATAGTGTGGAGCATTTTATTTTTTCTAAAAGTATCTGTTATGAATCATCCTATAGACTTACATCAATAATCTCTTTCTTGAATGTCCATTTATAAAAATGGGTAGTATGTTAGCATATCTTGTCGAACTATCACTAGAAAAATTCATTATTGGAGGTCCATTATGGGAGACAAAAAACAACCAGATGCTAATCTAAAAGGAACCTTTTTCTTTGTAATAGCACTAGGCATTTTTATCATTATGACTTGGTCATCTATTCTAAAAATATATCTTGATCGGTTTTAAATTTTATTTAGGAATTGGAAAGAAGGTTAGTTAATGCATCTACACAAATATGAGAAATATTGGCTTATTTTTGGTGGTGCCTCTCTTATTGTATTTCTCTTAATAACGGGTATAATGGCATTCCATTATGGGAGCCATCCACCAAGTTCTATAAAAACGATCAACTATGAAAAAGTTGATGAAATCGCTCCTTTCAATAATCCTGGCGTCCACAGAGTATCAGGGAAGGATTGGGATTATGAGGTGGTATTAGTAGCCTCCGCTTTTTATTATAATCCAGCTGAATTGCATGTTCCTAAGGGATCAAAAGTTAAATTCATCATTACTTCTAAAGATGTCATTCATGGATTTGAAGTTGCTGGTACGAATGTCAATATGATGGCAGAGCCCGGATATATCTCTGAATATACGACAACTGTTGATAAAGCTGGTGACTATTTAATTGTTTGTAACGAATATTGTGGTGTGGGACATGCTCAAATGCATTCAATGTTAAAGGTGGTGGATTAAATGAAGAAACAAAAGCAAAAACCAACAGAAAGTTTTTCTGCTAAAACTGCTGGTGTATTAAAAGTAGACAACAAAGATGCTCATCTCGTATTAGCTCACATGTATGTTGCATTTATAGCTCTACTTTTGGGAGCTACTGCAGGGCTTCTGCAAGTACTTGTTCGCTCGGGGTATTTTGAACTACCTGCACCATTAGGTTATTATCAAATTCTAACGATTCACGGTGTATTATTAGCCCTTGTCTTCACTACCTTTTTTATCCTAGGCTTTCAAACTGCTGCTGTAAGTAGAACTTCTGGTGCACTTTCAGATACACAAAGAATACTCGGATGGATTGGTTTTTGGCTAATGACGATTGGGACAATTATGGCAACCATTATGATTTTACTAAATGAGGCATCTGTTCTTTATACTTTTTACGCTCCTTTAAAAGCACATTGGATCTTCTATCTTGGGTTAGCACTACTTATTATTGGATCGTGGGTTGATCTTATGGGACATTGTCTACGTTGGGAACAATGGCGTAAAGAGAATCCGCGCAAAACTACTCCCTTAATATCTTTTATGGCTGTTTGTAATAGCTTACTCTGGGTAGTCGCAACTTTAGGGGTAGCAATTGAAGTCGTATTCTTACTATTACCTTGGTCCTTCGGCTTAGTAGAACGTGTAGATGTATTATTGACCCGAACTCTGTTTTGGTATTTTGGACATGCTCTTGTCTACTTTTGGTTATTACCAGCATACATGGTATGGTATTGTGTTATTCCTAAAATTATTGGAGGAAAAATATTTTCAGATGGATTAGCTCGATTGTCATTTATCATGTTCATATTATTTTCTATTCCAGTGGGAATTCACCATCAACTAACAGACCCCGGAATTGATAGTCCATCAAAATATATACAAGTTGTTTTAACGATGATGGTTGTTATCCCGTCTATGATTACAGCTTTTTCTATGTTCGCGACATTTGAGATGCGTGGTCGTGAGCTTGGTGCAACCGGTTTGTTTGGTTGGCTAAAAAAGTTGCCTTGGGGCGATGCTCGTTTTCTTGCACCATTTGTAGGTATGGTTGCTTTTGTCCCTGGTGGGGCTGGTGGTATTATCAATGCCTCATTCCAGATGAACCAAGTTGTTCATAATACGATTTGGGTAACTGGTCATTTCCATTTAACTCTCGCCACAACTGCCGTTTTGACATTTTTCGGCGCATCCTATTGGTTAATACCACATTTAACAGGAAGAATCTTCACTCCCTCATTGAATAGATTAGGAATCATTCAAACAATTTGTTGGGCTGTTGGTATGTTATTTCTGGCGATTGGCATGCATTTTGAGGGGTTGCTGGGCGCACCAAGAAGGTCCGCTTTTTCTAACTATGGCGGTGCTGAAATCGCAGAGACTTGGGCATCGTATCAAATTGCTCAAGCAATTGGAGGTACATTCTTATTTATAGGAATAATTATTTTTCTTTATATTTGTGTAAGCCTGTGGTGGTTTACACCTAAAGGTGAGCAAGAATTTCCAATCGCTGAATTGGCTCCTCAAGCTGAAAAGACGCCTCCCATATTGGAAAATTTTAAAGTATGGATTGTTATATTAGCTGCTTTAATCCTGATTGCCTATACATTTCCGATTTACAATATCATTGAGAATTCCCCTATTGGTTCAAAAGGTTTTAAACTTTGGTAAACATCAGCTTAAGTTAATGTCATTTAAATTTCATGGTCTAGATGTGTTCTAAAATAAAAATACGCTTCTTCATTAAAATGGAGAAGCGTATTTTTATATTGAACTACTACATCTTATTCAAATTTCCCTTATTTAAGATTCATGTTATTAGTTATATTAAAAATTTTCCATTATTGTTATTTTAAATGTTATAATAATTCTAAATTTATCGAAGGAGTGACGAATATGAAAAGATTCATACAAACTTTCAACATTAAATCGGAGGACATACTGTCTTAATTTTTGAGAGTTTGACCTCCGATATCCTATTTAATCGGAGGAAAAAAATTGAAGATACAAAATATCTATTATACTGTTACGAGTTTACGCTCATTGTTCATACAAATTGTATTTACGGTTAATGCACTCTATTATGTTGTAGATGCCAATCTTAATGCTCTCCAACTTGTTCTTATAGGCACAATTCTAGAAGCCACTATTTTTTTATTTGAAATACCTACAGGGTTAATAGCAGATCATTTTGGTCGTAAGCGATCATTATTCATCGGAACTTTAATCATTGGTATTGCACATGTGTTTGAAGGGACTTTTCCTTCATTTTGGTCAATTGCCATTGCTTCTGGACTATGGGGTATTGGTTGGACATTTATAAGTGGTGCGGAAGAAGCTTGGATCGCAGATGAACTAAATGGAAAAGACTTAAATTCTGTATTTTTGAAAGGTGCACAGTTTGAATCATTGGGGCAATTTCTAGGTATTTTAATTAGCGTTTGCCTAGCTACACTATTCTCGGTCAAGATTTCGATTATTATTGCGGGTATAATGCTCATCCTATTGTCTTTGGGCGCGTTTTTAATCATGCCAGAAACAAAGTTTATCAAAGTAACTCATTCAAAAGATATTACGACAATCCGTCATTTATTCATTACGATTCGAGATGGTGCTAATCAAATTCGAGGCAATACGATACTCATAAGTTTGGCAGTTATAACCGTACTATGGGGATTAGCAAGTGAAGGTTACGATCGGCTATGGGGAGCACGTTTTATCGAGGACTTCCATTTATCTGAAGAAACATCTGTCTATTGGTTTGGTGCTTTTTATGCCTTTACCTTTTTGCTGAATATGATTATTTTGAAATATATAGAACGTCACATTCATAAAAACTATTCTGTAATTCTTCTAATTACAAATAGTTTGTTAACCATTATGGTACTTATTTTTGCTTTTAGCTCATATTTTACGCTCGCAATCATAACATATTTGATGGCTAGCACTTTACGAAAAGTTTATTACCCTATATCCAGTACAATGACCAATGAAAGACTAGCATCAAAAGGTAGAGCTACAGCTTTGTCGATGTTCGGCCAATTGGATGCCATTGGACAAATTGTTGGTGGCCCCATTATTGGTGTAATAGCATTATACACTTCTATCTCTTACGGAATTGCATCTTCAGCTTTACTCATTTTACCTATTATTCTTTGTCTTTTCGTGATGATTAAAAAGGAAAACTAACACAAGAAAGTGCTGTCCAATCCTTGAATTGGTGCAGCACTTTCTCGTTATCAAGAGTTATAGTTCGTCAAAACCATTGTCTTGAACATTGACTTTCACATATTGACGTGAACGTTGCTCGAAGAAATCCGTTTTGCCAAGGTCCACATCTTCGTAAGCTTTGATCCATTTCATCGGATTTTTGCGATATCCTTCAAATGGACGTTCGTAACCAAGTTGGTTGCAACGAACATTTGCGTAAAAGTATATATAATCTTCTACATCTTCAATATCTAGACCATCAATTTTATCCCCTATCACTTCTCGACCCCATTCAATTTCAAGCTCAGCCGCTTCACGGAAGATTGCTTCTACTTTTTCTGCTCGTTCAGCTGTATTAAACTCTGGGTATTCCTCTAACAATTGTTTATATATTTTCACAAACAGATCTACATGCAATTGTTCATCACGGTTAATGTAGTTGATCATTGTACTTGTTGCGACCATTTTTTGATTGCGTGCCAAGTGATAAAAGAATGAAAAGCCCGAATAGAAGAATAGACCTTCTAGAATAACATCATACACAATCGAATCTAGCATATGCTCTACAGTTGGTTCTTCTGCGAATTGTTTATATCCTTTGATCACAAAGTCATTACGCTTTTCAAGAACAGGTTCAGTACGCCAGAAATCGAACACTTCATCTTGCTCATCTTTTGAAACAAGGCTAGACAAAATGTAAGAATAAGAATGATTATGAATGACTTCTTGTTGCGCCAAAATAATCATCAATGCGTTGAGACTTGAATCTGTTAAATAATCAGCAATACGGCCTGCATAATCGGTTTGGATACTATCTAGCAATGCTAGTAAACCAATAATCTTCTTAAACGCTTGCTGTTCATCAGTTGTTAACTGTGGAAATTGTTTGATATCGTTACTCATATTAATCTCAAATGGTGTCCAGAAGTTACCTAGCATTTTTTTATATTTTGGATATGCCCAACTAAATTGAACATCATCCCAGTTTAGTATATTAGAAGAACGGCCATTGACAATTTTAGTTGAGCGGTTCGGTGCTTCTTTATCCATTAACACACGTTTTTTTACTTCAGTCATTTTTATCTCCCCCATTAACTAGCACAAGATTCACATTCTAATAATTCAACGGATGTAGAGCGAACATAGTAAGTTGTTTTGACGCCGCTATTCCATGCATTTAGATGAAGTGCTAGTAAGTCTTTCGCCTTTACTGTGTTTTGAACATATAAATTTAATGAAATTCCTTGGTCAACATGTCGAGCACGTGCTGCATTTTGTTTAATCGTCCAATTTTGATCGATGAAATAGGCCGATTTATAGTACCAAGTTGTTTTTTCATTTAAATCTGGAACAGTTACTGGGATTTTATAATCCTTTTTCTCTTCAGAATAACTTTTTTGGAAAATAGGATCGATACTTGCTGTACTTCCAGCAATTATAGATGTTGTAGAATTTGGTGCAACAGCCATTACATAGCCATTGCGCATTCCTTTTTGTGCTACCTTTTGTTTGAGGTCTGTCCATTTTTCATCATGATAGCCACGACTTTCAAAGTAACTACCTGTATGCCAATCAGACCCTTCAAATAATGGATATGCACTTTTTTCTTCTGCAAGTTTCATAGAGGATTGAATTGTTAAATAGGCGATTTTCTCGTATAATTTATCCGCAAATTGGACTGCCTCTTCCGATTCCCAAGCAATACCTGAGACTGCTAATAGATGATGCCAACCGAATGTACCAAGACCAATACCTCTATAGCGTTCGTTTGTTAGTGCAGCTTGTTTTACAGGAATATTATTCAAATCAATAACATTATCGAGCATGCGAACTTGAATGGGAATTAGTCGTTCTAATACATTTGCTGGAACAGCTCTTCCTAAATTAATAGATGATAAATTACATACCACAAAATCTCCAGCTTTACGACGAGTAACAATGATATCATTTTCAAGCTCTACCGATTCAAATTCTGTAGGAGACATGTTTTGTGCAATTTCAGTACATAAGTTAGACGAGTAGATCATTCCTTTATGTTTGTTCGGATTTTTACGATTGACTTCATCACGATAGAACATAAATGGCACTCCTGTTTCTAACTGACTACGCATAATCCTTTTCATAATATCAATCGCAGGTACAACATCTCGAGATAATAGTGGATTATTAACACATGCTAAATAATTGTTACGGAATGACCCTTCTCCACGTTTTTCATCGTATGAATCCTCTAGGTCAAATCCCATTACTGTACGGACTTCATGTGGATCAAACAAATACCAGTCTTCACGATTCTCTACAGCTTCCATGAAAATATCAGGTAAACAGACACCAGTGAAAATATCATGTGCACGCATTCGTTCATCGCCGTTATTTAATTTCAAATCTAGGAATGAAAAAATATCCTTATGCCATACATCTAAGTAAATAGCAATGGCACCTTGGCGTTGTCCGAGTTGATCTACTGATACAGCTGTATTATTTAGTTGTTTGATCCATGGAATAACGCCGCTTGATGCCCCTTTGAATCCCTGAATAGATGATCCACGGCTACGAACCTTGCCCATGTACACACCTATACCGCCTCCAAATTTTGAAAGTGTTGCTACGTCTGTGTTAGAGTCATAAATACCTTGTAAACTATCATCTACAGTGTCGATAAAGCAACTTGATAGTTGGCCATGTGTTTTCCCTGCATTTGCTAATGTTGGCGTTGCTGTCGTCATATAAAGATTACTCATTGCCCAATAAGCTTCTTTTACTTTTTCAATTCTGTTCTCTTTTTCTTGTTGCATTAGGGTCATGGCAATAACCATCCAACGCTCTTGCGGTAATTCAATAGGTTTCTTATCAAAATCACGTGTGACGTAGCGATCCATCAACGTCTTTAACCCTATATAAGTAAATAATTGATCTCTCTTTGGTTCTAATTCTTTCGCTAATTGTTGTAATTCATCTTTTGAATAAGCATTCACTAAAATTGGGTTGTAGAGACCTTTCGCAACGAACTTATGAATATGTTCAGTGAACACTTTATACACATTCTCTATTGAAACTTGTCGGTTGTCAGCAGCTTCTTTATAAATTTCCATTAGTAAAAGACGTGCTGCAACAAATGTCCAATACGGTTCTTCTTCGTCTAAAAAGCTTAATGCGTCTAAAGCTAGTGCCTTTGTCCATTCATTTTCTGCGGCATTGGGATGTTTTTTTTCAAAACGTTCATGTTTGCGTCGTAATGGACTGATTTCTTCTTTACCAAATTCATCTTCCAAACGCTGCAATACTATTTCTTTTTCATCAATCATTGTTACCAATATTGTCGTCTCCTTTTATACAAATGATTTTATTAGTCAAAATAAAAAACGATCATCAGTCTTCTTCGACTAACGATCGCTCTAATTGAAATGGAAACAAATAAACCACAGCAAAAAACATACGAAATATGCTGTGAAATATGTACTTCCACTTCTCAACCCCCGAAGAAAGTGTTGTAACGAAAATACTGGTAGGTCTACTGGCTTGTGTTTCATCCAATTTGTCATCCTTCCCAAGCATTGCTCAGTGGTTATTTGACAATTGTCCACACTTACAGTTGCGGGGACAGCTTCGGCGTTGAACCGAATTCCCTTTTAAACCATTACTGGTACCAATCTTCGTTTCATACTATATATTGTGCTTTTGATATAAATACAATCTAACATATTGTGTTTACTTAATACAAGTCTATTTGCAAAATTAAAGAAAAAGCACGACAAACTTATTCTATATTTTGTCAAACAAAATACACCAACCTATTTTAATGCATAGAATAAGGACATTTAAAAAAAATAAAAAAGCTACCCAATTCATGTACTTAAAACGAATTGGATAGTTATTTTACTATTTTATCAATCTTCATAATCTTTCTCTAAACTTAAAACTTCACCTGTTTGAGCATCAATTTCAAGTTCATATTCATAAGTACCATCTTTAATCTCTACTTCATAAACTCCATCTTCTAAATCAATTTTAGTAACAGTTCCTTTTACTTTTGATAACGCAATTTGAGAAGCTTGTTGTGACGTAATATAAGATGAATTATTATTAGTAGTAACGTTATCAACTTTTTCTTGTTCTTGCTTAATAATCTCACCTGTCTGAGCATTTATATCAAAATCATATCCATACCCATTCGAGATTACTGATACTTCATATACACCATCTTCTTGGTCATAGGTTGCAGATGAGATAGTTCCAGAAACTTTCGATAGTGCGATTTGTTTTGCCTTTTCCACACCAATCAGTGCTGTGGAATCACTTAACGAATTGTATTCTACGGCTTCTTTTTGCTGTTTAAGAATTTCACCTGATGTAGCATCAATTTCAAGTTCATATTCATATTTTCCGTTTCTTACTTTGACTTCATAAACACCATCTTCACTATCTAAGTTAGACGTTATGATTGAGCCACCACCAACTGCATTAAGGGCAACTTCTTCAGCATTTCCAATACTTAAGCCAGCATTTGATAATGTTGAATTATTCGATTGTTGATCGATAATTCTTCCTGTTTCCGCATCAATATGAAGTTCATATGTTTTGGCATTCTTTTTAACATGAACTATATATATTCCTTTACTTGGATGATATTGAGCTGTTTGAACAACACCATCAACAGAACTTAAAGCAATTTGTTTTGCTTTACTCAAACTAATCGCTCGATCACTTTTAGAAGAAAATTTTGTTTTTTCTTTTTTTAAAATCTTCCCTGTATATGCGTCGATATCAAATTCATATTCGTATTTTCCTTTAATAATTTCTATTTCATATACACTATCTTCTTTATCAAATTTTGCCTTTTGAATCGTTCCCTTAACAGATTTAAGGGCTATTTGTTTTGCTTTTTCTAGACCTATAAATTTATTACCAAGTGTTGTCGTATAATATTCGGTTGATTTTTTTAAAAGTTCACCTGTTTTGGCGTCTAATTTCAGCTCATATTTTGCTTTGGGTCCTTTAACTTCTACTTCATAAACAGGTCCCATATTTTCATGGTCTAGCTCCACCTTATATACTTTTCCTTTTACATAACTTAGAGCCTTCTTAGAAATTTCTTGAGACGATAAAATGTCTTGTTTTGCCGAATATTTTGCTGCTACTCCAACTACTCCTGATATTACTAAAGAACCTGTAATTGCTAATGCAATGATTGTCTTTTTCATCATTTCCGCCTCCTTTTGTTACATTTACTATATACAACTAAAATGAAAATACTGATAGAGTAACATTAGATTTTGGTGAGAAAATTAATCATTCGTAATTGACATTACTTTCCCCGATACACCGTGTATTTGAAAAGTTTTGTTTATACCTTTTTTCTCTATTTTGACTAAATAATATCCACCACTGCTTGTCTCATAGTAAGTGGTATTTTGAATCGTACCATTCAATTTCTTTATAGCAATCTGCTGTGCTTCTTTTTTACTTATAGCAGTATTTTTAGCATTCAAATTAACACGAGTCTCAGATAAAATTTCACCTGTAATCGCGTCTACAATAATATTCAGTTTTTTGTATTGAGCAGTGACTTGAATTTGATACACCATTTCATTTTGCCATGTATTTAAAAGCTCACTCTCAATTCTTCCATTATAATGATTTTTTATAACTCGATTAACTTCCTGTTTAGACAAAATATCTTCCTTTTTTAAACCATCTAGATCTGTTCTTTTCATCTGAAGTACTTTGCCGTCTTTCGCTCTCACTTCAATATGATAGTTCGCCCCATTTTTTGATAATTCCATTGCGTACTCATCACCATTGTTTTTAAAGGAGACAATTTCTCCACCATACATCGTTTCAATACTTTTATAAACTTCCTCAGTAGATTTTCTATTTTCAGTAGACTCATGATTCCACATTAAACAAACACTGAAAATCGCCGCAATAGCTAATATAATAATTGTTAGGAGTGACAAATGTTTAACTTTTCTCATTTGGTACCTCCTTTTGTTCATTAAAAGTCAATATCATGGTGGTACCTACCCCTACTGTACTTTCTACTGATATGCTGATATTTAACTGGTCAGCAATTTCTTTGGCAATAGCAAGGCCTAAGCCAGTCCCACCTGTTTTGCGATTTCGATCTTCACTTATTCGATAGAATCTTTCAAAAAGATGTGGAATATGCTCTTCGGCAATCCCATCCCCATAATCCTGAATTTTAATAATGTAAGGTTCTTCAGATAAATGTACATGTATTTCGTCATTACTATAACGTCTTGCATTTTCAAGGAAAATAAATAAGAGTTGCTTCATCTTCTGATGATCTGTATTTACCAACATAGGTCCTTTTCCATAAAGATAAAATTCTCTTTTATAAGTTTGACGCATTTGTTGTAATGTCTGTTGTAATAATTGATATATATCAATCTGTTCCTTTTTTAAAGGTGCATTTTCTTTATTTTTTGCAAGTTCAAGCATTTGTTGAATCATTTCTGTCATACGAATAGATTCACTTAATATAGCCTCTACTGATTCTTCCGCTACCTTTTTATTATCAAATCCCCGACGTTTAAGAAGTCTTGCATAACTTTCAATCACTGTAAGTGGTGTTTTTAATTCATGCGAAGCATTGGAAACAAATTGCTCTTGCTTACGGTAATTTTGTTCAAGCTGTGACATCATATTGTTAAACGTTGAACTCATTTCCCCTAATTCATCTTTTCCTTGCTTACGTATAACAATTTTCTCAAATGTTCCTGATTGACTACTTCTTTTCATAGTAGCTGTTAATCTTTGAATTGGTAGAAGTACTATTTTAGCAAGCGTCATACTTGAAAGCATGACGAAAATCGTGGCTATAATAGTCATTCCACTCAGTACCAGTCTTAATAGCGAAAGTGTTCTCGCTACATTTTTCATTGATTGCATAATTTGAACATATACAACAGAACCGTCTTTCCAAACAACTGGTACATTAAGAGAGAGAATGGCTATACCTTTGTATTCTTCAACTTGATAGCTCTTTGTGTTCAATTGCGGTTTATAGGATTCGATACCTTCCATAGATTGAACAGCTACTAGTTGCTTTCCTTTTTGGTCAATAATTCGAATAGCTCCATTAGTAGGTATATAAGCTCGTAAAATTGTCGCCGGATCATTAATGCCGCTAGTTTGACTAATAGAAGTCACAAGTTCCTGCGATTCCTCTAACAGTTGTCTATACTCTGTATCATAAGCCATTTTCTCATACATAAAGTAGATGCCGACAGTCATAATTACTAGAATAATAAGCATTAAAATTGTCGAGAATATATGAATTTTCGATTTAAGTTTCATGTGTCTTTTCCTTTAGAACATAACCCACACCACGTACTGTGTGTATGAGCGGATTGTTAGACCCTTTGTCTATTTTCTGGCGTACGTATCGAATGTATACATCTACTACATTTGTATCTCCATAGTAATCATATCCCCACACCCTATCTAATATTTGCTCACGCGTTAAAACTTGTTTTGGATGTTTGAGTAAATACAATAACAATTCAAATTCTCGCGGAGTTAAATCGATTGATAGTCCGTCTTTATTTACTTCTCTTGTTTTTTCATGCATTGAAAGTCCACCATATTCATGAAAATAGATATCTTTTTTTATGTCCTTAACATCGTTTTTTTGTTTTTCTTTTTGAAATCTTAATGCTACTCGAATTCTCGCCAATAATTCTTCAATTTCAAAAGGTTTTGTAATATAATCATTTGCCCCGAGATCTAATCCTGTCACTTTATCTTCGAGTTCATCCTTTGCAGTTAACATAATGATTGGTGTTGAGTATTCTGTAGCTCTTATTCTTTTTAAGACATCAATCCCACTTATAACGGGTAACATGATGTCTAACAAGATTAGATCCCATTGTTGTTCTCTGTATAATATAAGTCCATCTGAACCTGTATAAGCAATACCCGTCTCATACCCTTCAAACTCTAATTCTAATTGTAGGACACGCGCTATTTTCTCTTCATCTTCTATAATTAAAATTCGTTCTGCCAAATTCTTCACCTACCATTTACTGTGATGAACTTTTAAATAATTTAGATTTCCATATTTAAAAGTTTTACTTTTATCGTAGCATGTTTTTATGAAAATATAATGAGAATAAACCGGCAATTGATAAAGATGATAATCTTATTCTTTATAATAAACAAAAATAAAAGGACTGTCCTATAAGTAGAAAACTTACAGGGCAGACCCTTCTTTCAATAAAAAATATCCGTTATAATGTATTACTCCTGCGGTAGTCAAATCTAAACTCCACTATCCGCATCCCTTTTACATAAATACGAAGAATGATAGTACAATGGCTAATACAATACGATAGATTGCAAATGGCACTAATTTTACTTTTGAAATAAGTTTCAAGAAGAATTTAATAGAGATTAATGCAAAGATAAATGCACTTATAAATCCTACAACATAGAAACCCATGTCCCCAAAGTTAATCTCATCCCAGTGTTTTAAAAGTGAAATACCACTAGCACCCGCCATAATTGGAACAGCCATGATAAATGTAAAATCTGATGCTGTTCGGTGATCTAATCCTAATAATACACCGCCAGAAATTGTAGCACCTGAGCGTGAAAATCCTGGCCATAATGATAGACATTGTACAAGTCCTACTTTAAAAGCTTGGACATAAGAGAGATCATCAAGTGAAGTTACTTTAGGTCTTTTTGGTCCAAATTTATCTGCTACAATCATCAAAATCGCACCAACAAATAATCCAATGATTACTGTTTTAATCCCAAATAAATAACTATCGATATAATCTTCTAATAATACCCCTAATACACCAGCAGGAATAATCCCCATAATAACATGCAATAAATTAAATCTGTGATGTGGTTTCTGTCCTTCAAGATGATATAAACCTATCAAACTTAACATTCGTTTCCACATGACAACTACAACAGCTAGGATGGACCCTAACTGAATAACAATTTTAAAAGTATTGGCAGAAGATTCTCCTAAAAACTCTTTTGTTTTTAACCACATGTCATCCACAATAATCATATGACCTGTAGATGATACTGGAGCAAATTCTGTCATTCCTTCTACAAATCCTAAAATAATGGATTTTAATAGCTCTAAAAAGTCCATAGTATCTCCTTAATTATTTTTTATTTTACTTTGTTGAATGATTACCTTTCATTACAAACAAAACTATCATAACATATGAAAAGAAAAAGCAAACTTAAAGTTTCATTAATGATTAGTCCACTAACTCAACATCTACAACCCACATTTCACTTCTACTATTCGTACGAATAGGTGGACCCCAAAAGCCAAAACCTGATGAAACAATAATATGAGTAGATTTTTTCAAAAGATAGCCATAATCTAGTTCGAATAGTTTACGAGTAATCCATTGATTCGGCCACATTTGTCCCAAATGGGTATGTCCAGAGAGATGCACGTCTACTCCAAGATTTACAGGTGTTTCTAAATCCGAAGGTGTGTGATCCATCACTATCCAAGGAAATTGGTCATCCACAGCTTTAGATAATTGCTCTAAAGATTTACGATCCTTATTTGTTTTATCTTCTCTTCCAGTTACATAAAACGTATTTGCTACACAAATTGTTTCATCTTGTAGAATTTTTACGCCTGATTTTTCCATCTCATCTATAAATAGCGGAATCTGTTTGCCATAATATTCATGGTTTCCTAGTACACCATAAATACCATATGTAGCTTTTAATGTCTTCATGACTTCATCCATCTGATATGCCTTATACCAATATGGATGATCGTCTACGATATCTCCTACAAGAAATACAATATCCGGCTTTGCAGCATTTGAACGTGAAACAAACTTTTGTAATAGTCTCTTATTCGATAAGATTCCAAGATGAAAATCAGAAGCAATCACTATACGATATTTTTTTCTTTCATTGCTATACTTTCTAATCTGAATTGTCTTTGTACGTATTATCGGTGAGTATGCCATGTATGATCCAAATATAATGATTAAAGCAAAAATGCTAAATATTACATACCCTACCCAAATCATATGAAATGAGGGGAAAAACCATAACAATAAATTAGCGATTGGAAATAATAATAATCCATATTCCATTACAATCAGCCAATAGCAACTTACTACTTTTGTAATTCGAAACTGCTCATTGATATTGCTAAGAATAATACTATAAGCCATATAAAGCCAGATAGCTGAAAATACCAGTGGATTACTTACATGAAAAGCACCGTGCAACCAATGGTAAACATTCCAACCAAGATAAAAGACAACTACATTATATAAAATGAAAAATATAGAAACTGCCATTATTTTCTTCATTATTGAATATATTCTCCTTTAATATCATATGTAAGTATTTTACATTTAATGGATAGAAAAATACAAACAATAACTAGTCTTAGATTGGCTCAGCCTCTAGACTTAGATAAAAATCAATTTCCAGACCGTTTAGAGAAATTCAATTTCCTCTTATGATAGAAATACAAACGAAGGGAGAGGAAATAACCAATGAAAAAATTTGGTTTATTGATCATCGGTATTATAGCAGCCATCACAATTCTAAGCTCTTTAGGAGCTTTATCAGGACTAGCCATTTCAGCAGCTATTCTTTATGCAGGAGTGCACTTCTATTTGAAAAGTAACTCCACATTCGCAAAAGTTGTGTGGGCACTCGTTGCTATTGCTGGTTTATTGACAGCAACTGCAAATATTCCAGGATTTATCGGCTTAGCAGCAATTGCTATCTTGTGGTACATCGTACACAAATGGGGCAGTTCTTCTAGCGAATCATTTGTTGCACCAAAATCAGAGGATCCATTTACAAACTTTGAAAATCAATGGAACGAATTATCTAAATAATTGGAGGGACCAACATGGTGAACTTACTACAACGTTTGAAATATACAATCGAGGCGGATTTGAATCGTCTATTTGACAAAAAAGAAGAAAAAAATCCAATTGCGATGTTAAACCAATACATTCGCGAAGCAGAAAAACAAACAGAAGAAACTGGGAAATGGCTAGAAAGACAAGGAGCTTTAAAACAAAAGCTTGAAAAAGAACTTGAAGTTGCAAATGAAATGCATAACAAACGTAAAGCTCAATTAGAATTAGCAAAGCTAAGTGGTGAACAAGACTTAATCGGTTTTGCAGAACAAGAAATGGCTGCCTATGAACAACGCAGTATCATTATAAAAACAAGTATAGATAAAACAACCGAAGAGTTATTTGGGCTAGAACGCAAATATGAAGAAATGAAACATAAGATTAAAGATATGAAACTCCGTCAACTACAACTAATGGGAAAGGAGAATGTCGTTCGAGCACATAACCAAATGGACCATATCCTTCATCCAGAAACAACAGGCTCTATTAACGATAGACTTGATACATTTGAAGAAATGGAAAATTACATTGATCGTCTTGGTCAAAAAATTGATCAGCAACATGAAATTACTTCTATGGAAGAACGTTTAGCTCAACTTGAGAAAAAAATGACAAAAAAAGAAACTCTTGAATCACCACAATAACTAGACTTCTAGAGGACTACCGTTATACTTAAAAAGAGAAGGGAAACCTTCTCTTTTTTCCCTTATATGTAATGAAACTCCCATCAGTTAGGTCAGTCTTACATCAGATTATGCGAAATGTTTAAAGGAGGGACATCTATGACGCAGTTTTCAACGAACAAACTCACAATGCTAACTCTTATTGCATTCCTGCTTATTTTTACGGAATCAACCTTTTTTGAAAACGGCAGCATTATGTTTGTTGTTCTTGGTGCATTTTTCATTTATATAAGTATGCGCAAAAGACGAAAATGGCTTTTTTGGTCTGGCGTCATATGTATAGCGATTGCACTCACATCTATGTGGAGTCTACGTATCATTGTTGTAGCCACATTATTGTATGTGTTATGGAAGATGAAAAAAGGCGACCCTGTCCATATATCATTTTCTAAGCCAGTTACACAACAATCTGTTACGAAACCTATTAAAAATAAACTTTTTTCATTTCAAAATACACCACTTCAATCTTACGAATGGCAAGATGTGCATATTCAAAGTTTTGTAGGTGATTTGTATATTGATACAACTCAAACTGTTTTGCCAAAAGGTACTTCCCTAATTTCTATTCGACAAGGATTTGGGAAAGTCAGGATTATTGTTCCATACGAAATCCCTGTTCGACTCCACTATAATACATTTGTTGGAGATGCTAAATGTTTCGGCAATGCTTATCCTAGAATTTGGAATGACACAATTACACTTCGAGATGGGTATGATTTAATAGAAGAGGCATCTACCGAACTAATCATCACCGTATCAACATTATTTGGAGATGTTGAGGTGATTCGTCAATGACAAAATTTCTAACTCGTACACTTACAACCTTGTTTTTTGAACTAATCTTATTAACAGCTATTTTCTTTCTTTTATATGGAAATACGTTATCTAAATGGGAAGGTCTTTGGGTATCACGCTACTGGAATCTACCAATTGTTGTTTTATTCATTTCTTTATGTTTACTATTTAGCGTTTGTATTGCTACTTGGAGTCTCCTTCTAACACATCAAAAAGAACAACAATTCGAATTAGCCTTACAAAATGCAGTGAAAAATGATAATCAGTCGCTTGAAACATTCGAGATTAATGCTAGCTTACAAAAATCATTAACTTCTACAAAAGAATTAATCAGTACGCAACGGAAAAGTTTACAAAAAATGACCAATGATAAAGCTGTCAACCAAGATCTCATTATTCAAGAACGCATTGTTCAAGAACGACAACGATTGGCGAGAGAACTACATGATTCTGTTTCCCAACAACTTTTTGCTGCATCTATGTTACTTTCAACAGTGAATGAAACAGTTTCAGCAGATTTGTCAGATGACACAAAAAGAACTCTACTTCAAACTGAACAAATCGTACAACAAGCACAACTTGAAATGAGAGCATTATTACTACACCTTCGTCCTGCAGCATTAAAAGACAAATCGATTTCAAAAGGTTTAGAAGACTTGCTTATTGAGTTACAGCAAAAAGTAACCTTTACGATTAAATACCGTCTTGAAGATGTACATCTCTCAAAAGGTGCCGAGGATCATTTATTCCGAATTGCTCAAGAAACTTTGTCTAATACATTAAGACATGCAAAAGCAACAGAACTAGAATTATTGCTTGTGGAGCGCAATGAACGTGTCATCTTCCGAGTACGTGATAATGGTATTGGCTTTGAAACGATTGATGAGAAAGCAGGCTCCTACGGTTTGCATAATATAGAAGAACGTGCTGTTGAAATTGGTGGTACCTGTAAAATTGTTTCTGTTCCATCACAAGGTACTGTCATTGAAATACAAATTCCAGTAGAAAAGGAGTTATTAAAAAATGATTCGAATTCTATTAGCTGATGATCACGAGATGGTACGCATTGGTGTTTCAGCATACTTACAAGCTCAGTCTGATATGACTGTTGTTGCTGAAGCTACAAATGGTCAAGAAGCCGTCGATTTATCTCTGCAACACCGTCCGGATGTCATTTTAATGGATATGGTTATGCCTATCATGTCTGGCTCCGAAGCAACAGAGGCTATTATAAAAGAATGGCCAGAAGCTAAAATAATGATTGTCACTAGTTTCTTGGATGATGATAAAGTCTACCCTGCCCTAGAAGCTGGTGCAATCAGTTACCTATTAAAAACAACAAATGCAAAACAAATTGCCGATGCTATCCGAAGTACTTATAATGGACAACCGATTTTAGAACCAGAAGTAACAAATAAAATGATGCAACGAATGCGCCATAAAGAAAAACCACTTCATGAAGATTTAACTGACCGAGAACAAGAAGTGCTTTTATTGATGGCTCAAGGAAAGACCAATCAGGATATTGCAGATGAACTATATATCGCTTTAAAAACTGTAAAAACTCATGTAAGTAATATCCTTTCAAAATTAGAAGTACAAGATCGTACTCAGGCTGTCGTTTATGCATTTAACCACCAACTTGTCCCTATTAAGTGAATTATACCTAATAGGGACTTCCTTTTCCCCGCTACTGCGGAAGCAAATAGGTAAATTACACCCTAATCAGCCGTCACTTTCCATACTATTTCCATTAAATAATAGATAATT